>JBGSUN010000235.1:0-26094 GCA_041753475.1 Planctomycetaceae bacterium | reverse complement strand
GCGAAACCGCACAGCGGCCGATCCACGCTTGCGGTTTCGCGCCTCGCGCTGAACCCACACCGTGCGCCCGGTCTGTCTACGCAATCAGCGCCTTGATGACATGCGCCGGTTCGACCCCGGTGAGGCGTTGATCCAACCCCTGGAACTTGTACGTGAACGCTTCGTGATCGAACCCAAGCAGATGCAACGCCGTCGCGTGGAAGTCGCGGATGTGGACCGGGTCTTTCACAATGTTGTACGAGAAATCGTCGGTTTCGCCGTAGATGGTGCCCCCCTTGCTGCCGCCGCCGGCCATCCACATGGTGAAGCACCGCGGGTGGTGATCGCGGCCGTAGTTTTCTTTGCTCACGCCGCCCTGGGAGTAAATCGTCCGACCGAACTCGCCGCCCCAGATGACGAGCGTGTCATCGAGCAGGCCGCGGGCTTTGAGGTCCTGCACGAGTCCATAGCACGGCTGGTCAACATCGCGGGTCTGGTCTTTCATCCGGCCGATGAGGTTGCCGTGGTGGTCCCAGTTGTTGTGGTAAATCTGCACGAACCGCACGCCGCGCTCGACCATCCGCCGGGCGAGCAACACCGTGTGAGCGAACGATCCCGGTTTGCGGATATCGGGGCCGTAGAGTTTCTCGGTGTTCTCGGTTTCATCGCGGAGATCGACGAGATCGGGAACGCTGGCCTGCATCCGGTATGCCAGTTCGTATTGCTGGATGCGCGTGTTCGTCTCCGGATCGCCGAGTTGCTGGTAGGTCAGTTCGTTCAGCGACTTCAATCCATCCAGCGTCTTCCGGCGGATTTCCTTCGGCACGCCGGGCGGGTTGTTGATGTAGAGAATCGGATCGGGCCCTGAACGGAACGAAACCCCGGCATGTTCACCGGGGAGATAACCCGAGCCCCACAACCGGGCGGAGATCGCCTGCACCTGTTCCTGATTGCTCGGCTTCGCGACCAGCACCACGAACGTCGGCAGGTCTTCATTCAGCGACCCGAGACCATACGAAGCCCACGACCCCAGGCACGGCCGCCCGGTGTTCTGGTTGCCAGTCTGCATATAACTGATGGCCGGTTCATGATTGATCGCTTCCGTATTCATACTGCGAATGAAGACCATGTCATCGGCCATTTTCGCAGTATACGGCAGCATTTCCGACATCCACATGCCGCATTCACCGTGCTGCGCGAACTTATACTTGGACGGCGCAATGGGAAAACGTTTCTGTCCGGAAGTCATCGTGGTGAGTCGTTGCCCCATGCGGACCGATTCGGGCAGGTCCTTGTCGAACCATTCCTGCATGACCGGCTTGTAGTCGTACAGGTCCATCTGCGCGGGCCCGCCGACCATGTGCAGGTAGATGACGTGCTTCGCCCGAGACGCAATGTGCGCCGGATGTTCCTTCGCTGCTTCGCCAACCGTGGCCGCCGTGAGGGGCTTGCTGGACGCCATCAGCGATGCCAGAGCCGCCCCGCCAAGCAGGTGCGATCCCTGCTGATAGAAATGACGGCGGGTCATCGCCTGGCGGTAATCTTCGATGAGCGACATGGCGTGTTCCTCAATCTCAGTAGTTGATATCAGGTCGAGATGCAGGCTACCAAAGCAGTGGAATCTGGTAGGCCGACATTGCGGAATCTTTCGTGACAAGCGTGGCCATTTCGACTGTCGCCTGCGCGATTAACGCTCGATCGAATGGGTCTTTGTGATGGTCCGGTAACTTCGGGACTTGCAGCACATGTGGAGTCGAAAAGTCAAGAATCTGGATTCCTTGCGAGACTTGATCATGCACGATTTCATCAAGCGGACGGTGGAGTTGCAGCTTGCCCAATTGGGACTTGATGGCGATTTCCCAAAGTGAGATTGTGCTCACGAGAACTTGATGAGTCGGGTCTTCAATCGCCTCTCTTGCCGAAATGGACAACAGGTGCGGCGCGCTGTCCCACCAGATGAAACTATGAGTGTCGAGCAGAAGTTTCATGTGCCACCAACCCAAAACGTCTCCGGCAGCGCCTCATCGAAGTCAGGTTGCATCTCCATCGCATCGGGGTGCATTCCCGGCTGGCGACGAGTGATCGGCAGCAAGCGCGCTTGAGGTACCGTCTGGTCCACAATCAACACCTCTCCCCCGGAACGGACCGATTTCAGAACCGCTGCCCATTGGCTCGCCAGGTCTTTGATTTCAACAGTTGTACTCATTCCGATTTCAATTCCTACTTACTCAACACCTCATCCAGATTCATCAACTCATTGGTTAACATCGTCCAGGCGGCGAGTTCCGGGGCATTCATGCTGGCATCGATCGCCATTTCGCCGACGCCTAATAACTGTCGGGCATCCTCCGGATGGGCGGAGTAATATCCGGTCAGATCGGCGAGGGATTGTTGCACGATCGCTTGCTCTTCGGCTCGCAACGGACGCGCAATCAGCCGGCGGGCGAGGAAGTCGATGCGGTCGGCGTTCGTGGGCTTGGCATCCTTAATGGTTCTCTGCGCGAGGGCTTTCGCCGCTTCGACCATTTGCGGATCGTTCAATGTGACTAGCGCCTGCAGTGGTGTGTTGGTTCGTTCGCGGCGGACGGTGCAGACTTCGCGAGCCGGGGCATTGAAGATGTCCATGCTGGCGGGCGGGGCACTTCGTTTCCAGAACGTGTACATACTGCGGCGATAGAGATTCTCGCCCTTGTCGGCGCGGTAATCGCGGGTGTTGCTGCCGAGCATCGCGACCGCTTCCCACACGCCATCGGGTTGATACGGCTTCACGCTTGGACCGCCAATCTTCGGAACGAGCAACCCGCTGGCGGCGAGCGCATAATCGCGCACCATCTCGGCGTCCATGCGGAACCGTGGTCCGCGTGACAGCAACCGGTTCGATGGATCTTTTTCCAATTTGTCCTTCGTGGTGATCGCCGATTGACGGTACGTCGCAGACGTCACCAGTAGCTTGTAAAACTGCTTGATATCCCAGTTTTTCTCGCGGAATTCGATCGCCAGCCAGTCGAGGAGTTCCGGGTGCGACGGCACCTCCCCGGCGATGCCGAAGTCTCCGGCGGTTCGCACCAGTCCCTGGCCGAACAGTTCCTGCCAACTGCGATTGACCGTCACGCGGGCTGTGAGCGGATGCTGCGGATCGAGCAGCCACTTCGCCAGACCGAGGCGGTTGCGCGGGGCCTCGGCCGGAAAGGCAGGCAACGCGGCGGGCGTTTCCGGGGCGACTTGATCGCGGCGTTTGTCGTATTCCCCACGGAAAAGGACGAACGCCATCGCCGGGTCCGTCTTCTCGTTCATGATGTGGGCAATGGTGCCCCGGGCTTTGATGTCCGCCTGCTCGCGCTCGAGTTTCTGCACCTCAGCCACGGCGGTCTGATAAGGTTGATTCTTCGTCGTCAACCACCACTGATAGAGTTCGTCGTTCTCGGCCGGTGTCCGTTCGGCTGCCGCTTTGGCCAGCAGCGCGGCATACCGTGAAGTCTTCGCCAGTGCGGCGACTTCCGCATCGGTCAGCGCCCGGTTATACACGCGGACATCGTTGATCGTCACCCCCGGCAACGGGCTGGTATTGTGGCGTTGTCCGAGTTTGAACGGCACCGTCGTCTTCGTCGTGTTCTTCAACCCGTCGGCTTGCACGTTCGTCTGTTGCAACTCGCCATTGATGTAAACCTTCGCCCCGGCGGCTTTCATCGAACCGTCGTAAGTCACCAGCACATGAGCCCATTCGTTGGCTTTCACCTGGTTCTTCGAGACGACCTTCAGCGCATCGTCCTGCCACTTGTGAATGATATGCGTGCCGATGCGGCGGCCTTCGACCCACAGGTCCCAACCGCGGAAGTCGTTGCCATCGTCCATGCGGGCGAGAATGGCTCCGGTTCCGTCGTTGGCGGGAAGTTGCACCCACGCACCGCACGAGAACGGTTGATCCTTGTCGAAGTCACCGACCATCGGGAACTCCGCCGGGCCCCCTTGATTCAGGTGGATCGCCTTCGCGCCGGTCTGACCCGGCTTCCATTCGACGGGTTTCGTCAACTTCGTTTCGCGCGTTTCACCGGGAACGTAATACTTCAGAGTGTCGCCTTGGCCTTCATCCAGCGGCAGGCGGAATTGCAGTCCCGATTCCGGCAACGAAACCGTTGCCGTGTCGGGTTTCACCTCGGCGAGCCATGGATCGAAGACCGAACGTCCGGCTTGTTTGCGTTGCTCCACGACTTGCTTCGCGGCGGCGATGACGCCCTCCATCTGCCCGAAGCGCTCACGATCGGCCGGAGCGGGGACCGTCAGAATCGGGGGCGTGTCCTTGACGTTGCCGTCCATCGCGTTCTGCGTCGTGTTATTGAAGAACGCCGCGAGTGAATAAAATTCCTTCTGTGAAACCGGGTCGAATTTGTGGTCGTGGCAGACCGCACAGCCGGTGGTCAGACCCATCCACACCAACGACATCGTTTCGGTCCGGTCGCGGGTGTAGAGGACGTAATACTCTTCCGGGATCGTCCCCCCTTCGCTGGTCGTGATGTTGCAGCGATTGAAGCCCGACGCGACTTTTTGTTCCAGCGTCGCTTCCGGCAGGAGATCCCCGGCGAGTTGTTCGATCGTGAATTGATCGAACGGCATATTCTGGTTGTAGGCGTTGATGACCCAATCACGGTACGCCCACACTTCGCGATAGTTGTCGAAATGAATGCCGTGGGTGTCCGCATACCGTGCCGCGTCCAGCCAGTATCGTGCCCGATGTTCACCCCACTGCGGCGACTTCATCAAGGTGTCGACGAGCTTTTCGTAAGCGTCGGCGGAAGGATCGTTGACGAAATTCTCCACGAGTTCCGGCGACGGCGGCAACCCGGTCAGATCGAGGCTCAACCGCCGGGCGAGAGTTCGTTTGTCGGCTTCCGGCGCGGGGGCAAGGCCTTCGGCTTCTAACCGGGCGAGAGTGAAGTGATCAATCGGATTGCGCACCCAGGCGGCATTCTTCACGGCCGGAAGTTCCCCGCGCGTGGGGGCGATGAATGACCAGTGGGGTTGATACTCGGCCCCTTCTTTCACCCAGCGCTGCAGGATTTCTTTCTGCTGGGCGGTGAGCGTTTTCTTGGTGCTCGCCGGGGGCATGACTTCGTCGGCGTCGCTGGAAAGAATGCGGCGGATCATTTCGCTCTGGGCGGGATCGCCGGGAATGATCGCCTGGCTGTTCATCGCCGCCTCGCGCTGATCCAGCCGCAGGTCGGCCTTCCGCGCGGCACTATCCGCCCCGTGACACGCAAAGCACATGTCAACCAGAATCGGCCGCACATCGCGGTTGAACTGCAACGGTTCCGCAGCGACGGCGGCCGTTGCCGAAATCATCGCGACAGTGAATACGAACCATTTCATAGGAGTCATTCTCCGGGGAAATCCGAGATTTTGCTGACCGTCAGTCGATAGCTCTGCGTTTGTTTTTTGCGGAAGAAGGGAACCACGGAATACACGGACCACACGGAAAAAGAGCAAGGAAAGGATTCAAGATCTTTCACGTCCCCCAATACTCTCGCCCTGGCGAGTCTTTCGCATCACTCCTCTTTGTCTTCTCCCCTTCCGTGTCCTCCGTGTATTCCGTGGTTCCCCTCCGTCACAGCTTTGTCGACGCCGTCAGAGCCCGCGACCAGTACACCATGCCGCTGCGGATGTGGCGGGACATCGCCCGGCTGGCGGCTTTGGCGTCGCTGGTCAGCAAAGCTTCGACAATCACCACGTGTTCGTACGCCTCTTCGGTGAGGCGGTGGAAATCATTATGGGCGCCATCGTGTTCCCAGGCGACATCGCGGAACGCCCGGAAGAGCAACTTGAGCCGGTTCAATTCCTGCTTCAAAAATTGGTTGCCCGAGGCATCAGCGATCAAATCGTGCAACCGGCTGTCGAGTTCCCGGGCCTTCGCGACCTGTCGTAACCCATTGGCCCCGGTGCGACCCGCCAGCTTCTTCAATTCTACCGCCAGGGCCTGCAATTCTGCGGGAGAAATCCGGCCGCACGCCAAACGGACCGCTTCACATTCGAGGGCCTTGCGCACCTGGCAGACTTCGCGGACTTCTTTCGCGCCGACCTGCTTCACCACGGCCCCGCGGTTGGGTGCCAGGGTGATAATGCCAATCCCGGCGAGGGCGATCAGGGCTTCCCGGATCGGGGTATGCGACACCGCATACCGCTCCGCGAGATCCTGCGTGACGAGGTGCTGCCCGGCTTTCAGGCGGCCTTGAAAGACGTCAGCAAGGAGCGATTCCACAATCGCTTCCCGCCGCAAACCGCGGGGGGTGGTAGCGGAGGAGGGGGAAACGACGGTCATCGCTCGGAACCTGGAGGGAATGGCACAATCGACCACAGTTTGAGGATAACCCTCCGCGGTTCGGCTCACAAGCGATTCTGTAGAATCGGCGGATGGTTTCTATAGAAGTTGTGTGTCCCAGCCCGGAGCGCGAGCGACGGAGGCCAATCGTGAAGTGACTCCCGTCGCTCGCGCTCCGGGCTGGGAAGCATCGGAAAAGGCGATTTCCGTTGACATTCGATATCTGACAATCCTAAACTGCTCCTTTCGCTGCGGCGATAGTCATTCGGCCGCTCTATTTCCCGATCCGATAAGTGATGCCTCATGGATCTGCGTGATCTCGAACTGTTTTGCGAGGTGGCCAGCCTCCGCAGCTTTTCGCGCGCGGCGAAGGCGATGGGGGTTTCCCAGCCGGTGGCCAGCGAGACCGTGAAGGCCATTGAAAAGCATTTCGGGCTGGAACTGATCAACCGGGACAAACGGCCGCTGGAGCTAACTCCTTCCGGGCAAGCCTATTACACCGGATGCCGGGAGTTGCTGGACAGTTATCGGCGGTTGGAAGACCGTGTCTTACAGGTGCGGGACAAGGTGACCGGGCCGGTGCGGGTCGCGGCGATTTATTCCGTCGGACTACTGCAGATGGACTGTTACGTCAAGCAGTTCGAGCATCTCTATCCCGACGCCGCCCTCGAATTGCGGTACCTGCACCCCGATGCGGTTCTTGATCGAATCACCAACGACGAGGCCGACCTCGGCCTGATGTCGTTCCCTCCGAAGCGGGCCGACTTGAACTGCATTCCGTGGCAGGAGCAGGAAATGGTCGTCGCCGTGTCTCCCCAACACCGCCTAGGAGCGAGAAAGTCGCTGGTTTCAGCAGAATTGGACGGCGAGTCGTTGGTGACATTTACAACCGAATTGCAAATACGCGCGGAATTGGACCGGTGGCTGCGGCAGGCGAAAGTCTCGGTCGATGTCGTCCATGAATTTGACAACATCGAAACGATCAAGCGGGCGGTGGAAATTGGTTGTGGGATTGCGATTCTCCCGATTTCCACGGTCCGGCGCGAAGTGGAAATTGGGTCGCTGCGAATGTTGAAACTGGATGATGTCCGCTGGGTCCGCCGATTGGGGATCGTCCACAAGCGCCACAATTCGCCGACGACGGCGGTGCAGCGATTTCTCGATCTGCTGCACGAACCTCCCGAGTCCTTTTTCCGTCCGAAAGTCGCGGCCCCGGCTGCGAAAAAACCGCTAGCGCCCACCCCGGCAGCGGCGAACACTTAGACAAATGTTTCCTGTGAACTTCCGACAACTGTCGTCAAGTTCTGCCTTCCGAAATGAGTGCCGAATATGTCCGAAACACCGCTCTTCACCCGCAACCCGGAACTGTTTCATTCCGATGGGACGCCGAAGGCGCAGGGTCTTTATGATCCCGCCAACGAACATGACAACTGCGGCGTCGGTTTTGTGGCCCACATTAAAGGGCAGCGGTCGCACCAGATTCTGGAAGACGCGCTGCGGATGCTCCGGCACATGTCCCATCGCGGGGCGTGTGGTTGTGAAGCCAACACCGGTGACGGCGCGGGGATTCTGACCGCGCTGCCGCATGCCTTCATGGCCCGCGTCGCCAATGCCGAGTGGGGCGTGCAGTTGCCCGAGCCCGGGAAATACGGCGTGGGTCTGGTCTTCCTGCCGACCGATCCGGAACAACGGGCGATCTGCAAGGACGAGTTTACCCGGCTCGTCGCCGAACAAGGTCAGGCGATGATCGGCTGGCGGAAGGTGCCGCATGAACCGTCCTTGGCCGATATCGGTCCGTCGGCCCGCGCTGCGATGCCGGCGTTTGAGCACGTCTTCATCGCGGCCGCGCCGGGGATCGACCAGGCCGAGTTTGACCGGCAACTCTACGTCATCCGCAAGCGGGCCAGTCACCGCCTGCGCGAAGGAAATCTGCCGCAGGCGCTGATGTTCTACTGCTGCTCGCTGTCGAGCCGGGTGCTGATTTACAAGGGGATGCTCACCCCCGAGCAAGTCCGGCCGTTCTTCCCGGACCTGCAACAAGAGGACTACACCAGCCACCTCGCGATGGTGCATTCCCGCTTCAGCACGAACACGTTCCCGAGTTGGGACCGGGCCCATCCGCAGCGGTATATCGCCCACAACGGCGAAATCAACACCGTCCGTGGCAACAGCAACTGGACCTACGCCCGCCAGGGGATGATGAAGTCGGAACTCTTTGGCGACGATCTGCAAAAACTCTTCCCGATCATCGAGCCGCATTGCAGTGACTCCGGCAACTTCGACAACGCGCTGGAATTGCTGCTGCTCAGCGGCCGCAGCCTGCCCGAAGCCGTCATGATGATGGTTCCCGAAGCGTGGCAGAACCACGAATCGATGCCCGAAGACAAGCGGGCGTTCTACGAGTATCACTCGGCGTTGCAGGAACCGTGGGACGGCCCGGCGTCGGTCAGCTTCACCGATGGCAACGTGATCGGTGCGACACTCGATCGCAACGGCCTGCGTCCCAGCCGGTACTACGTCACCCATGACGACCGCGTGGTGATGGCGAGCGAAGTCGGCGTCCTCGAAATCGATCCGAAGAACGTCAAGTTCAAGGGCCGCTTGCAGCCCGGCAAGATGTTCCTCGTCGACTTCGAACAAGGCCGGCTCATTCCCGACGAAGAACTCAAGAAGGACTTCGCGACCCAGCGGCCGTATGGTCAGTGGCTCAAGGAACAGCGGCTGCAATTGAGCGAATTGCCGCAGGTGGAAGCGCCGCCGCGGATGGTCGGCGAGGATCTGCTCGCCCACATGCAGTCGTTCGGTTACACCACGGAATCGCTGCAATTCATGCTGATTCCGATGATCACGACCAAGAAAGATCCGATCGGCTCGATGGGCGATGACTCGGCCCTGGCGTGCATGAGCGATCAGCCGCGGCCGCTCTATGATTACTTTAAGCAACTCTTCGCGCAGGTGACGAACCCGTCGATCGACTCGACGCGGGAAGAAGTCATCATGTCGCTGGAGTGCTACATCGGCCCCGAAGGCAACCTGCTGGAAACGACGGCGGGGCAATGCCATCGGTTGGCCGTGCCGCACCCGATTCTCACCAACGAAGAACTCGCTTCGTTGAAGGAACTGGATTACCGCCACTGGCGGACGAAGACGATCGACATCACCTATCCGAAGTCGGAAGGCACGAAGGGACTGCAACCGGCGCTGGAACGCATCTGTGCGGAATCGCGGCAAGCGATTGCGGATGGTTACGCGCTGGTGATTCTGTCCGATCGTGCGACCCGAGCCGATCGCCTGCCGGTGAGTGCGCTCCTCGCCACCGGGGCAGTGCATCATCATCTCGTCCGCAATGAAGAGCGGACGCGGATTGGCATCGTCGTGGAAACCGCCGAGGCGCGGGAAGTTCATCACTTCTGTCTGCTGACGGGTTACGGGGCCGATGCGATCAATCCGTATCTGGCGTTTGAAGCCCTGTGGCAGGTGCAGGACGACGGCGAACTGCCGGGCGACTGGACCCACGAACAAATCACCGCGGCGTACCGCAAGGCCACCAAGCAGGGCATCCTGAAGGTGATGGCCAAGATGGGCATCTCCACGCTACAAAGCTACAAGGGGGGCCAGATCTTCGAAGCGGTCGGCCTCAGCGGCGAAGTGGTCGACCTCTGTTTCCGGGGCACCGCGAGCCGCATCCGGGGCGTCGGTTTTGAGATTCTCGCCGAGGAAACACTCCGTCGGCACGAACTCGGTTACCCCACTCGTGATGAATCGCGGTTGCCGGTGCTGCCGAACTTCGGACTGTTCCACTGGCGTTCGAGCGGTGAAAAACATGCGTGGATTCCGCTCACGATTGCGAGCATTCAGAAAGCCGCGCGGCAGGGGGAAAAAAACTCCTACAAGGAATTCGCCAAGCTGATCAACGAGCAGGTGGCGAGAGAATGCCATCTCCGCGGACTGGTGCGGTTCAAGCCAGGCAAGTCGATCCCGCTCGATGAAGTCGAATCGGCGAAGGACATCGTCAAGCGGTTCTGCACCGGCGCGATGAGCTACGGCAGCATCTCCGCGGAAGCGCACGAAACGATTGCAATCGCCATGAACCGCCTCGGCGGCAAGAGCAACACCGGCGAAGGGGGCGAAGATTACAAGCGGTTCGCGCCACTCCCCAACGGCGATTCCAAGCGGTCCGCGATCAAGCAGATTGCCTCGGGCCGCTTCGGTGTCACGAGTTGGTATCTGACCAACGCGGACGAGTTGCAGATCAAAATCTCGCAGGGAGCCAAGCCCGGCGAAGGGGGTGAACTGCCCGGTCACAAGGTGGATAAAGTCATCGCGGCGACCCGGCATTCGACGCCCGGTGTGGGTCTGATCAGCCCGCCGCCGCATCATGACATTTACTCGATTGAAGACCTGTCGCAACTGATCTTCGATTTGAAGAACAGCAACCCGCGGGCACGGATTTCGGTGAAGCTGGTGTCGGAAGTCGGCGTCGGGACGATTGCCGCCGGGGTGGCGAAGGGCCATGCGGACAACATCCTCATCGCAGGCGATTCCGGTGGCACTGGGGCTTCACCATTGACGAGCATCAAGCACGCCGGGCTGCCGTGGGAACTCGGGATCGCGGAGACGCATCAGACGCTGGTGCTGAACGATCTTCGCAGCCGTGTCCGTTTGCAGACGGACGGTCAATTGAAGACCGGCCGCGATGTGGTGATTGCCTCGCTGCTGGGAGCCGAAGAATTCGGTTTCTCGACGGCTCCGCTGATCACGCTCGGCTGCATCATGATGCGGAAATGCCATCTCAACACGTGTCCGGTCGGCATCGCGACACAGGATCCGCAACTGCGGGCGCTGTTCAATGGGATGCCGGAACATCTCATCAATTACTTCTTCATGGTCGCGGAAGATGCCCGCGAAATCATGGCCCAGCTTGGTTTCCGGACCATCAACGAAATGGTCGGCCGGTCGGACATGCTCGAACTCGATCCGACTGTCACGCACTGGAAGACGAAGCACATCGATCTGTCCCGCGTCCTCACCCCGGCGACCAAGCCGCATCCGAATGTGGGGACGTACTGCCAGATCGCCCAGCAGCACGGCATGGAGTATCAACTCGATAACGACCTGATCCGCGAATGCCAGAACGCCATTCAAACCGGCGAGCCGAAGCAACTCGACATCGAGGTTCAGAACATCGACCGTGCGTTGGGGACGATGCTCAGCCACGAGGTGTCAAAGAAGTGGGGCGAGCATGGGATGCCGCACGATACGATCCACATCCGCTGCAAGGGTTCCGCGGGCCAAAGCCTCGGGGCGTGGATGGCGAAGGGGATCACCATCGAAGTCGAAGGGGACGCCAACGACTTCGTCGGTAAGGGCCTCTCCGGCGGCCGAATCGTGGTCTATCCGCCGAAGAATTCGTCGTTCACCCCCGAAGACAACATCATCGTCGGCAACGTCTGTCTCTACGGGGCAACCGAAGGGGAAGCCTACTTCCGGGGTCGCGCCGCGGAACGGTTCTGCGTGCGGAACTCCGGCGCATGGACGGTGGTGGAAGGCGTGGGTGATCACGGCTGCGAGTACATGACCGGCGGCCGGGTGATCATCCTCGGTGCCACCGGCCGCAACTTCGCCGCGGGGATGTCCGGCGGCATTGCCTACGTGTGGGATCCGCGCGACGAACTCCTCGGCCGCTGCAACCTTGAAATGGTTGCACTGGAGAAGGTCGAAGACAGCGAGGACATTGACGAACTCCGCGAGATGATCGCCAAGCACCACAAGTACACGGGGTCCGCCGTCGCCGCGGGGATTCTCGACCTGTGGGAGACCACGCTCGGCCAGTTCAAGAAAGTGATGCCCATCGACTACAAGCGTGCCCTCGCCGACCGCAAGAAGGAAGCCGAAACAGAAGCCAACCTCAGCCCCGCCGGTGCCGGCGTCGGCAACCCTCCGTAGAAGAACCGAGCCATGTCCACCACTCTCCTCGATCCGCCGCTGGAAGCAACGACGCGACATTCCACCGAGACATTGGCCGATCTGGTCCACCGTCTCGGCGACGTGCCGTTGTCGCGCATCCGCTTGTACCCTGCGCCTGGCACGGCGACGGAAGAGGATGTGATTACGGCGTCGCGACCGACTCCGGAACTTATTGATGGCGTTTTGGTAGACCGAGCCATGGGATTTTTTGAAAGCCGATTGGGATTGATTCTCGGTTTTTTTATCGAGAAGTGGCTTGAGTCGAATCCATTCGGGTTCACAAATGGCGACGGGGCGTTGACGCGAATGATGTACGGCAATGTGCGTGTTCCCGACGTGTCATTCATCCGTTGGGAGCGTACTACAGATCATCGAGTTCCGCGTGATCCTGTTTGTGGCATCGCACCGAATCTCGCCGTCGAAGTTTTGAGTCCGAGCAACACGCATCGCGAAATCGAACGCAAACGGCAGGAGTATTTCGATGCCGGGGTCGAACTTGTCTGGATCGTTGAATCGGAGTTGATGACGGTCGAAGTGTGGTCGTCCGCGAAGGAATGCCGCATTCTTGATCGGAATGACACCCTCAATGGCGGCACCGTTTTGCCTGGTTTTCAACTGTCGATTCAAGCGTGGTTTGACCGCGCTCAGGGAAACCCCGTTCCTCCCACGAAAACTTAACGGATAACTCGTTCCCATGCTCTGCGTGGGAACGCACGGCCGCGACGCGCTGGTCGCACGAATGACGACACAAAGAACGAAGACGACGCGGAGCGTCGAAGAGAAGACGTTCCCACGCAGAGCATGGGAACGAGGATCACGCGATGGTGGGCCCCGCCCACCCTACGAGGTTTGGATTGCATCATGGGTAAGCCGACTGGATTTAAAGAGTTCACCCGTCAGATTCCGACCGATCGGTCGCCGGAACTGCGGATTCTCGACTGGAACGAATTTCACGAGCACCTGCCCGAAGCCGACCTGAAAAAACAGGGGGCGCGGTGCATGGATTGCGGCGTGCCGTTCTGTCACACAGGCACGCTCATCAACAACATGGCCGCGGGCTGTCCGGTCAATAACCTCATTCCCGAGTGGAACGATCTCGTCTACCGCGGGCATTGGCGGGAAGCGCTCGATCGGCTGCATAAGACGAACAACTTCCCGGAGTTCACCGGCCGCGTGTGCCCGGCTCCGTGTGAAGGATCGTGCGTCCTCGGCATCAACAAGCCGCCGGTGACGATCAAGAACATCGAATGCACCATCATCGACCACGGCTTTGAACAGGGCTGGGTCGTGCCTCAACCGCCACCGACGCGCACCGGCAAGAAAGTCGCCGTGATCGGTTCCGGTCCCGCCGGACTCGCCGCCGCCGCGCAGTTGAACAGCGTCGGTCACACGGTCACGGTCTTCGAGCGCGCGGACCGTATCGGCGGGTTGCTGATGTACGGCATCCCCAACATGAAGCTCGACAAGCAGGAAGTCGTCGAGCGCCGCGTCAACCTGATGGCGCGCGAAGGGATCATCTTCCAGACCAACACCGCGGTCGGGAAGGACATCACCGCCGATCAGCTCAAGAAGCAGTTCGACGCCGTGGTCCTTGCGACCGGGGCGACGGTGCCCAACGACTTCTTTGCGAAGACCGCGGGCCGCCAGTTGAACGGCATCCACTTCGCGATGGAGTTCCTGCACCGCAATACCAAGAGCCTGCTCGATTCCGGCCTCGCTGACGGGGAATACATCTCTGCGAAAGACAAAGACGTGGTCGTCATCGGCGGCGGCGATACCGGCACCGACTGCTGCGGGACGTCGCTGCGTCACGGTTGCCGGAGCCTGATCAACTTTGAAGTCGTGCCGCAGTCACCGACGGAACGGGCCGCGAACAATCCCTGGCCGCAGTGGCCGCGCGTTTACAAGAAGGACTACGGCCACGAAGAAGCCGCCGCGAAGTTCGACTACTCCAAGATGCCCGGCAAGACGCTCGCCGATGACCCGCGCGAATATACGATTCAAACCGCGGAGTTCCTCGGCGACGACAAGGGCAACCTCCGCGCGGTGAAAACCATGCGGCTCGACTGGGCCAAGCCCGATACCGAAAAGAATACGCCGTTCTCGGTGATCCCCGGTTCCGAACGCGAATGGCCCGCCCAGCTCTGTTTCCTCGCCCTCGGTTTCAAAGGCCCGGAAAAGACCGTCGCCGAGCAATTGGGCATCGAACTCGATCCGCGCTCGAACTACAAAGCCGACCACGGTAAGTTCACGACCAACGTCCCGGGCGTGTTTGCCGCGGGGGATTGCCGCCGCGGTCAGAGTCTCATCGTGTGGGCCATCAACGAAGGCCGTGGTGCCGCTCGGGAATGCGACCGCTATCTGATGGGGAAGTCGGACTTGCCGTAGGAACCCCAGAGATGCTGGAATGGTGGTCGAGCAATTGGGGGAATGTTGCCAGCGTTGGCGGGCTCATCCTTTCGATTCCCTCCTTATTTGTCAGCTACTTGTCGTGGCAGGCAGCGAGTTCTGCGAAGGCCATTGTCTCGAAGTGGCACCAGCGCCGACGACTAGAATCACTTCGGGATAGCCTTCAACGTGCAGCAATTCTGACGCAATCATTGCGCGAACTGCGCAGCGCGAAGAGATGGCCAGTGCTAAAGCGATTACAGATACGCGATGAATTGGCAATCGTATATACTCAGGAAAGGTGGCCCGACGAATTAACGAGCCGTTTCAAGCCGATACTCGCGGAATTGCGGCGTGATATTCAAGTCGGTCCCGCGTCAAAGGCTTACCTTGAGGTGATGCTGGATTTGATACGGGACTGCAACGTTGATCTCGCGGGTAAGCTGGAGGAGCAAACGTAATGGGATCGGCGAAAGAATCAAAGCTGTTACAGTTGGCAAAAGGGCTGTTGAAATCCACGGAAGAAGGGGTTCTAGAGTGGCGCGAGACCGCGAGTGAAAATCGATTCTATGCCGATCTTTCTGATGCGGCGGTAGAAGTGGAGTCGATTGACATCACTGACAATGAGGATCTCGAACTACCGCCGCAGGTGTTCCAGATGACTTTGCTGGATGGCCGGGGGCGAGTCGCAGAAGTCTTCACATCTGAACACGACATTGATGGTGGCTTCCTCAGGAAACTTTTCGAAGCAGCACGTTCGCGCGCTAGGAAGTCTGATCAACTCGTAGACAGCCTTCTCAAGCAAATCACCACCTGATATTCCACAGAATGAGAATTCCGAGGGGAACGTGTTCTGGTTCGGACTGAAGGTCGGATGCCCGCTTGACGATACAGCAGGGGACCACTAGGATTCGGGAAATCGGTGGAAGTCTGCGCGGACTTTTCCGGTTCAACAAGATGGTGCCTGCGGACTTTGTGTTCGCCGCTGGCAGTCCCTTGGTGTCCCGTCAGAAGGCGAGAGTTGGCATGACGCACGTCGTTGCAGAACCCTGTTTCAACTGCAAGTACACCGATTGCGTGACCGTTTGCCCGGTCGAATGCTTCTACGAGGGTGAAGCGATGCTCTTCATCCATCCGGATGAGTGCATCGATTGCGAAGCGTGCGTGCCGGAATGCCCGCCCGCCGCGATCTTCCACCAGGACAACCTGCCGGAACAATGGGCCGACTACACCGCCTTGAACGCGGAAATGTCGCCCAACTGCCCGGTCATCACCGAACGCAAAGACCCGATGGGTCCGCCGATCCACAAGTAAACCGGATCGCCGCGTTCGTTCATCGCACATTCGCAAGGCCGAGTCGGATCAGCGTCCGACTCGGCCTTGCTGCGCGACTGAAGAGAAGAGTTTTCGCCACAAAAAGGCACAGAAGTCACAAAAAGTAATAAAGACCGTGAAGCCCAGCCATTGCCATGGCTGGGTTGTTTCTTTTCGTCAGCGATTGAACCTGCGAGGTGTTCGGAGAGAGTTTCGCTGCTTATTTCCCCGTTCATGTCGCCATCTCGCCCGCCATCGATCAATCACTTGTATCCTGAACAAGAATCATTCTCCCGGAAAATAAAACAACCCAGCCATGGCAATGGCTGGGCTTCTTGCTTTCCCTTTTGTGTCTTCTGTGCCTTTTTGTGGCGAAAAACTCTTCGTCTTCACAACCACAATTTCACACGGTCGCGCAGGATTGCGGGCATCTTTTTCATCACGGCCCGTTCGATCTGGTCCGTCTGATACCGCGTGCTGAAGTGCATCGCGATGATCAGTTCGTTCTTGAACTTCTCCGCCCGCTCCAGAAAATCGTCCAGGTGCATGTGGCCGAATTTGTGGATCTTTTCCTTGCGGTGTTCGGGACGGAAGAACGTCAGTTCGGTAAGCAGAATCTGCGCATCGAACAACGGCGGATAACCGTCCAATCCCGGCGGTGACGTATCCCCCGTGTACGCCACCAGCGGCGTGCGGAACTCCGCGGTGACGTCGACCCCCGACAGCCGCAGATCGCGGATTTGATCGCCGCTGAGGGTCTGATACTCCGGCTTCAACTTCTTGCGGCGTTGCCAGACGCAGTACCCCACCGATGGCACCGTGTGCGTCGTCTTGAACACGGCGACCACATGCTCGCGCGACAGTTCAATTTCCTGCCCCGGTTCGACGCCGATGAGGTTACACACCATTCGCCCACGATCCAGCCGTTGCCAGACTTTGAGCAGCTTGTCGACCCACTCGACGGTTTCCGCCGGGACGTAAATCGTCGGCGGTTCCATTTTCATCATGCGGCGGCGGGCCACAAACACCGGCAGTGCCGCCATGTGATCGAGGTGGGCATGCGTGATGAAAATCGTCGGCGTTCCCATGAATTCCCACGGGCTGCCGCCGAGATCGAAGCCGAGTTTCAGTTCTGGAATTCGCCAGTAACTCTGCACCGCCGCGCGCGAGTACCCCTCGATCGTGAGACCCTTGTGATGCACCGTGTTGACCGGCAGATTGTTTAACATGGATTACTTCAGGAAGCCCAGGGATCGCCATCCCTGGGTTGTTTTCGTCATGTGCAGATTGAGAAGAAAGGCGATTGGCAATTAGAAATTAGAAATTGAAAAGGGC
Organism: Planctomycetaceae bacterium; assembly: GCA_041753475.1. GTDB lineage: Bacteria > Planctomycetota > Planctomycetia > Planctomycetales > Planctomycetaceae > DSVQ01. The sequence continues at coordinate 8,801 of JBGSUN010000235.1, read as the reverse complement.
AAATCGAAAGAGGGTTTTCATCGAGCGCGGATGTCACCTCCGCAAATTCGCAATTTTCATTTCCTAATTTCTAATTGCCAATCCTCCCCGCTTTTCAAACCGTTACTCGTTCCCATGCTCCGCGTGGGAACGTCTTTCTTCGACGCTCTGCGTCGTCTTCGCTCATTCAAGAATGCGACGCAGAGCGTCGCGGCCGTGCGTTCCCACGCGGAGCATGGGAACGAGTTTCGATCAAACCTTGACCGCTTTGCCCGACGCAATGCTCTTCGCTTCGGCATGACACATCTTCAAAGCATCACGGGCCAGTTCACCCGACAGCAACGGAGCTGCCACGCCGGTTTTGACGGAATCCACGGCGGTTTGAATCTCCGTCGTGAAGGCCGAGCACCACTCGCCGCCGCCTTTCAACTTGGGCGATGTCACCTTCCCGCCTGCAATCACCGACAACGGTCGATCGACGCACCACGCCCCGCCAATCGTCCCCGCGGAGAACATCACCGTTGCCTTCTCGAAGAACAGTTCGTAACCGTGGGCGAAGTCCAGCCCGGACGCCGCAATCCCGCCACTCACCGCCGAGACCGACGGCCCCGCATCATCAAAGACATATTGCGTGTGGACATGGTTCACGAATCCGTCTTGCAACAGTCCACGAGAGAAAACCTGCGTCGGCAGCCCGCACGTCAGCCGGATGAAATGGTTGTCGTGAATGTGGAGATCAATCCCCCATCCGCCGAGCTTGCGGAAGTCGGACATCTCCGCGGACCACTTCGGCGGACTGATCACCCGGCGGAAGTGCGCCGCCAGCAGCTTGCCGTACTTCCCGTTGGCCACGCATTCGGCGGCGAACTGGAACTCCGGGAAGAACGGCAGCACCTGGGCCACCATCAGCAGTTTGCCCGATTTTTGAGCCGCGGCGAGCATCCGATCCGCCGCTTTCGGATCCACCGCGATCGGCTTTTCGACCAGCACATGCTTCCCGGCCTGCAACGCGGCAATGGCCACCGCCTCGTGCTGATCGTTCGGCAGACAGATATCAATCAGGTCGATATCCGGATCAGCGAGCATGTCCTTCACGTTGTCATAGGCACTGATTTTCGTCAGATCCAGTTTCGGTCCCGGCGGCCCGAAGTTTCCCTGAATGGACGTCCAGTCTCCCGACAGCTTCTCCGGGCTGCGGGCGCAGATCGCCGTGACGGCGGCTCCCTTCAGTTTGGAGCCGGTCGGTTTCCCTGCTTCGTTGATTTTGGCGCTGGCCGCGAAATGGGTCCATCCCATGAAGCCGATGCCGACGATACCGATCCGGATCATTTTCACGTCCCTTGTGGTGTCACCCGCCTCAAGAATCCTGGCAGGTCGTCAGAATCGTGCGGAATCGACGGAAATGCAACCGAGGCGGAGAGATTGCACCATGCATGGCCGTCAGCACATCGAGCAAACTCCCGCGAATTGATGGACCTGCCTAGTCTTTGAGCACAAATCGGAATCCCGAAATTTGAGCATCTTTGCTTAATAAATAGGCATTCAGTTCGCGTGCGGATCGTGATTTCGGACAAATCGGTCTTCGTAAGCTGTTTTGAGGCAATTTCTTACGAATATATCGCCGGTGGTTTGCCCTGTTGCGGTCGGGTCGTGTTGGCTGCGAGTGACAATCTTCTCGGATAGCACGAGTTTTCACACGGCGCTATGGATTTTCCAACATGACGGATGTTATCTTTTTGACGCCGTTCTCGGTTTGATGACATCTTTCACCCTGATTCCGCGGGACGCTGCGGAAAACGTGTGAAGCGGGCATCGTTCTGCGGTGGGGCCACCGGAGGATCAACGAGAACGTGCGGCGGGAAGGGCGGCTCAACGGCATTGGCTGCCCCTCACGTCGAGTTGCCACAGGGAAGCATCAGGCACGTCTTACAAGGGTTGGGAACATGCTCGTTTTGTCACGGAAGCCGGGTGAGAAGATTCTGATCGGCGACAATGTCACGATCACCATTGTGCGGATTGGACCGAATACCGTTCGACTGGGGATCGACGCCCCGCGGGACATGAACATTGTCCGCGACGAGCTCACCCACACCGAACGCGTCGGCGACGGCGCGGAATCCATCGAACCGATTCCGCAAGCCTGACCGCCGTCCGTCCGCGACCCACTCACGCCGGAGATCGCTCTGCCCGATCCCCGGCTTTTTTCGCGCGCCCGTGATCAAGCCCCCTCCCAGCCCGGAGCGCAAGCGACGGATGTGGTTCTCACAGCAGACTGATGTGGTTTGCCACTGCTTCGTCCGCGAAGCAGTGGCACATTCACGCTTTTCCGACGTGTTAGGAAAACAATGCCACCCCGAGCGTGTACCATTGGCCAACGTCTTCGTTTGCCAGCGCTCTTCCAGCCCGTTGACCGAACTATCGATTCACAATCAAGACACTGGTGGCTCAAAGCCGCCGCCAGTGATACCAGGTTGGGTGTGATGGTCTGTGCAAGGCATTACCTTGATCGTAACATCAAGGTGAACTTATTCACTGGGGTGGCGCGATGGCTGATTTCTCAGACAAAAAACTTGCACTACACATGTTGGCTGCGCGCGATGCCGACGGCTACCCTTTAGCCGCATTCCTGCGCAGAAGCATAGGGCGATATGCAATTCTTGTAACGTTCGCGGGCATCTTGACCGTTCTGTCAGTTAACCCTGCCGCGAGGCTCTTGTGCGTGGCAGGCATCGGCATTTTTGCGGGCAGCGTGCTTCGCGATTTCGGCTGGGTGCGCACGGTCAATCGCCAATGGCCATTTACCAAGAAGGCTGTCGATTGGGATAAAGTGCAGAAGATGGCAGATGGTGAACTCGTCGATGACTGACACCCAGAACGCCAGTGGCACCCAGCGTATGGGGCTCTTCCATGTCATCGGAATACCACAGGCGGGGTGGCCCTGCTTAGATCTGTTTGGCAACCGTGTCTGTGGCGGGGTGGCCCTGCTTGAATCAGTTTAGCGACCGTGGATGTGCCACTGCTTCGTACTCGAAGCAGTGCTTTCGGACGTTTCGGGAAGCGCCCAAAGACACTGCTTCGAGTACCAAGCAGTGGCACTTTCATTTTGAACTTGGCGGGTGGCTGGGGCGAAGTCTTCGCCGCCCCGGAGGTTGTTTCGAGACGTTCGCTGAACTCAACGATTGTTGCCGAGGAACTGGGTCGTCGAGGACTCCGACGCCAGCCACCCGGCCGCGCGATGACTACATCAGGCTCGTCTCAGACCGGAGCGCGAGCGACGGTCGTCATTGGAGGGAAGTGCCCAGATTCAAACGCCTAAAGCGATGAGTGGGGAAGTGCATTCAAACTCTGTATTTCCCACGTTGCTTTGGAGATTCGATTTCTTGACTCCCGTCGCTTGCGCTCCGGTCTGGGACGGAATCAACGCCATCGCTGCTGTACGTGTGGGCCACCCGCGAAGGAGATGCTTCGCAAGATCTCTGGCGACAGTGGCTCCCGGGGTGAGCGAGTTTCGCTGGCAGGGATTGCGGACGTGGCCGTGATTTGTCACTTTGATGAAGTTCCGGCATCCGAGCCGAGGGGAGATGGTGAGTGAGTCGGTGAGTACGACGGGTGGGGTGATGGCAGCGTTCAAACTCCTGATAACGTGTCGCGAGGCGCTCGACCTGTTGGGGGACGATTTCGATCGCTCCCTGCCGAGAGGCAAGAGTTTAGCGTTGCGGCTCCATTTGTATCTTTGCCAGAACTGCCGCGAGTATCGCAAGACCTATCGCACATCCACGGAGTTGGTGCACTCGCTGGCGGAGGAATCGGGAATCGAGCCGGGTGCCCCGTTGTCGGAAGAGATGATTCGCCGGATTCTCGCCGCGCGAACGGAACCGCCGCGGGCGTCGACGGAGGGCGTTTCGAGTTCCTGACGACTACCGAATGTCTGGAACGGATCGCTCTGGCTTGAGTCTCCGGGCGGTTGGTGCGACGATCTTGACGACGTTGTGGACGCGAGACTTTCCGGCTGATTTCTTCCGAGGCGTTGATGTCCCTCGTTCCATCGGTTAGCCCGCCCCTCGGCGACGAAACCGCTCTCCTGGCGAAGTTGCGCGAGGGCGCTCCTGCGGCCTTTGAAACATTGGTCCGAACCTTCGGCGGAAGGATGATGTCGGTGGCGCTGCGGCTCATGCGGAATGAGACCGATGCCCAGGACGTGGTGCAGGACGCCTTTCTCTCCGCGTTCAAGGCGCTACCGCAATTCCAGGGGCAGTCGATGCTGTCGACTTGGCTCCACCGGATTGTGGTGAACTCCGCGCTGATGAAGCTCCGCAGTCGGCAACGACGCCCCGAGACTTCCATCGAAGACCTGCTGCCCCATTTTCGCGCCGATGGCCACGCGGTCGAGGTCTTCGTGGACTGGAGTGCCACGGCGGAACAAGCGGCATCGCTGACAGAGACGCGCATGCTCGTACGGTCCAACATCGATCGCCTTCCGGAATCGTTCCGCACCGTGCTGGTCCTGCGCGATCTGGAGAATCTCTCCACTGCCGAGACCGCCCAAATGCTGGAGGTGAGCGAGGAGGTCGTGAAGACCCGGCTACATCGGGCACGTCAGGCCTTGCGGGCCCTGCTCGAAGGTCACTTTCAGCCGGGCTGATTGTTGCAAGGAATCAGAGTCCGGCGTACCAGTCGTAACCGCGCGACGTCCAGTAGTCGGTGGTGCGGGCCGATTCAAAGCGGATCGACGACAGCCATTTGATGTTCTTGATGCCGTACTTCACCGGAAGCACCAACCGGAGAGGCGCCCCATGACTGGGCGTGAGCGGTTCGCCATTCATCGTGTCGCACAGCAGAGTCTGTGGATGGAGCAGACTCGGCAAATCGAGCGCGGCGGTGTAACCGGCTCCGGGCGTGGCGAGGAGTGCGAACGGAGCGCTCGCGGGAGGAAGCAGTCCGAAGCCGGTGAGAAAGTCGCTGAACCTCCAGCCGCTCCATTGCACGACCTGGCTCCACCCTTCGACGCATTTGAACTCGGCCACCAGTTCCGTTCGCGGCAATCGAGTCATTTCCGACAGGGCGAAGCGCCGGGCCGGGGCACCGGGAATTTCCACACTCAACCGCCACCCCTCGGCGTCTGGAAAATCCTTCTGCCAGCCGATGCGGCCGTTCACGCGCGGATTGCCGGCGCGGCTGCGCGGAAACTCCGGAGCGAGATGGCTTGTCGAAAACAAGGCTCGGCCGATTTGTTCGTTGAAACGATGCATTTGTCGAAAAGGCGAGGGAATCCCGTCTGCGAACGGCCGCGTTTGCAGCCATGTCCAACCGCCGACTCCGGCGAGAGCAGCGATGCCACCGGTAGCGAATGAACGCCGGGTCATGCTCCGCATGCGGTCGACGTCTGAGGGACCCGCGCTGGTCGATTCCGGCGGAACGATTGCAGGTGTATCCGTCATGGTTGCGACTCTTGAACGGGAACGAGTTCATACCCCGTCACCATGGCCCGGAAGTTATTCCAACCGGCACGAATGACCTGGGTGAGATGCACGACAAAAAACACGACATATCCGAGCATGAGCGCGAAATGCTCGGCCCGTGCGGCACGGTATCCACCCAGGAGCGACGTCAACCAGGCCAGTTGTGTCGGCTTCCAGATGGCCAGTCCGGTGACGACTGAACCGATCGCCATTACCAGCACGCCGGTGTAGGCGAAACGCTGGGCTCCATTGAATTTGCCATCCTGTTCCGGCGCCGCCTTCCGCAACTTGAGATCGTGCAAGACCACCTGCCACGCCTGTCGCGGCGTCTTGCTGTTGGGCAGCAAGTCGCGCCATTCGCCGGACAGGAACGTGTAGGTCAAATAGAGAATCCCGTTGACCACGAACAGCCACATGAAGAAGAAGTGCCATGCCATCCCGACCGCCAGCCGGTGCTCCAGGCCGAGAGTTCGGTAGAACCAATCCGGGAAAAAACGGATGAGCAGCAGGTTCCCCCAGCGGAGTTCGTACCCGTCGTCGGCCCACAGAATCATCAACCCGCTCCAGATCAGGATGAAAAGAAGCGGTGCGTTGATCCAGTGCGACCAGCGGACCAGCCGGGGATGTTTGGCTTGCAAGCGAAGTGACATGGCGGTGCCTCGTGCCGATCCGGTCGTTTACTTCTTCTCGTCCATCTTCGATTCCATTTTGTAATCCATCTTGGATTCCATTTTGTCTCCCATTTTCGGTTCCATCTTGTCGTCCATCATTTTGTCACTCATGCCGTCCTCCATTTTTCCTTCCATTTTGGTATCCATTTTCGACTCCATCTTGGGGGCGGCTGGAGCACTGCCGCAGCCCATCACGGCGACAGAGAGTCCCAGGCCCACGGTCATTCCAGTCAGCAGTTGAGTCGTACGGTTCATGAGAATCACCTTTCATAAGACGACGGCTGCGGGAACGCCCACCGAGGCATTCCCCAGCAACATCGCGGGAACGCCCTGTTGGATGGCGGGTTCCATCAGAAAGTGACAAAGATTTCGCGGTTTCGTCCGCCGCCGATCTCTCGCCAGGGGGGGTGATGAATCGCCGATGGACAGGAGCCGTATGGCTACGGTTCGACTCGCTGCGCTGACGTTCCCTTCCGCAACTGATCCACCGCGTACTGGCGGCGGTACGCCCGTGGCGTCAGTCCCGTGTGTCGTGAGAACTGTTTCGTGAAGCTGCTTTGATCGTAGAAGCCGGTCTCTTCGGAGATCGATGCGATGGTGCGGTCGCTGTGGAGCAGGGCCTGGCTGGCGGCGTTGATGCGGACGCGGAGGACGTATTGTTGCGGCGTCATCTGGAACAGGTTTTTGAACTTGCGGTCGAACTGGCTCACCGACAGATGCACGAGCCGCGCGAGGTCTTCGATGCGGAGCCGCTCGGCGTAGTGCTCGACAACATACGACAGGACGCGTTCCATTTCCTGATACGGCTTCAGCAGCGTCTCGGTCTGCTCGAAGTCGCGCATCACGCCGGCGACGCCGATGACTTTGCCGCCGTCGCCGAACAGCGGCGTCTTAGTCGAGATGAACCACCGTAGTTGACCCGCCGCGTCACCCACCAGCCAGATTTGATTCGGCAGCGCTTCCCCCGCTTCCATCACCCGGCGGTCTTCGCGGACGTATTGCTCGGTGAGGTGGCGGGGGTGAAAATCGAAGTCGGTGAGGCCGACGATCTGCTCGACGTGCTGGCAACCGTGCAGTCGTAGGTTGGCGGCATTCATCAGCATGAACCGCCCGGCGGCGTCCTTCGCGAAGAAATAGACTTCGGGAAGAAAGTCGAGCAGTCGCAACAGATGGGCCGGATTCTCCAGTCGCTGAAAGAATTCCGACTGGGCGGCGCGGGGATCGGTGGGTCTCATGCGCAAAAAATACCAAAACTTGCGGAGCGGTTACAAGACGACAGCGGGTTCCGGTCGGTATACAATGAAGGACGCTGCGCGGTGAAAGTCCGCGAAACCGGGAGGGCGAAGCTCCCGCTGAGCCGCGAATTGTCCCAGCGTGTTGAAGCGCTCGCGGCTCGGCGGGAGCCTCGCCCTCCCAAAAGCGAGCGCCGACAGAATCTGATCGACCAAGTTTGATGAACGAGTTCGAGGAGCTTCGCCGATGTTGCAACTCACCGGTTCCGGGACGGCTCACACCTGCGATGGGATGACCCGCCGCGATTTTCTGCAGGTCGGTTCGCTGGGGGCAATCGGCCTGACGCTGGCCGATCTCGCGGCGATGGAAGCCCGCGCGGCGGCCACCGGCGGGAAGCCGGGCCGCGATGACCGCAGCGTGATCATGATCTTCAACCTCGGGGCACCGAGCCAGCTCGATACATTCGATCCAAAACCCGAAGCGCCGTCCGAAATCCGCGGGCCGTTTCAGGCGATCAAAACGGCGTCGCCTGAGATTGAGTTGAGCGAGATTCTCCCGAAGCATGCGGCGGTGGCGGACAAGTTCTCGCTGATCCGCAGTTGCAATCACAGCAACCCGGCGGTGCACGATGTCGGCTGGCAGATGATGCAGACCGGCCGGTTCTTCACGGGTGGTGTCAACACGCCGCATGCCGGGAGTGTGGCGTCGTACCTGATGGGTCGCCGCACCGATCTGCCACCGTTTGTGGTGCTGCCCGAACTGATGGGTTCCGGCGGGGGCGGGTTGCCGAACGGTCAGGCGGGCGGGTTCCTCGGGAAGGGACACGATCCGTTCGTGTTGAATGCCGATCCATCGAAGCCCGATTTCCAGGTGCCGGACTTGCTGCCGCCGAAGCAGATTGGGGATGTGCGGATCGAACGGCGTCGCAAACTGCGCGATGTGGTTGATTCGACGATCGATGCCTTTGAGAAGAGCGAGAACGCTGCACTGGTCGACAGCAATTTCCAGGCGGCGTTCCGCATGATGACCAGCACGCAAGCGCGGGCCGCGTTCGATCTCACGCAGGAACCGCAGTCGGTCCGCGAACGCTACGGCATGACGCGGTTCGGTCAATGCTGCCTGCTCGCCCGGCGGTTGGTGGAAGCCGGAGTGCGGTTCGTCACGATCAACACATTCCTGACGGTTTTCAACGAAGTGACGTGGGACATCCACGGCACGTTGCCTTTCACCTCGATTGAAGGGATGAAGAACATCGTCGCCCCGATGTACGACCAGGCATACAGTGCATTGATCGAAGACCTCGTACAGCGGGGGATGTTGGACAACACGCTCGTCTGCAACATGCAGGAATTCGGCCGCACGCCGCGCGTCAACCCGGCGGGCGGTCGTGACCATTGGCCGCAGGTGTGGACGAGCTATTTCGCCGGCGGCGGCGTGAAAGGCGGCCGGGTCATCGGCC
>JBGSUN010000234.1:0-8566 GCA_041753475.1 Planctomycetaceae bacterium | reverse complement strand
GGCAGCGCCAGTGCCCCACGACAATCAAGCCGTGACGAAGCAAGAGAGACCAAGCGCCACGGAGCACAGGGATTGCAGGAGCGCCGGGAATCCCTGTGCGAGAAACCGGTCCGACTTTTTCGATGGATTCCTCCCTGCCCTCCCCCTTCCGTGTCCTCCGTGTATTCCGTGGTTCCCTCCGCATTTTCCGCTCTGCATCGCTGTGAACTCGAGAAATTGGTGGATCGCGTTTTCCGCCTGTGATTTCCCTCGGCGATGCAAGCGGCGCTACAATAGAGGCTAACAGTCCGTGGATTGATTGTGTGCCACGGCCGTGTCGGCCGTACGAAGTGGCAAAACGCTCTGCAAAATTGCACAGCCGACACGGCCGTGGCACACAAATCCCAAACTTCCACGGGCTGCCAAGACCGGCCGTTTGTTCTGATGAAGATTGGTTATGCCGCACCTGACGCCCCCGGAATTCAGCAGTATCGATGACGCCGTAGCCGCACTGCGGGATGGCAAGATGATCATTGTCGTCGATGCGGAAGAACGGGAGAATGAAGGGGACTTCATCTGTGCGGCGGAAGACATCACGCCGGAGATGGTGCACTTCATGCTGCGCCACGGTGCGGGGGTGTTGTGTGTCCCACTGTTGCACGAAGCCGCCGAACGGCTGGGGTTATCCCCGATCGTCGATGCGGAACGGAACACGGCCCCGAACCGCACGGCGTTCCTCACACCGATCGATCACCGTGACAGTGGCAGCGGCGTGAGTTCCGAAGCGCGCGCCCTGACCATTACCGCCTTGGGCAACCCGACGTCCACGGCCCGTGACTTTGTGCGTCCCGGTCACATCTCCCCGTTGCTGGCCAAAGACGGCGGCGTCTTGCGCCGTGCCGGTCACACCGAAACCACGATCGACCTGCTGCGTCTCGCGGGGAAACAACCCGTTGGCGTGCTGATTGAGATTCTCAGCGAAACCGGCCGCGGCATGGCCCACTTCGATGAACTCGTCGCACTGGGCCGAAAAAATCAGATGCCGATCATTTCAATCGAGCAACTGATTCGTTACCGCCGCATGCGCGAACAACTCGTAAAGCGGGAAGCCGAGGTGCCGTTTCAGACGCGGAACTACGGGGACTTCCGCGTCATTGCCTACGATGTGCAGTACGAAGACCAGCAGCCGCTGGCGATTGTGTGGGGTGATTTGAAATCGGTTCCCGCGCCGCTGGTCCGGGTCCACTCTTCGTGTTTCACCGGCGACGTGCTTGACTCCTTGCGTTGCGACTGCGGCGACCAACTGCATCTCGCGATGGAGATGATCGCCAAGGAAGGGGTCGGCGCGGTGATTTATCTTCCGCAGGAAGGCCGTGGAATTGGACTCGTCGCCAAACTGAAAGCGTATCAACTTCAGGATCAGGGTCTGGATACCGTCGAGGCGAACCACAAACTCGGTTACAAGGCCGATTCGCGCGACTACGGCATCGGCCTGCAGATCCTGAAAGACCTCGGCCTGTCCGCGGTGCGGTTGCTGACCAACAACCCGCGGAAGATCAACGCGTTTCCGGGGTTCGATCTGAAACTCGTCGAGCAGGTCCCGATCATCGCCCCGCCGGAAAAACAGCGGGAACATTACCTCGCGACCAAACGTGACAAGATGGGCCACATTCTCCCCGCGGATTAGCACCAACCTGTCCCACCGGCGTTATTGTCCGCTTTGCGGTTTCGCGCCCCGCGCGGATCGTTTCTAGGTATTCTCGATTACACCGGGAAGCGATCATCACGCGGCGCGAAACTGCAAAGCGAGGATCGGATGCGTGACGACGATCTCAGAGACCGGACGCTCACTACAGCGCCGCTTCCGCGACCAGCGGGATACGGACGGAATGCTCGTCGCTGGAACCACTTCCCAGTAAGTCGTTGAGTTCCGCGAGAAACCGGTCCATGGCCGCTTCTTCGTTGTCATCGAGAGGTGCCGTGCCGGTCAGCTCGGCGGCGGTCAGATGGGGTGCGAGTTCGCCCCGCAACACGCGAACACAGGCCGGGGCTTCAATTCCCAGGCGGACAGTCCCTTTGCCGGTCTGAATCACAGTGATGACAATGTCGTTGCCAATCTCGATCGTTTCGGTCTTTTTGCGTGTGAGGACCAGCATGATGTTCTTCCATGAGCGGGTCGGATCGCCTCGCAAGACCGGCGAATCACACCCCTTTGGTGGCCACCGGCGAGATCGTTCTGACCGCGACTTTCTGTATTGCATCCCGCGTGCCAACGGTTTTCAGAATGTTGGCACGCCAGGATGCATTTCTCAGAAGCCACAGCGACAAAACGAGTTACTGCGCAGTGGCGGTGAAGTCGCGATTTCGGAGGAAGCTCGTGTCAAGACGAACTTCCGATTTTTACAAACCGGAATCCGATCGGAATTACAATCACATCGGCGACGCTGTCAATGCCAGCGTGTCAGATCGGCGACAATCGCCGCTTCCGCTTCGGCTATGCAGCAGCGCGGAGAGACTGTTCCCGCTGCGGCGGCGTGTATGTTCGCCCGGCTAACCGCTCGGCTTCCCTGTTCACTTCGTCGAGCATCTGCTGCACGCGCTCGGCGTAGAAATCGAGCTGGTCACGAGTGATGTTCGGCGGGATTACCAGGAAATCGCTATGGACGAGATAAATCGTCGTGAACGGCTTCGGGATAAGTTGGTCGGTCCACTTGCCTTTGATCCGCCACTCGCTCCGGCAACTGTAAGCACACGCGGTGATGGGCCGACCGGTTTGTGAGGCGACGTAGACAGCACCCGGTTTGAAGACATGCCGCGGACCGCGCGGGCCATCGGGGGTGATGACGATGTGCTGTCCTTCGACATCTTCCATCAACTGCTTGATGGCCTGGGCACCGCCGCGACTGGAGGACCCGCGAACGGGTGTCAGTTCCATGATGCGCATGGCTTCCGCCAGGAATCCACCGTCGTGATGCTGACTGATGAGGCAGCTTGTGCGCTGTCGATTCGGGCGGTGGCTCGCAAATGTGGGGATGAGCATCTGGTCGTGCCACATCACGCCCACGAAACGGAGCGAATCATCCACCGCGACGGTGTAATCCAGACGGAGTTTATCGCTGGGAACCACATACACCTTGCGGCACGTGAGCATGATGGCCCGCGTCAACATGACGATGCCCCACACCAGCGTCGTGACGAGGAACCGGCTGCGAATTTTCATGACGGCAGTCTCACCAACGGACCGATTTCCCCGAGTGTTGACTCGATGGCCAACCCGGAGCGAAGGGATCGCGAAATGTAAGAAAGTCCGCCGGTTGAGGAAAGGGCAGTCGCTGCAGGGTTGGCAGCGCTTACATCAGAAAATGCAAAAGCCCGGCGTCGCGGGCAGACGCCGGGCTTTCGTTGCCATCCTTGGACGGTACGCCGACTGACGGGAGAGAAGTGGCGTCCCTGCCATCAGACCGTTCCTGTTCGTATGCAAAGCGTGGGAAATCGAAAGGAACACTGAGTGAGTCTGAACTTCTCTCCCGCGAGTCGGCGCGGCGGTGTTCCGGGGTGAGGAACGCCGCCACACACGCGATTCACGAGTGGGGGTTCACACGAAGGCCAGTCAGAACAATTGAGACAGAGACACGCTGCGGAAAATTGCTCATCCCTGAGCGCCCGCGGTCGTCAATGACGCCGCTTCGTCCGTCCCTGGTGTCTCCATTTTTGTAGGGTGGGCTGTGCCCACCAACTTTCATATCGCGTTCCGACACCGATGGTGGGCACAGCCCACCCTACCAATCAACTGCTCAACTCTTTAAACAGCGGCCCGAACTCTGGCATGTCCTGGCGTAACGTTTCCTGCCAAGCTTTCGGATTCCAGATCTCGACACAGATCACCGCGCCCACGACCACGACTTCCTGATTGACCGGCACATCCAAGAAATCACGGAAGCCTTCCGGAATCAGCAACCTTGCCCGGTTCGCGAGCTGTACCGTTTGGAAGCGGGTCGAGAGCAGTCGGCCGAGCCGTTGCACTTCGTCCCACCGTTGTTCCATCCGCCCGGCTTGGATCTTTTGGCGGATCAGCGCGGTCCCCGCGTCAATCCGTTGTTGCCAATCGGCCGCTCGCCACAGGCTCAAACAACCGTAGCGTTCCTTGGCCACGATGGTTGAGCCGGCCTCATCGGTCACCGCCTTGGCCATCTCCGGCGGAAGAGAGAGTCGGAAGCGCTCATCGAGCGTTCGCCATTCTTCGCCAAAGAGGAAGTCGGTGACCGCCACAATCCGCTTTCCGAAAGTATCTGGGCGAAATCCTTTTCCGCCGCGAAACCAGACATGAGCGTATTGGGCGTGAACCCCACAGTCAATTGATTTTCAAAGATCGTTTGGGCGTGAAACCCACAACGGATGCATACCCTACCGGTCGTTTTGGGAGGACGCAATCGTGTCGTATCAGATTTTCCGATTTTTCGGAATTTTTCACTCCTCCGACAAACCGCTTGTGACAACAATCATTGACGAGCAAAGAGGTTCCAGTCGTGCCTCGCGCTTTGCGGAACATCCTGCGAAGTCCCAGCGATGAACCATCCCCACCTCCACACCCTTGGGCAACAATCCCACAAAACGAAAACACCCCGCGCATCACAGGGATGCACGGGGTGCGAAGTTCAATGATTCATCGCGTCTGCGATTACATCGCCCCGGCGGGACGGCGACGCGGACGGCGGGTTGGACCACTACCACCATGGCCACCGGCTTCACCGCGCGGTGCGGGCGGACGGCGACGGTCGGTCCCCTGCTGCGAATTCACCCCTTGAGGCGGACGCGGCGGGCGACGGTTGTACTCTTCCCGTTGCGGTTCGACCGGCAGCGGTTCAGCCCGACGAATCCGGACCGGCTTTTCCAGCGACGTCATCACGCGGTCGACCGGCAGCGGCTTCCGCAGTAACCGTTCAATCCCTCGCAGCAAACCGCGTTCGGTTTCATCGCAGAACGACAGGGCAATGCCCGTCGCCCCGGCGCGACCAGTACGGCCGATGCGATGGACGTAGGTTTCCGATTCGATCGGCAGATCGTAGTTGATGACGTGCGACACGCTGTCGACATCGATCCCGCGGGCGGCGAGGTCGGTCGCCACCAGCACTGGTGTCCGGCCCGACTTGAAACCAGCGAGCGTCCGTTGCCGGGCTCCCTGGCTCTTGTTGCCGTGGATCGCTTCGGCGTAGATCCCGTATTCATCGAGTTGCCGGACCACGCGGTCGGCCCCGTGCTTCGTCTTGGTGAAGACGATCACGCTCTTGATCGGTTGCGAGGTCAGGATCGCGGCGAGCAGGGTCGTCTTCTGGCTACGGTCACAGAAGCAGACGGCCTGTTCGATGAGTTCCGTCGTGGCTTTCACCGGGGCGAGTTGAATTCGCACCGGATCGCGCAGAATCTGGTCGGCGAGCGCGGCGATGGGGCCGGGCATCGTGGCGGAGAAGAACAGCGTCTGCTTGTTCTCAGGCAGCTTGCTGGAAATCCGCTTCAAATCGGGCAGGAAACCCATATCGAGCATGCGGTCGGCTTCGTCGAGGACGAAGATTTCCACTTGCGTGAGATCGATCCAGCCTTGATCCATCAGATCGCACAAGCGGCCCGGCGTGGCGACGAGGATGTCGACACCCCGTTGCAGAGCCTGCGTTTGTGGACGTTGGCTGACGCCGCCGACGACGACGGAGTACCGCAGTCCGGTTTGATGGCCGTAAGCGTGGAAGCTATCGGCGATCTGCACGGCGAGTTCCCGCGTCGGGGACAGCACCAATGCGCGGATTGGCCGCTTGCGACCTTGCGGAATCGGTTGGGCCGACAGGCGATGGAGCACCGGCAGCGCGAACGCAGCGGTCTTTCCGGTTCCCGTTTGGGCACAACCGAGGAGGTCGCGGCCTTCGATGGCGGCGGGAATCGACTGGGCCTGGATGGGGGTGGGGGTGGTGTAACCTTCGGCGGTCACAGCGCGGACGAGGGACTCAGCGAGCCCTAATTCAGCAAACGACATGCAGATTCTCGACTAGTCACGTTCGATTCCGCGGGGCACCCGTCCAGGACCAATGGTCTGGACGAACTTGCAGCGCCAGCCGGGGGCGAAAGCGAATTCCTAGGGTCAAAACCCAGGACCGAATGAGAGGGACGCAACAACGCGTCCGCAAAAAGCCATTGGACCTGGCACAAATCCAATGGCTGAGCAAGTCGCACACGGGATCGAGTTGGCGGAAGTGTAACAACATTCATGAGAATGTCTACCCGGATCAACACAAATTCTCGAAACCCACCTGGCAACCCGTTTCACAAACCGTTTCACGGCTGGTGATTACGGCTGTGATGAAATTGCGATGTCAAGTTGGCGGACGGGGGTGCCACGGGCGGCTCGTCCGCCAGTGCGTGTTGATGTCGGTTGCCGTCCTCACTGGCGGGCAAGCCGCCAGTGGCACCCCGAAATCAGCCATGATGTCGAATCTTCTGTAGGACCGAGCTGCGATGATAGATAGAATTCCGACTCATCGAAAATCTCGGTGCTCAGTCAGGGAGGACTGCTCATGCCGCTGCTCGAATGTCTTGGTCTGGTGAAGCAATATCCGCGGCGGGCGAAGAAGGCCGTTGATGGTGTCAGCTTTCACGTCGACACCGGCGAGATCGTCGGCCTGCTCGGTCCCAACGGCGCGGGCAAAACCACCAGCTTCCGCATGACGTGCGGTCTCGTCGCCCCCACCGCGGGCAAAGTGATGTTCAACGGCGTCGACGTCTCCCGCTGGCCGCTCTACCGCCGGGCGCAACAGGGGATGGGCTACCTCCCGCAGGACGAAAGCATCTTCGTCAAACTGTCGGTCGAGCAGAATCTCATCGCCGTCCTCGAATTCATGCCGCTGAGTTACCGCGACCGTATGGCCCGCGTGAACGACCTGCTCGGCCAATTCGGGCTGACCGACAAACGCCGGCAGGTGGCGTCCACGCTCTCCGGGGGGGAACGCCGTCGGCTGGAAATCGCCCGATGTCTCGCCACGAAGCCAAAGCTGATCCTGCTCGATGAACCGTTCACCGGCATTGACCCTGTCACGATTCACAGCATTCAGGACATCATCTTTGAACTGCGTAATCAGGGGATTTCGATCCTGCTGACCGATCACCGCGAGCGCGAAACGCTGACGATCACCGACCGCAGCTACATCGTCTTCGCGGGCAAAATCCTCTGCAGCGGCGACGCAGAAACCGTCCTCTCCGACGAACTCGCCCAGCAATACTACTTCGGCAAACGCTTCGACGCCGGTTCGATCATCGAAAGCAAAACCGCCTTCACCCGCGCCGCGTGATCATCGATGCTTTACCAGCCCGTAGCGCGAGCAAGGGCGAATTCTTTTGCCGGTCAAGCCATGAAGGTTGATGAATCAAACGACGGCTGGCGAATGACGTTTGATGATGCTCAGATCACGCAAATCAAAATCGACTTTCGGGTGACGCTGATCGTCGCTGAATTGAGCGCATCGGGCTCACTGACGATCGAGCAACCGTTCGAGATTATCGAGAGAAATCGAAGAACTACGGTTCATCCCGGTGAGATGTTAAGCATTCCGCCAGTCTTGGATCTGTTTAATGCGGATGTCGAATCGGTCACCATAGAGCGAATGGGACGATTACAGATGAAGCTGGCGACAGGGGCGGCAATCGAAGTTGTGCCCTCTCAACCCTACGAAGCCTGGCAGTTTGGATGGCTCGGTGAATTCTTGTTCGTCAGCGCCCCCGGCGGCGAAGTTCAGGAATTTCGACAGCCGAAGTAGGGTTCGATGTTTGCAATGCCCAAGCATAGCGGCGTACTGAACGTTGACTCCATTACGGTGTTACGGGTTGGATGAGTTCATCCATCGACCATCGGCGTAACGCTGCCAGAGTACACGGCAAACGCCACCTTCTCTCCTCGTCGAATCACCACGAACGAGCAACGCCGTGGACCACGCTTCCGCGATCGTTGCGTTTGCGGCGAGAACGGTGCAACTGGCGGGGTGGCTTAACGCGGCATTCTGCGCGGGATCAACAGTGTCCCGCTGCTGTGGCGATGACGGCACCGCCGAGGTCGACATCCCCGCGTGATGAAGACACCACTCGGCGACGGTGCGTGATTCCTCATCCGGATGTCGAATCGCAATCGGCCAACCGGCGGCATCGGGTGGCGGACTACTGGCGACAACGGAACTCGTCCCTGCATGCAGACATGCCGCGGTGATGCCGTGCTGTTGGGTGATGGCCAACGCGCGATCGATCCCGTAACCCTTGCCGTAACCGCCGAAGTCGAACGTGATCCCCTCGAAGCAACGCTTAATTGTGTGCTCAGCCGCATCCAAATGAATCGCATGCCAGCGCTCGAAGCCCGGCGTCTGCTTTGGACGCCGGGCTTCTGCATGAGGTGATGTCGGTGGGATGCCAGTTAAAGGCAGAAGCCCGGCATTGAGGAAAATGCCGGGCTTCGCGCCCAATCCCACGGTGACATCGAACATCCCGTCGGTGCGTCTCCACCAGTCGCGGCAGTCGATGAGAATCACGAACAACTCCGGCGACACACGCATCGGCACAC
>JBGSUN010000233.1:0-52109 GCA_041753475.1 Planctomycetaceae bacterium | reverse complement strand
CCGCTTCGCGGTTTCGCGCCTCGTGCGGAATGGTTCCCAGTGTCTTCGATGACACTGAGAAACTCCCTGCGCGAGGCGCGAAACCGCGAAGCGGAATTGGTAGACTTCTGGGAACATTCATCCTGGGATGTCACCATGCTGATCGCGCACCACCTGATTTTCACGGCGTATGGGTGGTGGCTCCCCAATGACCCGCGCGGGAGCATGTCTCATGACATCCGCGTCGAACGGATCGATGATCTCGGCGATGCCCACTACGGCCGGAAGACGCAGCAACCGATATCAAAAGAGATTCGTGACTTCTACTTCGACGCCGAATACCGCCTGCGGCATCCGTTATTACTCTTCGATGATGACGACATCACCGTGATTGCTGACGGCATCGGCGAGACGATTCGTAAGCAACACTACACGTGTTACGCCGCGGCGGTGATGCCCGACCATGTCCACCTGGCGATCCGTGTCCATCGCGACAAAGCGGAGGAAATGCTCGCCACGTTTCAGGACACCACGCGGCGATGGCTGTATGCCCACGAGCGACGCACCCCCGCGCATCCCACCTGGGGCGGCCCCGGCTGGAAGGTCTTCATCGATACCGAACGGCAGTTGCGGGCCACGATTCGGTATATCGAAGAGAATCCCATCAAAGCGCGACGACCGGCACAGAAGTGGGATTTCGTCAAGCCGTATGATGGTTGGTTACCGGGGCTGCATCCGGATCGACGAAACAGGAAGTAAACCAACGCCGCTTGCGGTTTCGCGCCTCGAAACGATCGATTCGTTTCAGAGAATCACGTTGCAAACGTGAAATCCCCGTTTTGGACGTCGATGGTGATGGTATCCCCTTCGTTGAAGTCGCCGGCGAGGAGGCGGTTGGCGAGTTCGTTCTGGAGGCGTTGCTGGATCACTCGTTTGAGGGGACGGGCACCGTAGACCGGGTCGTAGCCTTCGTCGGCGAGGACGGTTTTCGCGGCGTCGGTGACGTGGAGCGTGAGTTCCTGATCGTGCATTCGGTCCTGCAGTTTTTCGAGCTGCAGATCGACGATCTTGCGGATGTCCTTCTTGTCGAGCGGATGGAAGACGATGACTTCATCGACGCGGTTGAGGAACTCGGGCAGAAACTCTTTACGCAAGGCACCGAGAACGCGGTTGCGGATTTCGCGGTCGTCTTCCTTGTCGGACAGATCCATGATGAGCTGGCTGCCGATGTTCGAGGTCATCACGATGATGGTGTTCGTGAAGTCGACCGTGCGGCCGTGGCTGTCGGTGAGGCGGCCGTCGTCGAGGACTTGCAGCAGCACGTTGAAGACATCGCGGTGAGCCTTCTCGATTTCGTCGAGCAGCAGCACGGAGTACGGGCGACGACGCACGGCTTCGGTGAGTTTTCCGCCCTCTTCATAGCCGACGTAGCCCGGAGGGGCGCCGATCAGCCGGGCGACGGAGTGCTTCTCCATGAACTCGGACATGTCGATGCGGACCATGGCCCGTTCGTCGTCGAAGAGGAACGCGGCGAGGGCTTTGCAGAGTTCGGTTTTGCCGACGCCGGTGGGTCCGAGGAAGATGAACGAGCCGATGGGCCGGTGCGGGTCCTGCATGCCGGAGCGGGACCGCCGCACGGCGTTGGCGACCGCGGTGACCGCTTCTTCCTGGTTGATCATCCGTTGATGGATGTGGTCTTCCATCTGGAGCAGTTTTTGCCGTTCGGTTTGCAGCATGCGGGAGACGGGAACGCCGGTCCACACGCTGACGACTTTGGCGATGTCTTCCTGTGAGACTTCTTCGCGGAGCATGCGCGGGCCTTCGGCAAGGCTGGCGACTTTCGTCTCCATGTCGGCGAGCCGTTGCTGGGCGGACTTGAGTTGCTGCTCGGCCTGGAACGCGCGGACGTAGTCGTCGTTGGAGTTGGTCTTCTGAGCCGATGAGAAAGCCTGTTCGTAACCGGTGCGAAGCTTTTCGATTTCTTCCTTGAGGGGACGGAGCCCGGAGAGGGCGGACTTCTCGGCTTCCCAGCGGGCTTTGAGCGTTTTGACGGCGTCCTCGCGCTCGGCGATTTCCTTGCGCAGTGTTTGCAAACGGGACTGGTTGTCGGCCCCGGCTTCCTTGCTGAGAGCCGCGGCTTCGATCTGCATCCGCGTAAGTTGTCGGGTCGCTTCGTCGATCTCAACGGGCATGGAGTCCATTTCCATCCGCAACCGGGACGCGGCTTCATCGACGAGATCGATGGCTTTGTCGGGAAGGAACCGGTCGTTGATGTAACGGTCGGACAATGTCGCCGCGGCGATCAGGGCGTCGTCGAGAATCCGGACACCGTGATGGGATTCGTAGCGTTCTTTCAAGCCGCGCAGAATTGAGATGGTGTCTTCGACGGAAGGTTCATCGACCAGAATCGGTTGGAAGCGCCGTTCGAGCGCGGGATCCTTTTCGATGTACTTGCGGTATTCATCGAGCGTGGTCGCACCAACGCAGTGGAGTTCGCCGCGCGCCAACGCCGGCTTGAGGAGGTTGGAAGCGTCCATGGCGCCTTCGGACGCGCCTGCACCGACGACCGTGTGCAGTTCGTCTACGAAGAGGATGACTCGCCCTTGTGCGTCCGTGACTTCTTTGAGCACGGCCTTCAGCCGATCCTCGAATTCCCCCCTATACTTGGCTCCGGCGATGAGCGCCCCCAGATCGAGCGCGATGACGCGCTTGTCTTTGAGGTTCTGCGGGACATCACCGAGGACGATGCGGTGCGCGATGCCTTCGACGATGGCAGTCTTGCCGACGCCGGCGTCACCGATGAGGACGGGGTTGTTCTTCCGGCGGCGCGAGAGGACTTGGATTACGCGGCGGATTTCCGCATCACGGCCAATGACCGGATCGATCTTCCCCTGCTTAGCAAGGGCGACGAGATCCTTGCCGTATTTCTCGAGGGCCTGGTATTTGTCTTCGGGATTCTGATCGGTCACTTGTTGGCTCCCGCGGACGGTCTTCAGGGCGTTGAGGATGTCGGTCTCAGTCACGCCGTTGAGTTTCAGGATCCGCTGTGTTTGTTCGTCGGATTTCGTGAGCGCGAGGAGCAGATGTTCGGTGGAGACGAAGTCGTCCTTCATTTGATCGGCGAGTGTCGAAGATTGATTCAACACTTGCATCAATGCCGGACCCGCCGACGATTGTCCGCCGGATTGTTGAGGCAGCTTTTTGATGTCGGCTTCGACGATCGACAGCAACTGCGAGAAGTTAACACCGATCTTATCGAGCAACGGGCGCACGATCCCGCCAGCTTCATCTAATAACGCCTTGAGCAAGTGCAACGGTTGAATCTGCGGATTGCCGCGTTCTTCCGCTAACTGCTGCGCCGCTTGCACGGCTTCCTGGGCTTTGACGGTGAGCTTGTCCATACGGAAGGCCATGCTGACTCCTCATCTCTGGGCGTGCGGCGACCTGCGTCTGTGGTCGAAAACCTCAGTGCGACGGCATCATTGTCTTGTCGTGGGAAACGATTCGTGGATGGGAACAGGCGGGGAGGCAAACGTGGCCCTCGATCATGATCGAGGGCCACGCGAATCGAACATCAGCTCTTCTTTTCAAACTCGGCGTCGATCACACCGTCGTCTTTGCCACCGGCGGGTTGACCGTCGCCGCTGGGTGACGGACCGGCTCCGCCCGCGGCGCCTTGCATGTGCTGGGCCATGGCGTAGCTGGCTTGTTGCAGACCTTCGACGGCACTCGTGATGGCCCCGAGGTCGTCACCCTTCTCGGCTTCCTTCACCTTGGCGATGGCGGCTTCAATCGCCGACTTGGAACTGGCGTCGAGTTTCTCGCCATGCTCCTTCAGCATCTTTTCGACTTCGTAGACCGACGTCGAAGCCTTGTTCTTGGCTTCGGCGAGTTCCCGGCGGCGTTTGTCTTCGGCGGCGTGCGATTCGGCGTCGCGCTTCATCCGTTCGACTTCCGCCGTGTCGATTCCGCTGGCGTTCTCAACCTTGACGGTCTGTTCTTTGCCGCTGCCGGTGTCCTTCGCCTTCACGCTGAGGATGCCGTTAACGTCGATATCGAACGAAACTTCGACCTTCGGCACACCGCGCGGTGCGGGCGGGATGCCGTCGAGGTTGAACTGGCTGAGCAGGCGGTTATCGCGGGCCATCGGGCGTTCGCCCTGGTACACGCTGACCGTCACCGCCGTTTGGCCATCGGCCGCCGTCGAGAACGTTTCCTTCTTCGTGACCGGGATCGTGGTGTTCCGTTCGACGAGCACCGTCAGGATGCCCCCTTCGGTTTCGATGCCGAGGGACAACGGCGTCACGTCAAAGAGGACCATGTCCTTCACGTCGCCGGTGATGATTGCCCCTTGGATGGCGGCGCCGATGGACACGACTTCGTCCGGGTTCACGCCCCGGTGGGGTTCTTTCCCCTTGAAGAGTTTCTTGACGAACTCTTGCACCTTCGGGACGCGGGTGGAACCACCAACGAGCACGACCTCATCGATCTGCTCGGGTTTCAGCTTGGCATCGCGCAACGCGCTCTCTACCGGATTCCGGCAGCGTTCAACGAGATCGTCAATCAACCGTTCAAATTCCGCCCGGCTGATCGTGAGTTGCAAGTGCTTCGCGCCAGACGAGTCCGCAGTGATGAACGGCAGGTTGATGTCCGTGCTTTGCTGGGTGGAGAGTTCTTTCTTGGCTTTTTCCGCGGCTTCACGCAGACGCTGCAGGGCCATCGCGTCTTTGCGGAGGTCGATGCCGTTTTCTTGCTGGAACTTGTCGGAGACGAATTGCACCAGCCGATTGTCGAAGTCGTCGCCGCCGAGATGGGTGTCCCCGTTCGTGCTGAGGACTTCAATCACGTCGTCTTCGACTTCAAGGACGGAGATGTCGAACGTGCCGCCGCCGAGATCGAACACGGCAATCTTTTCGTTCTTTTTGGTTTGAAGACCATACGCCAAAGCGGCGGCAGTCGGTTCATTGATGATCCGTTCGACCTTGAGACCGGCAATGTCCCCGGCGTCTTTGGTTGCCTGGCGTTGGGCGTCGTTGAAGTACGCCGGAACGGTGACGACCGCGCGAGTGACCGTATGGCCGAGGTAAGCTTCCGCGGCTTCTTTGAGCTTACGGAGAACCATCGCCGAGATTTCGGGCGGCGTGTAACTCTTACCGTGAACTTCAACCTTCACGTATTCGCTCGGCCCACCGACGACTTTGTAGGGAACAATCTTTTCTTCGGATTCGACTTCCGAATGCCGGCGGCCCATGAAACGCTTGATCGAGTAGATCGTGTTCTTGGGATTCGTGACGGCCTGTCGTTTCGCAGGGTCCCCGACGAGGCGGTCTCCCTTGTCTGTGAAGGCGACGACGCTGGGCGTGAGGCGGTTGCCATCCTGGTTGGCGATAACCTTGACTTCGCCCCCTTCCATGATCGAAACCACGGAGTTGGTGGTACCGAGGTCGATACCGATGATCTTTTCCTGGATGGCCATGGTAAGGGTTGCTCCCCGAAGATTAGGAAAGGCGTCAGTGTTGGTGAATGATGTTCGGTGGCGTTGCCGGACGGCACAAATCGAATCGTGACAGCCCAGCGAGGCTAGGTTCTATGTTAGCAAAGAGTGCGCCAACTTTCTTGAGTTACAGATTTTTGTGTTGTAACTTGTTTTTCAATAGTATTTTGCGCTGAGTGAACCTCGTTGCAACCAACGACCCGGTCATCGCTGTCCGTCAAAATGGCATGAAACGACGTTGCTCTGCACGGAACGTTGTGCTGCCAAAATGGCACAACTCTTCGGCCGCGGAAATGGCAGGCGGTTTCTGTGTTGGAACCGACGATGACCCCCGCGCTGCTTGACAATCGTCGAAACTGACGAGTACAAAACGACCTGTGACAGGTGTGTTACTCCCCGGATAGGTGTCGAAGTGACCAGAACGGTCCTTTTGTCCACAGCTTCGGCGTCGTGTCAACAGTCCTGTAGTTTTCCAAAAAGTCAATCTGTAACGGTGGTTAGAGTCGGCAGACGCCTCAACGGAGGGGGCTGAAGTCGCAGTAGGGGGTGGCATGTCGAGTAAGCCGGTGCCCAAGAAACGTCCAAAAACAAACTCCGCACCGGCCGCAACAGCGAAATCGGCAGCAGCGGCGGCCGCAACCGCCAAAGCAAACGCCGAAAACGACTTGAAGCGGATCGACCAGGAAATCCTCAAGCTGGTGAACCGCCGGGCGGAAGTCACAGCGAAGTTGCTCGAGGCGGCTCAGGAACGGCGGTCGCTCACCTACGATCCCCGCAACGACGACGACCTCTACGCCCGCCTGGAGGCCGATAACCCGGGGCCGCTCGCCGGTCGCGCCGTCCGCGGCATCTTCCGACAAATCATCAGCGCGGTCCGCAATCAGGTCCGCACCCAGCGTGTGGCATATCTCGGCCCCGCGTTCAGTTTCACGCATCTTGCAGCGGTGGAACGCTTCGGCGAATCGGCCGATCTGATCCCCGTCAACACGATCTCAGCGGTCTTTGAAGAAGTGAACCGTGGTCACGCGGACTTCGGTCTCGTGCCGATCGAGAACAGCACCGACGGTCGCATTATCGACACGCTGGATATGTTCACACGACTGCCGCTCCGCATCTGTGGTGAAGTCCAACTGGCGATCCATCACAATCTGCTGGGCAAGTCGCCACGAGCAGAAATCACCGAGATTTATAGTAAACCGCAGGCGTTGTCGCAGTGTCGCGACTGGCTCAGCCGCAATATGCCCCATGCGCGTCCGATCGAAGTCGCCAGCACCTCGACCGCGGCCCAACTGGCGCGCGATAAGCCCGGCGTCGCGGCGATTGCGAGCCGGCAGGCGGCGATGGAATACCATCTCAATCTGCTCGCTGAGAACATTGAGGACAACAAGAACAACGTCACGCGGTTTGCGGTGATCGGCGACAAGCCGGTGGGGCCGACGGGTCGGGATCGAACCTCGATTCTGCTGCAGATTCCGCACAAGCCCGGTGCACTGTCGGATGCCTTGAATCTGTTCAAGTCGAACAAGCTCAACCTGACGTGGATCGAGTCGTTCCCGTTGCGGGGACCGGAAAGTGGCTACATCTTCTTCATCGATTGCGAAGGGCATGCGAAGGACACGAAGGTGAAACGCGCCCTGGAAGAGCTTGCCTCGATGGCCGTCCGCATGGAAGTACTCGGGTCGTATCCCCGCAGTGAAGCGATTGAGTAAGAAAAGCCGCCTCCCGGCTGCTTCCAGGCAGGCGGGAGGCTTTGATTGACCACACGCTCAGAAAAGCATCCCGGCTGCGAAGAAGCAGCCGGGATGCTCGCCGGATCTGATGCTTTCAACGGAAATTCTGCAATGCGACGCCTCTTTGTAGCCGGCAACTGGAAGATGAACACGACCGGCGCGATCGGCAGCGCCCTTGCCTCGGCCATCGCGGCTGAAGTGTCGAAGTCGCAACCAGCGGTCGACGTCGCTGTTTGCCCGCCATCGCCCTACCTGTCCGCGATCAAAGCCGCTCTCTGTACCAGCCCGGTTCTTCTGGGCGCCCAGAACGCGTACTTTGCCGCACCCGGGGCATTTACCGGGGAAGTCGGCCTCGACATGCTCATCGACGTCGGCTGCCAGTGCGTGATTCTCGGACACAGCGAACGCCGGGCGATCTTCGGCGAGAGCGATGAACTGATCAACAAAAAGGTCGCGGCCACGTTGCAGAAGAACCTCGGCGTGATTCTGTGCATCGGAGAATTGCTATCCGACCGCCAGGGAAACAAGACCGAAGCGGTCCTCGAAACTCAGCTCACCGGCGGGTTGGCCGGTATCGACGCGGCGGCGATGAAGTCGGTCACCTTGGCTTACGAGCCCGTGTGGGCCATCGGCACCGGGGTGACGGCGACGCCGCAGCAAGCCCAGGATACGCACAAGTTTATTCGCAATTGGCTGGAAAAACGGTACAATGCCGAGGTCGCGGCCGCCACGCGCATTCAGTACGGCGGCAGCGTCACCCCGGAAACGGCGGCCGAATTGCTGTCGCAGCCGGATGTCGATGGTGCCCTCGTCGGCGGAGCGAGTCTCAAGGCCGATAAGTTCATCCCGATTATCCAAGCTGCCGCAGCAGTGAAGAAATCGGCATAAGCACAACCAGCCCGAAGCGCCAGCGACGGGTGTGTTCGGTTTGAAAGACACCCGTCGCTGGCGCTCCGGGCTGTTACGAGAAGGATCGCACGATGAGTTGGTTGCCCTACATTACGATGTTTCTTTTGATGATGGTCGGCCTGATGCTGATCTTCATCATCCTGTTGCAGCGCGGTCGTGGTGGTGGTCTCGCCGGTGCCTTGGGCGGCATGGGTGGCCAGAGTGCTTTCGGCACCAAAGCCGGAGACGTCTTTACCAAGATTACCATCGGTCTTGCGACGGTGTGGATGCTGCTCGCCGCGGGCAACGTCTTCGCCCTGCGGTTCAGTGACAAGAAGTACACCGGCGGCTCGGAAGCGGTTTCGTCGGCAGGGGCGCTCGAGTCGACGGACGGCGAAGATAAGAAGCCTTCCGACGAGGACATGAAAGCGCTCACCGAGCAGATCAAGAATCTCAGTGAGAAAAAGGACGGTGACGAACCTGCCGCTGAAACGAAAACCGACGACAAGAAGCCGGAGGATCCTGTGAAGGCCCCCGAAAGCACGGAATTCGAGAAGCCGGCCGACGACAAAAAGCCCGCTGAGGAAAAGAAGCCGGAAGAGAAACCCGCGGCTCCGGACGAAGCGCCGAAGTCCGAGAAACCGGCTGAACCTGAGGCGAAGGAAGAGAAGAAGCCTGAGTAGCACACGTTGACGGGCTGAGCCGTCACCCCGTCAGTGGCACCAGTCCCGCGGTTCTGTCCGCGGGACTTGGCATTTGTTGATTCGAGAGAGGACGTTCTGTGCTGTTGAGTATGACCGGTTTCGGTGAAGCGCGGGCTATGGTGGAAGGGTTGCACCTGTCTGCCGAAATGCGCAGCGTGAACAACCGGCATTTCAAACTGACGTTCCGCTCGCCGGACCTCCTCGCCCGCATGGAAGCCGACATTGAACGGATCCTGCGTGAGACCATCTCTCGCGGGACTGTGTCCCTGTTTCTGCGCGTCGACCGCAATGCCGAAACGTCCGCCGCGAAGCTGAATGGCTCGGTCCTGCAGGCCTACTGGGACCAACTGCAAAACGTGTCGCGGGATTGTGGGGCTCCAGCGCCGACCTCGCTCACCGAGTTGCTGTCCCTCCCCGGCGTGATCGAAGACGGCCGCTGGTCGGATGGCGACATGGCGGTGATTGTCCCCGCAGTGGAGCAACTGGTCCGGGCTGTGCTCGATCATTTCCAGAAGTTCCGCGTGCAGGAAGGGGCCGCGATGGCCGCCGACCTGCAGAAGCAGTTGACGGTCATCATCGGTGAAGTCGACCGCATCGCCGTGCTGGCCCCGCAGGTGGTGTCGGACTACCGCGACCGGTTGCATCAGCGCGTGCAGGAAGTGCTGCAAAAAGCCGACGTCACCCTGACGCCCGGCGATTTGCTGCGGGAAATCGCCCTCTTCACCGACCGGTCCGACATCAGCGAAGAACTCGTCCGGCTGCGGAGCCACATCGAGCAGTTCCAGCAATTGCTGAAGTCGCCGACGTCGCAGGGGAGGAAGCTGGAGTTTCTCTGCCAGGAATTGTTCCGCGAGGCAAACACCATCGGGTCGAAGTCGAATCATGTCGGCGTGGCCCATGCGGCGGTGGAGATCAAGACGGCGATCGAACGGATGCGCGAAGTCGTGCAGAATGTGGAGTAACCGGCGGTGAGTGACTCAGAATCGCCGGGCAACTTCCGTGTCGTGGTTCTCTCGGGACCGAGCGGTGCCGGTAAATCCACGATCGTGGAGCGACTGCTGCGCGAGGCTCCCATGCGGCTGGTGAAATCGGTCTCGGCGACCACACGGTCGCCCCGCATCGGTGAAGTTCACGGTGATGCGTATTACTTTCTGACGCTCGAAGATTTCCAGGCCCGCCGCAAACGGGGCGAATTCCTCGAAACCGCTGAGGTGTATCAGGGCCTGTGGTACGGTACGCTCCAGTCGGAAATCGACCGGGCGCAGCGTGAAGGGGGTTGGGCGTTCCTCGAAATCGATGTGCAGGGAGCACTCCGCGTGATGGAGTTGTACCCCGAAGCGATCACGATTTTCCTCGCCCCGCCGTCGATGGAAGTCTGCGAACAGCGACTGCGGGCACGCGGCACGGAAAGTGAAGAAATCCTGCAGCGCCGGCTGAGAAAAGTGTCCGAAGAGCTGTCGTACGCGAACCGGTACAAGTTTGAGGTGGTGAACGACGAACTCGACCGGGCGGTAGCGGAAATCGTGGCGCTCTTGCAATCGCAGCAAAACGCGGCATGATATAGGGTCCGACACGATGCTGCGGAAGTTCCAAATTCCAACGGCCAAGTTCCAAACAAGGATCAAATTCCAAATTCCAAACGAAGAGCCAACACTCTTCGTTTGGAATTTCTGACTTCCTTGGAATTTGTTTGGAACTTGGGTTTTGGAACTTGGAATTTCCGATAACTGAACGGTTTCGATTCCCCAAAGGGAAAGTGATGCTCGACGAACTGAAAGAAGAAGAAATCGTCAACAAGGTCGGCGGACGCTTCAAGCTGTCCACGCTGATTCAGAAGCGGATGGTCGCGCTGAATCGGGGTGCCCGGCCGTTGATTGAAATGCAGACGAAGAACCACATGGAAGTCGTCGTGCAGGAAATCATTCAGGACAAGATCTTCCTCGATCCGCACGGCAACCTGAAAACCCGCGATGCCAGCGCCGACGACGCCGGCCCATCGCTCGACGATCTGTAACCGCTCACGCGATTGCATCATCAATGAAATCGAAGCCCAGGGAATGCATTCCCTGGGCTGTTTTCGTTGATATGATTAAGGTTCCACTCCTTGAAGTGAGCCGATCATGACGCAGACAGCAAAGAAGGCGCAAACCGACCCCGATAGTCTTTTCTGGTTTTTCGGAGCATCCTCCCTCGCATTCGGTATCAATGAACTCTGGTATCGTGAGGTGGTAGCAGGTCTCACTCATATCATGTTGGCGGGGGCGTCATTCATGCTGGCTTCCGGTCGGCGTGGCAAGCTGATTCCAGCAATCGCCATTTGTTCCAATATGGGGCTGATTCTCGGTGGAGATCATCCCTACTCCACGGCATTCGCGGTTGCTGGCGGAATCATCGGATTTGTCATCGGATATGTGCATGATCTTGTCGATGCGCCATTGCCGTCGGCCCCTTCCGCAATCTGTCCTGAAAATGCGAAGCCATGAACAACCGTGAAGTCATCCTCGGCATGACCGGCGGTGTGGTGGCGAACACGCACCGCGAACTGGTCACGATGCCGTGGCCATGCTTTATCGATTTGAGCCTGGGAATCCTGCTTGTGGTCGGCGGACTCTTTGAAATGCTTCTTCTCTACGATGGTTCGACCAAGTACGAATGGCACTTCTGGTGGGGAGCGATGCACATCGTGTTCGGCCTGCATCTGCTGATTGCGATCAAGTTGAACGGCGGATGGGTCATTCCGTGCGTCGTGTTGGGGATACTTGCTGGAGAACCATTTGCCTTTCGCCCCCATTTCGGCCCTTGGATCCCCGGTTACCTGGCGCTTGCCATTCCGATGTTACAAGGTGGAATTTTGGGATTCTTCATGGGCTTGAGCTTCGACGGAATCGGCGTCTGGATCAGCCGGCGAACCCTGCGGATGAAAGTCACCTATGAACAACCGTGAAATCCTCCTCGGCGTCACCGGCGGCGTGGCGGCGTACAAGGCGGCGGACTTGTGCAGCAAGCTGGTACAGGCCGGGGCGAAGGTCACCGTTATCATGACCGCCGCCGCGGAGAAGTTTATCGGGGCGACGACGTTTGAAGCCCTCACCAACCGGCCGTGCTATCGGGACCAGTTCACGCCGCAGGAACACCCGCGCGGCGAACACATCGGCCTGGCACAACGGGCGGAATTGATGATCGTGGCCCCGGCGACCGCCGATTTTCTCGCCCAGACGGCGAACGGACTGGCGGGCGATCTGCTCTCCACGGCGTACCTCGTCCGCACCTGCCCGGTGCTGATGGCCCCTGCGATGAACGCCGACATGTGGGCGAAACCGTCCCTGCAGCGAAACGTCGCCCAATTGAAAGCCGACGGCGTCCACATCATCCAACCCGGCGACGGCTGGCTCAGTTGCGGCCAGATCGGCCCCGGTCGCATGGCCGAACCGACGGAGATTCTGGCGGCGATGGCCTCCCATTTTGCGTGATGGATTGACAGGTTAGACCGTCGGTAACAACGGGACCGCGTACGCGTCCACTTCGGGATCAACGGTGACCATCGTCAGACCATGCTGAAGAGCTTGGGCAACGAGCAACCTGTCGAAGGGATCACGATGCAGGGCAGGTAGAGTCGCCAGAGGCTCCATTGCTCCTTCATCAATCAGCAGGCTGTCGATTCCGTGTGCTTCACGAATCCGGGGGAAGTATTCCGCGGGTGGCGAGGGCAATGGCAACTTCCCGAGTTGATGCTTGATCACGGCTTCCCAGATCGAGGCGACACTCAGATACACGTCATTGCTCGGATCTTGAATGGCGATCCGGAATGCGGCCGGGAGTTTGGCATCCCCAATCACGTACCACAGAAAAATGTGGGTGTCGAGCAAGAGCTTCATCGCCCCTCGAACTCGCGAAGAATGGAATCGGGAAGCGGCGCGTCAAAATCCTCCGGGACCAAGAATTCCCCGGCACACAGACCGATCGGGCGGGGAGACCGCTCTGTCGAATGGAACGGTCGCAGTTCCGCGACGGGCCGACCATCCCGCATGAGAACCAGATGTTCCCCGGCCTCCAGGCGGTCGACCAATGCTGTTGGATCAAGTTGCAGTTCTTGAACGCTGATGGTACTCATGATTCCTGTAGTATAGCAGCCGGGCAGGCAATTCCAGTCCGAATTTCAGCGTCCCTGTGGGGCGAACATTCATGATGCGAACAAACACATGCGGGTGATGATTACCGCCGGGCCGACGCGGGAGTATCTGGATGATGTCCGCTATCTCTCGAATGCGAGCAGTGGCCGGATGGGGTACGCGCTGGCGGAAGCGGTCCTCGCCGCGGGACACGACGTCGTGCTGATTACCGGTCCGGTGATGTTGTCGCCACCCGCGGGTTGCACGGTGATCGGCGTCGAAACTACGGACGATCTGCTGCGGGAATGTCGGGCCGCGTGGGACGTCTGCGACGGTGTCATTGCCACGGCGGCGGTGTGCGATTACCGGCCGCGTGCTCGATTTCCAGGCAAGCTGGCGAAGACTGGCGTCTCCTTGGAACTCGAACTGGTCGAAACCGCGGACGTGCTCGCCGATCTTGGTCAGCACAAGGGAAACCGCTGGATTGTGGGCTTCGCGCTCGAATCGGAAGAGTACGCGCACGTCAATGCGCTGCGGAAGCTCAAGGAAAAGAACTGCGACGCGATCGTGCTGAATGGGCCGACGGCGATTGGTGCGGAAGTGAACACTGTCGAAGTCATCAAGGATGACGGGACGACCGTTGCGCGGTTTACGGGCAGTAAGCGCGGTGTTGCCGGGGAATTGTGGGCGTGGGTTGAGTCTACGCTGGTGTGAGGAGAACTCCCCAGCCATGGGAATGGCTCGGCTTCTGGGGGATCATTGATCGACGGGTTTTTCGAGCAGGGCTTTGGTGCGGGCTTCGCTTTCGCGGACGCGCGCCACCAGTTCTTCCCGGTGTGAACGGAACGGCCGCAACAGCATCCGTTCAACCACTTCTTCGCGACACGCCCAATCGTCTGCGCTGTAGCCCGCTTCCGCAGCCAGCGGCTTCATCGCTTCCAGAGCATGTTCCACGGCAAGCTGGCTCCGCTCCATCTCCTGCAACGTCACCTGCGCGGCTTTCAGCGGCCGTTGATTGCGGGCTTCCCACCGGCCTCGTAAGGTTTGCAGCAGGCCGTTGAGTTCATCGAACCGCTGTGCCGCGGACAAATCCGTTTCGGTTTGTGACGCCAGCCGGTCGATGGCCATCACGACATTCCGCACGGAGGCATCGTGTCCCGGAGCATAGTAGATCGCGTGCAATCGATGTCGCCGTTCGTCCTCGGGGAACTTGTTACGGCGTGAGAGCACCTCGGCCAGTTCCTGATGTCCAAACAACGACAGCAGTGGGTCGTGTGGTTCCAGCAGTTCATCCAGGGCCTGATACGCCGACAACTCGGCGTGTTCGTCGTTGGCCAACTGCCCCAACGCTTCAAAATAGCCTTTGCGGCGACTGTCCTCCGAATGCCATTTCCCCGCGGTTTCCGTGCTGAACTTCACCTGCTGCACGGTGGTCCGCGGATGATCCTGCAATTGTTCTCGCAGAACTTTGCGATATTCCCACCAATGGGTGTCCGGGTAGTCGCGAATCAACTTCTGTTCGCCCATGAATTCAGAGAGGCGGCGCAGCACTTCCGGGTTCTCGCCTGCTGCGCCCAGCCATTCCAGATAACGCCCCTTGCGGGACTTCGATGCGCTGACAATTGGCTGCGGTTCGCCGGACTCTGCAGGCAACGGGAATTGCGGTGCCGACGTGCGTGGCTTCGACAACACCGTTGCCGTTTCCTGCAGCTTCGCGCCCCAGCGCATCATCTCGAACGGGGCCGAGAATGCAAAACCCGTGTGGTATGCAGAATGGGCACCCACATGCATCTCGTCCGCGGCTTCTTTCAATGCGGGGCCGTCATAGGCCGGAAGATTCAACGGGAACGACCAGTCCCAACCCAGTACGCTGGCGACGTGAGCCGCGCGGTTTTCCCACCGGGCCGGCAGATCATTGCGGACCAGCACATTCGGTGACGCGGCTCCCAGCAGGAGATACTCACCGGCGCTGACTTCGATACAGGCGGTTTCAGTGAACGCCGTTTGCATCGCCATGCACGCCGAGAGCAACGGCCGCGGTCCAAGATCGACACCGGAGAACCGCTGGCAGAAGATTCCGCTCGGTGACAGATGCTGTGACGCGCGGTGGTAGAACTCGGCCGTGTAATTCACCAGTCCCGCTTGCTGCGCGGCCATCCGTGGTGACGACACGATGATGTCGTACTGATCTTTGTCCGGCAGCGCAAGCCATTCTGCCGGTTGCGGGACCCACCGACAGCGATCGGCAAACGGGTTGTATCCCGACGCTGTCGCCAACGGTCCCTGAATGAACTCGATCAACGGGGCATCGGCCTCATGGCACACAACTTCCCGCACGGGGAACGCCGAGCACATCCGCAGCGCCGCACCACTCCCCGCGCCGAGCATCAACACTCGTTCGGGTTGTTCGGCCAGCACCAGGGGCCAGAGTGCCGCGGCGGCTTCCGGCGCGAACTGCGGATACCAGGCCGGAGCAAGTGAGATCGCACCGACCGGGACACCATTCTCGCGGAGATGCCATTCGCCCCCTTTGTTCTGCCATACGGTCCATGTTCCCGCGCGACCGGCAAAACTGGTGACGAGGCGTGTATCGTCGAGTCGTTCGAGCAACCGCGGTTCCCAGCCACTGCGATGGGCCACGACCGCCGTCGTCGAAAACAGTAATCGTGAAGCGCGGGCACTGTTCCAGGTGAGGCCACACTGCCAGACACAGATTGCCAGCGCTGCGGTGAGACCACTCGCGAAACTCGCAGACCAGCGGCGTGACACACTCGGTTTCGGAATCAATGTCGCGGCATGACAAAGCAGTCCACCGGTGGCCGCCAGCATCAACCCCGCGCGCGGTCCGAAGGGAGGACCGAGCACCCAGACAGCAAGACAGACACCGACACCAATCGCGGCTCCACACCAGCTGACGGTACGGGCCACGCTGCCACCGAGCACGCGACCATGGAATGCCACACAGGCACCGAGGCTACCCCACACGAGGAAGAGCGAGGCAATGCGGACCGTTTCCCATTGCCACCAGGTGGTGAACGTGGCGTTCTGCCATAGCACGCTATTCACGGAAACGCTGCTGACGAACAGCAGCGCGGTTCCGACCAGCGTGATCGCCGCGGTGGCAAATCGAGCTGAGCCGATTTGGGAAGCGAACGTCCAACCCAGCAATGCGCCCAACACGCCCACCGCAAGGCTGAGATTGGCGGTCACAGCGGTCACGGGCCAGAGCTCTGCCAGCCACTGCTGCGTGCTGCCGATGGCGATACCGAGAAAGACCGCCGAACCGAGCGTGAGCCAGAACCCGGCTGTGGTCAGGTTCGACGACGTCGCAGGCAGGAATGCGGTTTGGGTGTCGAATTCGCCACGGACTGTGTGCCACACGGCCAGCACAGCACTCACGCCAATCGTCATCAATGCCGGCCAGAAGACACCGGCGTTCGCACCGAATGCAATCGTTTGCAGCAGGATGCCAGCAACAAACGCGGTGCCAAGCAACAGGGAACTTCCCCGATGGCCAGTGGCACACTTGGTCGCAACGGTCGCCAGTTTCGTGATGAGTGCCGCAGGAACAGTTGCGGCGAGCAGTCCCAGCACGATGCCGACGGCGTTGACCGTCACGGTCGACTGCCACATTCCGGCGGGCAACCAACTAAGACCATCCACCACGGTCGTTAACCACAACGGCCACAGGCCGAGCACCGCGGCGAGGTAACACCAATCGCACGGAATCGACCAGCGACCCGTGCCGCGCGTGGAGAGCCCCCACATCGCACCAATGCCGATTCCCGCCCAGAGACCGAACTGGACGCCGGGATCAGTTCCCAAGCTCGTCACGGCTTGTTGCCAGACGGCGACCACGGCGAAACCGAGCGTGAGCCCGCTCAACAGCGTCGGCCCACTTTGTTGAAGCACGGCGAGAACGAAGTCTCCCGCCGCGCGAATTCTCGCTGTGCGCATCGCTTCCCTGCCCCCCAAAATCCCTGCGCGCGAATCCCTTCGCCCGCACCAAGGGGAGTTTGTACAGGAATCCGTACAAACGGGGCAAGAGGGGTTCCAGGAGGGCTGATGGACGGAAAGAATTCCTTGAGGAAACGTCCCCATCCTCCGCTGTGCGGTTTCGCGCCCCGCACCGAATGCTTCCCGGTGCTCCCTTACGGCAGCGCCAGTTCCGCCTTGAGCACCGGATGATCCGACGCATCATTCTCGACCAGCTCCGCGGAGATCGTCCGCAAACCGCGGGTGAAGATCCAGTCGATGGTGATGGCGGGGGGACCGTCGGGAAGCTGGGCATGCAAGGGGCTGGAGACGCCATCGGTTTTTCTTAACGCTTCCAACTGCGGATCGGTGGCAACCGTATTGAGATCGCCCATCAAGACACACGGCGGTTGCAAGCTGAGAAACAGGCCGATCACCGTTTTCAGTTGGTGTTCACGGTCGGCCGTCCGATCGATATGTGTCGACAACACTCGAACGGTCCCGTCTTGCAATTCCGCGGTCCACAACAGCGCGTTGCGGAACGCCTTGCCGCGCGTGTTGTCGAGCGGAATCCGAACGACATGCGGGATTCCGTAGCGATGGACGATCCCATTGCCGAAATGTTCATGCCACCATTGCCGTTCAGTGGGAGCAAAGAGCCAGTAACGGTAATCGATCTTAGTCAGTTCCTCGGCTTGATTGGCGAAAGCGCCGATCAGTGGTGCCCGTACTTCATAGATGCCGACGAAGTCTGAATCCGCGATCAAAGCATGGGTGCGGAAGAGATCGGTCTTGCCATCACGGCCTTTGCCGCTGTGGATGTTGAAACTCGCGATTTTCAGCGTGGCGGGTGGTTGCTTGCCCGGAAGTGACGCTGGACCACGGGCCAATGGTTTCGTTGCATCGGCGGCCCGGCGATCGGCACCGTCGTAGAGGATGAGGCTGACCAGGACCGTGAATAATCCGGCTGACGTGAACTTGCAGGCTTTGAGGGACATAACGGAGGTCTTCACTGTCGAAGAGACCCAGCCTTAAGAAAGGCTGGGCTTCCGGCATGATGGATGTCATCCGCCGATGAGATGCAAGCGCAGCAGGTTCAGCGCGACTTTTGCCGTGCGACTCTTGGCGATGGCGGGGTCGCCGAAGTGCTGCACCTGCTCGACGCGGTGTCCCCCTTTGTGGGCCAGGGCGACAAACGACGCCGGTACCGGCGCGAGTGGATCATCGGGATCGAACTCCTGCCACTCGGTCACCGCGATCGCAAAGTCCGTTTTGAACCGTTTCAGGCAACCTTCCGCCAACGCCTGCGCCACTTCCGCGCTGATCGGTCCGGCTTTGGACAGCATCGCGTCTTCGACATAACAGAGTTCACGCTTGGCGGCATTGGTCGGGACGACCACCCCACCTTTATAACAGGTTTGTGAACCCGTCACGCCGCTGAGCCGGTGGGCGAGCAACCCGCCGGTCCCGGATTCTGCGGTCGACAACGACGCTCGGCGTTGATGCAGCAACCGCACCACCGCATGTTCGATTTCTTCGTCCTCTTCACCGAAGGCGAGTGTTCCCATCCGGTTCACGATTGCCGCACGGGTCTTGTCAATCTTGTCGCGACACTCATCGGCATTCGCCCCGGCTGCGGTGATTCGCAAGGTGATCGTGGCCTCATGCGCGGTGATGCCGACATCGGGATCGCGACCCCGCGCCGTGAGATCACCGAGAATCTCTTCCGCCTGCGATTCCCCCACGCCGAAGCAATTGATCCGGCAGCGGCGAATCACTTTGTCGCCACGGTCCAATCGGCTGACGACCTGTTGACGGAACATCACTTTCATTTCGCTCGGCACGCCAGGCATGGCCGCGAATTTGCAGGCCGTGTCATGCAGCGGTCGGGGGTATTCCATCCAGATGCCGGGTGCGGTCCCACGAGGATTTGGAAGCGGCTCGCTGCCGGCGGGGAACATGGCCTGCATGGTGTTCCGCTCGGGCATGGGCCGATTGCGGCGGGCGAACATCTGCTGGACGTGTTCCAGCGAGGCAGGGTGCATTCGCAATTCGACGCCTGCGAACTTGGCCATCGCCTCCCGCGTGAGATCGTCGAGCGTCGGTCCCAATCCGCCCGTGATGAGCACGATATCGGAACGGATCGCGGCCATGTGGAAAGCGTTCACCATCGCCGCGAGATCGTCGGCAATCGTGGTGTGGGCGATGACGCCGATGCCAATCTCGGCCAGTTCGAGGCTGAGCCACTGGCTGTTGGTGTCGAGCTTCGCTCCTCCGGTGAGCTCGGACCCGACACTGATAATCTCCGCGTTCATCCCGTCCGCCCGTGAAAACCAAGAAAAGCTGCACGCCGCTGCCCCCATTGTGCGGAGACCGTTCGGAATGGTCAAACGCGATTGCACAGCCTGGAGCGCGCGCGACGCAGTCCACACACTTTTGACTCCGTCGCTCGCGCTCCGGGCTGGGAAAGACGGAATCGCACGCTGACATTTCCCTGCCCTTCACGATCCGATTATGATGCCCCTTTCCGAATTCTTCTTCGATCACAATTCCAGGTGAATTCTCTTCATGAAACTGGCACGTGTACGTCTGGCGGACGGAGCGGTCCATATCGCTCTGTGGGAAGGCGACCATTTGCGGCTGCTCGACCTCACGCAGGTCGAAGGGGTTCACAGCCTGACGGATATCCTTCACGCCCCCGATCCGCTCGGATTAGCCCGTTACCTCATCGATCCGCAAGCCCGGCCGCTGCTCGCCGCGGAAACCACACTCTTGGTTCCTATCGATCAACAGGAAGTCTGGGCCGCTGGGGTGACGTACAAGCGCAGCCAGGTTGCGCGGATGGAAGAATCCAAAGCCGGGGCGTCGCATTACGACAAGGTCTACACCGCCCCCCGTCCGGAAATCTTTTTCAAGGCGACCCCCAACCGTGTCTCCGGACCGGGAGAAGCCCTGCGGGTTCGCGCCGACAGCCAGTGGTCGGTCCCCGAACCGGAACTCGCGCTGGTGATTTCGCCTGAGAAAAAACTCGTCGGCTTCACCGTCGGCAATGACATGTCCGCGCGTGACATTGAAGGGGAGAACCCGCTCTACTTGCCGCAGGCGAAAGTCTACAACCAGTGCTGCGGCCTCGGCCCGTGCATTCTGATTCCCGAGACGCCACTGGATCGCCCCGCCACCAAGATCAAACTCGTCATCGAACGCGGTGGCAAGGTCGTCTCCAGCGATCAGACCGATCTCGGCCAGATGAAGCGTGAGTTCGACGAGCTGATTGACTGGCTCACCCGCGAAAACGATCTGCCGAACGGTGCGTTTCTCCTCACGGGCACCGGCGTCGTCCCCCCCGACAATTTCACGCTGCAAGACGGCGATGTGGTCTCGATCACCATCGACGGCATCGGCACGCTGGTGAATCCCATCGTCCAAGCCCAAGCGTAACAGCCTCCAACCCATCCCTCGCTCACCAACGCCGCTTGGCGGTTTCGCGCCCCGCGCGGAACCTGCCAAGGTGCCCCCCCAACTCAACTCCCCCGGCGGCGGGATCGCTTGGGGTAGCTTGGTCGCTCTGGTTTCGACCTGTGCTTTGGCTTCGTATCGATGACCAGCTTGTACTCCAACAGCCGCTTGTGCAGATCGATCGCGGCGACTTCCACCTGCACGCGGTCGCCGAGACGGTACACCGCGCCGCTGCGGCGGGCCGTGAGCGTGTGCGATTTCTGATCGTAATCGTACCCGTCGTCCGGCAGCCGCTTCACATGGATCAGCCCTTCCGCCGGAAGTTCGATCCCCATGCAGAAGATGCCGAAGCGTTCGACGCCGGTGATCATCGCTTCCTGCTTCCAGCCGATCTTGTCGCTGAGGTAGTGCAGTAGTTTCACTTTCTTCAATTCACGCTCAGCCGATTCCGCCCGGCGTTCGGTCATTGAACATTGCTCGCCGAGCCGCGCGAGATCGGTTTCGCTCGGAATCTTCGGCTTGCGGGTGCGATGTATGACCGCATCGACTAATCGGTGAATCGTCAGGTCGGGATACCGGCGGATGGGGCTGGTGAAGTGGCAATAGTTCGGTTCGCTCAGCGCGAAGTGGCCGATGGTCGCTGGGCTGTATTCCGCCTGCTTCATGCTCCGCAGTGTGGCGTAACTGATCGCGAATTCGACGTCGGTTCCCTTCACCGTGGAGAGGACCCGCTGAATCTCCCCGCGACCGGCCCACGGTTGGGATTCGATCCCCATCGATTTCAGAAAGTCGCCGAGCGCCCGCAGCTTTTTCTCGTCCGGGGCGGCGTGGGTCCGGCTGAGATACGGGAACCCCTTCGCCGAGAGGGTCTGCGCCACGGCGATGTTCGCCGCCAGCATGAACTCTTCGATGATCTCATGGCTCTCGTCATGATGGGCGTTGTGCGCCCCGGCGACCCGGCCCTCTGTGTTGAAGTCGATCTTCACTTCGGGAAGACTGAGGTTGAGCGCCCCGCGGTCAAACCGCCGCTTCCGCAAGATCATCGCCAGTGTGTGCATCCGGCCGAGCAACGCCAGCACTTTGGCATCGAGCTTCCCGCGGTAGGCATCGGGATCGGCGATGATCGGCATCACCTCTTCATACGCAAACCGCC
This sequence comes from Planctomycetaceae bacterium, assembly GCA_041753475.1. Taxonomy (GTDB): domain Bacteria; phylum Planctomycetota; class Planctomycetia; order Planctomycetales; family Planctomycetaceae; genus DSVQ01. Next base: position 30,621 of record JBGSUN010000233.1, on the reverse strand, counting down.
GGGTGACTTTGATCGCCGTGTTGGCCAGATCGCAATGGGTCGGGATGCCGTCGGCGGTGAACTCAATGAATGCCGACTTGGTGAAGCGGACATGATCCTGCTGCAGACTCGACAGCGCGTTCGACAGGATTTCGGGCAGCATCGGCAACACACGGTCCGGCAGATACACGCTGTTGCCGCGATTCATCGCCTCGCGGTCCAGTGGCGATCCCGGTTGCACGAAATGGGCCACGTCGGCAATGTGCACGCCGAGCCGCCAACTGCCGTCGGGATGTTGTTCCAGCGAGATCGCATCATCGAAGTCCCGCGCATCAACGGGATCGATGGTGACGATCGTCTCCCGTGTCAGGTCGACACGGTCACCGAGTTCATGCTCATTGAACTTCTGGGCTTGCTCACGGGCATCTTCAAGAACGGCTTCCGGGAATTCGTCCGGCAGATCGAACTCATGGATGATCGACAGGCAGTCGACACCGGGTGCCCCGCGCGGGCCGAGCACCTGCGTGATCACGCCTTCCGCGGGGTCACCGGGGGCCGGGAACCGCAGCATCTCAATGACGACTTTGTCATTCGGGCGCGCCCCTTTGGCACCGGGATCACCGACACCGATGGGATAATCGACGACGGCACCATCCAGCGTGACGAAGCCCCGTTTGTGTTGTTCGTGGTATACGCCGACGAACGTGGTCCGCTTCCGTTTGACGACTTCGACCACACGGCCGCAGAGTTGGCCGCCGGGGCGTTGGCGTTGCAGGATTTCAATCCGGACGGTGTCGCCGGTGAGGGCTCCGTTCAGATGGTTCGCCGCGATGTAGATCGCTTCCGCGGGTTCATCGTTGACGATCTCCACGTCATCTTCGATCGCAATATCGGGTGCGGCCGACGCCACGGGGCGGAAGTACCCAGCCCCACTGGCGGTCCGTTTGATCGTCCCTTCGATCGTCGACTGTTGCTCAACCTGCGGGGCGACCCGATCGGCTTTGTAGACGGTACCGTTCTTACCGCGGCGCAGTTCTCCGGCGACGACGAGTTGTTCCACCGCCGCCTTGAACGGAGCCGCCTGGGACTGCTTCACCTTCAGCAGCTTCTGCAGATCTTTCACCCGCACCGCCGTCGCCTCGGGGTGAGCGAAGTAAGCCCGAAGCGGAGGGAGGTAGTCAGGCATGAGGTTTCACAGGTGGTAGGGGGTGGGTGGTCGGTGATAGGAAGACAATATAAGGACGATCCGTGCCAGGGTGTGCCACAGGCTCTGCCAGAGTCTTGTCTTTGAATGGATAACTCACGGACAAATTGAGAGACACTGGCAGAGCCAGTGGCACACCAGCATCTTTTCTGCCTGCCACCGATCCCCTGCCACCCATCACCTACTCCCCGCCCTTAAACAGTTTCCGCTCCAACCGCGGCTGGAACAACGTCCAATGGGCACCGGCGTTGGGGTCGGAGGCGATGGCTTGCGTGAACTCGTGGACCTTGGCGTCAAGATTGTCGATGAGGTGCAGCGCCACCGCTTCCGGCGTCATCGGCAACCGCGGGCTGCCGAACTCGTAGGTGCCGTGATGGCTGAGAATCAGATGCTTCAACCGCAGTTTCAGTTCCTGCGGGAACGGCGTTCCGGTCTGTTGTTCGACGACGAGAATCTTCTCGGTGAGCATTTCCACGCCGATGACCAGATGGCCGAGCAACTGGCCTTCATCGGTGTAACTGAACCCGGCGTCGACGCTGAGTTCCCGCAGCTTGCCAATGTCGTGCAGAAACACCCCGGCGATCATCAGGTCGCGATTGAGTGTCGCATAGACTTCGCAGATCTTCTGCGCCACGCGCATCAACGAGACCATGTGCTCAATCAACCCGCCACGATACGCATGATGCGCTTTCACCCCGGCGGGGATTTCTCCCAGTCCCGCGATGATGGCCGGATCGGCCAGAAACGCCTGCAAGACCGCCGCGACGGCAGGGTCCGTCACTGTTCCGATGACCTGTTTCAGTTCGGCCAACAGTTCGAGCACATTCTGCGCGGGGCCCTGCTCGAAGTCCACAGGATCCAGCCCGGTCGCTGAAACCGGGTTGATGTGCGACAGAATCATCTGCAACGCACCCTGGTACACCTGCACTTTGCCGCGCACCCGGACGTAACTGCCGGCCTGAATCGGCTCGCAGAGTTCCTCGGTCACGTTCCACAACCGCGCGTTCAGAATGCCCGTGCGGTCGCGCAGGTCGACCGAGAGGTACAGGGCCGCGTTGCGATTCGCCCGCAACTGCCGATCGGCGACAAAGAAGACCTCTTCGACGAGGTCGCTGTCTTTCAAATCCGTAATAAACCGCCGCGTCATCTGCTTCCTTCAGTCCGTTCGGGCCCACATCAAACCGTCGATTCTAGGATAAGACGGACTGATCGGAAAGGAACCGGGCGGCGATCGGCTGTTGATTTGATCCCGAAGGGATCGCAGATGGTAGCCGGGGGTTGAGCGCCAGCGATACCCCCGGAATGAGATCGTGATAGAACGGCACCCTGAAGGGGTGCCAGCAGCTTTGTTTGCGACATCGCTTTCTGGCATCCCTCCGGGATGCATTTCTTTTCGCTTCCTTTCCGGTGGTCTTCGCTGCGCTGCGACCACCGGCTACCTTCTGTGACTCCTTCGGAGTCGATACGAGTTCCGCGTTGATGATTCTCACCGAGAGATCATTTGCTGAACTGGCCGTGCTCGACCAGTTCGTAACGGATGTCTACAGTGTTATCGAGGTGACGAGGTGACAGCGCGGATCGGCATAATGGATCAACCAACGGAAGCGGGGATCACCATCCGCTCGCCGTCGCGCGGATATTGTCTGATCATCGCCGTGTTGCTGATCATCCCCGTGGGATTAGGCGCGGCGTGTGCGCGACGATGGACGCCGACTCACGACGAGTACTGGCATCTCCCGTTGGGATTGTACGCCATCAAGACGGGGGATTGCCGCCCCGATCCGATCAATCCGCCATTGATACGAATGTGGGCCGCATTGCCCTTATGGTGGCAGGGAACGTCGCCCGGTGAGAATGTCTTCCCGGCCTACGATGCCTACGAAGTTGGCGATGCCTTTCAGCGAGCGCATCCTGTCGATCATCGCGAATGGTTCTTTCACGGCCGATTGATGATGCTGCCGTTTGGTCTGCTGGGCGGCGTGGTTGTCGTTTGCTGGGCAAGACGATGGTGGGGAGACGCTGCGGGATTACTCGCCGCGGCGCTGTGGTGTGGCTCTCCGATTCTCCTCGCTCACTCCGCGATTGTGGCACACGATCTGCCCGCCATGTCGATCACATTGCTGACCCTGTTTGTCACCGTTTGCCATCGCGAAAAGCCGACGCCGCTCGGTCCGTGGATCATCGGTGCTTTAATGGGGCTCGCTTTTCTGACGAAGTTTTCGACACTGCCTCTTTTGGGACTGGTGCCGCTGTTCTGGCTGATTCTTCCGAGTTCTGTCGTTGTCCCGAAGGAGCAGAAAATCCTGATGTTGATCGCGACAGTCATGACTGCATGGCTCACGCTCCACATTGGGTATGCCATGGACAGCGCCCATCATGGCCGTCCGAGCGATATGGAAATCTGGGAATCGATCTGGTTTCCGCAGACCTTCGTTGGCGGACTGGGAGCACTCCAACGGATTATTCAGGTTCCGCATCCCGTCTTTCTGGACGGCGAATGGAGCTTGACGGGGTTCCGTCTCTATTACGTGATGGCCCTTCTCTACCAGTTGCCGCTGGGATTGTGGGGCTGCATTTTCACCGCGGCGGTCCTAGTGTGGAGAACACGTCGGGATGTCACCGAACGGCGACGGTTCGCGGCGCTCGGAGTCATCCTCCTGGCGATTCTGGTTCCCGCCAGCCTGTCGGGAAATCAACTCGGGTTGCGCTATGTGTTCCCCGCGATTCCGTTAATGATTTTGTTCGCTTCCATCGCGGCGCGTCATTGGTCGACGGCGAGAACGCTTCGTCGGGGAGCAGTGCTACTGATGGCCGGGTTGGCGCTCTCGTCCTTGCGGTATCATCCGCATCATTTGTCCTACTTCAACGAACTCGCCGGGGGACCGGAACACGGCCGGCAGCATCTGGTTGATTCCAACCTCGACTGGGGACAGGATCTGCATACGCTGCGGGAATATCTGTTAGCGCACCCGTCGCCCGAACCGTTGCAGCTGGCGTACTTCGGGACGGCTTCACCGGCGTTGCTCGGCATCGACTACGAGTTTCCGGCATCCCCGCAGCCACAGCCGGGGCGGTATGCGATCAGCGCGAACTTCATCGCCGGCCGCCCGCACATGCTGCGCGACCTTGATGGTCGGGAGCGGCAACTGGCGCTCGATGAACTCGCTCCGTTCCGGTTCTTTGAACCGAAAGCGATGATGGGGTACAGCATCGGCTATTACGAGATCACGCCGGAGGACGTAGCGCGATATCACCGCGCGCGGCAACAGGCGATGGAACAATTCGGCGGACGCTGAGTGGTTTGGGCGCGGGGCGCGAAACCGCACAGCGGGGTGGGTGGCCGTGGTGAAGCGAACGAACGTCTTGTCTGGCTCTGGACTCTTGTCTCTCGACTCTCCGCTCTGGACTAAAGAATCCCCGGGCCCTTCACGTCGATGCCCTTGAGCATCATCTTCAATTCTTCGGCGTTCGGGCTGATTTCAAAGGCGTCGTTGCGGCTGATGAATTCCATCTTGAGGAAGTGGTGCAGACTGTCGTTAAACTGCTGCATCCCTTCCGCTTTGCCGATTCGGATCGCCGCGGGAAGTTTTTCGTCCGAACTTTCGAGAATCAACTTCCGGATGGTGCCGTTGAAAATCATGATCTCTTGCACCGGCACGCGCTTTGGTTTGTCAACAATTGTCGCGAGCAGTTTCTGCGCGACGATCGCCTTCATGTTGAAGCCCATCGAACTGCGGAGCGCGTTGTGCATGCTCTGCGGAAAGAGGTCGAGAATACGACCGATCGTGGACGGTGCCGACGAAGCGTGAATCGTTCCATACACCAGGTGCCCCGTTTCGGCGGCGTGCATGGCGGTTTCGAACGTTTCGCGGTCGCGCATTTCGCCCACAAGCATGATGTCGGGGTCTTGCCGCACGGCGTGTTTCATGGCGACGTGGAAGTCGATCACATCACAACCGAGTTCGCGCTGATTGATCAGGCACTTGTCCGCCGTGTACACGAATTCGACGGGGTCTTCGATCGTCAGGATATGCTTGATGTAGGTGTGATTGATGTAATCGAGCATCGAGGCAATCGTCGTCGACTTGCCGGACCCGGTCACCCCGGCGAGGAGCACCATGCCCTGATCGTAGACGCACAGATCGCGCAAAATCGGCGGCAGGAACAAGCCTTCGAAGTTGGGAATGTTCCGTTCGACTTTACGGCTGACCATCCCCATCTTGCCGGTTTGGATGAACAGGTTGACGCGGAACCGCCAGTTCTCGCCCTTGTGCTCCATGACGTGGGCATAGTCGGCCCCGCCCGTGGTGAAGAAGATTTCCTGGTTCCGCTCGTCCATCATCGGCAAGCAGATTTCCTTCATCTTCTCTTCGGTGATGGGGGGCATGTCCAGCGGCTTGAGCGTGCCGCGGACGCGGAGAATAGCGGGTTTGCCCACCTGCAGATGCAAGTCGGAGCCGTTGTTTTCAATCAACGCCCGGAAGAGCTTATTGACTTCCAGATCGCGGAGATTCGCGCTTCCCAGCCGGATGGAATTGAACTTGGACGCGACGGAAGAACCACCACCACTCATGAGAGACACTCCCTTCGGGAAGCACGCGACAAACTTGCGAGACGCCGGATGACATCGGGACGGGTACCAGGGAGCGACGCGTCTCCACGAAGGACACCATCGATCGCCATTCTAACCCAAAGCGACGGGCAGACGGCAAGAGGAGTGCGGGCAAACTCGCTGCGGGCACTTCTTCAGCGACCGTTGCCGCTGGTGGCAGAATTGGTTGGCGCAGGCGACTTTTCAGCGGTGACGCCAGCCCCGGCGGCCTTGTTCTTCTGCAACCAGTCATCCAACGCTTTCACCTGATCGACCGTCACCGGCTGATCGGCCAGCAGCTTGTTGGTGATGGGGAGAATCAACTGATAAATCGGCTCGGAGAGGGATGCCGTAGCAGCATTGTTCCGCAGACCTGCCCGCCCGCGCTTGGCGGCATCCTGGTCGGTCCCATCCTGCGCGTTGAAGGCGAGATACAACCACCAGAAGTTGGTTTTCCAGATCGGGTTTTTCGGTTGGAGTTGCGCGGCTTTGGCCATGTCGTGGGCAAATTGTGCGATTTCCCGCCGGACGGCATTGAGATCGACGGACGAATCGAACGGCACGCGTCCCAAACCCCGGGCCGCCATCGACCGGACCTGCCAATCGCGTGCGGGATCGTTCATCACCAGCCGCAGCGTATCGGTCACGAACGGCTTGCGATTCTGAAGGTCGAGCACGGTATCCAGCAGCGACAGGGCTTCCACCAACCGCAACTGGTACCAGAAGAACTTCTTCCCGTCCTGCAACTCGGCGACGATGGCATTGGCCACTTCGTGCTTGATCGGCACGCTGGGAACGCCATATCGCAGCAGACGGACAATGCTCCGTGCCGCCGCGACCTTCACCGACAGCGGCTGCTCGGGATCGGCGAGCACCTTTGCCAGCAACGGCAAGCCGTCGGAATGGGCTTCCAGCTTCAGGTTACGCTGAACGTCGGTTTCGGTCACATCGAGTTCGCCCACCAGCGTGACCGCCTGAATGCGGACGTAAAGATTCTTCTTCAGCAGCGGTTCGGTCTGCTTGACGATTTCCGTCATGATGTATTTGCGGAAGTTGCGGACATCGGCCGCCGGGGCCAGCTTTCCCGCCTGCTGCAAATCGCGGATGGTGAGGTCTTCGCGTTTCTGATGCAGGATCGGCAGGTTGTCTTTTTCGCACAATTGGGCCAGTCGATACTGGATTCCCTTGCGGATAATCGTTTTGTCGTCGTCTTTGATGGGTCCGGCCGCGCCACGGATCACACTTTTGTAGCGGTTCTCGTATTTTTTGAGTTCGGCGAGCTCTTCCGGAGTGACGAGTGGTTCGTGATTGATGAGCACATCGGGCTTTTCCGGCGGGACTTTGTAGTCCTTTGGGAGACCGGTGGCCGGGTCAATCGACGGGTCAGTGGAGGCGGGCGACGCGGCCTTCGTTCTCGGCGCGGCGGTCTTGGTGCCAGGCGCCGCCTTGGGGGCCGCATTCCTGGTCTTCGGCGTGGGAGGCTGTTGTGCGAACAGACCGGATGACGGTGACGCCAGCAGCCCCAGGAGGACAAGAGCGACCGTGAGGGGACGTCCTCGGAAACGTCCCTTAACCTGCGGCAATTCGGCTTGACGCACGGAGTCGTCCTCTCAGGGGAAACTCTTCATGAGCTCGATCAGGGGATTGGCGGAAGAGACACGGACCCGACGGAGACGGGAGATCGCCCTTCGGAAGTGTAACATAGCGACGGAACGCGCCGCCATCCGGCATTCGCGGAAACTTTCGGTTGCGACAACCAAGCCGCATGAGAATCGGCGGTGAAATCGTCACGCCCGGAAAGACTCATCCAGCCTCTTTGAAGCGGCCATGACCATAGCGACTCCGAAGAGGAGTTTTGAGTGTTCTTTTGTATCGGTTTGTTCGCGCATTCGGCCACCGACTTTGTGAATTGGTGCGGCCGCGCATTGGCCTGCATCACACCGACATCGCGAGAGTCGATGAATTTTTGCCGAAGCAGCCAGCGGAAGGATTCGATTCGCTAGGCGACGGACCGTGTCGGCCGTGTGAATTGGCAAACCGTTCCAGCATGGTGCCAAGCCCTTGCACACCGGATTTTCACAGCTTCGGAGTCGGCGGTGAAGCCGGAACCGTCGGGGCTGCGGTCGTCATCACAATCGGTGACGCCGCTGTCGGTTCTTTCTGAACCGAGTCTTTCGCGAATTCTTTCAGTTCCTGGTTGAAGATGATCAGCAAGGATGAAAAGCAGGACGCCACGATCGGTCCCACGAAAATCCCCCACAACCCCATCACCTGCAACGCACCAAGAACGCTCACGAACGCTAACAGGGGGTGCAACTCGGCATCGCTTTGCAGAACGTAAGTGCGGACGACGTTATCCAGCACTCCCACCACTCCCGCGCCCCACACCGTCAGCCCGACTGCCGCTCCCCAATGGCCGTGTGCGGCGAGCCACGCGGCACACGGCACCCATACGATCCACGTTCCCGCGACCGGAATGAGTGCCGAAATCGTCGATACCACGAGAAACACCAGAAAGTGTCCGAACCCCAGGACCTGCAAGGCCAACGCCGTCGCAATCCCTTGGGCAAAGGCGGCCAGAAAGGTTGCCAGCACAACCGCTCGCGTCACCTTCGTGAACCGATGACAGAGTTCCCGCTGATGCTGGAGCGGGACCGGGATCAATTCTTCCGCGGCGACGATCAATTCCGGGCCGTCCTGCAGAAAGAAGAAGAACGCCAGCAGCAACATGCCCGTTGCAATCGACAAGGAAACGAACGCCCCCACCGTGGATGAAGCCAGTTGCAACGTGGTCCCCGCCAGGTTCTTCGCCAAACCCTCGGCATTCTCGGCAAGTTGCTGGCGGATGATTTCCGTGTATCCCGCAGCCGGTGAAGCAGGCGGCACTTCGGTCAGCTCTCGGGCTGCCGTGTCCGTCTCGTCCGGCACTTCGATGGGAACACTCGGCGGCGGAACGACCGCAGTGACCTTTGTCAGGGCGGGTTCCAGCAGATCTTTCCACAACCGGCTTTCGGCAATGGTTTCCGCGGAAAGATAGGTCCGCGTGAAGTGCACCAACTGCGTGGCGGCAACCATCGTGCCGATGAGAATGGGGATGAGCACCAGCGCGACAACGCCCAGGGTGGTCAGTCCGGCGGCGAGCCAGCGGCGTTGTTTGCCGCAGCGTTCCAACAGCCAGATGTAAATCGGCTGGCAGACAATCGCGAGGACGGCCGCCAGAAACAACGGCAGCAGAAACGGGGCGACGAACTGATAGAACGTCGCCCCCAGCATGACGAGGAGCGCCAGCAGCACCAGCAGATTGATCGACCGATTCATGCCCGGAACACCCCGCAAGGACGGAACGCTCCCGAGCATAACACCCCGACAGAAGGCCAGCCATTCCGCTGGCGGAGTTGTTTCAGTTCCAACTCATTCAACATGTGCCGCGGTCGTGGCACACCAGGCATCAACCGTGTCCTTAGAAATCGTCGACCATTTCACCATCGCGGCGGTGGCCCAGGTGGGAGTAGGTGAGCGGGTTGATGTTTTCGGAGAGGAAACGGACGCTGCCGTCGCCGAAGCCGAAGTGACCGCCGCCGGTGTGATAGCTGCTGAACCCTGTGACCACGGCAGGATCGGGGTCTTCTCCATTCGGCGGCAAATTCATCCCCCCGCTCCGCATCGTCTGGATCCCGGCATTGATGGCCGACCCCGTATTCCGCAGCGTGGCCCGTGTCCCGGACATCCAGCCCAGCGACGAGTTCAATTGCAGGATCGCTTCGCCCACGAAAATCGTTGACGAACTCCCATCAGTGATGTTTTCGTAACGGACCGCGCTGTTCAGATACAGCACGCCGTTCTGGTCGACATTGATGGCGGCTTCCTGATCATGATGACACCCCCGATAATTTGACAGCGCCACACGCTGGTTGCTGGACGTCGGGTCGCTGGGACACAAGAAGGTGTTCACCGTATGTTGGCGTGGCATGGCGTTCGCCGGATCATACACGCTCCTTTGAAAATCAATCTTGCCGTAAGCATTTTGCTGTTCAATGTACGGCAGGATCTGCGTAGTCCAGCTCATGTGATATCCCACCGGACCACTGGGTGCCGCCGCAGCGGCATCTCCGCCGTCGGCACCCATCGGTTCGTCACCCAGGCCACCCGTTGCACCGGGACCGCTGACGATCGGTCCGGTCGCATTCTGAGTCCCCGGAGGCAGCACTTCATGCGCCATCATGTAGTTGTGTAGCGCCAGGCAAATGTTCATGACGTTGTTCCGGCACTGCGTCCGTCGGGCGGCTTCCCGGGCCTGTTGCACGGCTGGCAACAGGAGTGCGATGAGGATGGCAATGATCGCGATCACCACCAGCAGTTCAATCAATGTGAAGCCGCGATGAATGGCAAGCGACCGGGTGTTTCGAGGAGCGGCAGTCATGGCAATGGATCCTTGCAAAAAGTCGATGGCCCGCGGCGGGTGCTGGCGGCGCGGCACAAATTTTAAGGGGTCTTCGATTCCAACGGTGTAACAGGCAATGAGCGGCGAACGCGGGCGCGGAAGGTCGCCCCTTGCGGATACGTGGCGATCGCCGTCACCGTTCGACCGGCATCGTCACCCACGGTGATCTCCACTTCTGCCGGTTGCGAACGGTCCCGTCCGGGGACATCGACGATCCAGGTTTCACTTTTGTACTGCGGGTCGGCGGCAGCGCGTTGCAGTCCGCGCTGTAACCCCGCTTCAGCAATCCAACCGGCTTGCGTCCGCAAACGGTCATGCTGAAGCTGGCGGCGCTGTGTGAACGCCATTTGCAGCAGAGTTGCCCCGATTAGCGAGGCCACAGCCAGCGCAACCATCACGATCAGCAGAGCCCCGCCGCGGCGTTTTCGCGTCGGCTGTTTGAAGGACGTACGATTCACGAAACGCCGTCCTTTCGAGCGGGAGTGGCGAGACGACCGACTGCGGCGCGAATCTCAATCTGTGGCAGAGTTCCTGCCGTCGTCGCAGGTTTGACCAGAGCCGTGTCCGTGCGCGGAATCGACACGGCAGCCCAGGTTCGATCCGCCAACGCTTGAGCGGTGAACCGAATCCCCGGCTCTTCCAGACGGTATTCCTGAGTGTGGGGCACTCCCTCGGCGGGTTGCCAGATGCGGCCTACGCCCCGCTTGGAAACGGCATACGTCACGGAACCCTGCGCCAATGCTAACGACAATCCGGTTCCATCTTCGATCATCGTGGCTTTGGTGGCGACGTGAACATCGGCTCGGAACTGCTCAGCCAGTTCCGTCACACTTCGTTGCCAGACCAGGTCGCTGCTGACAGCGCGCTCGGCCCGCATCAGCCGATGAATCACCGTGCCCGAGGTGGCCAGGAGACCGGCAATCATGGTGATGACGACGAGCATTTCTACCAGCGTTTTGCCGCGGCGCTTCATGGCTGATTCTCCTGCGGGGCGGCGACCCAACCATGCAACAGCAAGGGCAGCGTCCGTTGCCCGGACCGATGTTTCCACGAAACCGCGACCGTGATCCGCCGGGTTGCCGGAGTGCCGTCCACATCGGCAACCGTCACGGCTTGTTCGAACTCGGGCAACAGCGGTTGTTGCTCGGCGGCGAGTTCCGGTCCGGTCAGCGGTTCCTTGAGTTGATCCCACGGTTTCAGCGTTACCTCTTCCAGCACATTCGCCGCATGTTGCAGTGCGACCTGTTCCCGGACGGCATCCCGGCGCTCGTGGGCAATCGTCAGCAACATCGGCACAAAGACCGAGAAAAGGACGCCCAGCAACGCCATCGCCAGCATCATTTCGATCAGCGTGAAGGCCGTCCGCGCGGGGAGCGAACGGCGACGGCAATGACGTCTGGCGATCACGATCGCAGTTCCTGTTGATGTCGTTTCCACACGATTCTCGTTTCGTCGCTTCCGTTCGTCCCACTACGACAAGTCATTCAACAATTTCACCAGCGGCATGAAGAAGGCAATGGCGATAAAGGCCACGATAAGTCCCAGGGTGACGATGAATGCCGGTCGCAGGAATTGCAGCCGGTACGCCATCCGTCGCTCCCACCGTTCTTCTTCAGCATCCGCTAACGTCTCCAGCACCCACGGCAAGTTGCCGACGGCTTGCGCCCGTTGCAGCGCTTCCCGTTCCGCCGCATTCACCCAGCCGTGTTCGGCGAGCACATCCCAGGCGTCTTCCCCCTGGCGAACTTGCTCGGCCACATGACGCAAGCGATGCCGTGTGGTCAATGTGGCTTGTCCCAGGGTCATGGCGGCGAACGATTCGGCGAGCGGGCGTCCGCCCCGAATGCCCCACGCCAGGCCGCGGAGGACGTCGGGCGATCGCAGCCGCGGCCAATACGAACCCAGGAATTGCTCGAAGATGGACCGCCAACCGTAGAACCGTGCTTGCATGTCCGCCCAGACGGCAAAGAACGAAAGCGGCAACAGAAAGGGAAAGAAGAGATACCAGTAGTTGACGAATCCATCAGAAATCCGGATCAGCAGGATCGTCAGGTGCGGCAGCTCGGTCCCGAAGTCTTCAAAGATTTTCTTGAACTTCGGGATGATGTAGTACATCAGGAAGCCGACGATGAAGATGATCACATTGATGATGAGCGCGAAGTAGCTGATCGAGAAGGCTTCCGTCACCTCCGGGCCTTGGGCAAAGCGCTTGGTCTCCCGTTTCGCCGCCGCGTGGAGCGCTTCAGAAAGCCGATTGGCATCAAGCGCGGCCTGAATCTCCATCGAGCAGTTGCGGGGGAGAATGCGACAGCGCTGGAATGCCAGATCGAGCGGTTCACCGTCTCCCAGGAGGAGCGCCAACCGTTTCAAGCGTCCTTGCGCCGGTCCCCGGACCCGACTCATGTGTTGCCAGATCTGCGGTCCCTGCAGCTGCCCCGACTGGCTGGCAATGGCCAGGGTCCACACGGACGTCAACTCCCCGGCCCGGTTCCGCGCCGCGAGAGTGGTCCAGACAACGAGCAGCCACAGTCCACCCGGAACCACAAACAGCCACGACCAGAAAATCACTCCCCAAACCATCAGGAAAATCGCCGTTCCCCGTAGCAGGAAGCCCGTACGGCGGTAGAGCGGCACGTAACCGTTCGTTGCCGTGGATTTCGGCAGCTCGCCGTAAGCCACGGCAGTCCACCCGACGATGAAGGCCGCGATCGAGGCCGTGAATAACGCCGCGGAGTCTTCATTCAGAAACGGTCGGTTGCCCATGAATGCCAACCAGAACAGGGTGGCGTTGGCCACAAAGGTGAGTGCGGAAACCGCCGAGTAAGCCATCAGGAACGGTCGCCGCCGCGATGCCGGTTCGGCGTCGGCGGTGGGCTGGCTGGACCGCAAGCGGAAGAGCGTCAATAACCCCACAATGATGGAGTTGATGAAGCCGGCGACGAGGAGAGTGGCGGCCAGTTTATCTTTGTAAGCCGACATATCGAGGCTGACGCTGAACATCAGGCACCCCAGCAGACATTGGCTGAGGGACGCCACCCACGCCATCACCAGGGCCAGCCAGCGACCGATGCTGCTCGTTTGTTGCTGGGACTCGTCAAGATCCGTCCGCGGTGTAATCCGGCCGGCCAGCACCCACAACACGCCCCCGGCAAGCAGCAAAGCGCTGCCCACAATAAGGGAGATCAGTAGGAGCGGGGCTCGATTCACGACTCAATTATCTCCCTGGTTCTCACCACCACACTCAACACGAGTGCAGCAAATTACTTATGGTTTTTGGTGTAAAACCGCATTCAACTCAAATCATTCAACAACTTGATCAACGGCATGAACAACGCGATCACCAGCAAGCCGACGCTCACGGACAGGAACAGCAGCAACACCGGCTCCAACAGCCATGCGCTGAGGTTCCCCTGCACCCGGCTGCGAGCCCGGAAGATTTCACTGGCGGCCCGTAATCCCTGCACGAAATCATCGGTCCGACCGGCCCACCGGAAGATGTCACCCAGATCATTCGGCCAGCCCGATCCGCGAAGTTCGGCTGCCGTCGGTGTGGCCACTCCCTGACGGATCAATGCCGCCGCGCGACGGGAACCGATCTGAAAACGCGTGTCATCCACTGTGGTCGAGAGTGCATCCAAGGCCTCCGGCAACGGCAACCGGGCTTCCACCAGTAACGCCAACAGATCGCAGAAATCACTCAGCAAACGATAGCGAATCGGCGCTCCGACGACCGGCACTTCGGCCAGCAGGCGATCGAGCATCAGCGAGCCACCAAAAATTCGCACGAAGATCATGCCGATACTCAGCGCGAACAATCCGAGCATCATCACAGCGCAGAGCCCGCCCCGCATCGAACGGGAAAGTTCGATGAAGAGCATGGTGAGGCCCGGTAGTTCGGTACCGAAATCACTGAAGATGCGATCGAACAACGGAACGATGTACAACAGGAAAAAGAGGGCGATGGCGGAAACCGCGGCCGCGGCGACCGCCGGGTAACCGAGCGCGGTGAAAAGCCGATGTCGCCCTTCCGCAGCGTGGCGTGATGATTCGAGATAATGCTCCACGAACCAGTCGAGCCGATTGTATTGCAGCCCCAGATCGATCAACCGCGCCAAACGCGGCGGCAGTTGTGGCCGGACCGCGGCCAGGGCATCACTCGCCGAGACACCGGCCTGCAGCGCCGAGGCCAGATCATTGATCGCACGGCGTTGTCCGGCATGCGACAACTCTTCACTCAAGGCCCGCAGACTCATGACGGCCATCAGCGGCTGATGGGCCGGAACCGTGCGGAGCTCCTCGAAATCAGCATCTGATAACACATGCGGCTCACCCGTCGCTGTCTCCGCGGGCTCGCATTGCGTCACGGTCCAACCACGTTCGGACAGCATCCGCTGAGCCGCTTCCAACGAGGCTGCCTGAACATCGCCGCGTTGCGGTTGCCCTTCTCGATCCACAGCGATGTAGTGATAGCGTCGCATGGAATTCGACCAGTCTCTGTACAACCTGCGTGACACGGCGCGCTTGCCGCGAATCGTTCGCCTTCACTTATTCCCGAGCCGGAAGCATCAACGAGGGACCATCCGGCTTCGACGCTTTGTGGGAGTCGCCGCCAACTCCCATGCCCGTTGCTCACGCTTCCGGATCGGAACCCAACACTCACACCACCCGGTCAGCTCCAATTCGACATCACGTCGTAAATCATTGCCCGGAAGGGAATGATGACCGACAGGGTATAAACCAACACAATGCTTCCACCGACGAACACGGTCAAAGCGACCGGAGCGTAACGTTGAATCAGGTCGGCACGGCGCATGGCACGCCGTTGATAGACCGCCGCCGCCTGATCCAGACCTTCCACCAGTTGCGGGGAACCGCCCAAGGTCAACAAAGTTTCGCTGAGCAACCACGGCAAGTCGGCGACCGCGACGGCTTCCTTCAAGTTCCGACCACTTTGCACCGCACCAGCCATCGCCATTAATCCATTTGCGAAACGCCCGCTGGTCGCGGCCCGGCCGACCAGCAGCAGCGCTTCGCCCAGCGGAACATGGTGCCGAATGAGCAAGCTCAACAGCCCGCAGACCTGGCTGGACGACAGGGCGTCATAGACTCCCGCCACACCGGGCAGCCAAAAACCGCGGCGAATCAACTCCCGATTCGACAACCCCCCGGCATGCGACCCAGCCAGGACCCGGCTCACGAACCCGACAACAATCTGCAGCAGCACCCAGATCACTACCGGGGCTACGACGAACCAGACATTCGGAGCCTGCCACAGCCAGTTTAAGGCTCCGACGAAGCCGGTCATGGCGTAGCCGTATTCTTCCTGCAGCACCGTAAACCAACGACCAAATGCGGCCCGCAGCAGTGTGGCGAACAAGATGTACGCCATCACCGTGACGATCTTCGGATACAGCAATGCGAGCCGAATCTGCTGACGAATGGCTTCGGTCGTCCGCCCGAACTGCGCCAGCGATTCCAGCGCCGCCGGGAGTTGATCGGCCCGCAGCGCAGCTTCTACCGTGGCAAGATACGCTTCGGAGAAGTGCCCTTTTTCCTGCCGGAGCGCTTCAACGAGTGTGCGACCTTCACTCAGACGTTGTTGCACGCGCTGTGACAGCGCGGCCAAGCCGCCGGCTTCCGAGCGCTCCAAAGCGGCCAGGCCCGATTCCAGCGGGACGCCGGCGCGGATGAGCGCCGCCAGTTCCGCATTGAATCCCTGAAATTCCGCAAAGGAGGTCATGGAACGAGCGTCCGAAGCGAGACAATCGAATTCGTTGAGACTGGGGCGTTACCATAGCGAACACGGAGCAGAAACCCACATCGCCAGCCGATTTGTCTATCGAATTGTCAGAAAAGTGAAATTTCCCCACGACGCCCAGGGAATGCCTTCCCTGGGAAGTTCTCGATCGTTTCAATAGACGCACAATGACGCACTCGACTGGAACACACCCCATGCAGACGCGCCCGCTCGGCAAGACAGGACTGGAATTACCGATTCTGAGTTTCGGTGCCAGTTCACTCGGACAGGAATTCCGCAGCGTCAATCTCGATGACGCGTTGAAGTCGGTCCGCGTCGCGCTGGAATGCGGTCTCAACTTCATTGATACATCTCCGTTCTACGGCCGGGGCATGAGCGAGGTCCTGCTCGGCATTGCCCTGCGCGATGTTCCGCGGGAGAGCTACACGCTCTGCACCAAGCTCGGCCGGTACGATCTGTCGCACTTTGATTTCTCGGCGAAACGTGTCGCGGAAAGTGTCGATGTCAGTCTGCACCGGCTCGGGACCGATCATCTCGACATCATCCTGTGCCACGACATCGAGTTCGTGCCGATGCAGCAGATCGTCGACGAAACCATCCCCGCGCTGCGGAAGATTCAGCAGCAGGGGAAGGTACGTTTCATTGGGTTCAGCGGCTATCCGCAGAAGATTTTCCGGTTCATCTGTGATCAGACCGACGTCGATTGCGTGCTGAGCTACAACCAGTACACCTTGCAGAACACGCGGTTTGCGGATGAATCGGTGCCGTATCTGCAAGCGAAAGGCGTGGGGATCATGAACGCCGGGCCGTTCAGCGCGCGGCTGCTGTCAAACGCCCCGCTGCCGAAGTGGTTGAAGGAACCGGAGAGCGTGAAAGCCGCGGCACAAAAAGCCGCCGCCCACTGTGCGGCGAAGGGTGTCGACATAGCGCAACTCGCGCTGCAGTTCAGCATCGCGAACCCGGACATCACCACCACGGTCGCCGGGAGTGCGAACCCGGAAAACATCCGCAACTGGGCGAAGTGGGCCGCGATGCCCCTCGACATCCCGCTGCTCGACGAAGTCCTGGAAATCTTCCGCCCGGTGAAAAACCTCGGCCATCGGGAAGGCCTGCCGGAGAACAATTGAGGGGAGTCGAGAGCGGAGAGTCGAGAGTCCAGAGCCAGCAATCGGCAATGAATCTCCCCGTTGGCGCTTCGCGCATCACAGAAATCGCTTTGATGGTATTTGAGGTCCCCTCATGCGCGATTGGCAAATCGTCACTCTCGTTGTTCCACTGTTGGCACTGATGTGGATTGTGATCGGTTACGTCACACCCATCCTCGGCCCGTGGGGACGGTTGGTGGCCCAGTATCCGGCGAATCAATGGACGCCAACGGTCTCCAGGGCTTACTTCGTCTCGATGAGTTGCCGCTGGTTTTCCTATGGAAATTGCCTGACGATCGACTTCGGCGAGGAAACCATGACCGTTCGCATGGGGATGTTGTGCCTCCCCTTTCATGCCCCGTTCACTGTTCCAAAGTCGGCCGTCCGGCACGTTCGTCGCCGTCGATTTCTGTTCGTACACTGGACCACGTTCACGGTCGATGACTGCCAATTTCTGTTATGGGGTCCACACACCCGGACACGATTTTTCGATGGAATGGAATCATGATGGCGGCTTGCCATTCCGCAAGGCGCAAGCGTGACGCGTTGTCTTCTCTGGCTCTTGACTCTCCACTCTAGACTCTCGACTCCCGATGTACCTCGACGCTCACCAACATTTCTGGCGCTACGATCCTCACCAGTATCCGTGGATTCCGCCGCAGTCGGCGCTGGCGCGGGATTGGTTGCCGCGCGATCTGGCGGTGTTGCAGCAACCGCTGGGGCTCAACGGTTCGATCGCGGTGCAGGCGCGGCAATCCCTGTCGGAAAGCGATTGGTTGCTGGGTCTCGCCGATGCGGATGACCGCGTGAAAGGCGTTGTCGGCTGGGTCGATTTACAGTCGGAGCAGGTCGGTGATGATCTCGCCCGGTTGTCCCGTCATCCGAAGTTCGTCGGCGTGCGTCATGTCGTGCAGGACGAACCCGACGACCGTTTTCTGGTGCGTCCGGCGTTTCTCCGCGGAGTGAGCCGGTTGAAAGAATTCGGACTAACCTATGACATCCTCATCTACCCGCAACAACTCCCCGCCGCGGTCGAGTTTGTTGAGCAGTTCCCCGAGCAGCCGTTCGTGCTCGATCACATCGCCAAACCCCGCATCCGCGACGGTGTGCTGTCGCCGTGGGACGGACAAATTCGTGAGTTAGCCGCGTTTCCGAATGTGCTGTGCAAATTGAGTGGCATGGTGACGGAAGCCGACCATCAACAGTGGAAGCCGGATGATTTCCGCCGCTATCTCGATGTCGTGGTCGATGCCTTCGGTCCGCATCGGCTGATGTGGGGGAGCGACTGGCCGGTCTGTCTGCTGGCTGCGAGCTACGAGCAGGTCTGGCGACTGATCGACGATTTCACCGCGGGTTGGTCGTCCGAAAGTCGCAACGGCCTCTTCGGCGGCAACTGCGCCCGGTTCTATTTGTCCTAACGGCCACCAATCCCGCTGTGCGGTTTCGCGCCCCGCGCCGATCCCACCCAGTGTTCTCCGACGTCAATCCAGGTCCACATACCGCAACGGATCACTGCGAAACTCATCCACATGGTCCGCGGACGTGAAGAGAAACAGCCGGTTGCGGAACCACGTCGAGAAATGCAGGCTGCCCCGTTCCATCTTGCCAGACCGGACGGAGATCACGTCCAGCCCGCCCGCCGAGGGAATGTAGCGCTCGGGGTCCAGGCGGAACCGTTGCACGGCCTCCGCGGAACTCAGCGAGTATATCACCCCCGCATGGTTGAGGCAGAACTCCGGCCGACCGTCAATGAGTTGGCTTGTGTCCCGTAATGCGACGGGACAGCAACCCTCAAGTGCCGTCTCACGCGGGCGGACGATTGTGGAATCCGCCAGGGACACTTCGACCACGTCGAATTCGGCCTGTGCGGTTTCGTCGGACTCGGGCGGGGCTTCCGTGACGACCAGTGCTTCCCGTTCGGGAGTCGGGGCTTCGGAAACGGCATCCGCGGGGAAGAACGGCGCTTCGGCTTCCTGATCGCCCGTGGTCGCTCCCGCCCATTCCACAAGTTCATCTGTGTTCGTCTCGGTGACGGCTACGGCTTCCTGAATGGGAACGGGGGAGGAACGACGGATCGGATGCGAAGGTGGCGGCCCGCTTTGCGCCGAAATCGCCACCGGCGGCGCGAGCGGTTCTTCGATCGGAACATGCTCTTCCGGCACACTCTCAACGGTCGTTGGCGATTCCGCGAGCAGCAGGCCTTGCCGCAATTGCTCCACCTGCGCCAAGACCTCTTCAGGAATGACAACCGACGGGTCTACGGATTGGGATTCGTGGTAGCAGGCCAGCGCCAGTTGCCATTCACCGCGCTGTTCGTGGATCGATGCCAGGCTTTGCAGCGCCACCGCGGGGGGATTGACGCGGCGGAAGAGCACCAGCGCAGCGTCAATCTCGCCACGGAGCCCCTGCACCATCGCATAGTTGTTCACCGCTCGTTCATTGTCAGGAGCGAGCAGGATTGCCTGTTCGAGCATTAACGCGGCCGTTTCGTACTCTCTTTGCAGCATCAGAAAATAACCGGCATCGGCCAGCAGCGCGGCGTTACGGGGATCAAGTTCCATGGCTCGGCGGTAGTAGCTTGCCGCCGCTTCATGATCTTCCCGCAGTGTCGAGATCACCCCCAAGCGATGCAGCGCGGTGGCATTCGCGGGTTGCACTTTCAGCACTGAGGCATAGAAGGAAATGGCTTCCGGCCATTTTTCGGCCGCTTCGAGTTGGTAACCCGGCGCGAGGATGTCGACGACTGGTGCGGTCGGCGCTGTCTCTTGTGTGACGGCGGCCACTTGCTCAGCGGGCGGCTGCCGGGAATGCCTGGCAGTTCGCTTGAAGGTGACACAGCCGGCACTCGCGAGAAGCACACTGGCGCTCGTGAGAATAGGTATCAAGTGGCGTCCCGACATCGTCACCTCCCCGGACGGTTCTGAATCTGCGGGCCCTTCGGGTTGTATCGGATTGACTGGTTGTCGGATTGAACATCCCGTGTGCAGGTGTTACGTCTTACCAACTGAACGGCAAATTTTGCCGATTCCGGTGAGTTTGACGCGGGCAAGTGGTGGCTGCGAGTCGAAAAGTCAGTGCAAAGTCCCACACAGCGTGGTGTGCAGTTTTCCTCAATCACAGTCCCAGCGGCTGCCACAGCGGTCCGACAATTTCAAGGGGGCGGTGTTTGCCATTCGTACGGAATGGAGAGAGCTTCACGCTCCGTTGAGTTCCGTTTCCTTGTCCGGCACGACCACTTTATTCGCGAGAGTCCCCGGCTTCTTGACGGCTGCCCTTCGTGCTGCCTATGATCGAATAATCAACAGCGGTTGATCGGTTGCCGATCGCCGTTGCCCGCCACGCTGTATCCCGCCTGGAGCCTCCCCGCATGCGGTTGCTTTTGATTCGGCAGGGGTTTGTCGCCTGCGCACTGGCTGCGTTGACGAGTTCATTGTCCGCGCAAGAGCCGTCGGTCGGTGGTCTGACCCCCAGTTCGCTCGCCCCCGGGCTGACCGGGAACGTGACGATCACCGGTGGAAATCTCGCTGGTGCGAAACAACTCTGGTTGAGTTTTCCCGCAGAAGTCAAGCTTGCAGAAGGCATCGAAGGGAACGGGACCAAGGCCGATCAGGTCGTCTTTGCGGTGACCATTCCGCCCACCACTCCCGTTGGGATTCATGGCCTCCGGGTCCTCACCGATAAGGGGGTCTCACCGCTGCGGTTCGTGATGGTCGACGATCTGGCCAATGCCAATTCGCCTGGCAACAACACCACTGCGGCGACAGCGTTCGCGCTGCCCGGGCCGTGTGGTGTAGATGGCGCGGTTGCCAATCAGGGGCTGCAATACTTCAAATTCACAGCGGCGGAAAACCAGCGGCTGGCCTTCGAGGTTCTCGCCCGACGGATCGGATCCGCGCTCGATCCGATGCTGCGGTTGCTCGACGCCAAGGGACGTGAGATCGCCTTCAGTGATGACGCACCCGGATTGAGCGGCGATTCACAGTTCGAATACACCTTCAAAATTGCCGGCGAATATCTTCTCGAGCTCCGTGACATCCGTTATCAGGGCGGTGGATATCGACTGCGCGTGGGCGATTTCCCCTGTGCAAACACGGCGTACCCGTTGGCCGTCCAACGGGGAGCAACGCTGCCCGTCACGCTGGCCGGGATTGGCACTGCGCCCGCGGAAACGGTGGCGGTTGTGGTCCCGTCTGACCCCGCATTGACATGGCTTCCGGTCAGCATGAAGCGGCCCGGCGGTGCGAGCAGCGGCTTCAGCCAGGTCGCCGTGGTCGATCGTCCGCAGTTCCTCGAACAGGAACCGAATACGAAGCCGGAAGAAGCAAACCGGGTGGATCTCGGTCAGGATATCAACGGCCGACTGGACGCCCGAGGCGATCTTGATCGCTTCGTCTTCACCGGGAAAAAAGACCAATCGATCGTCTTCACCGGCATCACCCGGCAGCAAGGTTCCCCTGCCGATTTGAATCTGAAACTGCTCAACAAGGATGGCGGCCAAATCGCCGCGGTGGATGACACCGGCACCAGCGAAGGGGTGCTGGTGGCGAAGATTCCCGCCGATGGAGATTACATGCTGGTGGTGGATGACCTCGCCAAGCGTGGCGGGCCGAACTATGCCTACCGTGTGGCGATCACGCCGGCGGTACAACCCTTCACGCTCGCCGTTTCCAATGACACGGCCAACCTGCCGCTCGGTGGGGCGATCTCGCTGACTGTCACGACGGTTCGAAACGGCTATGCCGGGCCGATTGAGTTGTCGGTGCAGGGTTTACCCGCAGGAATGACTGCCAGCCGGTCGGTGATCGGAGCCGGTCGTAACGATGCCTTGATGACCCTGAATGCCGCACCGGATCAAGCGGCGGGGGTCTTGCATGGCCTCAAGATTGTCGGCACGGCGAATGTCGGCGGCGTAGACACCGCGGTGACAGCCGATTTCTCTGGAGTGTTAAAAGCCCGTCTGGCGAACATGCGGTTCCCTCCGGCGACGCTGACGACAGGATTCGCCGCTGCCGCCGCTCCGGCAACGGGTCTGGCGTGGAAGGCCGATCCACCGGAAATCGTCTTCGGCAAGGAGCTTTCCACGAAGGTCAAACTGACGGCTACGCGTGGTGAAGGATTCGACGAAGCCGTCGCAGTGGCTGTGCTGCCGCCGCAGAACGGGTTGCCCGCGGGGATCACGGCCGCGGTCAAGAACATCGACAAAGGGGCGAACGAGGTGGAAATCGTCTTCTCTGCGAACAAGGATGCCCCGCTGGGCGACTTCACCGCGGGATTGCTGGGGACACACAAGAAAGGTGACAAGACCGTCACGTTGCCCGCAGCCATTCGGTTGAAACTCGCCGCCCCACTGACGGTCACTTTGGATGTCGGCGGCGCGAAGCTCACTAAGGGGGGCGAGCTGGCGATCAAAGCGAAAGTCGATCGCAATCCGGCACTGGCCGGGCCGGTGGTGATTGCGTTGCAAAATCTTCCCAAAGGCGTGACAGCCCCGGAAGCCACGATTCCCGCGGAAGCATCGGAAATTGAGATCAAGCTGACCGCCGCAGCGGATGCTGCCGTGGGGGCCGTCAACAACTTGGCAGCCAAGGGGACCGCCACCGTGGGCAACAGCAAGTTCGAGGCGACCTCGGCCAATGCCACATTGACGGTGGAATGACCAGACCACGAACATAAGAAAATCCATCCGGTCATTGACCGGGGGCTAAGACAGTTTCAGGAGTCGTACTGATGCGAACGATGTTCAGTTTGGTTGCGATAGTCGCCGCGGCGTCTCTCGCCGATGCGGCTCCCCCGATGATCGACATCGGCGTCCCCACCAGCGTGTCGTTGGAGCCGGGGACGTTCGTCCTCGGCAGTGCCCGGTTGCGGCAGCAACTTCTCGTAACCGGCACGTACTCCGGCGACGAAGTCCGCGATCTCACGACCGTCGCGCAGTTTGTCTCCTCGAATCCTGCGGTCGCGATGATCAATGGCGCGGTGGTCTTGCCCGTCGGCAATGGTGACTGCCAGATCACAGCCACGGTCGCCGGACAAACGGCCACGGTCGCCTGTTCGGTCAAGAATTTTGATGTGGTTGCCCCTGTCAGTTTCAAAAATGAAACGCAGATGGCGCTGACCAAATCGGGCTGCAATATGGGAGCCTGCCACGGATCGCCGTCCGGCAAAGGCGGGTTCCGATTGTCGCTGCGGGCCTATGATGATTCGCTCGACATCATGACCCTCCGCAGTGAGTTTTACGGTCGCCGGACCAACATCATGGAACCGGCGGAAAGCTTGCTGCTGAAGAAGCCGCTAATGGACGTCGCTCACGGCGGCGGCAAACGGCTCAAGAAGGGTGACGCGAGCCATCTCGTGCTGGAAAAGTGGATCGCCGAAGGAATGCGGCTCGACCCAGCAACTGAACCCGATCTCGTGAAGATCGAAACCTTGCCTGCGAAACGCGTGCTGCGCGCTCCTGCCGCTCAGCAGCAACTGGTGGTCCTCGGCACCTTCTCCGATGGTAGCGTCCGCGATCTGACCCAACTCGCCGACTTTTCCTCATCGAGCGAAGCGGTCGGCTCGGTGAACACAGCCGGTCTGGTCACCAAGAACGGCCGCGGCGAAACCGCCGTCCTTGCACGATACCTCGACAAAATGTCGACCTGTCCGGTCACCTTCCTGGAAGACGTCCCGGGCTTTGCCTGGAACAACCCGCCAGAAAACAACTTCGTCGATACGCTGGTCTACGACAAATTGAAGACGTTGCAGATTCTGCCGTCCGATGTGTGCAGCGACGATGAGTTCCTGCGGCGGGCCACGCTCGACACCCTCGGTCGGTTACCGACGATTGAGGAAGCACAGGCGTTCCTCGCCGATACCAGTGCGGCGAAGCGGCAGGTCCTCGTTGACCAGTTGCTTGACACCGATGACTTCGCCTCCTTCTGGTCGCTGAAGTGGTGCGACATTCTGCGGTCCAACAGCAAGAAGCTGAAACTCGCCGGGGTCCATAAGTTCCGCCGGTGGATCTTTGAAACCATCCGCGATGACCGCCCGATGGATCAGTTCGCCCGTGAATTGTTGACGGCATCGGGCAGCGTCTTCGAAAACCCGGCCGCCAACTACTGGCGGGCCAGCCGCGATCCGCAGGATGCGACCGAAACCACGGCGCAGTTGTTCCTCGGCGTTCGCATCCAATGTGCGAAATGTCACAACCATCCGTTCGAACGCTGGACCCAGGACAACTACTACGGCATCGCCGCCGCGTTCACCCGCGTGGGTCGCAAGAATACCACCGACACCGAAGAAGAAGTCATCTTCACGGCGGCCGGTGGCGAAGTGACGCAGCCGCGGACTGGCAAGCAGATGAAGGTTCATTTGCTGCTCAAGGGCGACGTCGATGTCCCCGCCGATCAGGATCGCCGCGAAGTCTTCGCTCAATGGCTCACCGAACCGGATAACCCGTTCTTTGCCAAGTCGCTGGTGAACCGCATGTGGGGTCATCTCCTCGGCCGCGGTCTGGTCGAACCGGTCGACGATTTCCGCGATTCCAATCCGCCGTCCAATGCCAAGCTGCTGGAAGAACTGGCGAAGCATTTCGTGAGCAACGGCTTCCGTCAGAAAGCCGTGCTGCGGACGATCATGAACAGCCGCGTGTATCAACTCAGTTCACGGACGAACGATTTCAACAAGAACGACGAGTTGTACAACTCGCACGCTGCGACCCGGTTGCTCGCCGCGGAACAGTTGCTCGACGCACTGTGTGCCGTGACCGCGATGCCGGAACAGTTCCCGGGGATGCCGCTGGGAACCCGTGCCACGGAACTCGCCGATCCGCCGACGGACAACTACTTCCTGAAGGTGTTCGGTCAGCCGCAGCGGGAAATGGCGTGCCAGTGCGAACGGTCGAGCGAATCGAACTTGTCGCAAGCGCTGCAGATGATTAACGGCCCGGTGGTGCATAACAAGCTCCGCGACAACAACGGCCGCATCGCCAAGCTGGTTGCCGAGAACAAGACCGACGACGAGATCATCACGACGTTGTATCTCGCGGCGTTGTCCCGCACGCCGGTGGCCGAAGAGTTGACTGCCGCCAAGCAGCACATCGCGTCACAAACCGACCGCCGTCTGGCCTTGGAAGACGTGGGCTGGGCGATTGTGAACTCGAAGGAGTTCCTGTTCCAGCACTGATCGACAGTGCACTTCGCGTGACATCCGCATCGCCTCTGGTCATCATGTCGGCCAGAGGCGATTCTGTTTTCAGGCGGACGTTTCGGGGTGCGCGATGTCAGAGCAAGATCCGATTGCGGGGTGGCTGTGGGAGAACCGTCGCTGGGTTCTGGATCGGTTCAAAAATCTGACCGATTGGTTTTGGAAGAAGCCAGGTGTCGCCTCGCCACCAGAATTATCGGTTGATCCGCGTCGAATTCTGATGATCGGTTCGGGTGGCGTCGGCAAGTCAACTTTCGCACGAATGCTGGCGGGCGACCGCGATTGGCTCGTTTCTGCGGGCATGGCTTACGACGAAAGCATTGGAGTTGAAAGTTATGATGTTGATGGGGCCACCATGGAAATTGTGGTCGCTCCCGGCCAGCGTCATCGCCGCGACACCATTTGGCCGGAGTTGGAGCGCGATCTCGCCACCGGCGCCTTTCGGGGAATCGTTCTCGTGGTGAGTTACGGCTACCACAACATCGGCTTAACCAGTTACAAGCGACTTCCGTCGTATCGAGGTGACGACGCCGCGTTTCTGGTGGAATACCTGAAAGACCGACGCAAAGATGAGTTGGCGGTTCTCGAACGATTGATCCCCACACTGAAAGCATCCACGCAACCACTCTGGATGTTGGTGATTGTCACCAAACAGGATTTGTGGCAACCCGTCCAGCACGATGTAGAGAAGCACTACAACTCAGGCCGTTTCGCCAACGGAATCGAAGAAATTCGGCAGGCGCTGGGAAACCGCAATTTCCGGTACGAGCAGGTGCTTGCCTCGCTGACGATCAGCAACTTCGTGACCGGGGAAAGGGAATTGCTTCAAACAAACACGGCCGGGTACGATAGCGGAAGGCAAATTGAATCACTGCATCGTTTGTTCGAGACGCTCGACGCTCTCAAGATGTGGGAAGGAACACGCTCATGAGCACCGCCGAGGCCGTTGAGACTAACGGCTTTCCCAAGAAAGCCGCGGGAATGCTGCAGGAGTACGTCGGGCGTGTGAATTCCACCCGCGATGCGTTGCATGACCTTCTCAATGAATCCATTGAGGCCCGCAGTCAATTCGGTACTGGCTCGCCACTCGCTTTATTAAAGAGGGACCTTCTCCTGGCCGAGATTGGATCGACAGTCCCACTTCACAATGCTGTCCGTCGATTCATCCAGAGGGTTTCTCAGCATTTGGAACACGAAGCCGTTGAAGACGGCAATCGCTGGGAGTTGGAGTTGAGAATCGCGGATCTGGAGCAATCCCTCGAAGGCCTTTCCCGTCAATCCGAGGCGATTGGTGATTGGGCACATCGCGAATGAGGTGCGATGAATCAACAGAGAAATCTCCGGGTAAGACGGATTTCGCGCTTGCGATTCCCAATTTGACGGCGTAGATTGCGAGAAGTTGGCCTCGGCGTTCAGCCGATAGTTCGACAGCGGCCTTTCGCTGCGGATTCCTGTCCATGTCGGTTTGCTCATCCTTCCTCGCACCGCTGCGCGGACGCTATTTCAGCGTTTTGGGGGGATTGTGTTTCCTGACGTTGGGTCTGATCGGGATGCCTAAGTCGGTCGCCGCGTCCTGCGGTGATTATCTGGCCCACCCGCAACCACCGATGATTGCGGGGCATGCTGCATCGGGTCACCAGTCGGATTCGGAAGCACCGGTGGCCCCGCGCCCCTGTAACGGGCCGAGTTGTCGCCGTTCCGACAGTCCGCTGCCGGTTCCCACGCCCGCTCCCGTCCGTTTGTTGGGAGAACGCTGGGCGACCGTGATGGAATTCGAAGTCGTGCTTCCCACGGCTTCCACTCTCTTTCCGCAGTCGACCGAGGAATTCTACCCCTCGGCATTTCCGGCGCGGCTCGATCGTCCGCCGAAGATCGGCTGAGCCGACGTTGTCGGCTGGATTGCGCGCTGCGCGATTCCCGTGTCTTTCCGCAACGTGAGTGTTCGTCACTCCTTTGCTCAAAGAATCCTGGCAACGTTGGTCACTCTGTGTCAACGCGCCTCGGACTGCGCGTTGCCCATTCGGTGAGTTGTCACGTCGACTGATTCGTGCCGCGGCGCGCAGTCGGCACTCTTGTTCGATGCGGTCCCCGCGCGGAATTCCCTTTCATTCCGTTTCTCCGCCTGCGGTTTGCTGTGGTTTCTGTTCTGCAATTTTCTCTTGTTTTGAAGGATGCTTTCATGTCACGTCGTCGTTCGGGTTTCACCCTCATCGAACTGCTGGTGGTGATCGCGATCATCGCCATTCTCATCGCCCTGCTGCTTCCCGCAGTGCAACAGGCCCGTGAAGCCGCGCGCCGGACCCAGTGCCGGAATAATCTAAAGCAACTGGGGCTGGCGATGCACAACTATCACGACACTGCGCTCTGCTTCCCCATGAGCAACGGCGGCAGTGGATATTCGCCGCATGCGCGCGTCCTGCCCTACATCGACCAGTCGCCGATGTACAACCAGATCAACTTCAGCCTCAGTCCGACGCACGCCAACCACACGACGATCTTCTTCATGACGCTGCCCGCGTTCCGCTGCCCTTCCGATTCGGACAACCTGCCCGGGACCTTTGGTGGACGGAACAACTACTGGACCAACACCGGTTGCGGTGTGTTGAACGGGCAACCTTCGACGGTCGTGGGCAATGTCAATTACGGCATGCCCGCTCCGAATGGCGTGATGTTCCAGGTGAGCAGTGTCCGCATGGCAGACATCACGGACGGCACGAGCAACACGGCCCTCAGGTCCGAAAAGCGGCTCGGCGATGGCAGCAACAGCATCAGCACGCCTGCCACCGACACCTATCAACCGGGGACGTTTCCGGCAACGCCCGATGAAGCCCTCCAGCAATGCCGCGCGGTCGACGTGAATGACCTGACAAAGCAGGGGAACTCGGACATCGGTGCGGGCTGGTTGCAGGGCTCCAACGACGCGACCTATTACTACCACACGTTGCCGCCGAATGATCGGTCCTGCCGTTTCCCCCCAGGGCGGATGGCCGGGACCGCGAACAGCCAGCACACCGGCGGCGTGCATACCGTGATGTGCGATGGCGCGGTCCGGTTCTTCTCATCGAACATCGACCTCGGGGTCTGGCGTGCGATCTCGACCCGCGCGGGCGGCGAAACGGTGACTGCGTTCTAGTGCTTCGTCACGGCTTGATTTTCGTGTGCCACTGGCTCTGCCAGTGCCCAGGTCAAGTGTGCTCTCTGCTGGAGAAAGACACTGGCAGAGCCAGTGGCACACCACCCGAATTCTTTGTCGTGACAAAACACTAGCCGCTCTGCTGAACTCTTTTTTGCTCCCTTCCCACTTCCCCTTTGCCGGGGAAGTGGGCCTGAAGGTTGTCCTTGCCATGACATTTCGTTTGCCTTTGATCGGTGTCCTTCTCTGCGGTGTGCTGGCTGCCGGTTGCCAACGGACAGCGCGGGATCTGAAACTCAGTCAACCCACCGCGCGTGAAGCCTGCACGACGTTCCTCACCGCGTGGAAAGAAGGCAAGAAGGCCGACGAACTCAAACCCAAAATCTACGGTCGCGATCAAAGTTGGGACGATGGTCAGAAGCTCATCGACTTTGAACTGCTGGCGGAAGAGAAGACCGACGGCGTGACCTTGTTCGTCCCCGCCCGGCTCACGTTGCAGGATGCCAAGGGGAAAGAATCCAAGTCAACGGTCACCTACGCCGTGGCCACCGACCCGGTGATCACGGTCATTCGCGATTAACAGCGCGCGAATGCCGCAGATTTCATGCACACAATCAACCCGCGGAATGTTCAATCGCATCCTCCACCTGTTCTTACTGGAGACTTAATTCCATGTATCCGCACTGTCTCGCGATTGCTGGTGTGTTGTGCTGGGGTGTCCTCGGGCAGGCTGCCGATTCGGTGGACGCGCCGCGACCGGTCCCGCTCACCCGTCCGGAGATGAAGCAACTGATCGAGGATGTGAAAATCCGCACGCCGCGGATTCCCCTGCCGCAACTGACGGACGAAGACCGACAGAAGTTGGGCGAGCAGGCCGACAGCTACGAATCGGTCCTGCGGTACGCCTACACGCCGTGGGTCCAGAGTCGTCGCGGACCTCGTCCGGCGGCATCAGGACGAACGCGCGAACAGGAACCGGCGATGACGCTGGACTATGCGTTCAAGACACAGTTGTTCTGGATTGCGTCCCGCGTGAATAACTGTCAGTACTGTCAGGGACATCAGGAATCGAAACTCCTCAGCGCCGGTCTGACGGAAGACGACATCGCCGCCTTGGATGGCGACTGGTCGGGACACACCGCCGCGGAACGCGCGGCCTTTGCCTTCGCCCGCAAACTGTCTTACGCACCGCATGAGCTCACCGACGCGGACATCAACACGCTCCGCAAGCATTACAAGGACATGCAGATTCTAGAGATGGTTCTTTCGGTCTCGGGAAACAACGTGAGCAATCGCTGGAAGGAAGGGGTCGGCGTGCCTCAGCGAAAAGACGAAGGGGGCTATGCCCGCAGTGAAGATCCGACCCGTCCCCGCGGGACCTATCTCACCCCGACGAGCGAGAAGTTCCAGAACGTCATCACGAAGGTGGCCCCGCTGGAATTCGACACAAAGTCGGGCAAGCCGACGATGGCGACCGTCTGTCGGAGACCCCCGCTCGAATCCCGTGCAGAAGTCGAACAAGCCCTTGCTGACTGTCGCCAGCGGTCGGCACGATTGCCGCTGGTCGACGAAGAGAAAGCCCGCGCCATTCTGGCCGAAAACGCACCGACCGGACCGCTGCCCCATTGGGTGCGTCTGCTGGCCAACTTCCCTGCCGAAGGTGTCAGTCGCTACTCCACGATCCGCCTGGCCGACGAAAAGAGTGACTTGTCGCCGCTGTTGAAAGCCCAGGTGAGCTGGATCATCGCCCGGCAAGACCGCGCGTGGTACGCGCTCGGTCAGGCTCAGCGCCGCTTGCGCGAACTCGGCCAGTCGGACGATCAGATCGCAGCGCTCGATGGCGATGGGAAGGCGTTCACTCCCCGCGAACGATCGCTGTTCGTCGTGGCCAAGAAACTGGCTGCGTCGCCCGTGGTGCTCACCGATCGGGAAGTGACGCAGGCGGTGGAACTCGCCGGTCCGCGTGATGTGGTGCAAACGATCCACTACACCACTACACGGGCGTATTTCGACCGGGTGACGGAAGCCGCCGGGTTGCCGCTGGAGTAACTGTCCCCGCTTAAGGTTCCGCGGTCTCGTCACGGGAGGAGATCGCATGAGCTGCCGAGGTATTCGATTCGGTGTGCCACGGCCGTGTCGGCCGTGCGATTTTTCAGAGCGTTTCGCCACTTCGCACGGCCGAC
>JBGSUN010000232.1:0-11415 GCA_041753475.1 Planctomycetaceae bacterium | reverse complement strand
CGTGTCGGCCGTGCGATTGAGCAAAGCGCCCCGTACCGACGCACGGCCGACACGGCCGTGGCACACAACCCCATCCCGCACCGAATTGTTAGTCCTGAATACCCTTGATCGGCCATCCCCGGAGCAGACCGATGTCCTACTGGCAGAAACAGTTGTGTCAATTTGCTCTGATCCTGTTATCGGCCCTGCTGCCGGCATTCGCGGATGGACCGGCGGACAACCAGTTCGAGAACGTCCGTCGAGTTCCCAAGCTCGGTGTGGAAGTTTCGCCCGCGGATCGGGAAGAACTCGAAGCCGGGCTGAAAGCCCTCGGCGAACAGATCGCCAAGTTGAAAGCGGCCGCGGAGGACGAGCCGGAACCGACCCGCAGTCAGGGCGATGTTTTGCAGTTGGCCCTGCCCGATGTCGAAATCTTCCACCGCGCCGTCGATCAGGCGCTGCGGTATCAGGAATTCTTCGATGCCAAGGAAATTCCGGTCGCCAAGAAGCTCCTTCAGATTGGTAAAGAACGCGCCGAGCAACTCGCCAAGGGGGAAACGCCGTGGACCAAAGCGACCGGACTGGTGGTGCTCGGCTACCGCTCCAAAATCGACCAGACCGTGCAACCCTACGGTCTCATCATTCCGGAAACGTATGATCCGGAACCGGGGCATCGGTATCGGCTCGACCTCTGGTTCCACGGCCGCGGTGAGACCCTCAGCGAAGTCAATTTCATCAACCAGCGGCTGAACAACAAAGGCGAATTCACGCCGCCGGAAACGCTGGTGCTCCATCCTTACGGACGGTACTGCAACGCGAACAAATTCGCCGGGGAGGTGGATACGTTTGAGGCGTTGGAGAACGCTCAACGGCGGTACCGTATCGACAGCGAGAAGATCGCCGTGCGCGGATTCTCAATGGGGGGCGCGGCGTGCTGGCAATTCGCGGTCCATTACCCCGGCCGCTGGTTTGCGGCGAATCCCGGAGCGGGGTTTTCCGAGACGCCCGACTTCCTGAAAGTCTTCCAGAAGGAAACGCTGCAACCGACGTGGTTCGAGCAGAAGCTCTGGCGGTGGTACGACTGCACGGGCTACGCCGCGAATCTGGCGTTCCTACCGACGGTGGCGTACAGCGGCGACATGGATAGCCAGAAGCAGGCCGCGGACATCATGGAAGCGGCCCTGAAAGCCGAGAACCTGCCGCTGATTCACATCATCGGCCCGATGACCGGCCACAAGATTCACGCCGATTCCAAATTGGAAATCGAACGCTACCTCAGCCGCTGGGCGCGACTCGGTTCACCGATGGATCGCGAATCGCCCCTGCCGAAAGAAGGCGAGTGGGAAACCATCGAACAGTTTCAGACGTACACGTTGCGGTACAACAAATCACGATGGATCACGATTCACGCCATGAGAGAACACTGGGAACCGGCCCGGGTGGTCGTGCAAGCCAAACCGGGGCAAGGGGGACTGATCGAACTGCGCGTCATCACGAGCAACGTCGACGAATTTGAATTGCGGTTCACCGACAACAATGACCACAACGATGCGCTCCTGCATCCGGTCAGCGTTGATGGCAAAAAAGTCAATGCCGCAATGTCCCGCGGCCAGAACACCAAGTCGATGTATTTCTACCGCGAGGACGACAAGTGGACGGCCCAGCGCGCCCCGAATGCGGAAAGCGGTCTGCACAAGCACCACGGGTTGCAAGGCCCCATCGATGACGCGTTCCTCGATGCGTTCATCTTCGTCAAACCGACGATGAAAGGTCTCTCTCCCGAAGTCGACAAATGGGTGCAGTCCGAGTTCGAGCACGCGGTCACCCACTGGCGGCAGCAGATGCGTGGCGACGCCCGGGTGAAGCTCGACACCGAGATCACGAAGGAAGACATGGAAGACGCCAACGTCGTCTTCTGGGGCGACCCGCGGTCCAATGATGCATTGATTCAGGTCTTCGACGAGCTGCCGGTCTCATGGAATCTGAAGGAAAACGTCGTCCACGCCGGCAACCAGAAATTCGATGCGGCCCATCATGTGCCGATCATGATCTATCCGAACCCGCTCAATCCGCGGCGGTATCTCGTCCTCAACAGCAGCTTCACCTACCGCGAATACGATTACCTCAACAACGCCCGCCAGACGCCGAAGCTGCCGGATTGGGCGATCGTCGATGTCCGCACGCCGCCGAACAGCCGTTGGCCGGGGAAGATCGTCGCGGCGGATTTCTTTGATGAAGAGTGGAAGCTGAAGCCAGCGAAGAAGTGAAAGCCGTCTGCCAAAGCGATGAAAGATTGCAAATTGAAAAGTGAAAAATGCAAATTGCAAAATGGGCAGGCAAGGAAATGAGAAGGATTACTTTTCTCCGATTTCAATTTGCACTTTGCAATTCTCAATTTGCAATCTGACCCAACATCGGTCCGCTTTCCACTGAGAGGTTCCCTCCGTGAAGACCGCACCGACTGTGCCGCCGTGGATGCGCATCGCGGTGGTCGTGTGGCTGTTGGGCTTTCTGTTCGTTTTCTTCAATCAGGTTCTGCCGAACAACCGTCCCTTCACGCGGTGGGATGTGTGGTCGCTGGTGCCGTTTGCGTTGATGGATGCCGTGGACCCGCCGCAAACGGAAGGGAGTCTGCCGCGCGGGTTGAGTTATCTCGGTCAACGTCTACCGTTGTGGGGACTGGCCGCCTTCATCCTCGCCGGGGCGTGGGGCTGGGGCGTACTTGCTCAACGTTACGGGCTCTCTTTCGTGTGCCACTGGCTCTGCCAGTGTCTTCGTATTGAACCACCCGTTACCGAAGCCGGCAAAGACACTGGCAGAGCCAGTAGCACACCATCCGGTGGAAGCGGGTGGACACCCCTCGAACAGCATTACTTCGCTGGTCTACTCGGACTGAGTGCGGTTTCGTTGATGGTCCTCGCACTCGGACTCGCCGGAGCACTGTCGGCGGTTTGGCTGGGAAGCCTTCTCGCCGTCGGACTGTGCGGCGGTGCTTGGCACCTCTGGCGTGATCGATCCGCTGCCGTACACCAGAACGTTCCACTTTCGTCGACCGGCTTCCCATGGTGGCTGCTGATCCTCGCGCCGTTTGTGATCGGCATCGCCCTCGGATCGCTCTCGCCGTCCACTGATTTCGATGTCAACGAGTACCACCTCGGCGGACCGAAGGAATGGTTTCTCAACGGCCGCATCACGTTTCTGCCGCACAACATCTACACCAGCTTTCCGTTTCTGACTGAGATGCTGCTGCTGGCGGGAATGGTGCTGGCCGGGGATTGGTTCTGGGGGGCGCTCGCCGGGCAGGTGGTGCTGGCGGCGTTCGCTCCGTTGACGGCCGTCGGGTTGTATGCCGCGGGGCGACGCTGGCATTCGGAGACCGCCGGGCGGATTGCGGCGATCGTGTATCTGTCGACGCCGTGGGTCTTCCGCATGTCGATCATTGCGTACGCCGATGGTGGGTTGATGACGTACACCGGCGCGGCCGCGCTGGCGGCGTGGGGGACGTGGCAACGGCTTCGGGATGGTGCTAACGGAAGCGTGCTTCCCCCGGTCATTGACCGGGGGCTAAGACGGGATGTCCTGTTGACGGGATTGCTGGCGGGCAGCGCGATGGCGTGTAAATACACGGGGCTGGTCATGGCGGTGGTCCCGTTCGGACTCACGCTGATCGTCGCCGCGGCTCGCTGTTCCCGCGGATGGAAGGCGGTCATGGAAACGGCGGTGGTCTTCTCCCTCGGCGTCGGTCTCACCATCGGACCGTGGTTGCTGAAGAACACGATCGAGACCGGCAACCCGGTCTATCCGCTGGGATACTCCATCTTCGGCGGACGCGATCTCGATGACGCCCTCGCGCTGAAGTGGAAGCGTGGCCACGCCCGCCCGTCCGCAGGAAGCGCGCTGGGAGAAGCCCGCAGTCTGGTGATGCAGGCGTATGACGTCGCCGCTGTGAACGACTGGCAAAGCCCGCTGGTCTTCGCGCTGACACCGCTCGTGCTGCTGACGACATCAGCCCGTCGCCGCGCTATGTTTCCCGCGGCCATCACCGGCTGGCTGTTTCTCTCCTGGTGGTTGTTCACGCATCACATCGATCGCTTCTGGTTACCGCTGTTGCCCACCGCGGCGCTGCTGGCCGGCATGGGAGCCGCGGACGCCAGTGAGCACATGGGACGCTGGTTGATCCGGGGCGTGATCGCTGTCGGCGTCGTGTTCAATCTCGGTTTCTGTGCGACGGGATTCGTCGGCTACAACGTGGGTCTGACGGAACTGAACGCCGCGCGGGACTTTGTGAGCCGGCGAGTCAGCCCGGAAATCGCACTCCTGAACGATGCCGCCATTCAGGGCGAATTACCGCCCACGGCGAAGGTGCTGCTCATCGGTGAAGCCGCGGTCTTTCCCATGCGATTCGCTTATGTCTACAACACCGTCTTCGATCGTTCCCTCTTTGAAGAATGGTGCGGCGAACCCGGCGACATGTCGTCCAAAGATCGGCCGTTGCGCTCCGCGGACGAAATCCGCGCCACGCTCGCCGAGCAGGGCATCACGCATCTCTACGTCAACTGGGGTGAAATCTGGCGGTATCGGCAGTCGTATGGCTACACCGACTTCGTGCACCCGTCCCGTTTCCAAGCATTGATTGACGCGGGAATTCTCTCACCACCACAGCCGCTAGGCCTCCGCAAAGTCGAAGGTATGTCCGCTGCGGAAGTCTCCGTGCGGCGCGAATGGGCCCCGGAGCTTTTCGTCGGTTCGGGTGACGATGAACAACTGCTGACCGGGCAACTCTATTCGATACAACGATAACTTTCGTTACGAAACCCACCGTCTCAAGAATTTCGTCAAGGACGCGCGGAAGGTACACTGAGATTCATCACGTTCACCAGGGGTGAGTTTCTGGAGTCGATCATGCTGCGTACTTCGTCGGTGGTCTATGGCGTTTTGTTCATGGCCAGTCTGTGTCCCGCGGGCGATTGGCCGGCGTTTCGTGGTCCACAGGGCGATGGGACGACGGACGCGAAGAACGTCCCGGTGACGTGGTCGGCGACCGAACATGTGAAGTGGAAAACGCCGTTGCCGCAGGCGGCGAACGGGAGTCCGATTGTCATTGGCGACCGTGTCTTCGTCACCACGGCAGAAGATGCCGAGGGAAAACAACGGTCGCTCCTTGCCCTCAGTCTCGCTGAAGGTCAGGAACTCTGGAAACAGACCGTAGAAGTCAACCAGAAATTGCCGACACATGGAACAAACCCCTATGCCGGAACGACGCCTGTCTCCGATGGCAAACACGTCATCGTCTGGCATGCCACGGGAGGGCTGCATTGTTACACCGTCGCGGGAGAACCGGTCTGGCAGCGTGATTTCGGCGAATTTCGGCACATCTGGGGCTACGGCACATCCCCGGTGATTCACAAAGGCCGCGTGATTCTGCACAGCGGTCCCGGTGTGAAAGTGTTCGTCGCTGCGCTGAAGTTGGAGAACGGCGACACTGTCTGGCAGCATGACGAGCCGGTCGAAGGAGACGGCAGCAACACTCCAGACAAACGCTACTTCGGTTCGTGGGCCACACCCGTGATTGCCACGGTGGACGGCCACGAGCAGATGTTCGTCGCGCTGCCCACCCGGCTGGTCGCGATGGACCCCGAGACTGGTAAGTTGCTGTGGTGGAGCGAAGGGCTGCGTCACGGGGGCGGCGATCTGGCCTACTCCAGCCCGCTGGTCACTCCGTTTGCGGTCTTTCTCACCGGCGGTTATGGCGGACCTTCGCTCTCTGTGAAGCTCGGCGGCGAAGGAAACGTCACGGAAACGCACCGACTGTTCCGACTCGAGAAACAGCCGCAAAGCATCGGTACGGGTGTGGTGGTGGACGGACTCGTCTACCGGCCCAATGCCGGTCCGGGAACGATCGATTGCATCGACCCTCTCACCGGAAAAATCGTGTGGCGCGACCGCGCGTCTGGCAACAATCACTGGGCGTCGATGGTCCTCGCCGAAGGCCGGATCTATGCCACCGATCAATCGGGAACGACCGTCGTCTTCCAGCCGAACAAAGAGAAGTACGAGGAGCTTGCCAGGAACACCCTCGGTGAATCCACCAACGCCACACCAGCCGTAGTGGACGGAATGCTGATCTACCGGACCAACAAACACGTCATCTGTATCGCACAGTGACCGTAACAAGTCTTGTAGGGTGGGCTGTGCCCACCAATCACGTCGTCCCGTACGAAAATGGTGGGCATAGCCCACCCTACAAGACTATGCTGAAACCTGTGCCGCGCGCCGCAAGGGAATCGCTGTCAGCGAGCAGAATACGCATGTCGCGCAGCACAGCATCGCGAACCAGTCACCGTACCGCACATACAAACTGCGGCGGTTGTCGAGCGGGACGGTTTGCACGATCGAGGCGTTGACCTGTTTGCGCCAGCGGCCGGTTTTCGGATCGGTGAGCGTGGTTTTCTTGAGGGTGTCGCCGTCGATCATCACTTCCGGATCGCGAATCGCGCCGTCGCCATCAATGACCGCTGAGATGCCCGTGTTGACGGCACGGACCATCGGCGTCCGGCATTCCACCGCGCGGAACGCCGCCGTGATCAGGTGCTGATCGAGACCACTCGAACCGTGGAACCAGCCGTCATTGGAAAGATTGACGAGCACATCCACCGGACGGTCGGTGTCCCCTTTCGATGCACCGGCGACAATGCCACGGACGAGATGCGGGACGGTGTCTTCAAAACAGATCACCGGGGCCATCCGCCATTTTGCATGATCGAAGACGACCGCCTGGGTTCCCGCGACGAGACCAAAGTCTGGCGGGTACGGTGTGAACTTCGACAGCCACGGCATCGTCTTCTGGAAGGGGATGTACTCGCCGAAGGGGACGAGGTGCATCTTGTCGTAACGGCCAGCGATGCCGCGCTCGGTGTTCACCAGCACGGCAGAGTTGTGCTGCTTGACGCCGGTCTCTTGGAGGTCCACGCATTCGATGCCGAAGATCAACGCGGCCCCGGTTTTCTCCGCTTCATTGATGAGCGTGCGGGAGACGTTGGTGTCGCGCCAGAACGCCACCGGCACGCGCGGTGCCGCAGCTTCGATTTGTTCGTCCGTCCAATCAAACGGAATCGACGTCAACGGCCAGCGGAACATCGCTTCCGGCCAGACGATGACGTCCGGCTGTTCGCGCACAGCGAGACCGGTCAGCTTCATGTGCATCAGAAACTGCGGCATCATTTTCTCTTCGGCGACCCGCAACGACGCCGGGAAGTTGCCCTGGATCATCGCCACGCGCGGACCCGGTTGGAAGTCCGCCTGGCTGCGGCGCATCGCCCCGTAACCCCACACCGCGGCCATCAGCACGACAGCGGCAACGACCGGCCATGTGCGAACGGGCGTGACACCGTCGATGAACGACGTGGGCCGCGTGGTCAGCGGCGGCTGATCAACATCATCCGCAGGCATGGGGCGGTTCGTGTCGACCAGACCGAACCGTGAGAACCACGCGGTGGGAATCATCCCGGTCACCGCGGCGGCGGACGCCATCATGATGAAGCTGACGCCGTAAGCCCCGACGACATCGCTAATCTGAATCAGTTCTAGCCACCGATACTGCGTGTGTCCGAGGAAGTACCACGCAAACCCCGTCATCAGATGGGCCCGTGCGAATTCCAGTCCGACCCAGATGAGCGGCGCGGCGACCACCAACGGCACTTTCCAGCGATGGACTGCGACCCGCATCAAACCGACGGCGATGGGAAAATACGCCGCGAGATAACCGGCGAGCGCCCACCAGGCGATGTACATCGTCGGGTCACCGAGCCGCATCCATTGCAGTGCCGGTCCGAAGAACGCCAGCCCCCCGAGATAGCACGCCCAGCCCATGCGGCGCGTCGGCTGTTCGATTCGCACCAGACACAACAGCGGCACCGGTGCAAGCCACGCCAGCGGACTGAAGGCCACCGGCGCGTAGCTGAGATAAAACAACAACCCCGCTGTCAGCGAAGCCAGCAGCGCCGGCCGCATCGGCACCCGCGGCTGCGGCAACTTCTTCTGCGCCCGCGCCGCGGCAATGATGTCCTGCACAGAGCGATCGGTCACCGGCTGAGACCTCGGAGCGGTGGTGCTGGACATCACAATCCTTCCTTGGATTAAGTTCCAAATTCCAAAGTCCAAGTTCCAAACAAGATTCAAATTCCAAACGCAGACGGTTTCTTCTCGTTCCCACGCTCTGCGTGGGAACGCAGGGCCGAGACGCTCCGCGTCGTCTTGCACTTCAACCTTTGCTATTGACCGTGTGCACCGCTTCTGCGACGCAGAGCGTCGCGACCGTGTGTTCCCACGCAGAGCGTGGGAACAAGTTAAAACGAAGGCGTTGCGATTCGGTCCTGTCTCTTCGTTTGGATTTTGGAATTTGACCTTTGTTTGGACTTTGGATTTTGGAACTTGGTATTTCTCGTTCTCATCCCCAACGATACGCCTGCACCACTTCTTCCGAGGTGAAGGTTCGCTGGATGGGCGGCAGCAGGACCATTCCGTTGGCCTCCACTGTCGCCCGTAAATCACTCGATCCCTGCCACTTCACCAGCCGGGCCGTCAACCCGTTCGGCGTTGGCACCAACGCGGCAGGGAAGTACGTCGGCCGGTCGCCCCGCATGGTGTACTCATGAGTCAGCCGGGCCAGTTCCACGGGGGGGCTGGCGTCGGCGTGACCCATCATTCGCCGCAGGGCCGTCCGGACGAACAATTCGCAGCAAACCATACTGCTGACGGGATTTCCGGGCAAGCCGAATACGGCACAGGACGTGCCATCGGCCCGCCGTTTGATTCCGAACCAGACCGGTTTGCCGGGGCGGATGTCAACTTTGTGAAAGATCTCTTCGACTCCGGCCTCGGTGAGTGTGTTGGGAACGAGATCGAGTTTTCCGGCCGAGACGCCTCCCGACAGCACGAGCACATCGGCCCGCAGACCGGCGTCGATCTTGGCGGCGAGGTCTTCTCGCACATCCCGTGCGATGCCCAGCGGCTGCGGGATCACGCCATAGCTTTGCAACTGGGCGACAAGCATCGGCTCGTTGGAATTGCGAATCTGCCCCGGCCCCGGCGTTTGCTCGACCGGCACCAGCTCATCCCCGGTGGCCAGCACAGCGACCGTCAGCCGCGGATAGACCGAAGGCGTCGCCACCCCGAGTTCCGCCAGTGCTCCGATGCGCGACGCCGTGAGTGTCATCCCCGCGCTGAGGACCGTTTCGCCGACCTTGAGGGACGCCGCCCGGCGGATGATGTCCTGCCCTGAAGAAACGGGGGTAGTCTGGATCACCACGCGGTCGCCGTTTTCGCGGGTGTCTTCAATCCGCACGACGGCATCCGCCCCGGCCGGCAACGGTGCCCCGGTCATGATCTGCGTCGCCGTCCTGGTTCGCACCGTCTCCCGCGGCACCATCCCCGCGGTGATCCGTTCGAGAATCGTCAGCGTTGCCGTTCCGTTCGCCACATCACTCGCACAGACGGCGTACCCATCCATCAACGCCTTATCAAATGGCGGCGAATCAATCCCGCTGGCAACATCCGCCGCGAGTGTCAGACCGAGACATTTTTCGAGCGGCAACGTGACGGCCCGCGATGGCGAGAGCGTTTCGTGGAGGAGCGTGAGCGCTTGGTCGAGGGTGAGCATTGTTCTGATCCTTGTTTCCATGCTCTGCGTGGGAACAAGTTCCATTAGAGCGATTCTGGTTCCCGAACGGATACGACACCATCAGCATCGATCACGATCACGGCTCCATCTGCAATCGGCCGACGATCTCCATCGACCGTCAGCCAGCCGTCTTTGGCGCTCACGGTTCTTCCGTCTTTGGTGACGAATTGGATCGTGGCCGCCCTAATCGTGTTCGGTGTGGGCGCCCCATCGGCCTTACGAAACTCCAGCGTGTAGGGAGGATGCTCTTCAACTGACGGCGGCGTTTCGACGTGGTGCGGCCCGGTTCCAAGACATCCGGCAAAGGTGATGGAAACTCCCGCGATGATCCGTCGAATTGGCATTGAGAGAGTTGTCATCCGCCGCTCCCGTTTTCAGGATTCAAATCGGTTCTTACTCCGAAGGAGTTCCGTCTCATAGCCCAGGGTTGCGAGTGAAACGAGCTACCCTGGGTGAGGTGGCAGGCGTCCATCATAACCCTGAATGGGTTACGTCATCACCATCACGAAAAGACGTAACCCCCTGCGGGGTAATCTCGTGGGTCGCATCTCCAACCCAGGGTAACCCGCTCCGCGAGCAACCCTGGGCTATGTGACAAAATCCCTTCGGGATAAATATCACGGACGGCGTTCCCGCAAGGAGCATGGGATCTCACCGATATCGAGCCAGATTTGCAGGCTTGGCATCCTTCAGCACTTCATCCCATGCTCCTGCTGGGAAAGCGATTAAGCCTCGTTGTGCATCGTCACCATCGTGATAGCCACCTGTGCTAATACCCAATCGGGGAAAAATCAGGAAGCCGACAACATCCACTGGTGATGGGTCGTGTAAGAGCAACTGTGGATTTGGATCCGGCTGGTCATCCAATGTCCAAATTTGGATACCGCAAACCGACAATTCGCTATCCCCGGGGGAGAAGCAGACATGCTGCACTATCTCATCGCTGTTATATGCGACATTCATATGTGGAATGCGCCAATACTCAATAGCACCACCCCGACCCCACGGACTCGATTTCCGCGGTGGTCCGAGTAATTGATGCACCTCTAATCGGCTCGAATTGAATCGCAACGGTATCGCACCGACAAGCGGCTCAATATTGAATGTGAGTCCCACGATGGTTTCTCCTCCATACTTTTAATCTCGTTCCCACGCTCTGCGTGCGAATGCGGGGTCGAGACACTCCGCGTCGTCTTTCTTCGTTGCGCTGTGAAGCACTCATACGACGCAGAGTGGCTCGGCCGTCCTTGAGTCCGATCAGGCTCTCGATCAAAGGCCCTTCGACGATTGTCTCGCCCTCAAGCGTCAGTCCCAGTTCGATGAAGAACGCCTTGACGGCCTCGAGATCGTCGACAACGATGTGGACGTTGTCCATCCGCCTTAACGTCATATCCTTATATCCTTACTTTCCTCGCTTCACTGCTGACTTGGCAGCGCGAAGAAAAGTCCCCGCAGGACAACCAAGAAGCCCTCCAACGTACTCGCCGAAGGACTTCTTGTCTCATCAAGTGAGGGTGACAGGACATCTATTGAACCTTTTTTCGGGTCCAACGTTCAAGGGGAGAGTAACCCACACCTCCAAACAGCCCCACAAGCCAGTGACTTGTCCCAAGACATCGTAACCGTTCACAGGGCGGGGACGAAAGTTGGGGTTTTCTTGGATTAAGAAAAAGGCGACATCTGGGGGATGTCGTCGCGACCGATCAGCTCTGAACAGTTGGCTGCCTTGCCGCCCGATGTGCGCGCGGTGATCGAGG
>JBGSUN010000231.1:0-4765 GCA_041753475.1 Planctomycetaceae bacterium | reverse complement strand
CCTCGATCACCGCGCGCACATCGGGCGGCAAGGCAGCCAACTGTTCAGAGCTGATCGGTCGCG
Organism: Planctomycetaceae bacterium; assembly: GCA_041753475.1. Classification (GTDB taxonomy): domain Bacteria; phylum Planctomycetota; class Planctomycetia; order Planctomycetales; family Planctomycetaceae; genus DSVQ01. Next base: position 4,702 of record JBGSUN010000231.1, on the reverse strand, counting down.
ACGACATCCCCCAGATGTCGCCTTTTTCTTAATCCAAGAAAACCCCAACTTTCGTCCCCGCCCTGTGAACGGTTACGGACGCAAAGCCAAGCCGCGGCGTCAGTCACATGGTTCGGCAGGGCATTGGATTCCGACCGATTACTGGTACGACACGCTGCCCAGTACCAAGAAGCGGGTGGCCCTTCGATCGGTTGCGGAATCAAGCCGTTCAGCGGTGAAGGAGAGCAGGCGCAGCTTCTGCGACGGCTTCATGATCCCGCAGAGGGGATTTGAGAGCCCATAATTTTCCCAGATCTTCGTCGACCACTGGCGAACGAAGACGCTCGCCAGTGGCACCCTGCAGAGCGGCGAGCATTAACCCGCCAGCAGTTGTTGCTCCAGCGTGCTGACGATTTCGCCGATGGTCCAATCCTGGGATGCGATCCGCACCGAGGCGTTTTCTTCCAACCAGCCCTGCACTTTGCGTTCGGCGGACATCACCGTGCTGTGATTGCGGCCGCCGAAGTGCTGGCCAATTTCCGAGTACGCGGATGGTGTGTGCTTCCGTGCGAGGAACATCGCTAGCATCCGCGGTTGCGCCAATGTGCGGACGCGGCTGTCGGATTTGAGGTCTTTCGGTCGCAAGCCGAACAACTGACAGACCACGCGCTCGACATCCGCTAGCCTGACAATCCGCAAGCAATCCCGTTCCAGATCGGCAAGGACCTGCCGCGCGATGCTGAGAGTGATCCGCTTGCGGGTCATCGAGAAGTACGTTTGCAGACAGTTCAGCGCCCCTTCGAGTTCCCGCACGCTGCCGGTGAACCGGTCGGCGATGAAGTCGAGCGCTTCCGGGGCGAACTCGCCGTCGAGCCGCTGCGCTTTGACGGTGACGATCTTCCGGCGAGTCTCCGCATCCGGCGTTTCCAACCGGCAGACGAGACCCGATTGCATGCGGGAACTCAGATCATCGCCGAGTTTCGACAACAACCGCGGATGTCGATCACCGGTCATTACGACTTGCCGACGGTGATCGATCAAATCAGCGAGCGTGTGCAGGAACTCTTCCTGGAAGACCCGCTTCGATTCGAAGAAGTCGATGTCATCCACAAGCAGCAAATCGACGCCGCGGAATTTCTGCCGGAAGCTGGGGAGCGTCCGATCACGCAGCGATTGCGTGAAGTAGTTCGCGAATCCTTCCGCTGTAATCAACACGACTTGCAGGTTGGGATGCGACCGCCGCAGTTGGCGACAGATCCCTTCTAAGAGGTGTGATTTCCCCGTCCCAACGGCGCCATGCAAATAGAGCGGGTTGAACTGCAACCCCGGCGAGATCGCGACCTGCTTGCACGCGGTGAGTGCAATCTCCGTCGACGGCCCGGCGATGTATTCCGAGAGTTCTGCCAAGCGTCGCTGCCGGGGCAGAGCCAAAGACGAGGCGGCCGCGTCATGCTTCATAACCGGTGTCACCGCGCGACTCGGCGTCGGTTGCTCGCCGGTGCTCACAGCAGGCGTCACCACGGTCGGCTTCCGGACGGCGCTGCGCGATGTGCTTGCTGCCGTGGAACCCGGTTTCAGCGACAACCGCGCATCGACGGTCAGCTCCGCGGACGCGTTCGGGCCGATCACCGCTTGTGCGGCTCCGGCGAGGTCCGCGCTGAACTGCTTCTGCATGCAGTTGAGCAGGAACGGACTGCCGACCGCGATGGTCAGCACGTCGTCCCGGATATCGAGCTCGATCTTGTCCTGGCACCACAACGCAAACGGCTGGGCACCCAGACGGATTTTCAGTTCTGCCAGTACGGCCGCCAGGCGGGGATCTTCGTGACCCCTCACGGCGCGGTCCGTCTCTGTCGGCTTCATGCCGGGCTGCATCTTGCGACCCCCACGCTCCGGTCCGCGAGCCTCGAATGACAGTCGTATCGGGACGGACAACGCATAATGCGCAGCCGCTCCCGTCGTGCAGACCCACCCCTGGTTCCGCACTTTCGCGAACGTCATTGAAGACTGTTGGATTGTTGGAAACAGACAACCCGCCCGATGACCGTTTGGCTGCTCTTGGCGAGACAGCGTTCGGGTCGCCGGGTGAGCGTCTTTCAGACTCACTCAGTGGGGCTGATCGTATCTCCGGCGCGGCGGGAGTCAAACCCATCGGCTTCGCAAAAAATTCGCATCGCGTTCATCGGGTGGAGAAACCGTCGAAAGTCGCGAGAAGAGCGGGGGTTGTCGCCATGCTTGGTTTTGAACGGAAGGACGGAATCGGTTGGCGGCGATGTTCAGAAGCTGTCAATTACTTTCGTGCCAATCCGCCCGGCCACCGAAAGAGAGCTTGGCGGCGGGAGAGGTGCGAAAAACCGAGCTGGCTGTAAATATCGTTGGCAAAACGGTTTCGGGCATCGACGGCAAGAAATGTCAGTTGCCCGCCCCGCTGCGCGGCGGTGTTCAAGGCCTGAATCAAGGCGTTTTGTCCATATCCGTGACCACGGGCGTCGGGAACCACGCCGAAATAGACCAGTTCGATCGCCGACTGGTCCGGATGCTCGTTCAATAGAACGACGGCGACATCCCGGCCGGCGACTTTGTACAGTATCCATAAATGGGGATCGAATCGTCCAGAAAGTCGGTGGCTCGCCAGCGCTTCTTGCCCATTCCGCAGACCATCGAGAACCGTGCAATCCTGCGAACCCGAGTAGGTCGCTTCAATCACCGCGGCGAATCGGGAGCCGTTATACGTCTCATCAAAGGTCTCGCTTTCCCAACCCGCGATGTCGGCCGCTGGTGGCAACGTCCCATCGAGTTGCCGCACCAGAAAATCGAGATCGGCAACCGTGGTAAAACCGTGCGCTTCGTAAACCGACCGGTCGGTGATCTCGGTGGGATCGAGCAGAATCTGGGAGAGCCGGGCGGGGGATTGATCGATCCGGGTCGTCAATTCCCGCATCAAAGCCACTTCTACCGCGACCGGATCGACGGCGTTGGTGGTGACGACCGGTGGCCAGACCAGTGTGACGCCATCGGGCTGAGCCATTGTGAGGGACGCTCCGACGGGTTCGTCCTGTTGCAAAGCCCAGCGCAATCCGGAGAGATCGAGTCGGCCTTCACTCACGGCGATCAAGGTGGAATCAATCCGCGGTTGTTGCTCTTCCGCTGGAAACGTCGCAAAGAGCAATCCCAGTGCGACCGGCCAGTCGGCAACTTCGACGGTGGTGATCGTCAACCCGGACGTTTCAGCGGAGGGCATGGGCGATTCCGGGATGTGGGGGGCAAAGAAATTGGCAATTAGAAATTAGTAAATTCAAATTGCAAACTGAAAGAGGAGCAAGCATGAGTGACGGTCTTCAATCTCCGTCAATTCGCAATTTTCATTTGCCAATTTCTAATTGCCAATCCCCTGGCCTTTCCCCGCGTGTACTTTCCTCTGGTCAGGCAACTATAATCATTATGAGCCGCCCTTTGCCGCGTTGAGCCTCGAAATCGAGGCGGTCCTGCCTGAACAAACCTTCCCGAAACAATCGCGCTCCGCTTGGAGCACGTCTCGGGTGCCTCCCCGGGAGTCAACCTCTGTGAAGCTTTCCAGCCGATTTACGGTCACAGTGTTGTGCGGTTTTACCACCGCGTTCAACCTCGGTTGTCGTCCGCAGGACGGCATCACGCAATATGACGTCCCCAAGGTCGAAGCGATCCAGCTCCCGGCACCCGCAGGGACAGGAAGCGAGACCGAGTCCGCCGGGGAGCCGCAGCGGATGCTGGGGGCGATCATTCCTCACGACGGCCAATTCTGGTTCCTGAAGCTGACCGGGCCCGTCGATGTGGTTGCGCAGTATGAAGCCGAGTTCCGCGGCGTGTTGCAATCGATGACGTTCGATTCCGCTGGGAAGCCGCAATGGACTCTGCCAAACGGTTGGGCGCAGCGGCCGGCCAGCGGGCTGCGGTTCGCGACACTGATCATTGACACCAAGCCGACGTTGGAAACTTCGGTCACCGTGTTACCGGCCGGCGACGGTGACCAACAGGAAGGCGTACTCGCCAACCTGAACCGGTGGCGCGGACAATTGTCGCTGCCCCCGATCAAACAAGATCAGTTGGCGACCGATACGGAAACGCTGAAGTTGCCCAACGATTTGACGGCGGTTTTCGTGAATCTCGAAGGGAAAGCCAAAGCCGGTGCTGCCATGGGCGGACCGTTCGCCGGTGGACGTGGTGGACTGGATCGATCATTCGCAACACCGTCCGCCGAAGGGCCATCGACCGAGAGCGACCTGCAACTTACGGCTCCGGACCACTGGAAGCGTGGGCCAGTCGGCGGCATGCGGAAAGCCGCCCTTTCAATTGAGCAGGGGGATCTCAAGGGCGAAGTCACGATCATCGACCTCGCTCGCGCGGCAGGGGACCGTCTTGCCAACGTCAACCGCTGGTGTGGACAGATCGGCTTGCCGCCGTTCGATGCGGAAACGTTGCCAAAGGCGCTGAAGCCGGTCGACGTCGGTTCGGCCAAGGGGGATTACGTGGAATTGATCGCCCCCGTGGACTCCGATAAAGGCCAGTCGATCCTCGGTGTGATTGTGGACAAAGACGACAAAGCGTGGTTCATCAAACTGCAAGCCCCGACCGCGTTGGTGTTGCAGGAGAAGAGGGCGTTTGAAGCCTTCGTGAAGAGTGTGCAGTTGCCGTGATGACAGCGATGCGGTCCCTTCTCCCCCGTCTGCGGGGGAGAAGGTGGCCG
>JBGSUN010000230.1:0-18500 GCA_041753475.1 Planctomycetaceae bacterium | reverse complement strand
CCTGAAAGCCTGGTCCCGACTTCCAACATGGCACCCCAGGCCCCGCACCACCCCGGAAACATTCCTCAACCCGTTCACACTCGCCCGCTGGGGCAATTCGATCGGCCGATACCAAACGGCTTAAATCCACAAGCTGCTATGCCCTGCATTATGCGGAGCTGGATCGAACGTTCGAAGAACGTTTCCCGCCGATTTCCGACGCCGAGTTCATGGCCCGCTGTCCGCCGGAAACACGGCCGGAGATTGCTTTGAAAGTCCGGCGGATCATTTCGAATTGCCTCAGCGTGGAGTATGAGCGTGTCTATCCGGAGAGTCGGCTGCATCAAGACCTGGGTGCGGATCGGTAGAATGATGTCTCAACGCTCAACCCTGTGGTAACATGCCGACGTACCATGTTTCACAAAAGGGATTCCAATGCCCATGACGTACACGGCCGTGGTTCGCCAGGAAGGGGAATGGTGGATCGGTTGGGTCGAAGAAGTGCCGGGGGTGAATTCACAGGGGAGCACCCGCGCGGAGCTGCTGGAGAATCTGCGCGAGGCGCTCGCGGAAGCCATCGAAATGTATCGGGATGAGGCCCGGTCGGCGGCCACCGCTGCCGGGGCCTTCGAGGAAGTGGAACTGGTGCCGTGAAGCGGCTCGACCTGCTCCGGCACCTTCAGCAACACGGCTGCGTGCTGGTCCGCGAAGGGGCGAAACACTCGTGGTGGGGAAACCCCGCCAACGGTCGACGATCATCAGTCCCAAGGCACACCGAAATCTCCGACCCGCTCGCGCGAAAAATCTGCCGCGACCTGGGAGTTCCGGACCCATGACTGTCACCTGTCACAAGGGAGTTTCAATATGGCTGCGGTCCTGTTCCTGTTCGGGCTTGTCAGCGCGGGTGTGCTCATTTGCTTGATTTGGGACTATTTGAACCCCCACAGTTTCCACAAGCGCTTTCCACCCATTTCAGACGACCAATTCATGGCCCTCTGTCCGCCAGGGACGAATCGTGAGATTGCCTTGAAGGTGCGTCAGGTTATGTCGGACTGTTCCGGTATCGATTACGAACAGATTTATCCAGACAGCCAGTTGGTGCGAGATCTCGACTTCTGTTAGCGAGTCGTCACAGAGGGCAAGCTCGCATGATGGAAACCGTGTTGTTCATCGTCATCGTGGTTGCGTTCATCGGCTTCGCCGTGGTGGCCTGGCGAATCGATGGAGTTGCCCAACAGGATTTCGAAGAGCGCTTCCCGCCGATCTCGGATGAAGAATTCATCGCGCGGTGTGAGCCGGGGTGCAATCCGGTAGTCGCGATCAAGGTTCGACGGATCGTTGCGAAGCATTTGAATGTTGAATATGCCCGCATCCACCCGTCGAGTCGCTTCATCGAAGATCTGAAAGCCGATTGAACGGCACGTAAAGTTGTCGGTGCGCCGTTGCATTCCCGACCAGTGTCCCGACAATGCAGATGGAACCGCGGGACAGGTGAGTCCGCGGCCCCGCAACCGGGAACTTCTGCAAAGGATCGTGGGATGTTTTGTGTTCGCTTCGGAATCATGGCGGTCGTTCTTCAAGCTCTCTGCGCGACGGCATCGGCGCAAGCCCCCGTGCCGTATGGCGAGCCGATTTCGCTGGAGCACGCCAAGAAAGTGATTGCGGCGGCGGAAGTCGAAGCGAAGAAGAACAACTGGCGGGTGGCGATCGCCGTCGTCGACAGTTCCGGTTATCTCGTGGCATTTCACCGACTGGACAACACGCAGTTGGGGAGCATCGAAGTTGCTCTGAAGAAAGCCAAGACCTCGGCGCTGTTCCGCCGACCGACGAAGGCCTTTGAAGACACGCTGGGCATGGGCGGCTCGAATGTGAAAATCGTCACCCTGCCCGAGGCGTTGCCCATCGAAGGGGGCTTGCCGATTGTGCACAACGGCAAAATCATCGGCGCGATCGGCGTCTCCGGCGTGAAGTCGACGGAAGATGGCCAGATCGCCGCCGCCGGTCTGGAAGCGCTGAAACCTCAACCTTAAACCGGCAGACGGCTTGAGAGGCCTCACGAGGCGTGTGGGCTGAAACACGTCTTGCGACATCGACTATCGATTCATCGCGGAGAGGGCACCGCTCCGGGTGATGGAAAACCGTGGTCGTGCACACTAGCCGGATTGGGGGGCTTTCGGGTAGACTGCCTGATTCGATTTCACTCGTCGTGGTCGGGGTCCGCCCGGTTGAGACGGAAGCTCAGAGGAAGTAACGCACGATGGCGCCGAAGCGTAAGAGTCTGTTGGATTTGCGTCGCGAAGCGGAAGCGGTGGAAGCCCGCGGCGACGCCCCGGCCGCAAAAGCAGAGAAGGCCACCAAGGCGAAGAAAGCTCCCGCCTCGAAGGCGAAGCGGACCAAAGAAAAACCGATCGCCCGCAAACGGATGATCTGGATTGTCTATAACGGCAGCATGAAAGAAGAAGGCCGCTTCCCCTACGATCAGCGGGCTGCAGCCGAAGAGAAGATCGAAGCTCTCCGCCAGAAGTCGAAGAAGCTCTACTTCATTCACCCGGTGAAAGAAGTCATCGGCGATCCGAGCGCCACGGTGGGTCTGGTGGCTGCCGCCGCTGCGGCCGCGCTGAAGGCTGCCGCCGCTGCAATTGTGGTGGAAGAAGAAGTCGAAATCCCGGACGAAGTCGCTGCGGAAATCGATGAAGAAATCGAAGAGGCCGAAGAAGAGGAAGAAGAGGACGACTCGGAAGAATAACGTCCGGGTTCGTGTTCTCAATCGCATTGCATGGGTGATGGAAGGATTTCCATCACCCATGTGCATTTCGTGGGGGGGAAGAGACCCAGGGTTCAGAAACCCTGGGCTTCTGGGGGGGACTCATGCGGTTTGCCGTGCTGGGACACGATTTCCCGTTTCTCCATTGGGATTTGCTGCTGGAAACGCCGCAAGGGTGTTGGACCTGGCAGTTGCTTGATCCGCCGGATACCGCCGGTGTGATTCGCGCGGAGCGGATTGCCGACCATCGTCCGTTTTATCTGGACTACGAAGGCCCGGTGAGCGGCAACCGTGGGGTGGTGACGCAGAGTGATGCCGGAGAGTTCATCTGGTTGACGGCGACAAAATCCGTGGTGACGGGAATGGTCCGCGGACGTCATTGGCGCGGGCGGATCGTCCTTGCGGCAGATTCGGCCGGAGCATGGCGGCTCTCGTACCGGCCGACAGAAAATTCGGCGGGCTGACCGATCGGCCGCCGCTACTCTAAGGTGCTTCTCGTGTTCCGCGAGAGTCTCGGCGGTGCTGGTAGACGCGCGGATTTAAGGTGAGTATTCCATCAAGCAGCCGCGCTGAGTTTGCCGATTGTAGGGATAAGACGGTTTGCGCCGGGTTTCCGCCCGGTGAATCCCTGATTCAAGTCCCCTCGGCAAGCTAGGGAAGGCATGCCCTCACATACCGCATCCGCCGTTCGTCGTCCCCGTACGCTCACGGAGTGGTTCCAGCGCCGGTGTCGAGCGCTCCCATTAGTGCTGGGTGCCTCCCTGCTGGTGGGACCGTGGATGTCCGTCGCCGACGCTGCCGGTCCTTACAAATGGCCCGGCACGCCCAAACTTGGGGCGGGTAACAATCGGTCGCTGGATCGGGGAGTGAAGCCGAACAAGAACAAGCCAGCCCCCGCGGTCGATGTCGAAGACGAAAACCTCGACGTCGCCGAGGACAAGGTCAAACTGAACTACATCGCAGCCTCGTGGGAAACGGTGCTGAAAGATCTCGCGGAGGGAACCGGCTCGCAGTTGATCGCCGATCGGGTTCCGTCCGGGCGGTTCTCACGGCGGGATGGTGCCGAATACACGCGCAGTGAAGCGGTTCGCATCATCAACCATTCGATGGAATCGAACGGTTTCCGGGTTCTGGAAAAGGGCGAATTCCTCGTTGTGGTCGATCTCGCGTCACAACGGAGTCGGTACACAGCCCCGGTGATTCCCAAGCCCACTGGCGACATGGGCAAGTCCGACTACATCACCCCCAATGTTCGACCACAACGGCAAGCGGTGTCCCTGACACCGAAGCCGCAAGAAGTCAAGGCCTCTCCAGCGGTGGTGCCTGCGGGGGGGGCGTACCAACCGACCCCAACCCAGCCGACACCCAAACCGATTGCCTTGGCGTCCCATGAGAAACCGGAAGCCGAAGCCGCGGCAGCACCACGCCCGCTGGCCGCGGAACCAATGACGATGGTGGTCTTCCGGGCACGCAACCAACGGGCGGCCGAGATCGCCAAGCGTGTGTTTCGCACTTTCCGCGACCGGGCCGAACTGGTCGATGCTGGTCGGAATGGTCTGCCGGCGATGCGCATCCGCCAGTCGAGTGACGCCGTTCCAGCGGTGGTGCAGTTCAGCATCGCGATAGATGAGCAACGGGAAGAGTTGCTCATCGACGCCCGGCAGGGTGATTCCGATGCCTTGCTGATGCTGCTCCGTCGGCTCGATACACCGACGTTGGACACCGACGGCATTCAACTCGTTTCAACCACCAAGACGGCCTGCCTCGCTGCGGCACAGTTGCCCGCAGAAATTGCGACCTTGCGGGCAGCCCGCCAACAAGCCGATCCGCAGCAGTTCGCCCAGGCCGATCAGCCCGTGGGCAACAATCAACCCGTCGAACAGCCGCGCCGTCCGGCCATTCCGGCGATGGACGGACCGCTCGGCGATGTTCTCGGCAACCTCAAGAGTGAAGTCAACATCGAGGCCATCGGTGACCTCGGCGTGTTGATTCTTCGCGGGAATGAGAAGGATGTCGAACAGGTCATGAAGGTGATTCGCGAGCTGGAAAAGCTCAGCGAAGCCACGGCTCCGGAAGTCCACCTGCTCACCTTGAACAACGTGAATTCGGATGCCCTCGCGGAACTGCTCACTTCGGTCTTCGAGAAGCTGACGAAGTTCCCCGGCAAAGCCACGCAACCGCGGCAAAGCGTCTCGATTATCGCGGTCTCGACCCCGAACGCGATTCTGATCGTCGCACCGGCGAACGATCTGCAGGCGATCATCGGCTTGGCCAACGAACTCGACAAGCCCACGCAGCCCGAGTCGGAATTCCAGGTCTTCCCGTTGCAAACGGCGATCGCCACGCAAATGGCGGAAATCCTGACCGAGATGTACAAGGAGCCGAAAGGTCTCGGCGCACGGATCGTCGTGCTGGCGGAACCACGGACAAACACACTGATTGTTCGTGCCCGGCCGAGTGACTTGGATCAAGTCGCCGCGGCAATCAAGAAACTCGACAGCGACGCCCTCGGCAGCGTCAGCAAGATGCAGATCTTTGTATTGAAGAATGCCGTGGCCACGGAACTCGCGGCGATCATCAATGCCGCGATTCAAAGCGTACTGGCTCCACCGTCCAACCAGGGGGCGGCCCAGGTCTTCGGCCAGCAGGGCGGCGGCGGTGGTAATGCCCAGATTGCGGAACAGTTCCGTGAGGTTCGTTCGACCGTCCTGGAACTTCTGGCGGTGGATAAAGAGGGTGAGCGCAAGCTGAAGTCGGGCATTCTCGCCGATGTCCGCATCACTCCCGATCCGCGGATGAACGCCCTGATGGTGATGGCACCGGAAGGCAGTCTGTCCCTCATCGCCGAACTCATCAAGCTCCTCGATCGGCCCACGAATCAGGTGGCAGAGATCAAGGTTTTCACACTCGAAAACGCCGACGCTTCGCTGATGGTGACGCAACTGCAAACGTTGTTCGGCATCTCGGCAACGGGGGCCAATCAGCGGCAGGGTGGTGCCCAGGGGATTCAGGTGGCCGGCGCGGAAGACGCCAGCAGCGGGTTGATTCCCTTGAAGTTTTCCGTCGATCCCCGGACGAACAGCGTGATTGCTGTCGGTGCCGCGGAAGCGTTGCGGGTGGTCGAAGCGATTATGTTCCGCCTGGATGAAAGCGATGTCCGTCAACGGCAGACCTCGGTCTACCGTCTGAAGAACAGTCCCGCCACGCAAATCGCACAGGCGGTCACGCAGTTCCTCACGTCGCAGCGCGATGTCGTGACGCAGGATCCGAACCTCGTCAGCAATGTCGAGCAGTTGGAACGGGAAGTGGTGGTCGTCGCCGAACCGGTGAGCAACAGCCTGCTGATCTCCGCCACGCCGCGGTATCACAAGGATGTGCAGGAACTGGTGAAGAAGCTCGATGAAGCCCCGAAGCAAGTCGTGATTCAAGCGTTGCTGGTGGAAGTCGAGTTGCAGGACACCGATGAATTCGGCATCGAGCTCGGTTTCCAGGATTCGATTCTGTTCAACCGCAGTCTGGTGGACAGCACCACTCTGGGACCGCCGCAGACTACGACGAACATCAACGGTGTGCAGACCACAAATCAGGAGTTGCTGTCGCAATCAGGGACTCCCGGTTATCTCTTCGGCAATCCGGCCACACCGTTGGGCAATAACATTGCCCCCGGGCTCAATCCTGCCCGCGTCGGCGGTCAAGGATTGGGCAGCTTCTCGCTGGGCCGAACGAACAACGAACTGGGCTTTGGCGGACTGGTGCTCTCGGCCAGCTCGGAATCAGTCAGCTTCCTGATGCGGGCGCTGGCGGCCAATCGGCAAGTTCGCGTCCTCAGCCGACCGCAGATCCGCACGCTGGATAACCAGCTCGCGCAGATTCAACAGGGCCAGAACGTGCCGATCGTCACGGGTGTGACCCAGACGAACAACGTCACCAGCCCGACGATCAGCCGCGATGAGGCGGGCGTGATCCTGACCGTCATTCCTCGGATCAGCCCAGACAGCAACATCGTCATGGAATTGGTGGCAGAGAAGAGTCAGTACAACTTGAACAACGGTGTGCCCGTCTTCACGGATACGGCGACCGGCAACACGGTGACGTCTCCCGTGAAGGATATCAGCACCGCTCGGACCACGGTCAGCATTCCCAACGGACAGACGATTGTCCTTGGCGGATTGATTACCGAACGGATTGATGAAGCTCACCGCAAGGTCCCCATCCTGGGCGACATCCCCGTGCTGGGGACGGCGTTCCGATACGACTACCAACAGAATCGCCGCACCGAATTGCTCATCTTCCTGACGCCGCGGATTGTCTATGACGACGCCACCAGCGAACACATCAAGGATGTGGAAATGGGGCGGTTGCACTTCGACGAAGGGCTGGCTGAAGAGATGCATGGACCGCTGCGAGGCGTCCCGGCCGATGACGCATCGTTGCTGACACCATTCGGTGGCGCGGGGGTGACCGTCCCCGGTCCGACACCGATGCCGGCCGCACCTGATGCCACCACGCCGCCGGCCCCCATGCCGCCGACGCCACCGGCCCCGGCCATCCCGCCGGCTTCTTCTGATACCGAACCACTCGACCTGACGCCCACCCGCGATCCGATGGTCACGCCCGCGGCGGCTTATCGTCGGCTTGACGACACCCCCACAAACCGTGTGATTCCTGCTTCCGGGTCCACGGCGGACTACACGATCACTACACCGCAAGCCGCCGGTGTGGCGAAACCGAAAGTCAAACTCGGCCGCAAGAGTTGGTCAGACGGGAAGTGACGTTGCCGATTGTCCGTGAATGATCTTGGTTTCGTGAGTCTTTCGTTTTCAACCATTGCAGAGAGTCCGACTGAATTCTTGCAGCGTCAGCATTAGTCCCTTCTCCACCGTCTGCGGGGGAGAAGGTGTCCGAAGGACGGATGAGGGGGCTGAGTGTTTCAACACGCAACCTCTCCCTCTCCGCTACGGACGGGGAAAAGGGGACCGGCAGCCCCGCTGGTGTGCAAAATTGATACGGACTTTCTGTTCGCTCTCCGTCAAGGATCTCCACATGAACGGTCACTGCGGACGCTTCGGCCTGGCAGCCCTCGCTTGGGTCTGCCTGTGGTCCACGGGCTGTGCCACGTTGCAGTTCCCCTGGGAGAAAGTCCCACACGCCTCGGCCCGTAATCCGGTGGTGCAGGTCTTGTGCTTGTGGGAACCGGCCGAGGGCCGTGATCCCGAAGGACGGGCCTGCCGCGGCTTCGCCGGACAGATCATCTTCCTCGGCAATAAAGGGGGAACTCCGGTGGCCGTGGACGGGAAGGTCCGCATCAAGGAATACGACGAGCAATCTGGATCGGCGGAAGACAGCAAACCGCTTCATCAATTTGATTTCGATGCCGGGAGCTGGAACGTGCATCTCCATGTTGGCACTCTGGGGCCTACATACAACGTCTTCATTCCCTACATGCGAAAAGGGAATCACGAAGCGCGGTGTGAGTTGCAGCTTGAGTTTACCCCCGACCAGGGAATGCCCATTTCCTCGGCTGTCATGCCACTTCTGTTGAAGAGCAAGCGGACCAACAAGGAAATTGCGGCCGCTGCCGCGGCGGACAGCATGATTCCCATCATACAAAAGTCGACTTCCGACCGTCCTCCCCGTACCACAACCATCCCACTCGATGGCCGCAAACCGGCCACGGAAATGACCACCCGTGAGCAAGCCATGGCCGCTCAGCTCGAACGGATGGAACGGATGCTGCAAGAATTTGGCATGCAACAATCGGTGAAAGCGTCCCAGCCGATGGCCGCACTGCAAGCCATGCCGGACAATGCCCCGCCGGCGAATCGCTTCTCACTCGATGGCAGCAAAGTCGTGCAGGCTTCGGCCACAACCACGGCACCGGACACGGCGGTCACACAGGCTTCGGCCCGGATTCCCGCTGCCGGACGCCCGCAGAACTTCCTGTCGGCACACCCCCTCGCCACCGAAGAAGCACAGGGGACGTCTTCCACCGAAGCGGCCACCATCGCTCAACGGCCCGCGCGGCGGCATCCGCTGGCGGATGAACCGGCCTTCGCTCAGGAAGAAGGCACCATCCCCACGAAGCACGCCGCTGCTCCGGCACCGGCCACGCTGGTGGTCCCCGAAGAACTGACCGACGCCCCCCTGTGGATGCGTGAGGAAAACAACGCCGGCCGCGCCACGCTTTCGGACACCCTCGACGGCCAGACCACGCAGGTCCCGTAACCGTCGAGTGTCCAGAGGCGAGAGCTGATACCGATCGCAGGAATAATTGTCTGCGCGTGGGAGGGCGAAGCTCCTGCTGAGCCGCGAGCGCTTGCACACGCTGAGACAATCCGCGGATCAGGGGGTGCTTCGCCCTCCCAGAAGACGCAGTGATGAGAGCCAGGCAAGACAGAATCGCGACCCGGCTGTTTCGTGACAGCCGGGTTGTTGTTTTCCGTTGTGCAATCGGCCACCGCGACGCAGCCCGGCAGCGCGGACAATGACCGACAACGGTCCCTCACCGAGAGACGTGAGCGGGGTCGTTTTCCGATCAGGGCTGTCTGCTGCTGGCGTTCCTTCAAAGTGGCGGCCGCGGCCCGTCAGGCATTGCCATCGCGGAAGCTCCATCCCGAACTTCCGGACCGGAACCACGACCGCCACCTGTTTTGAAGATTCTTGAGCCAGTAGTATCGGCACGCCGTGTGACAGCCAGTTGTCACACCTTCTGGAAGCACGAAATCCGAAACCCGAAATTCGGACGAAATTCAGAATCCGCAAGGAAGAAAACCGCGTCGAACCGGCGCGGTTTTCTTCGTTTTTCATTAGGATTTCCTTCGGATTTCGAGTTTCGGATTTCGGATTTTCTTCGAGGTTTGCGATGCGCGTGGTGACGTTTGGCGAAGTGATGTTGCGGCTCGCGCCGCCGGGATTTCTGCGGCTCGGTCAGGTTCTGCCGGGTTCACTCGATGCTACCTTCGGCGGTGCGGAAGTGAACGTCGCCGTCTCTGTGGCGCATCAAGGGGGACAAGCCGCGTACTGCACCGCCCTGCCCGATAACCCCATCACTGATGCCTTCCTGGCCGAACTGCGGCGGTACAACGTCGACACCGATCTCATCAAAAGGACGAAGGCCGGGCGCTTCGGCATCTACTTCGTCGAAACGGGTGCCAACCAGCGGGCCGGGGCCGTGACGTATGACCGGGCCGGGTCTTCGATCGCCGTCACCCCGGCTACGGAGTACGACTGGGCCACGATTCTGAAAGATGCCACACGCTTCCATGTGACGGGGATCACGCCCGCGATCAGCCAGCACGCTGCCGATGCCGCGCTGGCCGGGGCGAAAGCCGCTCATGAGCGTGGCATTCCGGTGTCCTGCGATCTCAACTTCCGCAAGAAATTGTGGAACTGGGAACCGGGCACAAAACCCGCCGCGCTGGCCCGCCGGGTGATGGAGCAACTGCTGGAGCACATCACGTTGCTGATCGCCAACGAAGAAGACGCCGAGCAGGTCCTCGGTATGCACGCAGCCAACACCAGCGTGGAAGCGGGCCAGATTGACGCTGCGGCGTACACCGGCGTGGCGAAGCAGATTGTCGACAAGTTCCCGACCGTCCAGCAGGTGGCGATCACGCTGCGGGAAAGCATTTCCGCCAGTCACAATAACTGGGGCGCGATGCTCTACCAGCGCGACGGCGGCCAATCGTTCTTCGCCCCGACGAACGCCGCCGGGCAATACGAACCGTTTGAAATCCGCAACATCGTGGACCGTGTCGGGGCCGGGGACTCGTTCGCTGGCGGGTTGCTGTTCGCGCTGACCACGCCGGAGTTGTCCGCCCCGCAGACCGCGTTGAGTTACGCCGTCGCCGCCAGTTGCCTGAAACACAGCATCATCGGCGACTTCAACGGCAGCACCCGCGCGGAAATCGAAGCCCTCATGAAAGGCGGCGGCAGCGGGAGGGTGCAACGGTAGGGGGGCAGGTGGCAGGTGATCGGCGGCAGACTTGTAGGGTGGGCTGTGCCCACCACGAGCGTAGAAGAATTGTGGGCACAGCCCACCCTACTTCACTTGATCCGATTGCAAATTGACAGTGGATTGGGAGAATGTCACGATCACCTCTTTTTGAAAGGATCACCATTTGGACTTGCGATTCTTGTAAGCAGCCAATTCAACAAGCAGATCATGGCTGGGTTGAATGGCTTCAGTATGCATCCAGCAACCCGAATCATGGTACTGCAAGAGATTTGAGGTTAGTCCATCACATCACTCACAGCCCGGTTGGGGGATGTCAATTTGATGAGACCGCGGAGTTCAAGAAGGACGGCGGTCTGGTCCATGACTTGTCTCTAAACTATTTCTTGAGTCCGGATGGTCTAACGACTCTCTTGGTGCTGTTAGATGATGGACACCTTCCGAAGGAGTCTGTGATCGAAATGATTAGGCGTCTTCATACGCCTGGCTACGAAAAAGCGCGTGGGCACTTCGAGGATGCGGCCAATGAGGGAGTGTTTGAGCCGAACATGAAACCTGGTTTTTTCTATCAGAGCCAAATCGAAGCGGTGAATGAGTGGCTTGATAGTTAGTCGTCTACTTGCATATCAAACTCTATGACGGTTGAACCAGACGTCGCTTTGCACGTCTGGGTTCACGAGAGGTTTCTTCGCCGCTCGTCTCTGGTCTCTTGTAAACCCGGCGGACGTGGGCTTCACAATCGGCCTGAAGTGCGTTCGTGGAGTAAAAACTCGTACGGTCGCAGGACATGTAACCCATAGAAAGTTCCGCCTAGAACATCCGCAAAATCGGCTTGATCGAGCGTCAGGAGCGCATCGGCCCAAGCCAGTGCCGTGAACAAGATCGGGCGGTCTTTGCTCGCAGGGAAGACCACCGGTCGATCCAGCGAAACGACATCGTCGACCACCGTCACAGCAGGTCGTAATTGCAGCCAATCGACCGTGGCTCTGGCGGGCAATTTCGGAAGATTCTGTAACACTTCCTGAAGCACATACGGGCTGCAAAGCAGCAACCAACCGTGTGTTGCCGCGTGAGTGAAAACGGCGCGGGAAGCGCCATTCGCTGAGCCCGCCGCAGCGAGGAGCACACTCGTATCGAGAAACAGTCTCACTGTCCCTCCCGGACCAGCCGCATCCCCTCTTCGTCGTCGGCGATCCAGGCTTCCATTTGTTCGAGGCTGAATTCGCGCGGTGAGGGAAGCTGCCCGGCGTCGCGCAGCCGGGCCATGAGATACAGAAACAATTCCTGTTTCTGTTCGGAAGGCAGCGATTCCACAGCAGCTTCGATTTCGGCCAAGGTGCTCATACACAAAAGCGTAGCACGGCACGATCCGAGTTCTCAAGCGCAGATTGACGAGAGATCGGTGGCAGGTGCATCCGGTGATTGGTGGGGAACTTCTGTGAGCGATTCCGGAGTCCGGAGCCCCAACGGGGCGGCATTCGAGAGCCCAGCCCAGCGGGCTGGGTCCGCGAGTTATGAGGCAGGCAGCCCCAACGGGGCGTGACTCCCCTCTAGAAACTGTCGCGCCCCGTTGGGGCTTTGGGGCTTGGCGTAATCTTGAATCTCCCGACCCAGGGCTCCGCGAGTACGCTGCGCCCTGGGCTATCGAATCGCGCCCCCTTCGGGGCTGAAGACCGTCGAGGGACGCCCCCACCAATCAGCGGATGCGCCCATCGGTGGCGGGTGGCAGGCAGAACACGCTATCTTCTGCCTACCACCGACCAACCACCACCTATCACCTACATCCCCATGCCGCGTCGTTCTGCCTCCGTTGCTCGGCCGCTGGTGTTGGTGCGGGAATCGCCCACGCCGTGCTTTATGCTGAACGCGCGGCGGCAGGTGGTGCTGTTCAATCGCGGGTGTGAACTGCTCACCGGTTGGACGGCCGAGGACATTATCGGGCAGCGGACCGAACACGTCACCGAAGGCGATTCCCATACCGTCGCCGCGGTGCTGGCCGCGCTCACCGCTCCGGCATCCGTGTGGAAGAACGAACCAGTCCGGCAACCCATCGATCTGCCGCATCGCACCGACGAACCGCAGCCATGGCTGATTCACTTCTGGCCGATTCTCGATGAGGACGGCACCACCGTCGCCGCGGTGATGGGCTGCATCCTCGCCGTCCCCACGCCGGATGATTCCGAACCGCTCACCATCGCCCAGCGGTTGCATGCGGAACTCGCTGCGCTGCGAAACACATTGCGTCGCACCTATGGCGAGAAGAACGTCATCGCGAAGTGTCCGGCGATGCAGCGCGTGATGCAACAGGTGCGCGTCGCGCAGGGAACCACGGCTGCCGTCCTGTTGACCGGCGCGGCGGGGACCGGCAAGGAACATTTCGCGCGGATGATTCACTACGGCAGCGCCACCGGGCGGCGGCCGTTTGTGCCGTTTGATTGCCGGATGACGCCGAGCTTTGAGATCAAGCGGGTGCTGCGGCAGCTTCACGAAGAACCGCACGGCGATTCCCCGCTGCGACCGGGGGCGTTGTACTTCGCCGATGTCGACGCCGCGCCGACCGACGTGCAGGAACGGATCGCGGAGTTGCTCGCCCCGGATCAGCAAACCCTCGGCGTGCGGATTCTCGCGGGGACCACGGTGCCGCTGTCGCCGCTGGTCGCCGATGAAAAATTCCTGCCGGAGTTGTGGCATCGGTTACAAGTGTTGACGATCGATCTGCCGCCGTTGTCGGAACGGCTGGACGACCTCGGCCCGCTCGCGCAGTTCTTTCTCGAAGAACACAACCGCGGCAGCGATCGTCAGGTCGCCGGTCTCAGTGAAGCCGCGTGGGAGCAGTTACGCCGTTATCCGTGGCCGGGCCAGCTCGACGAACTGCAGCGGGTCATTACCGCCGCGCATGCCAATGCGACCGGCTCCGAAATCCTGCCCGAACATCTGCCGCTCGGATTCCACAGCGGCGCGGACGCCTTCACGCTGGGACCGGTGCAACGCCCGCAACCGATGCCGCTCGACGCACTGCTGGAACAGGTCGAGCGCGAACAGATCGAACTCGCCATCACCACCGCCAAAGGCCACATGACCCGCGCCGCGGAACTCCTGCAAATCCCCCGCGCGCGCTTGTACCGCCGCATGCAGCAACTGGGATTGGACACGCCTTCCGAGGCGAGCGGCGGGACGTAAGTCCCCGCGGTGATTCGCATGAGGGAAAGGCCGTGGCAAGTGGCCAATGCAAAGTGAAAAGTGCAAAATGGAATCGATGCGCGATCCCATGTCTTTCACTTTGCACTTTGCATTTTTCACTGGTTACTTTGCACTTGCCATTCCATTGTGAGCAACGGGATTGACAATCAACGGCGCGATTTATTCTCAACCCAGTCCGTTCAAATAAGCAAAGTCACCCGAAGGCGAGGGGCCCATGCCGGCAATCGATATCGATTGTTATTCACTGAACTTCACGAAGGAGACGCACGAATTTTTCGATCCGTTGACGCAGAAACAGATTCGAGGTCCGAAGATCTTGCCGATGTCTCGCGAGCAACAGAACGCAGCACTCGCACTAGTTGACTCATATGGCGCGGAACTGGATGTAGAGACGGAGCAATTACGAATCTCGATTCATGACGCATGGGTTTACATTGACGACGGTCTACGCGTCGACAATGAAGTGGTTCATTTCAATCACGATCGTGCCAGAACCCACCTACGACATAGCTCAATTTGTGTTCGACTTCGCCGTTGCGAGCCGACTGGCTCTTCTTATTCCTGAAATCGACATCGTAATTGCTGTTCCAACAACGCCAGTTGACGACGTGCCATCTTATTGGCCTACCGCGAGGCGGTGTCCGTCGCCTCACGAGATTCATGAGTTGCTCAATGCGGCATTTACGTCGTGCGTCGCCAAACTTGACCGTCTCAAGAATCAATGGCGCTGAAGTTGAGCATTGTAGGGTGGGCTGTGCCCACCCTACAGGACTGCGGACAGTGTCTGGGCAACCCGACGAATATGTTGAGGCGAATCTTATGAGTCGAGCCAGCGGTTGGAAACTATCAGGTCGTGTCTCACTCTGGCGCTACACGGAGAACGATCGGAACTATCCGGGCTGGAACATCAACGCCGACTTGACGGGATGCGAGTCGCTCCTTGAGTTGTTGGATGCGCTGATTTCCGATGGTCAAGGATCACGCTCGATCCATCTCACTCCACCAACTCCAGCGCAGCTTCAAGTTCCGGCGAATCAGGGCGGGACAGCAGCATGGGTTGCACCGGCCAAGCTCCGAGTCTCTCTTTCAGACGTCGCATCGGACTGGCGTTTCCCGCAGGATCAAAATCCCGCAAGTCTGATGTTCGGCTCAGAGTGGGTCGCGCCGCTCCGGGAGGGGTTGGTCGGCATGTCCGCGGGACGCGGAGACTTCTCCATCGGAAAGACAAGTATCGATAGTCTCGGCTTATGGTTCTGGTGGTCACCAAGCCACCCGCATCCGGGATTGGTGGACGGTTAAAATTCACCCACCACCGATGTGCAACAGATTAACCGGGTGGCCCAGATGGCCCGTGGCAATCTGGGCCAACGAAGTCGCAGAGAGGTCTTCAGGACCATTGCTCAAGTCATCACAGCGGTTGATCTCTCATCGAATGCCGCCTGTGTGACCTCTTTGCGGCTGTGCCGCCCCAGATGGCTGGACGCCATCTGAACCACCCTCAAGATGGTGAGCGGCCGCATCGCGCCCCATCGGCCACTGGAATCGCGCCGACGGCGGCTGAGCGATCTGCCTTCAATCCGGGGATTTTTGCTGACGGCGGGCTTTTTTTGTAGACCGTTCCGGTGACCGTTTGTTACAGGTGGTCAGGAAACTTCTTTCGCACACTTCTTGTCCGTTCCGGAAAGGTGGAGCTATGCAAACTCTGACTCGACGATCTGCGGTCCCCTCTCGCCACAGCCGACGCGGATTGACGATCCTCGAATTCCTGGTGCTCCTCGTCCTGCTCGTCCAGATCCTGTCGTTTCTCATCCCCAGCGTGCAGCGGGTTCAAGATGCGGCGTCGAAACTCAATGCCCACCCCGTGTACGGTCCGTTCGCCGGGACGGTGGGCGACTTCGGCACGACGCTGACCACCCTGGGTGACGATACCCGGTCGTCGGTCTGGCAATCGATTCTCGATGGCGAGATCGACATCACCGTTTATCAGGGCCTGAATGACCGCTACACGGCCGCCATCGCTTTGGCATCGTTGCTCGCACAACAGACGCAGGCGTGCATCGACACGGAGGAAGACCCGTTAGTTGATCTGCAATTGTTCGTCATGCGGGAAGCCATCCTCCAGTGCCGGACCGCGGTAGAACTCGCTCAACCGGCCGTCGTTTACTTTATCGGGCCGTGAGGGAGCCGGCGGCTGGATCGGCGTCGGCGACGACCCAGATTGAGCAAACAACCACCATCTGGGGCGGAGAAGACTTCGCCCCGGCCACCCGCCCTACAACCGCCGGAGATCCCTGCGGATTGACAGACCCGTGCTGCGACGTACGCTGGTCAACACCCCCACGAGAACACTCGCACTCACCACCCACCGGGAGTCTTCCTATGGCCACAGCCCGTCTGGTGGAACAGTCCTGGTTGAAACGCGTCCTGGAGGTCTCCCTGGACGACACGGAGCGTCCGTACCACGTCACTTACCAGGGCCGCGGGATTGGTTACGAGGGCGTGCTGGTCGATGGGGTGATTGCCGCCCGCCAAACCAGTTATTTCTGGTTTGTGCCCCGTTTCCCCTTTCGGCTCAGCGACCAGGACGCAGTGATCGAGGTCCGCGTCTGGCCGTGGCTCGCCCTCCGGTCCCTGCGGCTTTCCGTCAACGGCGAGACGTTGTATTCCGAAGGGTGAGGGCACCCGCGAAAACAAAAGCCCGGCATCTCAGAAGATGCCGGGCTTTTACAGTGGCTGCGTTACCATCTCTTAGAACTCACCGACTACGTTGCCATCCGCGCGTTGGCCCAGGTTTTGCCAGATGCGGAGATCGATGTTCTCGCTGATCGCGCGGGTGCCGCCGTCCATCAGGAGGGAATGCACGACACCGGTGTGATAGCTGCGGGACGTGACGACGGAGTACGTGGTGATGTTGTCGCAGCCGGTGGCCTGGGCTTCGCGCTTGCTGGTGGCGTCGATGTCGTAAACCACGCCGCCGACCGTGTGCAGCACCCGTGTGTTCGGCGTGAAGGTGGTGGTGAAACCGGTATGAATCGTGTTGCCGGAGACCCATTCGGTGTGACCGTTTTCGGTGCTCCACCCGCTGGTGCCCAACAGGCCGCCCAGCGTGGTCGGCGTGAACGTCACGGTCGCCGGAAGGTTGCAGTTATCGTGGAACCGCGGCGTGAAGCACTTCACTTCGGACATCGCCACCGAGTTGCTCATGCCGTCGGTGAAGTCTCTGTCACGGATCGATTTGTTGTAGGCAAACGCCGCCCCGCCGTCGGCCGTGAAGTCCGTCTTGTGCGTGAGATAAATCCCCCGGCCCACCGCGTAACTGAGCGGATAGTGATCGGGAGCTCCGGCGTTCAACCGTTGCCGATCATTCGGGTCCGACGGACAAAGCAGCACGGGAATCCGCATCGCCTTCACATGGACCGGCGTGACATTCTCCGGGGCTCCGTAACCCACGTTGAAGTTGATCCGGTTGTAGAGGTTGCTCCCTTCCAGAAACGGCAGCACGAAGGCCTGAGCCGACCACGTTTGAGACCCAGTCGCATTACTGACCCCATTGGGCGGGAATGCGCCGTGCGTGTCCAGGTAATTGTGCAGTGCCAAACCGAGTTGTTTGAGGTTGTTCTTGCACTGCGTCCGCCGGGCGGCTTCCCGCGCCTGCTGAACGGCGGGGAGCAGGAGTGCGATCAGAATCGCGATAATGGCGATCACCACGAGGAGCTCAATCAGCGTAAAGCCTTGACGGCGATTTGGATACAGCGACATGACCAGTCTTTCCGCAGCAAACCCACAAACTTGACACTGAGTCTCAGTCGCAAAGATTGCAGAATCGCAAGCAAAAGGCAAGCAACGCGGACGATTTTTTCGCCGCGACGGGGAGTTTTTCAGCGACGAGGTTACGCCGCCTGACTCCCGGCGTCGCCCGCTGGATCGCCGTATCCCGAAGGGATTACGCCCCATAGCCCAGGGTTGCTCGCGCCGCGGGCTACCCTGGGTGGCCGATGCGGGTGGGTAAATTACCCCGCAGGGGTTACGTCATCGCGGGGAAGGGAAGGACGCAACCTTTTCAGGGTAGGCACGGGCATTTGTCCTATGATCCCAGGGTCGCTCGTTGCACTCGCAACCCTGGGCTATGAGACGCAACTCCTTCGGAGTAAGGGCGGGTCTCATTGGGATTGGGAACGCTCGGTGACAAGCCACCTTCCTCAAATCGCACGAATGATTGGCTCATTCGCTGAGTAAAACCCGATCAATTCGGAAAGTACAGTTCGAGTTGACAGGCATGGACGGCCAAGTATTCTCATGACTGGAGGCCCGACGTACATGAGACGCTTCATCCTCTTTAATTTGGTTCTTCATTGTTGTGGGTGTACGATGGACCCGAGCCCGATCATCAAGGTTACCGACGAAGTGACCGACTCGGCCGGAGAAAACCGGCTGATGCTTCGATTCATTGAGTGTCCGTCGCCGTAACCGTTCACAGGGCGGGGACGAAAGTTGGGGTTTTCTTGGATTAAGAAAAAGGCGACATCTGGGGGATGTCGTCGCGACCGATCAGCTCTGAACAGTTGGCTGCCTTGCCGCCCGATGTGCGCGCGGTGATCGAGG
>JBGSUN010000229.1:0-53709 GCA_041753475.1 Planctomycetaceae bacterium | reverse complement strand
GCCGCTTCCGTTCTTCGGGCTGAATCAGGATCACCTTGTGGCATTGATGATCTTCCAGCGCCTGCAGGAGCCAATCGTTGAACCCGCAGACTTCCACCACCGCCAGGAACGGTTCTCCTTCGCGGAGGAACTCGCGTTTCATCCGTTCAAAGAACTCCTGCATCTTCTCCGGCTGCGTGGACACCTGCCGCGCCTGCACCACATCACCCTGTTCGTCCCGCAATGAGATCGTGAGCTGTCGGGCATGCTGATCGATTCCAAGATAAAACATGGTCATGGTTCTCCGGCAAGAGGATGGGGATCAAACTCCGCACCGGATTAGTCCAACCAACGATCACTCGCAACCTTCGCTCTTTCATTGATATCAAAGGCGGAGGCCCGACGTCGCACGTATATCGCCCTCTGCCGAGTTCGTCGCCAGATTTCGCGGCGATCGATGATGGCGGAGAAGCAATGACGACGGGATGAGCCCAACTGGCACCTGCACAAAAGATCAGGACATCACGGAACGGCGCAGGATGCGTCAGAAAGGCCGTTCAGAAGGCGATTGCCGTCGGTATTCTGTCAATTGGGAATGGATGAGTTCCAGTATTCTCATCCGATTCTACAGAAATGAAAAGCAACCGGGGAAATCGGCCTCGCTCACGGTCACGACAGTCCACGCTTGAATCACAGACAAGCCCGCGCTGTCGCGACAAGAATCGAGTGACTTCGAAAAAACTTCTGTCGGAGCGGCAGAATCCACGTTGCGCCGCTCGTATGACTGGTGTAACTTCCACGCAATCAAATTGAGACAGCGCGTGGCAAGGAGCGAGAGATGTTCTGGGAACACGATCAACTGAGCCGGTCCGCTAAGTCCGCTTTGCTGCGAGTGCTGAATGCTTCTGGTGCCGGCCTCGTTGAACCCGAACACGCGTTGTTGGTCTTGCTCGAAGAGGAGCAAGCGCCCTTTGTGACGTGCTGGCGGAAATTGTTCCCGAGCAGCCAACCAGCCTCTCTCCACTCTGCGGTCACAATCGCTGTGCGGTCGCCGATTGCTTCACCGCGCGTGTCAGACTGGAACGAACGCCTATTATCTCCCCGGTTTGTGACAGCTCTGCGCACGGCACAGAGTGCCGTGGAGTGGATGTTGGCTGGAAACGAGCATCGAACTCAACTGATCTGCGCGGCGCTGGTCGACGCCCTCAAACCGTCAGTGAAGACCATTCTGCAAGCCCACGGAATTGTGGTCGATCAACTGGCGAACGCGCTCCGGGGATCAATTCCATTGACGGGCCAATTGGAATCAAGACGTCCGCGGAGTTTTCCTGTTTCGCAACCGACATCCCCACCACCAACGGTGAACTCAGAGGGAATGACACCTCGAAACGTAGGCCCGATTCGTAGCGTGCCGACTGTAGTACCGCAAGGTGGCTCGTCGACGGTCGAACCGCCACCGGTGTCCATGCCGGCACCAAAGCGCGGACGGACACTTCCCGCGGAGATTTCGTCTGTTCCTGAAGTTTGCTCGCCTGATACTTCCACCGTCCCAATTCCGCTTTCATCCCCGTCAACACCGGCATTGCCCGCGGGCGACGAGATTCAATGCACGGCGTTTGCCCCCCCCATTGTGAAGCGGGGTGACAGTTTCCTCGTGCAATTGTTTACACATTTTCCGGAACGGGTGGAGGAAGCCGACCGCATGGCGCGCGAGTTCGATGATGCGGCCGGGCAGCGCGGCTTCTCAGTTTTCAATGAATCGGTACGGCAGGGTCAGATCCTGCGATTTGATTTCAAAGTCACCGGCGGAACGGTTGATCTCGAATCGGCATCGCTCCGCTGGACTGGTCGTACGGGCAGTGTGCAGTTTCTCGTGACGGCCGGGACCACCGAGACGTTGACGGCTTTGTTTGCCCGAGTGACCATCAGCCTCGACAGCGTGCCGATCGGCCAGATTGTGTTTAAAGTGGCCATCGCCGCACAGGTCACCGCCGCGCCCGCGGAGCCACTGGCGACATCGGAAGTATTTCAACGTTACTTCATTTCGTATGCGACGAAAGATCGAGACAAGGTAATTCCGCGCGTGCAGATGCTTCCGCGGATGGGCAAAGAATTCCGGCAGGACCTGTTCGATCTTGAGCCGGGAGTTCGCTTTGAACGCAGGCTTTTCGAGTTCATTCGTGAATGCGACGCGACACTGGTCTTCTGGTCGGCGAACGCCAAAACCTCGGAGTGGGTGCTGCGGGAATGTCGGTTCTGCATCGAGACGAAGGGGATTGAGCGATTGTTGCCGGTCATCATCGAACGGCCCCCGCCATTGCCGCCTCCCGAACTAGCCGAACTACACATGAATGACAAACTCCTATACTTCATTACGGAGCCGTAGCCGCCAGTTCGTCGCCACAAGTTTGAAACAATTTCCGCAACGGCAGGGAAATCCAGCCTGTTTCAACAAGGTCCATGAGCGAGACCGTTAGCACTCGATGGGGAAGATGTGTAATCCGCGTGTGGCCTGAAATGCGTGCGGAGGACAGTGCTGCGAAATAGAGAACTTTCGCCACTTCGTGGGGAATCGTTGGGGTTGGGCTGGTCGCTTGTGACTTGGCCCAATGTTTGATTTGGATAAACTCTGTTGATGTCGAAGGCAAGATCGTCAACACATCAAGCAACGTGGGACTGGAACCCTCAGCCGCGACCTGCGGCAGTCCGAAATCGGTTGCCGGAAGGGCGAGTTGCTGATCAAGAATCGCCTCCAGTTCCAAAGGACTCCAGACAGGTTGCCCGCGCGGGAGATCGAACATCTGCGCAAAAAGACACGACTCATCGGCATGTGGATCGGCCGACAGCGATTCGTCCAATGTCACGCCGCTCGCAAACACGCTGCGAATGAGATGCAGTTCCTCCTGCCGTTCCCCCTCTTCCGGGGCGTAGACGGTAATGGCCTCTTCAAACAGCTTGCGAAACACCCGTTTCGCGGTAATCAGGGCATTGGCAGCCGCTTTTGGTGAATCGAGACGGCATTGCTCGGCCAAGTCATCGTATGACAACGGTTCGGCGTGTTGCAAGATGGGACGCAACAAGCGCGCTTCAAAAACGGTCCAGACCGCAGTCTGACCGCGCTCCGTGCAATAGCGCTGCAATTGCGCGATCACCGAGCGGAGTATCCCCCGCGCCCAGGCCACGTCGAAGGGATCAAACGCGCTGATGGGTCTCGCAAATTCGTCCACGGGACCAGCGTCAACCGGCGATCCCCGTCCCGACGGTCGCGGTGTCTGTCCGGGAGAGCGCAGGCGATCGCGGACGAAGTTATCGAGCGCAGTCTTCAAATACCCTCGAAAATGGCCGCGCGTCGGATCGGACTGCGATACCAACCGTCCGGCGAGCAACCGCGTTTCGACGAACCCCTGAATCAGATCATCGGCGGCATGAATATCGAACCTCCATGGTGGTCCTTGCAGATATTGCAGCAGAGGCGGCGAATATCGCAGCACAAGTTGGTGGAGTGCCGTCCGCGCCAATTCCGAATCACCGAGTTGCGCTTGTTGAATGAGCGACCAATGCGTGGACATTTCGCGAAGCGGTTCGTCGTCAGCGGAGACCGCGTCCCAGCGTGAATTCATCCGTGGCCGCCTCCCACGAGAGATCAGTGAGGAACACCAACCGACAACGGAAGTCCCCCACCTGCAGCGGCGAAAGACCTTGCCCGGCCGCATCCCAACACAGGAGTCGCAGTTCCAGGCTCATACCATCTTGCGCTCCCACCAGAACTGGATGCAACAACGGCGTGACTCGGTCGCCCGGCTCCGTCGGCAACACCACATCAACACATTGCTCTGGGGCAAGCACTCGCGAGACAGCCCCACCCCTCCGTGCATGCACTTCCGCCACTTCCGCACGCACGGCAACTATGACTGCTGGTGCGAGCGTCCGGTTCATCAACGTGCAGGTGACGACGGGAAAGCCTTCCGACTCTTTCGTGGACATGGAGACGACTCGAAAGCTCTCGGGCAATGGAGCTGCGAATGAACCCACTGTGTGTGGCAATAAACTCCGTTGCAATCCCGCAGCCAGATCCGCGGCAGTCGGCAGTCGATGCGTTCGTTCCTTGGCAAGACATAGCAGACACAGTCGTTCGAGTTCTGCGGGCACATCCGCATTTAAGACCCGCAAGGGCTTGGGATCACGATTCAGAATTTCTTCCGCCAACGCCTCGATGCTATCGCCATGGAACGGCCGCTGTCCCGTAAGCAGTTCGTAGAGAATGACGCCAAGACTCCAGATATCAGACCGGCCATCCAAGTAACGCACTTCGCCACGAATTTGCTCCGGTGACATGTACGCGGGCGTGCCAGCCGCCGCCGACTCCCCACCTCTCTGCTGTGACTCATTGAGTGCAAGTCCGAAATCCGCCACGTAGGGTTGACCACCGTGATCCAGCAGAATGTTAGCAGGCTTCAAATCGCGATGCACGATCTGGTGGCAATGCGCGAAGTGCAAGGCATCGGCGACCCGCGACATCAGTTGGGCGGCTTCCTGCCAAAAGAATTGGCGTTGCTGTAACGCTTTTGCCAGAGTGATGCCATCGATCCAACGCGTCACAACATAACAGCGACCGTTCTCTGCGATCCCGAAATCGTAGACGGGAACGATTCCCGGATGATTCAGTTGCGCCAGGTGCCGCGCTTCCGCAGCAAACATCTCGGTCTCTGTATTCGATAACGTTCCCTGATGAGGTTGTTTGACGGCAACGGTACGGTGCAGCAAGTCGTCAAAGGCTTCGTAAACGGTTCCGAATCGACCTCCACCGAGAATCCGTTTGACAAGATAGCGACCGACTCGCGACGGCAAGGGGGGCGGTGCACTGGGCAAAGATCGCGCTCGACGAACAGGCGGGACAACTCCCGAGTCCCTTTGCTGCGATGCGATCTCCGTATGGTCAATCACCGGCTGGTCACTGCGCCCACGCAATCGATTCGCCAATTCTGCGGGGATATCGGAGAACTGCATCAGGTACGAATCGAGACCGATCTTTTCACTGGATGACTGATGTTGCGCGAAATCGTGTTCGATGATTTCGGTCTTCAATCCGGCATCCCGCGCCAGAACCGGAATCCGCGAAAAATAAACCTGTGGAGGTCGCGGTGTTCCCCGCCGCCACAAATGAGTGATGTCTACCAAAACCACGTCCGCGACTTCGCGCGGGGTGGCATGGGGATGGCCTTCGAGAAAACTGAACGGGTCCGGCGGATCGGATAACGAGCGAATTAGCTCCTCAAAACGATCTCGCAGCGATGGAGAGGGAGGACGCGAAGATGTATCGCTCATATTGAGACCAATCACGATGCTGGTCGAGCCTCATCCCACAATAACCGGGCAGGATCGATTTGCGCGTTTCGTAACGTGGACGTAATGATGTTGGCATCGTTTTGCAGGATTGCTGCGAGGATATCGCGCTCGGAGATCGTTTGCCGATCAGCCTGTTTCGCCAGGCCGCTGGCGGTCCGCAATGTCAGCAATGCGTTTTCGGACAAGAATTCGCGATGAAGTTTTGGCTGACGCAATGAAGCATTTACAGGCTGTGTGAGTCCTGCCTGCAACGAACTGCTCAGCACATTCGGAGGGAAGAGTTGCAGCGAATTCAGGTGCTGAGCAAGTCGGCTATTTCGCCGGCTGAGAATCCCCAGAAACACGTGCGGACTGCGGAGATCGGGCCAATAGGTGCGATACGCAATCAGGGCCGCTTCATTTAAGGCAAGGCGAGCATCTGCATCGAACAAGGTAAGGTGCAAGTCGCCGCTGGGGAGCATCAGATCTCCATGCGATGGCGGCGTCACGACCGGCGTGCGTTGTTCAACTCTCAAACTGCTTTCTGTGCTGGCCGGTTCCATGGTTGCGTTGTTCACGGGCAGAGCAACGCGATGCCGCAAATCGTCGAGGTCCACTTTTAAGCACCCCAGCAGCATCGTGCCGCCGGATTCTGGACGGTCGAGCATGGCGCGGACGACGTGGGCCTCGGTAATCTCGGCTAGACCTTCGTTCCGGGCCGTTTTTCTGGCTGTTTTTAAGACTTCGGTCAGATTGTCGCTGATGATCGAGACATCGGCAGAAGCCGGAGTTTCTTTGACGGTAAAGGCTTCGCGAAGCGCCCGCCGTGTAGACTGGGGGTCCACACCACTTCGAGTCATTGCCTGGGCCACAAGACCGTTTTCGACATAGGTCAGCCCCAAAATCAAATGAACCGTACTGAAGATCTTCCAGTGCATCGACGACATTGCCGCCATCGCTCCGACAAACGCCGCGTGCATTTCGTCCGACCACGGCAAATCGGCTTCGATGTCCGAAGTGTGCTCTTCTGTGGGCAACGCCTCCGTTGGGATTTCGTTTTCGGGGATGGACCGAAGTGGCACAGTCTCGACAGGGCCTTCCGTCGGGGAAACGGCTTCCGCCACGAGGGGAGCCGGCTTCTCAGCGGGATCTTCAACGATCTTTACACGGCAGGGGGCATCATGCTGATCTTGAGGTTCCGAGGACGGGGCGGGTATCGGCGCGGGAGGCTTAGCAACGCATTGATTCGGATCGCCGAACAGGACGTATGTGCTCCAGAGCGCGGGATCGGTCACGTTTTCCGAGACGCGCTGCCGCGCGCGGCGCAATGCTTCTCCGAGCGAGTGCCCAGCCAGTACTTCCTGATAGAAGCAGCCGGCAAGACCGCGCGCGACATCGTCAGCAATCCACCACATGGAACCGATAATCGCGCGGGCTCGACCGGAGCGATTTCCGAACGTAAACGCTTCCGTCAAAGTCCGCACCACTTTTGATCCGGAATACCCCGGCTGAGCACCGCGGCGTTGTCCTCCTTCGCCCATCGCGGACCAGCACGCATTAAGGAACACCAGCGGTTCGCCCTTGAAGGTCCGCTGGATTTCCTGGGCCATAATCATGCGTCCGTCGGCCAAGTGAATGGCACTGGTCGCCTTATCTTCGAAATACTGAGCGTGTCCGGAAATATGAATGATGCGGTAGGCGTGCTTCCGGAGTCGGGCGGCGAGAACGTTGGCATAGGTGCATTCCTTCGGGCCGATGAGTGCGTCGCACCGCAGTCCGGCATGGCGGAAAATGTCCCGCAATTCTTCCGCCTCACTCGCGGCACTCGCCAGATCCCCTGTGGGATTCGAAATGATCAACGCGGCATCTTCGCTGCCGTCGCGGGAGGAAATGGCGGGTTGATCTCCCAGCAGCGCATCCTGCATGGCGGTCAACACGGGAAGTTGGCGGCTGACTGAATGCTTGAGGCAGAGATAGCGGTCGTTGACACAGAGGAGTTCCCACGGCAACGAAAGCTGATGGGTGGAGAAGACGAGCGGCCCCTCATGCTTCAGTAAGGGAATCTGAATCTTTTCGGGTAAGGCCAATTCAAAGAGGAGCGATCCAAAATTGCTGAACGCTTCGGGCTGAGCGGCACATTCCGGATTGGTGAGTTCATCGAGAGCTTCACGCAGATTCCGGTAGGTTTCTTCGTCGAGAACCTGCGTGTCTTTAGCGATTACGCCGCGGCCTTGGCCAAAGAGACTGATGGTGAAATCACGCTCGCCGGCCGTGATATCCATCCAGATTGTCCGGCTGTCATCGTCGCGACGTTGCCACATCGTCGTACCTTTCGCACGCTGCCGCGTCGATGTTCAGAGGGTGCGGTCACATTGAAAGCAGGCTGCGCGGAGACCATAATTCTTAAGCCATACGGCGGAGTTGAAGGTAATCTGCATTCCAAAGTCGCGGATTTGCGGAAAACGGGATGTGAGAGCATTTCGGTTCCCATCATCAATCGAAGTGGGTTGAAAACGCAAGGATTGCGCCTGCCGGAATCCCTTGGCCCCAAAAATAGCCATAGGTCGCACAAGACCACGATGTGTGCGCAGGCATCATTCTTCACGACCTTGTCCAAACGAAACTCTGCGGCGCAGAATTCAGATTCAGCGAGCGTAGTGTGGATCAGGGTGATGTGACTGGTCGTCAGGGCAGCGAGTCGGCTTGACGGCAGGTTTCCTGTGGTTTTGTAGAGGGACAAACATGAATCTTCCGAGAGTTTTTTGTGAATTGTTCGTGACGATGGCAAATTGAACTTGCTACACTCTGCTCGCGGGCTCCCTCTTGCGACACCATTGGATGACGTAAAACGTTCGTCCGGGCCGTTTCGTTTTCGCAGGTGACACGCCGAAAGATCCCGCACTGTTCGGGACTCGGTTTTCTGTTCCCCTCGCTCCCGAGGGATGTTCGTAAGCGATCTGCTGACTGAACTTTTCAACGAATTGCTGCTCGTGTGGATGCGTCACCATGACGGACGTTGATCCCGTATCGCCGTTGGCGACATTAAACTCGGAACCGTCATCGGCTGTTCCCGATCAGACGGTCAATGGCACGGCGCTTTCGGTCATCCATCCGTCTTTTCAACCGCCCCTCACATGGCGTCAGTCGGGCCATCTTCTGCGGGCACAACTGGGGTTCGACAAACTTGCTCAAGCGCTTTCACAACCGACAGCCGAGCACGACTTCGGACAGGAGGCTCAGTGGCTGGAAGCCACGCGATTATGGTTTGAAACCACGCTGGAAACCGACCAGGCCGAACTGGCGCTCAGCGACATTCGACGCCGTTTCGACCGCTTCAACCAACCAGCCTGGACCGAACTGAAAGAATCGACGGCGCGCTTCTATCACGACATGATCCGCTTATCGATTGCAACCGGACTGGATGAGCAGGCATTCGAGCTTTACGAGCGGGCGCGGGAGTCGGTTGCGGTTCCTTCGGAACTGCGGGTCAAACTGTTGGAGATCGCCCATCGGCTCGACCGCTTCGATCCGGCTACGGCCCGGCTGTGCATCGAAGAACTCACCACCAGTCCGAAATCCGATGAAAAACAGGCGGCAAAGTTATTTGAAATCCTGCGGCGGGCGATTCGAGTCACGCCGGATCACCCCGGAATGGAATTGCTGGCCGAGTTTCGTGCGCTCAATCTTCAGACATGGGAAACAGCAAGGAAAGGATGGGCCGTGGGACATCTTGCCATGGCCGATTGGCGTTTGGGGCAATTCGCCGACGCCGATCGATGGTGTCAACTCCGTCGCCCCGGTTACCAACAGGATCCCGCGGAAACGGATCTGCTCATCGGCGCCGTCAGCTATCTCCGTCGCGATTGGCCGAGGGCCAGCGTGCAGTTTCAGCAAGCACTTCGAAAAGACGCTCCCGAATTGCATCCGATTGCGACGACGTTAAGCCAACTGGAAGAATTGAATGGTCGGCTGGAAGGACGTGGCTCGGGACAAACGGAAGAGGAATTTCAAGAATCGATTCGCCAGGCGCTCGTGAGTTTTCAAGGATGCGAACGCCGCGATGGTTGGCGATTGGATGCCGACTGGGTCATCGCATCGGCCCTCGCCGTTCTCGGTCAGACCGAATCCGCAGTCGTCCGCTTTCGCGCAGCTCCTGTGTCGCTCGCACGATGGCGTCATGCTTCGGCAGCAAGCGAACTCCTGCGGGCTCATTTACCACCAATGGAAGTGGAAGAATGGACCCGTCGTTTGGCAGTCCCCCATCCGGCTGTGGCCCAATGTCTGGAGGTTCTCCGGAAAACGATCGCGTTGCAATTTGAAGCCGCGCGAAGTGTGTTCGCGGGTGTGTCCAGCATTCATGCCGACGTTTTGCAGAGCGACGCGGAATTAAGAGACGTCGCTTCATGTCTCACAACCGAACTGGCGCTCGCGCAGGCTGAGACAACGCCCGCCCTGGCAGAAACCGGCGGGCCCGGGTTTCAGGAGTGGCGTGAGCGATTGATGGTGCGGCGACTCATCGAGCGTGGTGATATCGAAAATGCGGGCAAACTTGCCAGGCAAACGACACAGCACACTGCTGCCCCGCCGCAGCGTGACCGCCTGCAAGCCGTCGTGGCGGCAGCAGAACAACGTCCGCCGGAGCAAGTGGACGAGTTGTTCAACACGCTCGCCCGCCACCCATCGGCGGAACCGCTGGATCAGTTGCATGCAGGGCTATGGCTTTCACATCGTGGTCGCCATGCCGAGGCGGAACCGCATTTGATCCTATTCGCGGAGTTGTTCCCGGCGTGCATTGAGTGTCAACTCGGCTTGACTGAATGTGCTTTGAACCATGGCCGTGTCGATGAAGCGCAGGAGCGGCTGTCGCGGTTCGCCTCTTTGACGCACTGGCGCAATCAGTTTCGCTGGGCCTGGTTTCGTCCGTGGCAAGCTCTCATACCACCAGCCAAGTCCGTCGAAAAGGCGCTGGTCGCTTCTCCCCGACTGGCGGATGTGCTGCATGCGGCGGACCTGGCATTTCAGGCCGGGCTGCTCGAATTCGCGGTCGCAACACTCGAACATTTCCAGGCATTGTTGGGACCACATGTCCCGGCGTTTGCGGCCGAGATCGGTACCCGGTTCAATCAGGCCGCTGCGATGGAGGCCCAACGCGGCAACTGGGAGCAGGCGTGTCGTTACCACCAGGGTGCGTTGGCACACGGCAATCGCGACTCCCAATTTGTTGAAGCGGTCGCGACGACCTACGCCGCGTCAAACTCCGCTCCCGATGACGTGCTGGAAGTCTTGTTCACTTGGATGGAAGAGTTCGCCGACTCGGAAGCCGCATTCCTGGACACGCTCGCCGGGCGGGTTTTCGCGAGTCTGGTCCGAATCGATTCTCTCACCGAGCCTGAAAGCGATCGCGAACTGGCCTACCGCCGGCGTTGGACCGAACGCTTTCATCAGCAGCGGCCCGATTGGGATGAACCGAAGCGGAGTCTGATGCGCATTCATATGCGACTGGCAGACGATGCGGGCGTGATTGCCATCGGAGAGACGCTGCGCGAGAAACTCGTCGACGATCATCGGCTGTTAGCCCGCGCCCTGTGGAATTGTGGCCGTTTTCAGGAAGCAGCTGCGGCATTCACCGCGGGGAACGAGCCCGGATGGGCCGGGATCGTTGCCGTCGCCCTCCGCTTTCAGCGTCTCGGTGAAGACGGACTCTGGTTGTCGCCTGAAGCCGCACAATCTTTGTTCGCGCAACTGACAGCTGCGAGCCCGGAGCTTGCGCATCTTCCCGATTGGCGATTGTGGACCGGGGCTGTTCTTGTAGCGAATCGACGCGGTACTGATGCCGTTCCTCATCTTGAACTTCCCGTCGAGAATGACGGACAACGGGAAGCCGACCGTCGGATTCTGGTGGGTTTGGCCTGGCTTCTCGCTGGAGAGACGGAACGTACGGAAGCGTTGTGGGGGCCCCCGCTTCCCTTGAAAGCATTGATGGCAGCCCCCGAGCAATTGATCAACTGGAATCGAACCGAGGCACTGTTGTGGATGCTGGTCCGCATGCAACATCCCGGCGATCAGGACTTGCCGCTTCTCGGAAAACTCGCTCAGGCATGGCGAAAGCTCGGCGAGACAAGTGCACTGTTTCAAACCGTTATCGCAGAATTGGCACTGCGCATCGGTGATCTGTCGGCAGCTAAGAATGCCGACGTCGCCCTGTCGGTTTCTGAACCGAAATCTACTCGCGAGATCCTGCAATCACCGGTGCAATGCTTCCTGCGTGATGAGCGGGCCTTCATCCGCAGTCGACTGCTCATGCAGGCGGGCCAATTCGTGGAGGCGGAACAAGGCTTGTCGGTCGATTTTACCGGGGCCATCGGTGGGAACCGCGGCCGTTACTGGAACGCTTTGTGCCACATCCATCAAGGCAACACAGCCGTTGCGGAAAAACTCCTGGCCGAGTTGCAGGACGACTGCGCCACGGACCCGGCGATACCGGTACAACGGGCACAACTCCAAATTGTGAGTGGCGATCTCGATCTGGCGGAAACGCTCTGCCAAACCGCGCTCGCCATCGATTCCACGCACGCCTTTGGTTTATTCGTTCACGCCGAGATTGCCGAACGGCGGGGAGACAGCGACCAGGCCAAGGAGACGTTCCGCAAGATTCTGGCATTGCCTGCATCGCTGGTTCACCGTCGACTTCGCGCAGTCGCTGCCATGGCGCTGGGACGGCTCACCCTTGTCGACGGTGAGCCACGAGAAGCCTTGAAGCAATTCCGGCTGGCCCGCAAGGCGTCTCCGCAAGACCCCTGGATTGCGCAGCGGATGGGGATCACGCTCGCCTCCTGCGCGGAGACGGAAGGCGAGTTTCAAGAGGCCGAGACGTTGTTGGCCATCCCCGCCGGCTCTAACCAACATGATCTAGTAGCGGCCATCGCCCGTGTGATCATTGCCGATCAACTCAACGATACGGCCTTGGTTTCGGAACGGTTGGAAGTCGTTGTCCGGCATTCTCAGTTCGCGCAACTGTCGGCTCCGCTGCGGCGCGACTGGGTGGTTTTCAGCGTTGATACACAACTCCGTCAACAACGCTATCGTGCTGCCGCGGAGGCTCTGGAGCGATTGCTGCAGGAGTCTCCGGACGAAACCATTGCCGAACGTCTGCGCCGTTGCCGTCTGCTGGAAGCCCTGCAGGTTCTCGGGAGGAAACCGTTGCCCCCGGATGCGTTTGAACAAATCCGGAATGCGGCGACGACCGTGTGTGCCGGTCCGCAGCCGCCCCCCGTTGCCATCCTGTTGCAAGCGATGGGGCAACTCTTTACCGGTCAACTGGAGACTCCCGAATCGCGCGCGGCCGCTCTGGCGGCATTGCCAGACTCCAATCATGTTGGTCCCGAGATTGCATGGCTGACAAGGATCGTGCGACTGTGGCTTGGTGACGACTTGGCCAAGGACGAATTGGAACCACTCTGGCAGCAGCCGGAGACGCAGACCTTGCGACGAGTTGTGGAGACTGTCTCCGCCAACCAGCAGAAGAAGGCCGCACGGCTGTCGGAAGAAGCACGTCGGCTCGTATCGGTTGACGAGAGTGATGCGACGGTGGCTTTCGATCCGGAAGACTTGATCATCGTCGCCGCCCTCGCCGATGGGTTCTCAAAAGTCGAACAAGCCGAAGCGTTGCTCACGCAATGGCATGCCCGGCGGCAAAGCTCCGAACGTACTCGTTTGTTGTTGTCGAAGTTGCTGACGAAGCATGCCGTCAAAAGTTTGAAGCAGAAAAAATTCGGACAGACCCGGCAACTCTTGCGCGACGCGCTCGCCGCCGCGGAGAGCTGATTCCTGACGGAAGGATGGCTTGCATGTTTTGGGAGGAACCGGACCTCAGTCCCGCGGCTCAACAGGCGTTGCGCAGTGCGCTGATGGAGACGTCTCTGCGGAGCGTTGAACCGGAACACGCCTTGCTGGCGCTTTTGGAAGATGAACAGTCCCCGTTAGTCAAAGCCGCACGTTATCTCAAGCCGTCGTTCAATCCCCGGACGATGCGTGACAACGTGCTGATTAACGTCAAATCCGCTCTCTCGGTTCCGCCGCCGCCAGCCTG
The DNA here is from genome assembly GCA_041753475.1 of Planctomycetaceae bacterium. GTDB lineage: Bacteria > Planctomycetota > Planctomycetia > Planctomycetales > Planctomycetaceae > DSVQ01. The sequence continues at coordinate 40,316 of JBGSUN010000229.1, read as the reverse complement.
GAGCAGTCAGCTACTTCACCGGCGCTTTCAGGAAATGATCACGTCCGCCCGTTCCGCGCCGGAATGGGCGGATGCAACCCCGGAGTACCGCAACCAGTTGATGTGCGCGGCGGTGATTCAATCGTTGAAGGCCGGTGCGAAATTGGTTCTGACGTCCGCCGGCGTCCCCCCCGCGGAATTGGAAACGCGGTTACGCAAACCGATCGTGCAGACGACGCTGAACCTATTTGACGCCGCGGGAGCGGTCAATATGGCCGCTTTCGATCGGGCCGCGCAGAAAATCCTGCGGCTGATCGAATCCGAAGGACAAGGGCGCGGCTTGAACCGCATCGTCTCCTCGCTGGTGCTACTGGGTTTTGCCTCAGCCGATGGCGGAATCATGCAGACGGCTTTGCGACTGCAAACGCCGATGGTTGATCCCAGGAAGCTGCGAGACAATCTTTCCCTGCACGTTCAAGCGCTCGGAACAGGACGGTTCAATAACGACCTCGCCTTACGTAAAGAATTCATGCAACCCGCCGTGGTCATGATGCTTGAAAGAAGTCTTTCCGAAGCGGCCGCCGTTGATGCGCAACGCATTGGCGAAGCGGAACTGCTCAAAGGGTTTCTGCTGGCGGGCGATGCCTTTGTGGAATCGTTCTTGCGCGGCGAAAAGGTCGATATCAGCGAATTGTCGCGGTATGTCACTCAGCGACGGACGGGGGAAGTCAGGCTCGGTGAACCGGAGCCGCCTAAACAGCTCTCCATTGAGGAAATCGACCAACATCTCCGCAGCAGCGTAATCGGACAGGAACAGGCCATCGACATTGTGATGCCGATGATCAAACGCCTGCGCTTCGGGTACACCCGCAAAGGTCGCCCTGCCGGCGTGCTGTTGTTCGTCGGACTGAGCGGCACCGGAAAGACGCAGTTAGCCAAGGAAATCGCTCGGTCGGTTTACGGCGACGAAGAGCAACTGATTTTTCTCGAAATGGGCCAGTTCGGCAGCGAATATTCAAAGACGTCGTTTGTCGGCGCTCCCCCCGGCTTGGTCGGATACGGCGAGGGAATCCTGACAAATGGACTTCGCGACAAGCCGGAATCGGTGGTGCTGTTTGATGAAGTGGAGAAGGCCCACAAGAGCGTCTTCGATGTCGTCCTGCGATTTCTCGACGAAGGTCAGATTTCTGACGCCGGCGGTGCGGTTCGCGATGGTCGCCGTTGCGTGCTGGTGCTGACCTCGAACCTCGGCATTCGCGAGCTGGAACAGCTCATTCAAGAGCAGACGCACGCGGGCCGCATGTCGCACGATGCGCGAGCGTCCATTCGTTCTCAGGTGCGCAACACCCTCATGAAGGTCGACTTTTTTCGACCAGAATTCCTGAATCGTGTTGACGAAATTGTGCTATTTAATCGGTTCACGCGCGACGCCTTTCACCGCATCATGACCCGCCTGCTGAAAAACGAGAAGGCCCGGTTTCACGACGACAAAGAACTCGCCGTGGCCTGGGATGAGAACTTGATCGAGTTTCTGGTGAATACCTGCGAACAACGTTCCGACGAGGGAGCCCGTGCGTGCGGCCGACTCGTGTCGGACTTTTTCGTGACGCCCCTGATCGATTTCTTCCTGAACCCGCTTAACGTCAATACTCGTGGAGCGCGGGTCCGCTGGGACGGAGAACAGATTGTCGTTGAATCCATGCCATCCTGAGATCAAAGCAGGATCGAATTCATAACGGTTGCTGACGATGAATGACGGACTCCTGATCGACGATCGCTATCAAGTGGGCATGGAACTCGGTTCCGGTGCCTTTGGGAGCGTCTACAAGGCGACGCAGTTGGTGCTGGGGCGGCCCATGCGCGACATCGCACTGAAATTGTTTCGTGCCGATGCGATCGATGCCGACAACATCGCCGAGCAAATGAACGATGCGCTTGCCTTGAATGCAGTGCTCAGCCATCTCACCGATTGGGAAATCCGTCAGCATTTCGTCACCGTTTATGACATGGGTCTGACGCGCGAGTCGCCGCCGCGTGCCTATGTGGCCATGGAACTGGTCCGCGAGGGGAGCCTCGCCAAACGAATCCGCAGCTTGCAACGCTTCAGCTTGCTGGGAACGTTGCACTATTTGGCTCAGATGGCCCGTGCCCTGGCCTTTATGCACTCCGAGAAGATCGTGCATAGCGACTTGAAGCCGGACAACATTCTGTTATTTCGGCACGGAAATCAGGATCGCGTCAAAATCGGCGACTTCGGCTTGGCTGGTCGTTGTCAGGGATTGTTTGTCGCGGAAGGACCACGCGGCGGCGACATGGCATATATGGCTCCCGAAGTGCTTCAGGGCCTCAACACGCAACCGGCGTCCGACGTGTTTAGCCTGGGTGTGATGTGTTACGAGATGCTCACGGGGCGGAATCCCTACGCGATTGTCGGCGAGAAATTGACGGAGGTAGAACGCGCCGATTCCCAGCGAATGCACAAAATGCGGGTTGAGAGCCGTGCCGAACCATTGCGATTGTCCCCCGCGGATTTCCCGGAAGTTACCGCGGGGGCCGATGGCGCGAAGCTGATGCCAATCCTGCAGATCATTAATCGGATGCTTGAACCGAGTCCGGATCGCCGCTATCGCTCGGCAACGGAAGTCTCATCCGACGTGCAGCATCAACTGGGAAATCTGCTGGAAACGCCGCAACACGGCTTTGCGCCAAACGTTGGTACAACAACGGAGAACGTACCGCCGCCAGCAGTCTCTGCGGATGAACAGCGCCGCCAGTTGGAAGCCCAATGGGAGTCCGCCATTCGGCTGGAGAACTGGACGGATGCCGAACGACTCGCGCGCGAACAGATTGCGCTCGAACCGCACTGTGCCGATGGTCACTTGCTGCTGGGGGAAACGGTCCTGCGACAAGCGGAAGTCTTTGCCCAGTCCGGCGGCCGCGCCACAGTGCTCGAAAAAATGCGGGGCAAGGCCATCCGTTGGTTACAGGACGGATTGAACCGTGTGTCGGGTTCTGAGTTGCCGCGGATCAAGCAACGCTTGGCCCACGTCTATCGCTTGCTGAACGACAATCAGGCCGCAGACCTGATATTGAACCGCCCAGAAACCTGATTGTTACGCTCGATGCGAACGAAATTGATGATGCCTCGGAGACTTTATCCATGCCTGCTCCGCACACCACAGCGCTTCGCAATCTGGCAAGCCAACTTGATGACTACGCCCAGGAACATCCGCACTTGCAGCCGTTCGCCGTGCTGAAGGAGGCAGAGGACGAGGATCGGATCCTGAGTCGAGAAGCCGCGGCGATCTGGGACGAAATCGCAAAATCACGTCCGGATGACCCTTTGGCATGGCATCATTTGGCCGTCATTCACCATGGCCGCGCATACCAGCATTACGACGATCTGGTCCGCACGCACGCTCAGAATTTTGGCGACTGGAGTCGCGCCTTTCACTGCTGGACTAAGCTGATCCGGCACAATGCGTTCTGGACGCATTTGAAGGAGCAGTGGGAGCTCCGCTCTCAACAAAAGGGGGAAATGCTGGCCCAACGGTTGATCAAGATCGATCTCGATGAATTTCGCCGGCAATTGCCTCGGCATTTGATCAAAGTCCACGAGACGATCATTCAGGACACCTGGGAGAAACGTGCTTCCATCGCGCGTGACCATTTGCAATTAATTCTGTCGTCCGAACTGGACGCCGATTTGATCTCCCGAACCCGTGCCTCCCTCTACCTGCGGAAGGCCGGCGACGTGGCCGACCAACTGACCAAGTTCGAGTTTGCGAAAGTTCGATCTGCCATCGAAGTCTATCTCCAACTCGACCCCACTTACATTCAGGCTCTGGCGGATCGATTGTCCGTTACAGTGGCCGAAAAGGATCGGCTGGGGACGTTTACTCAGGCAACAGCGCGCTTTCGCGCCGATGAAACGTGGGCCGACAAACTGAAACCGGTGACGAAGTCGGGAGCAAAGGTGACTCAGATGGAGGCCTTCACCGCTTCGGCGGCGCTCTGTGATTTTTATTTTCACCACGGTCTGGTGTTGGTCAAGGAAGCCAACGATGTCACGAAGACGAACATGACCGATTGTGTGAAGCATCTGATCGACGCCACTACGCAGTTTGGCCATGCGCACGATTATGAACGGGGAGGTCAGAAATCGGTCGGACAATACGAAGAGGCGGCCATGTATGCGATTTTGCTGGGTGTCCGGGAAGAATACGACATCGCTGCTCTCACGCGCGTGAGCGAGGCGTATTTGCGCCGATTTGGTGCGAGTGCCGCGGCTTACGCGACCAGTGCGATGGTGCATTTTGCCAAGGACGACATCGACTCGTGCAAGAAGGCGATTGCGACTGCTGTCCAATTGAATCAGAAAGTGCCCACAGATCTCGGTGCGAAGGCGATTTCATCGGCGGAACAGCTGGCATTGCAAGGCAGCCCCAAGGTGACACGCTGCATGAAGGAAGGTCAGGATGTGCTCCAGCACAACCCAACACGGGCGAGAGACTTGCTTGAAACCGCACTGGGTTACTTGAAGATGCCTTCGGAATCCAAACGCGACGCCCTGTTCTTTCTGGCGGCGGCCGAGATGCGGTGCGGTGCGAGTTACAAAGAGAGTGCTAAGCGTCATCTCCGAGAAGCCGAGCGAATGCTCGGTGCGTTTCCCTCGGCCCAGCTAGCCGAAGTGATCACCAGTCTTTTGAGCATGCTTTAGAGCCTTGCTTTCTCGCTGCGTTGGGAGTCCAAGTTGTCCGAACCGGAAGAACCGCCGCTGACTGTGACCACGCCGTGGCCGATCACGCGCGGTCAAAATCCCTACCTGCACAATCTCTTCGTGTTGCTGGACATCAACCCCGATCGTTCACAGCGCGAATTCAATCAGATTCAGGCCGATGCCGCAAAAAAGATTTCTTCCGGCGTCCCATGGGAGGTCCATGGACGCAAAGTCACTGGAATGGACACAGCGCGCGCATCGCACGTGACTAGTCAGACCGCCGACTTCATTAGCGAACGTCTATTAGTACATACCCCACACGAAGTGGACCCGAAAGCGTTTCAGGAAGCACTCCGGCCACTGGAATCGATGCCGCTGGAAACAGCCGAATCGCTTTTGCCGTTGCCGATCCGGAATCTCACCGAAATCGCCCGAATGCTGCCCCCCAGTCCGGAGATGATTCTCGGCGAACCCCAACACCTGCCGCGGGGACAACTTCTGGAATTGTTTCACCCGAATTGTCAGGAAGAGCAGATTTATGACTTGTGAAACGTACCCTCATTATGCGAATCCTGTTGTCCACCTCAAATGATCGGCATCAACTTCGGAGCTGACACCATGGCAACCCTGGAAGAGCTCTTTCCGGTTTCCTTGCAGGAACGACCGTTGCGCTATGCCGCGACTGAAGCGAATCCCACAACCATCCTGCGGACCGAATTGACACGCGTGGCGGGAGTCCAACGCGAGCGCACCGACAAGTTATTGGTTTCCCTGGCCACCACATGGTTTCAGCTTTCGCGGCTGGCGGCGGATTCTGCGGCTGCAGGAAGCAGCGAGATCCACGACCGTCTCGACATTGTGCAGGCAAACCTGCTTGACGAGCTACAGTCTCACGGTGTGGAAATCCACGATCTGACCGGGCAGTCGTTTTCCGCAAACGACCAGCCGCACGTCGACGTTCGCGGAAACCGTACCAACCCCAAGTTGGCCGAACCAGTCGTCTGGCACATGGAACAACCAATCGTCGTTCGGGGCGGACGCTGTCTGTTGCGCGGGGTCATCATTCTGGAAACGCCGCAACGCACGGGTTGAATCGGCCGCATCCATGGCGAGTATCACGGCTCGTAGCCTTCACACCATGAAACATCCATCGCACCAGGCTTGACCGTACTTGAAGTCAGGAATGAATCATGCATTTCATTGGAATCGATCTCGGGACAACCAATAGCGTTGTCGCCGTGGAAGGGGACTATCCCGACAAAGGAGAAAAGTACGGCAATGTGACCGTGATCGCGGACGACGTCGGCCGGTTCACGCAAGCCTCGGCCGTATGTTTGGTCGATGGTGAATTGATCGTGGGCGATGATGCGAAAGATCTCGCCTCGCAAGGTTACACGCCGGTCCGGTTCGCCAAAAAGTACATGGGCACGGAAGAGAAATTCCGTGTGGGTGAGGAAGAATGGTCCGCAGTCCAGGTGTCGGCCAAGATTCTCGAACGCATGTGCCAAATGGTCACGCAAGCCCTGGGGGGGAAAGTTGATTTTGCAGTCGTCACCCATCCTGCCTACTTCGACGCCCTGGCCATCAACGCCACGAAAGAAGCCGGTAAGCTCGCCGGGTTGAATGTCGAACTAATGATGGAGCCGATTGCCGCGGCCATGGCGTACACCTTTGAAGACAACAGCGACCAGATGATGGTGCTGGTGTACGACCTCGGCGGCGGGACCTTCGATGTCACGCTGGTGGAACGGACGGCTGGCATGTTTCAGCCTCGTGCCTTTGGCGGCAATCGGGAACTCGGAGGGTACAACTTCGACAAGCGCATTGCGTCCGATATGCTGACCGAGTTGGAGAAGAAAGGCTATTTATTCCATATCGACAGAGATAACCCGGAGCGCGATGCCCGCTGGGCCAGCTTGATGCATCATGCCGAGCAACTCAAGATTGCGCTGAGCAGCAAGCCCAAGGCCGAAGTGCGACTGCCGAGCGTGTTTCGCGATGACTCCACACCGCCCAAAGCCGTTTCACTGTCGTACTCCATCACACGGGCTCGGTTTCTGGAACTCATCGCTAAGGAGCTGGAAGAAACCATCGAGGCCACGCGCGACGTTCTTGCCAAGGCCAACTGCAAGCCGAGCGAGTTGGATCACATTGTGTTGGTCGGTGGTTCCAGCCGCATACCGGTAATTCAGGAACGATTGCAGAAGGAGTTCGGGAAGCAACCGGTGTTCGACGAGAAGATCATCGACCTCAGTGTCGCGGTCGGTGCAGCGATGGCGGCTACTCAAAGAGGGAAACAGGAAGGCGAAGTCTTTCTCGAACGAATTCCCGAACGAACCGATATGACGACGGTGACCATCAGCGGCCGCGTGGTCCCGAGCGAAAAACTGAAAGATCTTGCGAACTGTGTCGTCACCATCCGCGGCGGACAGGACGAGGAAACGACCACCACCGGTGCCAACGGCGGCTTCTTTCAACAGATAAAGTTGTATGAAGACACCGAACACACGTTGGAGATTCTGGTCGAAGCACCGGATGGCCGGCAATTGTTGCAGAAAACGGTTCCCATCCAACATGATCCCACTTCGGCCCCGCCGCCGCCGCCACCGCCGCCGCAACTGCCGCGGCCCATCAGCGTCGACACGAACAAGAGCCTTGTGGAAATGGCCGCCGAAGGAGTTCCGCTTCCCTATGAGAACACGGAAGCGTTTGTAACTGTCGAAGAACTCCGCGAAATTCCGATCGATCTTTACCAGGAGGACGTGCAACTCAGCACCCTCATCCTGAAAGGCTTCAGCGAACCGGTTCCGATGAATTGCCGGTTGGAACTGAAACTGGAAATCAGTTCCGAATACGTGATGAAGGTGACCGCGACGGTCCCCTCAAAATCGATGTCGAAAACGCAGGAGATCAAGCTGAAGGAGGAAGTCGTCCCCTCGAGCACCGAACTGGCGGCCGACTTCAAAGAGCTACAGGCTGAATTCTTCAGTCAGCTCGAGAACATGCCTGACGGCGATGCGAAGTCGCGGATCGCCGCCGAAGGTGGACGGCTCATCGACGACATTCAGGAACTCCTCAACGCGCGACACCCCGAGCGAATTCAGATCTCCATGTCGTTGAAAAAGCTGAAGCTGTCTTTACGGCAAATGACCTCGCAGGACATGAATCCGCCGAAAGCCAAATTCGACACGTGGATTGGAGACGCGCGGAAAGTGCTGCCGGAAGCGATCCGCAAACAACCGGCGCTCCAGCAACAGAAACTGGATCAGACGCTGGACCTGCTGGAGCAGCAGGCACGTCAGGCGTACCAGTCCGGTGATTCCGCCAACTGGTCGCGGATTGCCGCGCAGGTGGAAAAGATTCACGACGATTTGCAGTCGATGGTTCGGGGACCGGTGGATCTCGACACATTACCTGATCCACAGTTTCTGAAGATGTTTGTTGAGTCGTCGATCGATGAACTGGAACTCGCCGTGTCTGCCAAAGCGAGGCAAGCCTCATCGTCGCCCTCACTCGATCGTGCGCGGTCGGAACTGGCCGAGGCCCGCCGTAAACTCGCAACTTGCGACCTCACGCGGGGGAATTCGTCGAAGGTCGACATCTTGACGATTTATCGACAGCACGTGATTTCAGTTGAAGAACTGATGGGTAAGACATCGTCGATGCCCGGGGGTGGGGGCAAAATTGGGAAGGCATAAGGTTGCGTGATTGAGGGAAGCACACACGAACTTTACCGTCAGGATAACTATGCCTTCCCCATTCCGGACCCAGGTTCACGGCCACTGAAACGGGAGCAAACGCAATGTATGCCTGTCCGTATTGTGACTATCAAGTTTCCGAGGCGGCCCAGCAATGCCCGTCTTGCGATGAAGACGTGACGGCCCTGGCTGTGTTGCAGGAACTGCCAGACCTGCTCTTCAACCGGGCACTGCGGTCTCTGCAACAGGGTGATACGGTCGGCGCATTCACCCAATGTGGGATGGCCGTGCAGTTGCGTGTGAAAGACCCCGGCTGCTGGATGTTGCTCGGGCTGATTGCTGCGCGTCAGGGAACGTTTGCCGTTGCGGAGTCCTGCTGGCGAACGGTGCTGATGATGAAACGCGACTATGCGCCGGCCAAAGATGGTCTGCGCTTAATTGAACAGATTCGTCAATCCGTCTGAGGAACGTGAAACTCCAGTCTTCGTAGTCGCGGAACTCTCATGGCGGGCCTGGCCGATACTTTCCGCAGCTTTCAGCACGAATTGACGCCGGTTGCGACCTGTGCCGATGCGTGGCTGGTGGCGATCCGCGCGATGGGCCACGCACCGAAATCAACGCGGCTGGTGTTGCCAATACGGAATCCGGCCGGACAGTGGATTCGTCTCGAAAAAGCGCTGGATTGGTTTCCGAAATCCCTGGGAAGTGTCCGCGAATCCGAATTGCAGACATCCCTGCGGAGTCGTTTTCGCCAGATGACGACGATGTCTGCAGCGACGCCGCCGGAGGGCGTACGATCGCTGAGCGAATTAGCGGCCGAAGTGGCTTCGTTCCGCGTGTTGCTGACACCCACCGACGCATTCGACATCACCGGCCGCGGGGTGCTGACGATGGTGGCATTGATCAACGGTCTGCAGTTCCTGACGGAATGGAAAAGCAAGCCCACGCAAAGCCGCGCGGCAATTCAGGAATGGTCGCGCGCGGTCTGGTGGCCACTGCGACTCTGCGATACCGACTTTACCGAACATCGGCCCGGCGATATCTGGTTGGCCGACCTGGCGGCACGTACCTTTCGTGAAGGGGCCCGTTCCGTCACGCAAAACTTCCAACATAAGCCCAGCGTTCAAATCCTTGGAAGCCTGGTGCTGGAGTTCGTAACGCGCAGTACGTTGCACAAGCTCCTAGAAGCGGAATCACTCGGTCCGTTGTTTCTTGCACATCTGAAGTACGACTTATGGCCGGGATTGGAAACGATCGTTGAAGCGGAAGATGCCAACAGTCTGCGGCGTGTGATTGCGACCGAATTGATCGGCCAGGTGGTCGAAGATTCCAATGGAACCAGCAGCGCGGCCCTGCTGCATTTGCTCGAACGAATGCCACAGCTGCCCCCGCAATCGATTTGGTCCAGTCGCCTGTTTCTGGCAGAGCTGCTGTGGGAACTGCTGGAAGGAGATCCGGAGTTGCTCAAAAAGCTCCTCGCCAATCGGCAGGTCACGTCGGCCCTATTCAACGTGATGCCGATGTTACGCGACTGGAAGGTCGATGATGCCCCCCCAGAGCAGACGGCGTTGCGGAACCGGCTCGCGGACATCATGGCGTGTCTGGACAGCTACGATCAATTTCGTCATTTGCAAAAGCTGATGGATGTCGGACGTCCTATACAGGCCGGCCGCCGCGCATCAACGGCACCCCTGAACTCCTGAGGTCCATCATGAGCCACTTCGAGTCGGAAGTCCTGTCGGCCATCGCGACCGAGCAACGCTTGCTGGTCGTGCAGGATCAGGATGTCGGTTACTACAAGAAGCTGTTGAACAAGCATTCGCAGACGGAGACGCCGCGAGCACTGTTGATTTGGGATGACAACGGTCTCGATTCGCAGACTTACAACGATCCGTTACCGACCGATGCCGATCTGCCGGCGGCGCTCGATTTCGTAATCGCTTTCAAAGGCCGCGGCGTCTTCCTGTTCGATTGCACCACGGTGGATGTCACGCAAACCGAAGGGTTTGCCCGTCGCTTCCGCAAGCTCTCCGATAAGCTGGCACTCGATGACAATATCCTGTTGCTTGTGTTAACCGCCGCACCATGGCCAGCCAGCTTAGGCAAGTACGTGACACTGATTGGTGCAAGTGAAGAAGCCGCGCCGACGGCATCAGCCCCGCGGCGGCCGGCCGTGACCACCAACGCGTATCGCGCGATTCAGAACCGCGACGAGTTCGACACGCCGGAATGGCATGCCCGGATTCAGAATCTGACGATGGAAGAACTCCAGGAGATTGTGAACGCCGGTGCATACAAGGATGCCTACGACCGCGTCGTGGAGTTGCGTGAGCTGTTAAAAAAGCGTTTTGCACGAAAGACCGAGACGTTCAACGCACTCTTTGCCGCGGCTGTTGCCCAGGTTCCCTGCGTGCTCATGGGACCGCCCGGAACCGCCAAGGGGCACATGATTCGCTCGATGTGCGAAGGTCTGGGTCTCGCGGCACAACCGGGAGCCAGCGAGCAAGCCAGCCGCCGCTACTTCGAGTATCAACTCACGCGCTTCACGACACCTGAGGAAATCTTCGGCCCCATTCACGTGCAGGAACTGATCGATCACCACAAGTACCGTCGTGTAACCGAAGGCTATCTGCCGACCGCACACGTCGCGTTTCTGGACGAAATCTTTAAGGCCAGTTCGGCGATTCTGAATACGTTGTTGTCGCTATTGAACGAGCGCGTGTTTTACAACGAAGGCCGCAGCGAGCGAGTCCCGTTAACCCAAGTATTTGCCGCATCGAACGAGCCGCCACAGGACGAGTCGCTCAATGCGTTGTACGACCGCTTTCCCTTGCGACTAAATTGTCCGCCCGTAGACGACGACCATTTGCACGAACTGATGGATCGCGCTTGGGAGGACGGTTTCGATCGGACATTCGGTGGGGCGGTCTCGGCTGTACCTGTCATGGCATGCGCGAACGACCTCCGTTTACTGCATCGTGTCTCCAAATTCCAATTCGGCGGACGTGCGACGGAAGGGAGCACCTCCCCAGGGGGACGCGGGTTCAAAGTCGAGTTCCTGCGTTGCTTTCGGGCTCTGCGACACGAAGCCGCCATTTCCGATCGGAGTCTTTCGGCGCTCTACTCCTTTGCCCGCGCCTCCGCATTGCTTGCGGGGAGACAGAGCATGAACGCCGACGAGCTCGATGTCTTCCGACTGGTGCGCTGGGATCCCTCCGGGGAACTGGACCGTTTCGTTGCGAACCTGAAACGGGGCTACGGGGCATGATCACTACGAAGGTCAAGCCGCTTGTTCTCAAGCGGTTCACGTTCTACTCACTGGAATTCGCCGCGACGCCGGTCACCACGTGGCGCGGTGAGCGCTTTCGGTCCGTGTTGAACCGGATGTATCTGCCGTTCATTCGTTCGGGGTGGCCGGTCCCCCTCTCGTTCGTGCTCGATATCTGCACGCTGCTGCTGAATCCCGGGACGATGCCATCGAGTGGTGCCCGTCGCGATACCGTTCCCCCGGAATTCCGTCGGCTGGTGACGTGGTATCCGACCGTCTTGCAACGATTGCGGCAACACCCTGTGTTTGAGTCAATGCACGTCTTGCTGGAGAGCCTGCCGGATTCGTCGCGGCAGGATCAGGCCGTCGCGGCATTCCTGAACTTTCTTGTCTCCGGAGCCAGTGGCTTCGAAAACATCTACCCTTTTGACACGCGCGATCTGCAGTTGGAACAAGCGGCCATTACCGAACAGGGAATAAAGCTGGTGACAGTGGGAGCCGATCGGAAGCCCAAGACGGAAACCTTTCCGTTTCGTGGGTTGAAACCGCTGCGGGAAGCCCCGGAGACCGTCGCCGTCCACGATGTCATTTTGATGTTGTGCGAGTATTTCGAGGCCCGCCCGCTGGAAACGATCATCACGCCAGATCTGCAACTTGTGCTGGAAATCGCCGCCCGCACGCGCAGTGGTAAAGGGCGCGTCGATTATCGTTTACTGAGTTGGTTGCTAGGCCGTTCTCGCATAGAAGATGTCGAAACGTTGCCGCCCCATCCGCGCGTGGTGGAAGAGTTGCAACCGACCAATATGCAGGAAGTGGAAGGACAAACCGGCGGATATATTGATGTCGCCAAGAAGCGTTTTCGCGGCAGCATCGGGGAAGTTTTGCCCGCGGAACTAAGTCTCTGGAATCACCGCGCACTGACTTTACAGAAGTTTCTCAACGAAGGCGTGCTGACGTATGTCCGAGAAAACTTCGAGTATGTCGATAATGAATTGCGGATCCTGTTCTGTCTGGTGGTTGACAACTCATTGCCGATGCGGCAAGCCCGCGAAGACGCCGCTGCAGAACTTGGACAGGGCCTGACTCCGTACATTCGCGCCCGCGCTCTGGCAGCACTCATGATGCAGGACCTCGCTGCATTCATGCCACGAGACGAAGTGCAGGTGGATTGCGGGGTGTATCTGTGGCACCCGACGGCATCGACAGAGACCGCCGGTGAATACTCCTGTGCGGGAACGGTCGATTTGTTCTCCTGGTCGCCGGAAGACGCGCAGCGCCGTTTGGATTTCCTGCGTGGTCTGACCGCTCCCCTGCCCGAGCTGTTCTACGCGCGTTTGACACAGGAAGATGCCGAAGCCCGCCCGGAACTCGAACCGAACCCGTTCGATTTCGTGGAGTATCGACACCGCAGCCGCCACTACCATTGCCGTCACATCGTGCTGCTGAGCAGTTCCGCCACGGTTGATGCCCTCGTCGACTCGATTCCTCCGCTGGGTCTGGACGCCAGCGACAGTGGAGCGGATTCGCTGCACCTGATTACGTGTGATGTCAATCAGGCGACCTTGGGAATCGCGCGGGTCTCGGCGATGGACTACGGCATCGGTCCGGCGGGATCGTTGCCCGGGCGGTCCAGCGAACATCAGGTGCGATTTCAGTTCATCAATACCGTCCTTCGCAAGGGAGCGGGAATGCCGGTGGATGACGCTCACGATCTGCAGTGGGAGCAATTCTCATGAGCGCCAAAGCCCCCGCCAGGCCCGTCTATCCCGTCCGCACGTTCGAATTCCGCGGGCCCAAACCGCTGATTGACTTTCTGGATACAACGCAGGCCGAAGCGGAAATGCGGCCCGGGTCGAATCTTTACGATCAGGCGTTGAACCGTCTCTATCTCCACAATTCCAAGACACTCTTCATCCGCGTGCAGGCGCATCAGGATCTGATCACCAGGCTTGAAGCGATGGCGCTCTCAAGCATGGGTGGCAAGCAGGGACGCATTCACGAAGACGACGTCGTTCCCGACGATGCCGCCGAGATCAGTATCGAACGATTGCTCCGAATGCTGGCGCTCAAGGTCGCCAAGCCCGGACGGACGGCGGGTTCGCTGCTGTTGGCGCTCTGGGGGGCGTCTTCGGAAACCTTATGCGGCGTGGTGGCCAATCTGTGGAATCTCGGTGCCGCGGGAATGGAACTGGCATTCCTTCAGGGTCACACACGGCATAGCACTCCGACGCACCTGATTCGCGTTCATGGTTTGCGACATATCGATGCCCTGCACAGTTGGGTCGCCAGCGAAAAAGAGACACTGGAAATCTATCTCCGTTCCGGACGGACTCTCGGCAACACGGAATTCTACATCCTTGCCGATTATCAGTTCCCCGTGCCCTCGCTCGATCGGCTGCTGCAAATCAACGCCGAACTCGTTCTTATTCGCCCGGGAACGGAATCGAAGACACCGGAATGGCGCACCTTTACGGCGGGGGAACTCCGCTTCTTTCGCAAGCCGCATGAGATTCTCGATCTGCAAGCATCGTTTCGCGAACTCCCCCTGCTGGAGGCCGTCGCGGGTGAGCCGACCCAGGCGATTCCCCTGTCGCTGGCCGTAATTCCCAAACCCCGTGGTGCCGACCGTCAGTATTGGCAGATCGATCAGGAGTTGGACCGCTGCCGCCGGACACTCCGCGAATTAGAGCAAAAACGCGCCCGTCTGGTGGGCCGTGATCGCGACGAAGTCTACTTCGCCTATCGCTTTCAACAATCGAGTGAGGACGGGTTGAACCCGCTGCTCGTGCGACTCATGCAACAGCGTCTTGGCACGCTATCGGGCTATGATCACGCGTATTGCCAGCCGAAGAACAGCGCTCCGTTTCATCTCATCATCGCCAATCGATCGTGTCGGGCGTTGGGTTTCGCGCTGCAAATGGCGGATCGTATCTATTATCAGCCCAAGCAATGGCGGAATTGGGGCGTGAATCTCTTCCTGCCCCTGGATACGGAACTGGCTCCCCTGATCGATTCCAATGACGCCATTCCGCTGTTGCAGCGGATCCTCGACAGTACTTCGAAACTCCGCGACGACGAAGGGGACGGCGGCGACTACCGCGAGTGGGAAGCGATCCTGTGGGAACCCGATGAAAACGGTGTCATCTATGAAACGCGTGTCAAACAGAAGCGACCGCTCCTCGCACAGTTTCGGCTGCTGAACTCGTTTCAAAACCGTGTTGCGCGCGACGTGGATGCGCAGACGCGCCAACGACTTGCCGATGCGCTGCACGCCACGCGGGCTAAGTTGACCGACAATTTGCAGGAGATTGAGCGAGACATTCTGTCGTATGCCGCCCGCGAGGCCGACCGGATTGAAGCGGATTTCACGGACATGCACGCGCGGCTCTCGAAAGCCGATCAGTTAATGACGCAACTGAAGCCGCAGGTCGATGAAGTCTGTACGCGACTGCTCCAAGCGCCGCAGAACTGGCTCGATTTCGTCAATCTGGTCGTGCGAACGCATCGCGAATTGACACAACCGGCTCTGGACGAGTTCCAGCAGGCCCGCCGCGTCATTGTCTCCATTCAGACAATCTTGTTGAAAACACTCACGCCGCGCGGCCGCAACCTGGTGGCCGCCGCACAGGAAGGAGTGACGCATCTTCAACAACGGCTCTTGGAGTTCGACCAGCTCAAGGACGGCATGCTCACGCACTTCACCGATCTGGAGCAACTCGGCTCGCGTGCTGCGGTGATTCTCGCCGAAGTGCAACGGACCGCTGACCAGATTGGAGATCGACTGCAGGCCGTGCGTGATACCGAGCAACGCATCTCGATTATGCAGCGTGAGATTGCGGAAATTCACGAGCGTGAGACCGTGGTGCGCGATCAGCATGAACGCATCCACACACAACGCGTTGAAGTCGAAACCATCGCCGCGGAATCCGACAAGCGGCAGACGGAAATTCGCGAATCAGAGGCCAAAGTCACGCAGCTCACCGCCGAACTGGGGCGGTTAAAACTGGAGTTGAATCAACGCGGAGCGGCGGCCTCCGCCCGCCTGGGGCAGCTCGCTCAGCAACTGGTTCAGGTTCGCAGCCAGTCGGAATCCATGCATCAGCTCTCGAAGGAAATCAACGAGCAGGTCGGCTTTGTGGATCGACATTCCGAAGCCGTCACGCTCTGGCAAGACTATCGCTTTTCCTGGGAGTCCGCGCTCACCAAAAAATGTCACGAACTCTCGGAGACCATCGGCAAGATGGAGCATGTGTTGTCGCAAACCCGGCACCGTTCCAGTGAGCTGGATCAACTTGGCACGGACGTCTCATCGCTGCGGTCACGGATCGAGAACCTCAAACATCAGGGCAATGGGGATGAGCACGGCTGACAATCCGCCTTTGCGCGAAGACCCGCCATTGAGCTCAGAAGTGCCGGATGTTGATGAAATGGCGGCTGATACCGAAGGTGCGCCCGGCAGTGATTCCGCCGTTCCGGCATCGGCCCCGAATGTCGTCGAAGAACTCGTAAAACTGCGCGCGAACGTGCAGGAACGGTTACAGGCAGTGGTCGCAGGAGAGCAGCAACTCCGCCAGCGGACGCAGGAACTGAGACAACGTTTGGCTCCCATCCGGAAACAGATTGACACGCTCACCAAGACTTTACAGTTGGATACCGGCACACTGGCAAGCCTGCGGAATGCCGCCGCAGCAGAAGTTCAACAGCAAGTGGCACAACTCCGAACGTTGACCGTGGGACTCGACGAAGAAACCCGATTGCGCCTCGCGATGACCGAAGCCGGAAGACTTCGTCTACGGCAAATCGACGGCCTCACCCTACGGCCCGTAGAAACCTGGAAACGAGGCGCTGCGACATGGAATCAGAGCATCAGCGAGTCGAAGGAAGTGCTCACGCACCAGCTCGATGAGTTCTCCGCGCGCTGGTCTTCGGCGGGCGACACGGAAGCGTCGACGGCTGCGGATGAGTCAGGTGGTGGTGTGGACGATAATCCTCCGACGGAACCGGCAGACTCCGGGGAGGCCGCGCCATGAATGAATTGCTGCGCTGGCACGACGAACGATTTCTCAGTTTCCTCCAGGAGACGTATTACCGTTGGCCTTTGCTCAGCGGTTTTATCGCTTGTTTGTTGCTCGTGGCATTGCCGATTCATCGCCGGTCCTCACAAATCGTGATTGCCGCCACCGCATTCTCGGTGCTTTTAACCGTCTGCGTTTATGGTGCGTTGCACGAAGCGCCGGTCCTTGCCTGCGTGACCGTTTTCGCCGCCATCATCAGCGGGGCGCGTGGTTTGGCCTGGCGAATGCGCCGATCCAGTGCGTCAACTTCAGCATCGGGATTGTGGTCGTGGATCAGGCCCAATGGGCAATGGACGGCGGGGCTCATTCGTGATTATCTCCGTGTCGATCCGCGAGGAACATATTGGCTCGACGTGGCCCGCGCCAGTCGGGGGATCACTGCCGATCGCTCCCCGCACGAACGTCAGGCAGCGCTATTCCCCGTATTCGAGATTCCACTGTGGCGTGCTCGGATCTGGCGACAGGCGGTGTTCCCGTTGGCCGAGTTCTACATTCGATGGACTCCGCGACTGCCGCGGTATTGGCATTACGAGCACCACGACCTTGATTTGGGTGAAACGGACGTGCAAGCCGTGCTGTGTGAGGAAATCGCGCAGCAATCACGCTGGATGGCGGAAGCGGAGGCCGGGCAAAGCTTCGAGGATTATCTGGCTCGAACGGTTGATGCCAAACAGCATCAGCAGGCACTGCTGCGAGCCGGGCGATACGGACGCAAAGCCTGCCTGCTACAAGAAGCGTGGCTGGAATCGCGATCGTTCCTCGGACGGTTTGAAGAGGGAGATCACCGCCTCTGCCAGATCGCCGACAGTTTGACTGAGCTCTGGCGCTTTCGACGGCGCAACGATCCATTATGGTCGGACGAGTTTCTCCGCGAAGAACAGAAAACAGCGGATGCCGGTCCACCGGATCAGGAAGCATTCTCTCATCCAGCAAAAAATGCAAGTTCCCCGGTCACGGAAGATTTAGTCGAGGCCCCGGAGTCGCAGTCCGGCGACTCTGACGAAGATCTGGGGTTTGAAGATATCGAACTGCAGATGGCGTCCGAAAACGAACCTGCGTTTGATGCCGATGATTCACCGGAAGACGCATCATCGAGTGATGATGTGCTGGACTCTTCCATCGCCGCAACCGCCGAAAGCGAAGAGCGTACGGTTGCATTGCTGGCACCTCCGATTCGATCCAGCAAAATGAATGGGACATCATCAGCGCCCCGCGCGACTTTGCCGGTGCTGACAAATCGCGAGACCGAACGAATCCGCGATCTGCGCATGGCCTGCGAAGTCCTCGAAGGATTCCTGGCATTCGAGCCTTTGGAAGACTGGGAGCAATCACTGCGGTCGGCTCGGAGGCTGTTCGATCGTCCGGCGCGCTGGCCTGCGGCGACGCGTTTGTTGATGTTGTATAGCTTGCGTGCGGATTGGCGTACGGACCGACAGGAGCGGGTCAAAGCCGAAACGATTGCCTGGATGTTTCAATGGGTGCGGAGCCTGCTCGGTCAGGACGAACTGGTCAGGACTGTCAAACATCTCTTTTTCGACTTGCTGATCGATTGGCATGCTTGCCGGGGAGGCTACAGCCAAATCCGCGAATTGTTCGGACAGACGGAACCGCGTGGCGGGCGTCAATGGGAACTGCTGGGCATCGCCGAAGCACACATTGCCTCGCAGGTGCAGGACCGTCCGAGCTTGCGTGATACGTTGATTCGCGACGCCACTGCGGCGCTGTTCCGGGCGCGTGTGACCGGTTTCTGGACGCAGCGTTATGCCGGCCTCCTGCTGGGAACGACCGAACCCGCTGAAACAATTCGGCTGTTGCAAGCTCACACAGTGGAATTCGGCCGCAAAGAACTGGATCGCATGGTGGCCCGGTCAACCGCTTCTAAACCCGTCATCCCCGCACCGGATGTGCCGGTGGATGTCGTTCTGGAAATGGAGGCCCCGAGAAGTGCGGCACCAGGCTGGTTTAATGCCCGTCGGAACCGCTCCGACACACCCGAATCGCCGCCTCCAGCGAAAAAGCCGGAACCCTCCACCCCTGTTCCAGTCAAGCGTTCAAAGGCCGAACCTTCGAAGCCCGCCGCTTCCGACAACACTCGCGCGGCGCTCCCCGATTTGTGGCTGCTCGATGTCAAGAGTCGCCGCCGCATCCATTGTAAAAAATATCCCGTCTGCTTTGGTTCCAGTGAAACGAATCAGATCCAGCATGCCAAACTGGAGCCGCAGCATTGCGCCATCACATGTGTGGATGGCCGTTTGCGATTGGTTCCCGCTGCCAAGTCGGTGAACATCAAGGTGAATGGGGACGAGGTCACAAAACCGGTGCGACTGAAAGAGGGGGACGTCTTGCAAATCGGCCCCATCCGCATGCAAGTGGAGTCGCTATGATCGCTTCCGAAACCCCACTTCCCGATCCTGGTCGATCAGCGGAATCGCATGATTCATCGCCCGATCACCTGCTCCCCGAGCGTGTGCGGCAAGTGCATGCGGTGTGCCTGCTTCTCGATGCCGAAGGGAAGCCCGCCGGACGCAATCGCCCCGCAACCAATCCGCATTCAACGAAACCCGAGCGACCGCATGGCTTTGCTCGCGTACTGACCGCTCTGGTTCTTCTGACCACCGCTGCGATGGGGACGACCCTCTGGTGGTGGAGTCGCCCCACAATCCATCGGGTTGCTGACTATCGCACTGCGGTGAGTTACACCCAGAACGACGCCACGGATGCCGTCCTCACCACCGACGGGCGCGAGATGCTCCTGGGGACTGCCGGTGGCGGCCTGCATCGCATGGATGTGCGCACGCACTATCTGCAGCACGAGAGCACAAAATCGACGCAGGGCGGGTTGCTATCCGACGACATCCGCCGAATCGATCGCGATGCCCAAGGGCGTCTGTATTTTCTGTGTCAACAGGATGACCACCTCGGGCTGTGCCGCGCCACGGACCGGTTGAACCAATGGAGCACGTTGCTGGGTGTCAACCGTTTTGCTGCCCTCGATGTTCCCGATCCGGAACGTGAGGTCACCGCAGCCGTTGTCCTGGGAGCCGACTTGTGGATCGGGACACGGTCGGGCGGTATCGGACGTTACGCCCTTCGCGATCACGCCTGGCAGGAATCGCTTACTGCGTCCGCTGAAGGCCTGCTCGATAACCGGGTGCGCGATCTGGTCACTGGCTCTGACGGTTCGGTTTGGATTGCCACCGCGTCCGGCATCAATCGTTATGAAACGAAATCTGCCGCTTGGAAACGATTCACGACGACCGATGGCCTTGCCGGTTCCGACATCGTTCGCCTCCGGTGGCTGAGTGATGCACTCTGGTATGCCACAGCAACGGGAGGGCTGGGACGGATCGATGCCACTGGCAATACCAAATTGATTCGCGAATCGGGTTGGGGGCAACACGAAAGCCCGGAAGTCGCCGCCGTCGCGGCTGATCCGCAATCTCGCTTGTGGTTCGCGACACACAAAGGGGAAGTCGGTCGCTACGATCCAGACCATCGACAATGGCTCGATGTCGGCAGCAGCCCGGCCACAGGAACGGTACTGTCCCTTGCGGTTCCAGGGGATCCCGAAGGCACAGCATGGCTGGGAACCGAGCGGGAATTGCTGCGGTGGAAGCAGCCCGGTGGTGACGTGAACGGGACATGGCAGATCGCCTTGCCGTCTGGTGTCGATCAACTCGACGCGCAGGGACCGGCGGTTGTCGCGCGGATCACACCCGACACCGATCGGCCTTTTGCTGCAGTGAGCAGCACGGAAGATGGCCGAGACTGGCACACCGTGGTGGGGGGGCGCGGACTTCACTCCACGGCGCGGACCATGACCACCGCCGCATTCGATTCCGAACAACAGCGATTGTGGGTCGCCACCGAGCGGGGGTTGGCCAGTTATGACACGCAAAGCAACGACTGGGTCGGTGATTTCCCTCTCGACGCGGCAGCAACATCGCGCCTCACCGACATTCAGGTTGTTGAGGGAATTCCCATCCTCCTGGGAACGGATCGTGAAATTCGGCGGCTGCCTTTGCCGGAGACGAAATGGGAATCGCTTCTCGGCGGCGGCAAATTCGAAGCCGCTGAAGCCGACATATCCGCCGTGACGCGCGATCCCGCGGGACGGCTGTGGATCGGTACGAAATCGCAGGGGTTGTTTATTTACGATTCGATCCGGCACCGCTGGGAGCCGCGATTGACGTTTTCAAAACCGATCGAAGCGTTACAGGCCTCAACCGGGATGGTATGGCTGCTGTCACAAGGAGTGGTCTTTACCATAGCCGTGGATCGCGTCATTCAACCGTTGTCGTCCAAGTTGCCGGAGGTGATTTCCATCGCCGCCGCGCCGCACGCTCCCGCGGCAGTTCTGCGGTGCCGGACCGGCCATGTCTATCTGGCGAGTGACCAGCGACAACTGCGAACACTCGTGGGGGATGCGGCCCCCGGCTGGGATCCCACCGCTGCGCCGGCGGTGGGGTTGCTCAACGAGTTGGTGGTCTTCGGCGGTGACCGGCCACATTGGTATGATCTTTCAACTCGACATTGGCAGCCGCTGGCCATCGGAACGGTGACGGAAATTGTCCCCGCGCTCAGTGCACTCTGGCTGCGAACCAGCACGGGCGTGGTCCGGCTGGCATCCGACCGTAAGCTGGAGTCCATTCCCGAGACCGAATCCGTGATCGGGCTCGCTGGAACACCGGAGCAGGTGGTGGTCCTGAACAAAGACGGCGTCGTCCGCGTTCGCACCAAGGATAATCCCGACTGGGTACCCCTTAATGTTGCTCCCAATGGCCCGAAATCGAGCCTGCTGCAAGACCCGAACTGGTCGGCAGCGTGCGTTGGCGATGACTTGTACCTTTCCGGAGGAAAAGAAGGCGAGATATGGTTGTTCCGCTGGAAATCCCAGCAATGGCAGCGTGTGACCAGCCCCGCTGGATCGTTGAATCGGGTATTGCGATTGCTTGCCAGCGGCAATCGCATTTTCGCCCTGGATCAAAACGGCGTACTGCACGAAGGTCAAGGTGGTGCTGCGACGATGGCCAAAGAGATGGACAATGTCCTCTCGGTGCAAGCCGCGAATGATGTGGTCACGGCAACAGTTCAAAACGGCAGTGTCAGCCTGCGTCGCAATGAGGGCTGGCAATCCATTCTCGGTCAGCCACCACCCCAGCCGCTGGGAACACCGCGGCGCGCTGTCGCGGCATTGGGCGGAATGGTGATCGCGGGGACCGAGGGAACGTCGTGGCTCTCAGAGAACCTGAATGACTGGCGCGAGATGGCCGCACCGAAAGGGACGAAACTGACCGTCGAGGAATTTTGCGCCAGCGAAGATGGACGGGCTCTCTGGGCCATTTCGACGCAGCGTCGCCTCCATGCCTTCGACACCACGGCCTGGTCCTGGAAAGAGATCTTGTCGGGCAAGCTAACCGTGGAAGCCGCAACGGTTGTCAATCTTCCCAACAAGACTGCGGAACTCTGGGTCTGCACGCAGGACGGAGCCGTGCACCATGTCCAGGGCGAAAAGGTCACACTCTGGAGTCAGCCGTCCGCAGCGCCGGGATCATCCGCCGAGATCGTCGGCATTATCGCTGTTCCAAATGGATTCCTGGCTGCATTTGCACCGGGTCATCTGGCGTTCTTTAGTGCTTTGACGCGGACGTGGGCCGAGCTCCCCTCGCCTGCGGGAAAGCAACGCTTCGCCGAACTTGTATCGCTGGGAACCGGTGCCGAAAGTGGCTGCTTGTTACGGTCTCAAGAGGGTGGATTATTTCGTTCCGCGCTCATCGCCTCGCCGGCCTGGGTTCCCGTAGCGACCAGAGTTTCGAACCTCTCGCTGCAAGGCGCGGTAGCCTGGGCCGTGGTCGGATCACCCTCATCGGTCATTCAGATCAGTCCGAAGGGTAATGTTCGTACGGTGATTTCGTCTTCTGGCTGGGACACCACGAATCGTGGAGCAGTGACGGCAGTATGCGAAGTGAACCTCGAAGATGGTGGAATCGGGCTTGCCCTCGGGTTTGCAACACAATTAGCCATCTACAACCCGGCGACACATGTTTGGCATTCGCATACGGTTGCTGTGAAGTCGCTCACACCCATCACGGAGGGACTGCTCGTGCTGGATAGCCGCGGTCAAGTGGCAAAGGTACGACTCAAGACGGACCAGATCGTGCTGGAACCGATCCAAACAGGAATGCGTGCGGTCGCCGCATCGAGTGCGGCGACCGGCCCCACCTGGATCACGCTTCAGGAAGACGGCGCGGTGTCGCATTTCGATGACGAACGCCTCGTTGAGAAATGGATCGGCCGAGCGTGGTCGGGGAACCCTGCACAAACCCGCATCGCCGATTTTGCCGCAATAGGCCAGTGGTTCTTCTTTCTCGACAAGAATGGCCGCCTCCACGCCTACGATCGTCTCACACGAGACTGGCAAACGATAGAAGATGTCTCTGGAGGCAAGCGACTCGCGGCGGGTGAGACAGGGCTGTGGGTCGAAACCGCCACGGCGAACCAATCACAATTACTTCGACTCACTCCGCAAGCCAAAGCCTGGACAGTAAAGACCGTGAGTGAAGATGTCGTCCGGTGGCATGCCGGACCAGGCGGCGTCTTGCTCGTCTCGAAGCAGAACGGACGCCTGCACGAATTTTTCCTTCGCGAGAATGGTGATTCGACTCCGGTGGCTTTGACCGTTCCACCTGGTCCGGAAGAGCGGGAGATCGTGGGGGCTCACGTCGATCACAATCACATCTGGTTGCGGTCGACTCAGGGAACCTTGTGGAATTATCGTCCCGACGCGCGCCGCTGGACCGAATTCCCGCTCGATCCCCAAGCCGCCGCGGAAACAATCCGGTTCACCGGTAATCGTGTGTGGGTTCAGGAAGCAGAGCGTGGACTCTGGATGGGGCAAGCGGACCCGGCCGATCCCTCGGGCTGGAGCTTTACCGCCGCGCTGCCCAAGATCAAGGCTTTTGACGTCGCCGCGGAGACACTGATCGCCTCGACGGGATCGCACGTCCTGGTCCGTGATCCTCAGACGGCTCCGACAGTTGCCCCCAAGGCCATGCGTGACTTTTCCACACGCGCCTGGACTGAAAACGGCGATCGACTGTCGTGGCTCGCCGCCCAGGATGATGCTCTGCTGACGGTGATGCAATCCAATACCGCAGCACGCTACCAATTAGCCACAAGACGATGGGAAGCGTTGCCACCCGTCCCTATTAAGGTGACTGAACTGTTCACTCTGCCACGCGAATGGTGTGTTGTGGGTTCGAAAGATGAACTGCTGCGTCTTCAGAACAATCAATGGTCGGCCATCAACTCTCGCTCGGAAACGACCTGGCGCGATGCTGCGACGACGCACGCGATTGATTCTCAGGGGCGATGGACCAGGAACGCCTCGGCCCTGTCCGTGGATGGCAACGCTCCGCCTCGAATCGCCACGACGTCTTCAACTCCGGTGCGCGTCCACGCCGCAAAAGAATGGTTGCTCCTCGAACTGTCAGACGGCAGCCTCTGGCGGTATGACGCCGCAGCAATGGAACTTACACGTCTGGTCGCACCGTCAGCCGCGGGACGCAAACGAACCGGGTTGGTGACCGCCGCGAAGACCGCATACTTCGTTGCGGAGGATGATCGGCAAGCGTGTTCGCTCGTTTCAAATGCAGGGCAACTCATGCCAGTTGCGATGCCGGATGCATTTTCCAATCAGACGTGGACCGTGCTGATTCACGCCGAGGGATTGGTGCTCGCCGCTTCGCAACTCGGCGTACTGGTACAAGACGCAGACGCCCCTCAGCTTTTGGATGCCGCCACTCTAACGGAGCGGAAATCGCAAGCGAAACCTGTGGAAGCAGCGCGCCATCGACAGTCCGGTCGATGGCGTGTGAGCAGCGAGACCCCGCAGGCTCCGCTGCGGTTGGAGTGTCAATTCCACACGAACTGGCAACCGGTTCCAATGGACTGGATTCGCGGCCGACTGGAGTGGGATGTCGCCGCCGGTGGATTGACGGTGGGAAAACACATCGTGCTGGCCACCGCAGCGGGAGTTGTGATTCATTCGTCTGACGAACCGGGTTTACCCACTCAATTCCTGCCTATCGAATGGTCTGCCGGTGCGACTCCAGGGGGAAGAATCTGGTCGCTTTCAACGGACCAATGTCTTGTCCGCGCCTACGATGGACGGAAATGGCTGCTGAACTGGAAAGACTCCGGTGTCGCTGATCTGCAACCATACACTCCGCCGCCCAGCGCGTGGTCTATCACCCGCGAGGGAGAGAAGGTCTCACTTCAAGCCGATTTTGGCCGAGGTGCACCTCTTCCGGTCCAGATCGACAAAGATGGCCATCTTGACTGCGACACGCCGAACTCCGTCGCGGTTTTCGACGACTCGGTGTGGATCGCGACGGCCGCCGGGCTGTTCGCCTATTCGCTGGACTTGCAGGAATTGCGTGATGCGCAACCGTTCGGATCGTGCAACGTGCTCGTCAGCATTGATCGCAAACAACTCTTCGTGCGCCGCGGTGATGGATCCGTGGTTGAGAAAGATGGCTCTAAATGGAAAGCGATGTCAGAGAAATGGGATTCCCTGCTGGCAGCGAGCCGTCTGTCCGCCCGTCCGCCCGGCACTCCATTGGAATGGGAGTTGAGCCTCGGACGCGACTCATCCTCTCTTCAGAAAGTCCGCTATGTCGGCCGCGGACTCAGTATTGATACACCGCTCGCACCAAAACGGCTTACGACCGAAACCACGGATGGTAACCGCGTCTACACGCTGACACCGGAGGGACTTATAATTCGGATGTTGTCTGGCGAATGGGTCGGCCTCTTGTCTCTGGAGAACGCCGACGGACTTGCCTGGTTTCAGGAGTCCGATCAAGACCGTGTCCTCATCGTTCAGAGTGCGACCGGCCAGGGGTGGCGATTGAAAGACAACGTCGCAACCCCTGTGGAAAACGTCGCCGGTTTGTTGAAAATTCCCCGTATTTCCTGGCAGGGCCGCGTATGGCAGGGCACGCTGGACGACACCGGACAGCGCATCGAACTGAGATCAGGAACCGACAGTGTCGAGGTGCTGAATCTCAAAGAGCGGGGCTTTTTGCGCGATCACATCTTGACCGTCCACTGGGACGGAGCGGCGGCCTGGCTGATCGGGCCAACGACCATCGAGTGTCGCATCGGCAATGGAATGCCGAAGATTCACGCCAACCCGTTGATCAGTCCACCGCGCGTGGTCCAAGATGGTCTTCGCTCTTTGCTTACTGACGATAAACAAATTGTCGAACTGAAGAAAGACGGCAGCCTCGGCCGCGTGTTGTCTCTTACCGACGAACTCGTTGCGGAACATGCCGCGGCGTCAGCACTCTGGCGCGGTTCCGCATGGCGTGTGGCCCGTCCGCTTGCTCCAGCCGGTCTGCCGACGAAGATTGATTATCGCAATGCATCCGATGAGTGGCTTCGGGGTGAACTGGACGCCACCACGGGATTGAGCTGGGATCGACTTATCGCTGCGGTCGGAACCGGTGAAGGGCTCGTTGTCTCAACGGGTGCCGGTGATTTCGCGATCTCACAGCCAACGGAACAACAGCGGGCGGCGCTGGCCCACTGGCGACCCGTTTCTCAACCAGCCGAAACAACTGCCAATGCCAAGGCAACCACACACTTCTGGACGGACGTATCTGGCCAGCTCTGGAAACTCCAGGGAGATCTCTGGTCGCGTTACGAATCGACATTACTGCAATGGTCCCCCGTTGCAGCACTGCCAACCGATCAACTGGCAGAACGCCAGATGCTGAGCCGCTCCTCCCGCTCGGCTTGGATCAAAACGGCAACGGGTGTTGAATATGTTGAATTCGACCTCAATCGTCAGCCGGTGCGATCCACATTGTCATCCAATGGAGTGTTGCCGAGCGCCATCGTGCGCGCGGTGCTGCCGCACGATCAAACAATTTGGTTGGTGACGCAGCAGGATCTCCGCCAGGTGGATGCGACAACCGGAGGATTGCAGCAAGTAGCGGCGGATGCCAGCGATGTGACTCGAGGTGAGTTTCGCGCCGCCGGAGCGGAATGGTTTCTCCGACTGAGCGGCGGAACGACGGACCATGTGTTTCGATTGGGCGATCGCCGTTGGGAACCGATTAACACTCCGGCGAATCCGTTTGCTCCGCTCGCGCAGGAAGCAGTCCTGGAAATGCTGCGCATGCGTCCGACAACCGACGGGCTGGCAACGGAATTGCGTGAAGCCACCACTGGTGACCGCTGGCATCCGGTGAAATTCATCACTGCGGCAAACCGGTTTGACTTTCAAGTCGCACAAGACGCCGTCTGCAACGGTCAACGGTCGTTGGTCAAAACCGCAGCCGGAGTAACGGCATGGCAGTTTGTTGACAACCAGTGGCGTCTGGCCTCATTCCACCCTACGCGGAACGCCGTCTTCGCTCCTGCGGCCAGTCAGCGATTGCTCATCAGCGGGCCCGACAATCGCTGGGAAGAATGGGATACCCAGAACGAATGGCAGCCGACTCGACTCACTGCAGACGAAGCCGCGGTGGTCGCGCAAGCTGATCGATGGAACGTCAAACGCCGTGAATCAGGCCACGGCGAAATTGGTGTGCGAGTGGTGAAGAATCAGCCGACGCTGACGGAGTTGCCTCTGAATGCCCGTGGCGATTTTGATTTCCGCCGTCCGTGGGCCATTGCCGCCACGTCCGATGGAGCGGTCTGGATCGCATCCCACGCCGGATTGACACAGTTCGATACGGCTCCACGCACCGATCGCGCGCCGAATTCCATAGCGACCTTCGGTGATCCGTCGGACAAACCGGTAACAGATCTGTTCGTTGTCGAGGACGCCACGCATGCCGTGGCCGACGGCAAACTGATCCGCTTTCAAACACCGCGCGGGTGGGAGAGTGCTCCCGATAGGGTCGTCGTGGAAGAACAGCAGCGCAAGTTGGCCGATGGGAACTTCTGCAGTTGGTCCCGCGGCGCAAACGGCCGCCTCGTCGGGACATTCAAGATTGGTGACAGCGCGAGTTTCACAGCTCAATGGGATGTGACGACCGGACGTTTCCAGCAGGACCAAGTCCAGTTTGCGGCGGCGGGTGTTCAAGACGTGTGGTTCAGCCACCCGGCCGGTCTGTCGCGAGCCTCTCTCAAGGATGGGCAACTGGACGTTTCGATCCCCATGCCCTCGGCTCCCCGACTGATCGAGGACCGACAGTTCGGGGCATGGCTGGTCGAAACGATCAACGCTCCGAAACGCTTCGCAAAATTAGAATGGGATGCGGACAAAGCCGAACTCGCCGACATCGGCGCTCTGTCACCCCTGGTGGCCGGCCCCAACGACCGTTTTCTCGATGCCGAATGGCGATTTTTGACATCCGGAATCTCGTGGCGTGACAGACCCACACGATTGAAGGAGCAACATTTCGCTCACGATCATTTTCAAAGCCTGGCGCAATTCGATCAGAAACTAGTCACAGCAACGCCGGCGGGAATGTTTGTTTGGGATCTGACGTCATCACCGTGGTCAATGACAACCACGATTCCAACTCCGATTCCGGACGCGGATTGGGCCATCGAGGTCGACGGTGCTCAGACCCTGCAGTCAATCGATCGGATCTCGCAACGGCGGTTTGAATGGGCGTTGCCTGACGGACCATGGCGTGAAGCCGGTACTGGTGAAACAGCTCGAACCCCTGTCGATACTCCACGATGGACGTGGCAGCAGGATCTTGAGGGACACCTGACGATGCAACTGCACGCCGCGGAACGACCGGCCGTGGAACTGCTCGTGAATCGCGATGGACGCTTCCCGTGGGATGATGTGACCGCGGTCTTGTGTGATGGTGACGCCGTCTGGACGGGGGGACGGAATGGAATCGTACGACGCTCTCTTGCGGACGGCGAGCCGCAACGCTGGTATCAAACGGGGACCGACGGCGATCAGACACACCCGTTGACAGGGATCGTACGATTGGGGCGGTTTGACGCGAACGGCATTCCCATCGTTTCGTGGGACCGTCCCGAACGCCTCGCTACGGCGACGCTTATGGCGCTAGATGAAAACAAAGACGCCTGGCGTTTTGAAGGTTCGCGAGAGACCGGACGCTGGCAACGGATGAAAGCGAATCCCTGGTCCGTACCCGGCGGTCAGAGACAGATATCTCATCCGCTCGTCGAAACTCTTCTGGATCCAGACGGCAAAGAAACTGTGCGATACACCGCGGCGTCTTCGACGGTTCCCGTACTCCATGCCGGTCGATTTTCCATCGATACGGTCAAAGACATCGCGTTGACAGACGATGGTCAGTTGATGCTCGCCACCCCGGCTGGTGTCGTTCTCGCGCATCGCGATACGGCGGCGTTTCAACGTCTATGGTCCGATTCGTCGGCTCCGGATGAATTACGGGAGGCGCGACACATCGTTCGCGCCAGTTCGGTCGAAGGACGCTCTGGTAATGCGTTGTGGGTCCGAAGTGCACCGGGATCGCGGCATGAATATGATCCCGCAACGCAGCAATGGAAACGGCTTGCGAACGACGACTACCCCGCGTGGGACGAAGTGCTGGTTCAATCGGATGTGTGGACCTGGGCGCGGGACGCAAACGGCGTGGCCGTCCAGATCCATCCGGCAAAACCGGCTGCCGGGGCGTGGCCCCTCTTTCATCGCGGTCAATTCAGTTTCGATGTGCTGCGTGATTTTCGGCTACGAGGTGAGCAACTCCTTGCGGCCACACCCGGCGGCATCGCATGGTTTGATGCGGACACGATGCAACTGCAACGCCTGGACCGTTCGAATATCGACGCCGATACGGGGCAGGTCATACCCCTGTTGACGGCGGTCCGCTTCGCCGGTGATGGATCATTGGATTGCTTCGATGAGAATCGCATCTATCGTTTTAACGGCGAACAATGGAGCGGCAGCCTGGGACAAGAGCGGCTGTCCGAGCACAGCTTTGCTAGTACGACGGGACACTGGCAGGTCCAGCCAACACATGAGGGCCCGGCGGGGGGATTCCATGTCCTGCAGTTCGACAAGCAAGGATTGTTGATTTCCAATCGACGCATCCTGCCCGGTGTGGCCGAGTCTCGGTTAAAGCGAGTTGTTCCCAGCGCCGAACGATTGTGGCTCTGTCTCGACCGCGGAGTCTATTTTGTGGATGCCCAACCCTGACAGGGAGACAAGTTCATGACACCACAAACACGATTCAAAGCCGTCCAACTAAGCTTCGTTGGACTACTCGTGTCGGCGGTTGTCGTTTGGTGGTGGCTACGGCCCCCGACAGCCACCGCGGGGCCCAAAGTGATTACCGCAATTGATCAGATCGGCCAAATTCGCGGAGCCATCGCGAGCACATTGCAAGCGGTACGGCAACTGACCACGATCAATGAGCAGACACCTACCGATGTTGTCGTGCAGCGACGGGAAGTTGTTAATGGGATGATTACCGCGTGCGAACGTTTGGGGAGCTCGGTCAGGAGTTCTGATTCGGAATGGTTGCCGGTTGCCGATTCCGTGATGCTGCTGGCAAAGGCTCAGGAGTTTGCCACTTGGACGTTGACGAAAACGCCAACGGTGCAGGTAACGGGCGCCGCGGCGGCCGGCGTTGAGAGTCTGGAAACGAACCCCGATCGTACGGGAATGACGCGTGAAACCATGGCGGTGATTGAATCGCGCGCCGTGGCACTCCAGAACGACGCCGACAATCTATTCACAACCATGCGCCAGTCGGCCTTGCGAGCCGCTTTTTCTCGTGGTACTTGGTTAGGGTTGGAAGCCCGCGATTATCTGCTGGCGTGCGTATTACTGTCCGTCCTTCTCGGTCTCGTCATCACCTGGCAGGCGGAAGCACACTGGTTCACGCCTCCAGCTCAGGCGCTCGAAGCCGAATTGCGACTGTTGGCCAGCGGAGAGCCGCGTTTGGCCGTCGACCGTTGCTTTGCACGCTCGGGAGAACTGCTCAAACTTGCCGACACCTTCCTGATTCAGTCTCACCTGCGGAAAGGAGGCGCCGATGTCACCAGCAGCACTCTTGCCGAGTGATTTCTTCCAGGCAATTGAAACGCCGCTGTCGCGCGAAGATCGTCCCGAAGACTTGCGTGACTCGATCAGCAAGGCGTTGCAGCGGCAACATCCGGACTTGCTGCAACTTTATGCCGAGGCCTATGCGATTCCTCTCGATACTGCGCTGTTCTTGTACCGGCGCGATCCCAAGCCCTCGCGGCGGTTTGTACTGTCAGCGCTGGGCGGCCTCGATACTACGGGCCTCCCGGCCATCGCGGCGGCAGCACGCGATGCCTGGGAAGCCCGCGACTGGAATCTGCTGGGTCAACTCGCTTTTCGATTCGATTTGCTGCAGTCTGCCACGGACGGAAATAGCTGGGAGCAGTTGGCAGCCAAACCGTCTGTCTTGAACGATGATGCGGAGACATCATCGCGCACAACCGTTGAAGAGTCAGAGGTTTCGACCCGAATCCGTGCAGCGTTTCTTCGGACATTCGATGTCGAGCGCGGCGCGATTCCCGCCGACGGGTATGTTCGTTCGGCACTGGGATACTTCTCTGCCTTACCCACGTATTTTATCCCACCGCCCCCGCAGAACTTCGATCACCATGGCGCGGAATCCTCCACCAACTGGATGTGCTGGGACTGTTTCAGCCGAAAGAACTCGCTGGCTTGGCAATCGGTGACCGGCGCATGGGATGGACTTGGCAAAATCGATCGGCCCTATCTTGCGGCGGTCATGGACCACCTTCGTCAGCCGGTGGAAGGCAAACTACCGCGGCTGCGCCGTCTGAAGAACCCATTCGCAGGACCGGCCGGAACAACCGCGCTGGAGCCACGTCTGCGTCGCACAGCCCGTCGGCAGCCCGCCACACCACCGGCCGACTCGCAACGAGGAGCCACAACATGACGCCGCTCCGCGTACGACAAACGATTCGTCTCAGCACTCTTTGTTGCCTGCTGTCCACCGTGGACAGTGCATTATTGGCCCAGCCCGAGCCTGACCTCGTCAAGCTGGTGACGTTTCCAGAGAGCGACGAAGTCGTTTCGAGAAAAGATCAATCGCGGATGAAGGGCCGAATTCGATCGGTCAACGAAGCCAACATTAACTTCAAGCAGCTCGGGAAACTCCCACGATTGTTGTCCAATGACGATTATGCCATCGTCACATGGTTTGGAGTGACCAATGCCCAACCCGTATCGCAAGTGGCCGCCGAGAAAGTTGCCCTCACGGATCGACTGTTGCAGCAACTGTCGACTGGAGATGGTGTCGAAGCGGAGTTGATCGAACAGATTCAGCTTGCACACCAGCAAATGACCGAACTTCGAGACTCCATCACACGGTTCGAGAATCGGCAAGCCATCAATGGTCTGCCGCTCAGTATGCGTCTGGCAGAAGAGCACGTGCGCATCTTGCTGAATCCGGATAAGGGCGTACCGCGCCGGATCGCCATCGAGGACCGTTTGAAGAAGGCGGGAGATGTTCGCAAGAACGTGATCAGCCTACGAAAACGCCTGTCGGTGATTGAAGTCGAACTTGGAACACGACGTTTCAGTGACGTTCAGCGCGATTCCCTGGTGTTGAGCAAAGATACTCTGTCGCGTGAAGCGGAGCTGCGTGAACAACGCGCTTCCACCGAAGGGTATCAGTCCTTCCGTTCGGCCGTCGAACTTCTCTCCGAGATTGCCGGGGCACTAGCCGGCAGTCAGCCTCTTCTCACCCGACAGCCGACCTCGGCATCAGTCGATCAAGACATCGCCACCATGAACGAAGTCATCCGGCTAGCGGATGCACAGTTGGCCGAATTGCCAATTCTCGGCAAATCCGTGATCGAACCACTATCTGCCGAATTTCAGTTATACCGAGAGCAGATCAAACGGTTCACGCGATATCGGGAGTTGACGAATGAGTTGCGGTCGGCCATGAACATTTTCAACAGCCTTACCACGCGAACGAATGCGCAGGGAACGGTCAATGAAGTTCAACTGACGGCCCAACTGGAGGCCCAAGCCGCGCGATTGAAAAGCTTGGTTACCGCCTTGAAAACCCAACAACCGGCCGATCTGTCGGCCGCTGCCAGCCGCGAAGCCGAGGAGTTCATCAAGCGCTCTCAGGAGAGTTCCGCGTTATTGATGATGCGAAAAGTGGATATCCCTCGCATTACTCTGGAACTGCGGGCCCTTCCTGAGGTGAGAACCCGTACCGCAGCGCAGGTGATGCTCGCCGAACTCGAGCGGCGCGTGCAACGGCTTCAGCAATCTCTCGATCAAAACCGTCTAACTTCGCCCAGCGATCAAGCCGATTGCCGTAACATGCTGCAGATCGTGAAGGCCAACATGGAACACTTGACAGGCCGGATGCTCGAATTCGATCTCAACGAGACTCGCGATGAGTTCACCAAACAAACCGCATTGATGGATGACTTCTTAAAGAACGCGAAGGAAATCGAGCTCGCTCTGCTGATCAATCGCATGCAACAGTCCGAAAAGGCCATTGGGCAAATCGAAAAGGGGTACCGCGAACGAATTCAGGACGTCTCCAACCCGGCCGCCGAATCGGAGGCATTCCTGCGGAATCTTTCGTCCTCAAAGGAACAAATGACCAAAGTGATTGACTTCCTGCGACTGAGGCAAGAGCTTGGCGGTATTGATGAAATGCCGGAAGACATCACGCGACTCAAAGAGTCGCAAGAGCGCTTATCAGCACTAAAGGCAAGCATTCTAGAATCCGAGCCCAAGCTTCCAGCCAGTCTTGGACTGATCCACCAAGCCACCGTCGATGAAGTGGCACGACTGGAACTGAATCTTCGTCGAACATTCGCAACGCTGCGATTCCATGACTCCGAGCAAGCCATCGTCGATATCTTGTCGCAATCCAAAGCCGCCCTGGAAAAACGCGACGTTCCTGCGGCTGGAACTCACGTTTATCTCGCCACATCACAGTCGGAATCGCTTGAGACGTTTCTTCAGAAGGATGACTGGCTGGCACAGCAATCCGGTTATTTCGAGCGCATTGCTGATCTCAAAGCCGCCGTCATGCCGCTCAGAGACCGTGTCGCGATGATCCGTGATGAAGAACGCTTGGCCGCCGGATGGGAGCCATGGTTAGGAAACCATGATCTCTTGTTGTCTCCCAGCCCCGATGTCGAATGGTTTCAAATAGAATCGCTCTTGTCGCAGCAGGAGTGGGACGCTTTCGAGCGAAAGCTCGACGCGTTCGCGAAGCGCTACAACGAACCGAACTGGTCAAGTCGCATTTCCCAGAAGCGGGCCGAATTGCAATTACTCCGGGGGCGGGCTTATGAACAACAGGGTCAACTTGACGATGCGCGCGCGGCGTATCTTCGAACAATCGAATCATCCCTAAAACACCCCGTTGTGAAGGCTGCCGAGGCCGCGATTCTCAACGTAGATGAGCAACTTCGTCACACGCAAAGTGTCGATCAATTCCGCCTGTCCATCATTGCGACCGGCGTGTTACTGATCGCAGCGGTGATGGCGATGGGAACCATCCTGTGGCAACGTACTGCAAAAGCCCGACTCCGGTATGCGGCCAGATGTCTCCAGCGCGCTCGTGGGGCGCGGTCCGCAGAACGGCGTGATGCGCTGGTTCGTGAAGCCGCATATGTGCTCGCCCAGTTTTCGCCCGACGACCGGCGCGTCGCTGCTTTGTGGATCACGCCGACGTTCAGGGAATCAGTGGAGTCGACATCCAAAATCGTAACGCCAAATACGCTTGTCACCGCTCCCCCCTCCGTCGAACTGGCAGATGTGGTAGATGCGGCTCTCGTTTCGCAGGCGGCTCCCGAACTGATCGCGGCGCAGTGTCTCGAATGGCTGAAATCGAAGGATGCGCTTTCGCGCCGGCAGAAACGTCGCAACCGCGAAGTCCGCGAATGGCTGCTTAATCATCTCGAACCGCGGGAATACGATTCGACAGGAATTCTGGAGGCCAAAGTCAGCCTGCTTCTGGAATACGAAGCGGCGATCAATCCGCGTGAAGCATGGACGAAACGATATCGCTTGCTCGCGTGTTATCAACTCGGACGATTGTCGGACGCGCTGGAAGCCGCGAAATCCATGTCCCGCGAACGGCTTCCGGCCCCACAGCTCGAAGAGTGGGCACGATTGACGGCAAGCTGCTACCTGCAATCAGAACAGTGGAGTGCAGCCGAGAACTTTCTGAAGTCGCTCACTAAAAGAAAACTGGAAATCGAGGAACTCCCCGAATGGCTTCTCGCCGCACGCGCCGGCCTCGCAAAATAACGATTGTCTTGATTGATGTTGACTCCAGGACATCAAGTGGTGTTGGCGGCAGCGTGAAAGTGGAGTGTTCGGCGGGGGTAGAGTGGCGGATCGAGATTTGCCTTCGGGCATTCAATCACAAGATAAGCAGTCAGCGTGAGGCGTGCCGGGAGTATGAGTGAACAGTCAAAGCACAACCATGCGACGCCAAGATACGATTGCAGTGCCTGAAGGAAAGGCATAGTCGCCAAATACCCGCCGAGAACTGTCGACCTGGTTGGGCGATCAAGGCAACGATTCAAGAGGTCTTCGATGCGCTACATCGTGATTGCCGGGGATCGAACCGTGCGATAGGTGGAGAATTTCGGCTGAACAGCGATGCCGTGAAATCCTTGCAGAAGGTTGCGAGGAACATTGGCGCGACTGCTGCGAGATGGCATACGATCAATTGTTGGATGTTTGGGGTGACGCAGGGAGATGAATCAAGCAACGAGTGATGGGCATCGTCGGCATAAACGACGTGACCACCTTTTCCACGAGTCATCTTACCCCCCCCCGCGAATGAATTAGCCCTCGGCCAAGGCAACCGACGAAAACACGGGTGTAGTCTACACCCGATAGGTCCAGAAACTACGGTCTACAACACGATTGTACTGTACAACGACGATAGCAGATCACGCAGCGATTTGTGAGGAAATGCGTCATTCCAGCCCTTTTTATGTTCACCGCCGAGAGTGATTAGAAATCCGTTGCTCTATCCTGCTGAGCTATGGGTCGCAAGGCAATACGCTGGCCCCACTACTTCTCAGCGTCCCGGGCCAACGTCTTGAACGGTTCTGCGGCCTTGAATTCAGCAGTCACGTCGCCGACTCGATCCGGGTTGATTGTCAAAACGAGCTTCTGAGTCTTCGTGAAATCCAGCTTGTCGAGCTTCACCCAAATGATGTTGGGGCTGATGCTCGACTCGAAAAAGTACGTTCCATTGGAAACGTCGGCAACGGTTCGCCAGATCGTCGCTGAGGTGTTCGGCTCATCCGCGCTGGCCGGACCAAACGGCTGGGCGACGTTTCGCATCACGCCGAGGACGCCAGCAATGGCTTGCCGTTGATCCTTCGGCTCCGGGAGCCGCCCCAGGTAGTAGGCAGCACGGACGAACCGATCTGCAGCTTTCACGCTGCGCGGACACGAAGATCGGGTTCACAGCAGCACAGAAATGGATTCATGCGGCCTTGCGACTGTCGTGTTTCAGCAGTCCGCCCAGCCGCTGTCGGCACGTGATGTCGCTGAGCGGCACGACATCCGGCGGCGGCGCGGATTTCTTCCGCCCCTGCGGTTTCTTCGTCGACACTTCCACTGAAGATGTTCGCAAGGTTTCATTCTCCTTGCCTTGATGCGGCCGCTCCTCGTGGTAGTGGGTAACCATCTCGGTGACCAGGTGATTCATGTGCCGTTCGCCGAACACGACGAAGTAATCGAGGCATTCCTGCTGCAGCGTCTAGATGAACCGTTCCACGAACGCGCAGGTGTTTGGCGAGCGGTGGGCCGCCTTCTGCACCTTCACGTCCCCGGCCTTCAGCACGTCATCGAACGACGCCGTGAACTTCGTGTCCCGGTCGTGCATCACCATCGCCGTGCTCAGGCCGGTCGCTTTCACGTGTTCCAGAAATGTTTCGGCCTGCTGCTTGACCCACGCCTCGTTCGGGTGATACGTGGCCGGCGCGATGAACACCCGCCGTGTCTCAACGTGCAGGAAGATTAGCAGATACAAATCGCGCAGCCCTTGGAGCGTCATCACCTTCTTCGACACGAAGTCGCATTGCAACAGTGTGGCGGCATGGATCTTCAGGAACTCGTCCCAGGTGCCCGCGCCGCGTTTCGGCCCCGGCATGGAGCTACCTGTGAGTGGGGATGACTGTCGGCAAGCGGTGACGAATTTGAAACCAGAAAGCTTCGCCGCGGGAATTAAAAGCGAGAATCCTGTCGTCCGAAAGCGTACCAACTCCCTTGTCGTACGGGCCGAAGGTTACGAGTGGAGGGCTTCCCTCGGAAATTGGGATGTAGAGTGAGCCCGCCAGTGATGCCAGCTGAAACGCTTCCTTTATGACCCCGACGGAACGCCACGCCGCAGCCGCCTCGGTGGCACTTTCCGGATACGTCGCACAGCAGACACCTGTCTGTGTGTCCCAGACTTTGACCATTTGGTCCCAAGCGCCCGAAACGGCCGTCAATCCGTTCTCGGAGATCCCCACGCTTAAGACGATCCCCGCGTGCCCTTTCAGCGTCGCTCGGCAAATGCCCGTCGACGCGTCCCAGACCCTCAGCGTCTCATCGCCGGATCCCGAGACGATTGTTGAGCCGTCCCCAGACAACGCAACGCTTGTCACTCCGCCAGTGTGTCCGATCAGAGTCATACGGCAGGTCCCAGTCTGTGCTTGCCACACCTTTGCCGACTGGTCCCCGGACCCCGAGACGACGATTGACCCGTCTCTCGATAGCGCCACACAGGTGACTCCACCTGAGTGCCCGACCAGCGCCGAACGGCATTCCCTTGTCCGCGCGTCCCACACTTTTGCCGTCTCGTCATAAGATCCGGAGACGATTGTTGAACCATCCCTGGACCATGCGACACAGATCACCCCGCCCGAGTGCCCGGCAAAAGTCCATCGACAGGCCCCCGTCCGCACGTCCCAGACCTTGACCGTCTCGTCATAGGCCCCTGAAGCGACTGTCGACCCGTCTTCGGACAATGCCACGCTTGTCACTCCGCCAGTGTGTCCGATCAGAGTCCGTTCGCAGGACGCCAATTTCGCAGACCACAACTTGACCGTCTTGTCAAGTGACCCCGAAACGACCATCGACCCATCTCTGGATACCGCGATGCTGGTCACCCTCCGTGCGTGCCCCGGTAGTGTTGAGTGGCAGGCCCCAGCCCGCGCATGCCACACCTTGACCGACTTGTCTCCTGATCCCGAAACCACCGTTGATCCGTCCTCCGACACGGCCACACTGGTGACCAACTCCGCGTGTCCGGATAACGTGGCGTTGCAGACCCCGGTTCGCGCGTCCCATACCTTGACCGACTTGTCCCAAGCCCCCGAAACAATCGTTGATCGATCCCCTGACAATGACACACTGGAGACGACGCCCATGTGCCCCGCCAGTGTTACAGTACAACATCCCGTCCGTGCATCCCACACTTTCGCCGTCTCGTCATAGGCCCCCGAGACAATTGTCCTGCCATCCGGCGACAATGCGATGCTGGAGATCCCACCCGAGTGTCCGACCAGCGTCTGGCGGCATTCACCTGTCCCCACGTCCCACACTTTGACCGTCTCGTCGCCTGATCCGGAGATGACTGTGGTCCCGTCTCCAGATAATCCCACGCTGGTGACACCACCAGCGTGTCCTGCCAGCGTCAGGCGGCATTCACCTGTCCCCACGTCCCACACTTTGACCGTCTCGTCGCCGTAACAACCTGAGACTACCGTTGCCCCGTCCCCAGACAATGCCACGCCAGCCACAGCGCCCCGGTGTCCCACCAACGTGAATCGGCAGTCTCCCGTCCGCGCATCCCAAACCTTTACAGTCTCGTCAAATGATCCCGAGACGATGGTCATCCCATCATCTGACAACGCGACGCTTGCGACTCCGGCTGCGTGCCCCGCCAAATTTAAGCGGCATTCTCCTGTCCGCACGTCCCACACTTTGACCGTCTCGTCATACGAGCCCGAGACGACCGTTGATCCATCAGCCGACAATGCCACGCTCGTGGTCTTTCCCTTGTGCCCTGCTAACGTCAGTCGACAGGCTGGCAGAAACCAGTCTGTCGGGCGATTGAGCCATTCCAAAAAAGCGCGCGGCATAACTTGCGCGGACGAGGATTTGATTTCACCGCGGTCTTTGCAATCGAGCGCCCACCGCTGCTGAGCGGCCAGGGACACAGGACTCAGCCCAGGCTCGTTGTAGGCCTGTTGGAAGAACGCTGCCGTGTGTTCGCCGAAGAAAGACGCGCTACTTCGTAAGAAATGGGACCATGGCAGCAGACGCTGGCGGAGCAACTCATCGGGAAGTGAGTGTTGTGCGGCGTCAATGTCCAATACCAACTCAAACACTTGACCGGCCTGGACACGGGCTCCCAGATAATCCAAATCAGTCAGCGCCTCAACGGCGTCTTTCCAGCGACCGACTGAGCACAAATGTGCCGGCAAATGCCGCAGAACATAGGATGACCAGGCTCCCGGGGAATGGAGATATTCGGACCAAACCGCTTCTGTCAGCAATTGATCGCCGACGTCGCGATCGACCGCAAATGCACCTGCTGTGGGAAGACGGGTCGTCATGTCAATCCCTGTCAGCCAATCGACAATCGATTTATGAAACGGAGAAACTGTGTCCATGTCTCCGCTGTGTTCGCCCTTGCGGATCGGAAACAGCGATCCTAGCGCCGACAATCGCGTCCGCAGTCCTACGTCGGTGAGATGAGTGGCGATCGCCAGAAGATCCAATGGCAAAGGTCCACGCTGAGCAACGATGGCCTTGAGCACGGGAAGCGGGCCGGATTCGTAGCCAATAAACTGTGGAAATTGCCGGGTAAAGAACCGCTGGTAGTGACCGGCCATCCCTCGTGGAAACTCATCCACGTGATTCAGCGACAGACGCTGATACTGCAACTCTTCCAACAACGTCGTGATATACAGGAAAACGCCTTCACTCCGCTTGATGATTTCCTCGACTATCGAAGTCGATGCCGACAAACCCAGTTTCACCAATCCTGCAAGAAGATACTTACGCAGGTCGACGAGGTGTTCGGCGCGAAACGCGTCGAGCACGAATGGTTGCAATTCGGGTTGATGCAGGCGGGATGTGACAGCACTTTCTGGCCGGCTAGTGATGATCAGCTTTAACCAGGGTGGTGTGTGAGACCAATAGGTTGCGATGAATTCGACCAATTCATTTCGGCCGTCGCGAGTGGCTTCATCAAGGGCATCAATCACCACCAACTGTGGTTGCGAAGGAATAGGAATGTCCGCGCCCTGGAGCGGTCGCCCGATTAGATTATCGAACAGGGTTGGTGCATCTTTCCCTTGTTCGGATTCAAGGTGCAGAGTGCTCAACTTCTGTCCGTACTCCGGGAATTGTTGCGAAAGCTGATAAGCGAGCGACAAGACGGCTCGGCGCGGATCCGATTTGTCGGTGTTTATTGACTCTCAGGATGATATAGACGTCGACGCGGGGAAGCGTTAGATGTTCTGCCATGCGACGACAGGGAAGTCCTCAGGAGTTAGAGCGGGTGCGACGCGAGGCGGTCGCGCTGGCCGCTCAGGGTGTGGGCACG
>JBGSUN010000228.1:0-10171 GCA_041753475.1 Planctomycetaceae bacterium | reverse complement strand
ACGCTGTGGAACCGGCTGAGCCTCGACATCAACCTGGCCGGAATGGCCGTCTCGTTCACCGTTTCTCAGATCCACGACATGGCGAACACGATCCGCACGCTTTTCCTCGGTTTCTACACCTAGAAACGGAAGAGCCAGTTTCTCGACGGTCTTCAGCCCGGTTTCGTTCGGTGCGAGCAGACTCACGCCCCATGTGGCCACCGTTTTGTCGCCCTGGTTAAGGACATACCGCCCGGCTTGATCGGCCGTCAGCCCGGCGGCGATTCCCTCGGCATTGCTCTTCGTCGCTTCGGTGTGACCATCGGGGGCCGTGAGGACATACTCGGTCTCCGGCGACAAATGCTGTGGCGGCAAAATGCCCGTTGGCCACGAACGCGCTTCGGAGAGCGACGCCCGATTGCGGGCCACGTCCGCCGCATTGGCCACAAGAATCGGAAAGCCGACACGGTACGGCAGCGACGAACGGTCGGTGTGAAACAGGAACGCAATCGTCACACCAGTGTGCGATGTCTTTTCAAGAATGAGTGGCCCACGTCCTCCCTGGGCGAGAATCTCCCAACCGGCCAGTTCGTAGTCCCGTTCACCCACCCCTTCTGCAGAGACCGGATCATCCGCGATCTGGACATCGAGCAGTTGGACGTGCTGCAAAATGGGAGCCGTCCGGTTCCAGTCGACGACTTCTGCGAGTTTCGTTTCCAATTTCACGAGTGCGCTCAAGTCTTCGGGAACAACCCCCGTGAGGACGGACACTCGCGCCGCAGGACCGGCATTGAGGGGTTGATCCGAGAACCGCAGATCCACGAAATCCGGCGTGGTTTTGCCATCCTGTGGATAGAGATCGACGTCCGCGAGCGCGGAGAGTGCTTGCCGGTAACTTGCGAGTTCTGGCGGGCAGAAGACCATCAGCGACCGCGGTTCGGGAAGATCGAGATACGCCACGTTGTCTGCGGCGAGGGAATCGAACCCGTCCGGGGTAATCCGTAGTTCCAGCTCCGCGGAGTCGGTGGTGTTGACAGGGAACGTCAGCCGCGCGGTCTCCCCCGGCGCGACACCCACCGATTCTCGCTGAATGACTTCGCCGGCATAAACCAGCGAGACTTCAACCAGCTTTGATGACGGCGTTCCCGGTTTCTCCGTTGACCCTTCTTCCTGCGCCGATCCATCGAGACGCACGAAGACATCCCATCCGTCTTTCGTCCGGCGGGCGTTGAAGTCGGTGATCCCGACGTTCGGACCGGCCGCAGGCAAACGTTGATAGTTCAACCGGAAGGGCAATTCAAAGTCGACCGTGGGCGGCAGGTTGCCATCGGAGATGAGCACGACACTTTTCACTGGCTCGGTGCGCGCAAGGGCTTGCGCCATCCGCAGACCATCTTCGAGACGGCTGCTGACCGGCCGAATCTGCAATTGATCGAGCGCGGCATTGAGCACCCGGGAATTATCGGTGAAGTCGGTCAACCGCCGGGCCGTGGAATCGACGGCGATCAGACACGCCCGCTGATCGGCGAGCAGGTTATCAATGATCTTGCGGGATTCGCGCTTGGCAGCATCGAGACGGGTTTCCCCCCCGGCACGATCGAGTGCGGCCATGCTCGCCGAGGTATCGATCAGGATCGGAATGAACTGGGCGCTCCCGCCGGTGGCAGGCCAGTACGGTTGCATCGCCCCGAGGGTGAGGGCACACAGCAACAGAATCTGTAACAGAAGCAGCATGTTCCGTTTGAACCGCTGAAAGGGCGAGTTCACCCGCTGATCGCTGATGACTTGCTGCCACAGCGCCAGCGACGGAATCTCCACCCGCGGCCGCCGCAGCTTCAAGAAGTAGAAGAGAATCAGCGGCCCCAGCATCGCAAATAACCACGCCGCAGACAACGCCGAGAAGCCGGGCAGGTTCATGGGCGGCCTCCCGGGGAGGAGTGGTTAGTGGATAGTGGGTAGTGGATAGGCAGTAAGGAAGAGACGCACCGCGACATATTGGGATCGGTCCGTCCCCTCTGGCTATCCACTATCCACCAACCACTATCCACTTTCTTCATCGCACCCACCCCTTTCGCCGCAGGGTGTCGAACAACACCGTTTCGATCGGATCCGAAACGTCCACCGTCAGACACCGGCCGTTGCGTTGGCGGCAGAGCGTGGCAAGGCCGTCCTGCAATCGCGAGAGATGTTCGTGATAAATGCCGAGCAGATCGCCCGCGGAGGAGACATCGAGCGTCTGTTGGGTTTCGCAGTCGACGAACCGCACGTCGCCGGTGAGGTCCGGACGGAGTTCTTCGGGGCTGAGCAGTTGCACGGCGTGGACTTCCAGTCCGGCACTGAAGAGCCGGTTGAGCGGCCGTTCGAGGTTACCGAACGTGAAGAAGTCCGACAGCACGATCGCCACGCCCCGGCCGCGATGCTGCTTGAGAACGTCTTCCACGGCGAGATCGATCGGGTAATCGCCGCCGACGGGGAGTTCTTCGAGGAAATCGAGCACCCGCCGCAGACTCATCCGTCCGGAACACGGCGGCAACAGCAGGGGCACTTTGCCCGCGTGCTGGCAGACGTAGAGGCTCATCTTTTCCAGATTGAGCAAGGCCATGATGGCAAACGACGCCGCGAGTTGCCGGGCCCGCTGGAATTTGTCGCCGTACCGCATCGACGCCGAGGCATCGAGGATGATGACGACGTGCATTTCCTCTTCGTGACGGTACAGCTTGAGATACGGTCGCTGGATGCGGGCGAAAATGTTCCAATCGACGTAGCGGACGTCATCACCGGCGGAGTAATCGCGGTAGTCGTGGAACTCGGTGCTGGTCCCCCCCTTCCCCGCGAGATGTTCTCCACGGCTGCGATTCGTGAGCCGATGCACCGGCGCAAGCCGCAACCGCTCCAACCGCGACAGCGTGGCATTCTCAAACAGCGGCGTGAATTGAGCGGTAGGCATGGGGTTTGGTCAGTTGTCCGTGGTCAGTTGTTAGTTGCATTTTTGGAGCAAGCGCTCGTTACGCCATAACGGCGTCATCGCCATCGTAGTTACAACGTTGATTTGTTTGTTCCCTCCAACTGACAACGGACCACTGACAACTATCATCCACTCACATCGCTTCCGCTAAACCGCGCACACACTCGGTCACGAGATCCGCCACCACGATATTCTCCGCCTGGCCGTCGTAGTTCAGCAGGACGCGGTGCTGCAGGACTTCGCCGGCGAAATGGCGGATGTCTTCGAAGGCGACGTGGGCCCGGCCTTCCGCCAAGGCACGGACACGGGCGGCGCGGATCAACCCCTGGGCCGCACGCGGACTCGCCCCCCAGCGGACGAATTGCTTCACCCGCGGCGTGGCGAACTCCGAATCGGGATGCGTCGCCAACACCAGTCGGCAGGCGTAATCGCGCAGGGCGTCCGTCACCACGACTTTATCCAGCGTCTTCCGGCACTCAATGATCCGCGGACCATCGAGCAATTTCGGCAAGTCAACAGCGGTCTTCAGAATCGTACGGCTCACCACTTCATTGAGTTCATCCCGATTCAGAAACGGCACCGTCACCTTGAACAGGAACCGGTCGAGCTGCGCTTCCGGCAGCGGGTATGTTCCTTCCTGTTCGATGGGGTTCTGCGTCGCGAGCACGAAGAATGGCGGCGTGAGGTGGTGGATCGTGCCGCCGGTGGTGACCGATTGCTCCTGCATCGTTTCGAGGAGCGCCGATTGCGTCTTCGGCGACGCGCGG
Organism: Planctomycetaceae bacterium; assembly: GCA_041753475.1. Taxonomy (GTDB): domain Bacteria; phylum Planctomycetota; class Planctomycetia; order Planctomycetales; family Planctomycetaceae; genus DSVQ01. Next base: position 6,460 of record JBGSUN010000228.1, on the reverse strand, counting down.
TTGATTTCGTCGGCGAGCAATAGTTGCGTGAAGATCGGCCCCTTGCGGAACTCGAAGCGGTACCGGCCCTGGTCATCGGTATTCATGATGTTCGTGCCGATGATGTCGGCGGGCATCAGGTCGGGCGTGAACTGGATGCGGCGGAATTCGAGATCGAGCACCCGCGACAAGGCTTTGACCAGTTCCGTCTTGCCGAGGCCGGGGACCCCTTCGAGAAGCACGTTCCCGCCCGCGAAAATGGCGACGAGCGCGGCTTCGACGGTCCGCTGCTGGCCCACGATCACACGGCCGATCATCTCGCGCGCCGCGCCGAAATCGCGTTGAAACTGCCGGGCTTCATCCTGCAATGCTGCGGGGTCGGTCATCGTTTTTCCTCTGTCGTCGTTTCACATCGTTTCATGTGTGCCACGGCCGTGTCGGCCGTGCGATTTCACGAAGCGTATCGAACATTGCACGGCCGACACGGCCGTGGCACACAGAATCATTCGGGTTTATCGTCTTCGCGTTGTTTCTTCAGTCTCAGCAATCGTTCGGTGGTCGACATCGCCCCGCCCGGTGTGGGTGGTGGTGCTTCTGGCGGCTTGGTCGCCTGTTCGGGCTTCGGCCATTGCGGACGGGGTTTTGATGTCGTGGTCGTCGGTTTCGGCGGCGGCATCGGGCGTTCTTCCTTGCGGGCCTGCAACACCGATTGCACCTGTTGCTTGCGGTCGAGCAGCGTTCCCATCGTCGCGGTGGTGGGAGCCCGTTTCCGCCACGTGAGCGTTTGCCAGATCGCGGTCCAGTCGAGTTGAATCCGCCGCACTGCGACATCGAGCGGTAACAGGATTGCCAGTGCCATCAGGAACCAATCGAAGATCGGTCGCGACGTTCGCTTTGGAAAACGCTCGGCATTCGGTTGTGCGTCTTCCGCGACGGTCCCCGACAGCACGCGGCCCCCCGTGCGGCTGGCGATGTCCGACAGCGTCTGCCGGTTCGACCGGAACCGCAGGTACTCGGGTGAGTACGGCACGATGAAACCGCCGAACGCCGTTTCGTCGCGGTCGCCCCCTTTGCCGGTGGACGAAACGTGATACCGACCGTGTCCCCACAGTGGCACATTGGCCTGGTAGCGCCGCGGGGCGATTTGCTTCAGCCGCACGCTTTCGGACTTGCCGCCGGGACCGTTGAGCTTCGCGTTGACTTCGAGGAACTGTTCTTCGCTATGAAAGTCTTCGACAACGATGACCGCTTCGCCGCCGTTGGTGTAGGACGACAGCCGCAACGAACCCTGCTTGCGGACGCGGGAAATGTCGGTGATAAGCTGCTTCACGAAGGCCTGGTAATGCTCCCACGATTGCCAGTCGGCGGCCCAGTTGGGGGAAAGATCGGACGTGAACGCGGCGGTCTTGCCGAGGCCGTGTTGCCAGATCACCAGCAGCGGGTCCTGCTGTCCGGGGTCTTCCGCTTCCGGCGGGGCATTGAGAATCGTCATCGCCGGGGCGGGCTTGGCATTCGTCAACACGTAACCATGCAGCGGCGGCGTCGACGTGATCCCCTTCATCACCGGTGACGGGAACCCCAACTGCGGGGCGATGGTCTTGTTCTGCACCATCGACTTCTTCAGCGTCTTCGATTCCTTGATGAAGATCGCCGGGAGCACCTCGGGATTCTCGTTGACGAAGTAGTACCGCCCGCCGGTGACGTTGGCGATGGTTTGCAGCGACTGCTGTTCGACGCCACCATGCGGATAAACGGCGACGGTCGACACGCTGATTTTGGCGTCGACGAAATCCTGCATCAGCTTCGGCGTCGGTGGCGACGGGTCCCCATCGGAGATGATGATCATGTGCTTCGTCGCCGCGTCACTCTTCAGCAACCCGGCGAGACCCATTTCCATAGTCGATTGAAAGCTCGGCATGTCGCCGATCTGGGCCCCTTCAATCAACGGCACCAGCTTTTCATATTCTCCGGCGGGCGTGAGTTCAAACAGCCAGTCTTCGCCGTTCTGATAGTCGTAGGCCAGCATGCCGACTTCGTCTTGGGCGCTGAGAACCTTGATCGCCTGCTTGCTGATTCGCTTGGCCCACGTGTTGCCGTCAGCGAATTCGCAGGTGTGCAGAATGATGGCGAGCGCTCCCTTGGGGAGTACCTTTTTGTTGGAGATGTCCATCGTGACGGGGAGAATCTCTTCCGCGACCGTGCGATGCCAGCCGCCCGCGCCGAAGCTGTTCTTACCGCCGATCATCATGAAGCCGACGCCGACGTTGTAGACCGCTTCTTTCAGCCCCTGCAGTTGATCGATCCCGAAAGCGTCATACGGCACGTTGCAGAAGATGATGGCGTCATACGGCATTAGCGCCGGGGTTTCGCCGGGGAAATCGAACGCGGAAATGACTTCGACCGAGCGCTCCGCTTCTTCCAGCGTTTTGACGAGCGGCTGCCAGTCTTCGACTTTCCCCGCGGGGTCGGTGACGAGCAGCACTTTCCCTTCGCCCTCGACGAAGATGTAACCAAGGACCGTGTTGTTCTGCGGCAGGCTGTCTTCCGTGCGGTCGACTTCGATGGTCGCGGAGTATTCGTAGTACCCCGCGGACCGCAGCGCCAATGGCACCGTGTACCGGTTCTTGCCCGGTTGATATTTCACGTTCTGCTCGGCGATGACCTGGCCGTTCTCGCGGAGGGTGAGCTTCCCCTGGCCTTCCACCAAAGATGAGAGGACCATCGCGGCTTCGTACGTTTCGCCGAGCTTGACCTGTTGCGGAAGATCGAGCCGTTCGAGCCAGACTTCTTTATCGTAGGAGTAATCGACAGGGAGCACGTCGACCGAAATCCCACGCGATTTGAGATCGTCGAGGACGCGCGACAGGTTCCCTTCGGTCTGCACGCCGTCGCTGATGACGACCAGTTTCGATTGGTTGTCGTCGGGCAACATCGCCGCGGCGAGGGACAACGCCTGTTCGATGTTCGTCGCCCCGCCGCTCACCTGCGAGTTCCGTGCTTCGTAGGGGAAACTCACGCGCGGCGGCAATTCGACGGCCGGCGTCTTGCCGAAGATCAACAGCCCGGCTTCATCGCGCGGCAGCTTCTTCTCGACGGAATCGATGACGTATTTGGTCGCCGCGTCCACGCTGTCGTTGCGGATCGAATCGGAGACGTCGACCAGATACATCGTGGAGACGACATCGCGCGTCCGCACGGCGCGCGGTTCGGCGAGGACCATCACCATCAATGCGAAGAGGACGAGCCGCGTCCATAGGGCGACTTCCCCCCGAACGGCCGGCAACCCGGCATATCCGGCGACATGCAGCCACCAGAGCCATCCGGCAAAGACGCTCAGTCCAAACGCCGCCGGTCGTGAGAACAGTAGCGTGTGTGACAATTCCAGTGCGAGAACCGTCCCGGCGAACAGGACCGCAAAGACTGCCAGTGAGATTCCCGCGCGCCATGTGACCGGCTTCCGCGGTGGCGGAAAGAGGGTCAGCAGGAAGCGGCGGAGGACGTTCATGGAGTTGTCAGTGGCCCGTTGTCAGTTGTCAGTGGGAGAGAGACTTCTTGGCTTGAGATTCGCAACTCCGGTCCCCTCGCCCCCGTCTGCGGGGGAGAGGGTTAGGGTGAGGGGGCGAATTGAAGATGGATGCGTGCTGAAACATACGGCCCCCTCATCCGGCCTGTCGGCCACCTTCTCCCCCGCAGACGGGGGAGAAGGGACCATAGTCCGTACTGGTCATTCATCATCTGGTCTCAATCCTTCAACACCCAATGCACCACCCGCCGATTCCCTGTATCCGCCACGTACACGGTCCCGTTCTTGTCCACACTCAATCCCCACGGTGTGTAAAGCTGCCCGGTTCCGCCGCCCGTTATGCCCGTGCGGCCGAGCAGTTTTCCGTCGTTGCTGAACCACGTCACGCGTCCCGCTCCGTATTCCACGACGTACACGGTTCCCTCCTCCGTCAGGCTGACATCGTACGGATAATGCAACTCGGCACTGAAGGCCCCCGGCGGCAACGGGACCGCTGTCCCGGTTTCATCACAGACATGGACTCGATTGTTGAAGGCATCGACGATGTACAGTTTTTTGTCCCGCCAGACGATGCCGCTCGGTCGCTGAAACTGACCGGGGCCAGTGCCAAAGCTGCCGAACGCATCCACGTAAGTTCCGTCGGGACGAAAGATCTGCACGCGGTCATTGCCACCATACTCGCACACGTACAGATTGTCACGGTCGTCTTCGGCGATCGCCACCGGGTACTCGAATTCGCCCGGCCCGGAACCCCGGCGGCCGAACATCGTCAGCACTTCGCCCTGCTTGTTGAAAATCACCACGCGGTGATAATGGGTGTCGGCAACGGCGAGGCGGCCGTCACGGCAGACGAGCAATCGTTCGGGCTTGCCGACGCTGTACTCGGGCATCCACCATGAGCGTGTGAGGCCGCGTTTGTCATCCATGACGAGGACACGGCCGATGTTATCGAGAACATAAATCTCCCCGTGCGGCCCGGCGGTGATCCCGCGCGGCGCGGGGACTTTTGTGCCGTCGGCGGGAAGCGACCACGTCCGTTCGGACTTCGGGGGAATGTTCGTTTCGGCGTCGAAGTTGCACCCACACAGACCGATAGTGATGAGAACCATCCACAGCAGCCGTAGCGCAATGGCAGTCCCCGGTGCTAAACGCGTGCGGGATGGCGTGGTGAGAAACGTTCGCGCGATGCCGCCGGTTTGTGCGTGGGTGATGTCGACGGCATCGAAGACGCCGGCACTGCGGTGATTGGCGATGGTCAGCGGTGATTGCGGGACTTCGACCACCGCCAGTCGTTCGGGACGCAAGCAACCCGACTGCGGCGGCGTAGTCCAGAGATCCGCCTCGCGCGGCGGCAACCAGGTCATCGGCCCCGTGAGTGCAGCCACCGTCTTATCCGGGGGTGATTCGTACAGTTTTTGCGGTGTGCCAGTTGCCAGTACCCGTCCTTGATCGAGAACGATCAGCCAGTCCGCGTATCGCAGCGCGGTCTCCGGTTGTTGAGTCGCGAAGACGATGGAATGCTCGGCGGCGAACTCGCGCAGCGCTTGCCACCCCATCTCCCGCCGCACGGCATCGACATGCGCCAGCGGTTCATCCAGTACGATGACCTCTGCCCCGCTGGCGATCGCTCGCGCTGCTGATAGGCGATCGCGTTCCCCCATCGACAACGTTGAGGGATACGCCGTTGCCAACGGAGCGAGATCAAACTGTTTGAGGAAGCGATCGATGTCGATGTCCCGCGCCGCCGACTCCGGCATGACGGACCGCAGATGCTCGTGCACGGTGAGATGCGGCCACAAGCCGTGATCCGCCGGCGACCAGAAGACGGGGAGGCTTTTTGAAGTCGGGAGGGCTGGGGAAGCGCTCCGCTCATCACGCGGAGCGTGATGGCTACTTTGGTGGCCATCACGCTCCGCGTGATGAGCGGATAAACCAGCAGCGTGGATCTTTCCTGACGCCGCCCGTTCAAACCCCACGAGCAGATTCAGCAGCGAAGTCTTCCCACTTCCAGACGGTCCCAGCAACGCCGTGATGCCGACCGGGATTTCGAGCGTGACATCATCGAGCCGCGGCCGTGATCGGCCCGGTTGGGTGATGTGCTCCAGTCGCCACAGGCAGGGCTTATTCACACGCGACCTTTTCGAGCCAGTCCCCACACCACCGCGGCGAGTAACATGGGGACGCCGAGCAGCACCGTCATCTCCGCGGACAATGCCGCCGTGCGTCCGAAGTGAATGAAATTGTACAGTCGCACCAGCCCGGAAGGCAGTCCGGTCGGCGCGAGCAAGACCGCGAGCGTGAGTTCGAGATAGCTCGCATACGCCAGAAAACAGACCGCGAGAAAGCGCGGTTCGTCGCGCAATCGCCAGAGAAGCGCCCGTCCCGCCCGGCGCTGCGATGCGTCAGACGAGGCGCTCAAGTTCTGGGCAATCGTCATTGCGGAACCGTCCGCCTGCTGCAGCCACAACCGCAACAGCACTGCGCGGGGTAACAGGAACAGCATTGACGCCAGCACCCACATCAACGGCGTGTCATACAGTCCCGACGATAGCGACCGTTGAAAGAGCGTCAACATGCCGAGGCTGAGAACGAGCGATCCCGACAACCCCGGCAGACACGCAACGCCGATGAGGACGGCCCATCCCCGTCTTAGCCCCCGGTCAACGGCTGGGGGAACACCGCCCGCCAACATCCACGCCGCACACGCCGCCGCGACGCAGACCGCGCATCCGCCCAGCAGTTCCCGCAGCAACCCTTGCCAGCGCAGCGATTGCCCCGCGAGTTGCACAATCCCCGCGGGCAAGCCCCAGGCGAGTGATGACAACGGCATCAGGACGAGTAATCCCCACGTGAGGATTCCCCACAACCACGGGGATGTGAGATCATCGAATCGGAGTGTGCCACGGCCGTGTCGGCCGTGCGTCGATGCAGAGCGTTCTGCCACTTCACACGGCCGAC
>JBGSUN010000227.1:0-7417 GCA_041753475.1 Planctomycetaceae bacterium | reverse complement strand
GCGACGCTGTGGAACCGGCTGAGCCTCGACATCAACCTGGCCGGAATGGCCGTCTCGTTCACCGTTTCTCAGATCCACGACATGGCGAACACGATCCGCACGCTTTTCCTCGGTTTCTACACCTAGAAACGGAAGAGCCATTCTTCGCACTCGCATTGTGTCCGGCCGTGTGTGAGGAACTCTTCTTCCGCGGGTTTCTGCTCAGGTCGTTCGGCTCGGCCATGCGACCCGCGACGGCGATTGTCCTCACCGCGGCGTTGTTCGGTCTGTTCCACATTCTTGTGCGGGATGCGTTGCTATTGGAACGCTTCCCGCCGACCGCGCTGTTGGGGCTCGTGCTCGGCTGGGTGGCCTGGCGCACCGGCAGCCTCTGGCCTGGCGTGCTGTTACACGCGATTCACAACACCACGGTGCTCGCGCTGCCGAAGCTCAGCCCGATTCTCGGCGAATGGGCGCAGGGCCTGGAGAATCACGCCCACTTGCCCTGGTGGGTCCCGGTATCGATGCTAATCCCACTGACCATCGCCACCATCATCGTCACCCGCACGTCGGCCCCATCGCAACAATCGGCGTAAATCCTCCGCTGTGCGGTTTCGCGCCCCGCGCTGATCCCAACCCGTGGAAACAAACTCAGATCAATTCCCGAATCGGCCGACAATCTTCCGGCAACGGCGTGATCGGTCGATCGTTCTGATCGCGCACGAAACTATGCGGGTCGATGCCAAGGTGGTGGTACACGGTTGCCAGGACATCGCGGTAATGCACCGGGCGTTCTGCCGCGTATCCGCCCGTCTTGTCGGTCGACCCGAGCACCATCCCCCGCGGCATGTCACCCCCGGCGAGCAATGCCGCCTGCACCGGTGCCCAGTGGTCGCGGCCGGCGTCCTTGTTGATCTTCGGTGTGCGCCCGAACTCACCCCACACGACGACCTGCACGTCACGATCCAGACCGCGGTTGCTCAGGTCTTCGATGAGCGCCGATAACCCCGTATCGAACGTCGGCAGGTGGTGCTTCATATGTGAGAAATTGTTGCCGTGCGTGTCCCAGAAACCGTACCCCACGGTCACCACCCGGACACCGGCTTCGACCAGCCGCCGGGCGACCAGCAGTTGATCGTTCCACAACGGAGCCCCGTCACCGAGATGTTTCGAGGATCCCTTGCCGTAACGGTCGCGAATCTTCGGGTCTTCCTTTTCGACGTCCATCGCTTCCACCACGCGCGATGACGTCAGCACATCGAACGCCCGGCGGTAGTTCTCGTCCATTGCCCCGAGGTCTTGATCAGTGACGGTCTTCCGCATTCCGTCGAGTTGTTCGAGCAAACTGCGGCGGTTGCGAAACTGCGGACTTTCGATATACCGCAGCTTCATGCTGGCGACGTCTTCACCATCGGCCCGCACCTGTTGATACGCCGGGCCGAGGAATCCCGCGCCGGTGCTGTTGTACGGGCGGTGCTGCATCGTCGGAAACAGGTCGACAAACGGCGGCACCACCGGATTGGTCGGCCCCTGAATCTTCGACACGAACGACCCAAAGTGGGGCAGGCTCAGCCGCTGCGTTTCCCCCATCGTGTAACCGGTGAGGTTCTGAAAGCTCGAATGCTCATCCCGCTGGCCGACCACCGACCGGATCACCACACAGCGGTCCATCACCTTCGCCAGCTTCGGCAGATGCTCGCACACCTGAATGCCCGGCACCGACGTGTCGATCGGCTTGAACTCACCACGGATTTCCGCCGGCGCTTCGGTCTTGATGTCGAACGTGTCCTGATGAGCAATCCCGCCGGACAGGTAGACCATGATCGTCGCGCGATGCGACCGCGCTTTCGTCGTCGATTCTGCTTGCAGCAACGATGGCAGCGTTAACCCGCCAACGGCCAGTGCCCCCGCCTGAACAAACGACCGACGCGACACGCCGTCACAGAATTTCCGCTGGGGACCAATCGCAGCAAACATCAGGGCTTCCGTTCAAACGTATCAGGTAAACTGGGGAAACTTTGCTCCGCTTTTCACTCCGTATCGTATTCAAGGGTATCGATCTATCGCAACCCGAAGCTCACTGAATGCCTTCCGCGGATTGCATTCAGTACAATCGAACTGATATCCCAGTCCGGAGCGCGAGCGACGGGAGTGAACATGGCGTGAGAGTTCATACCGGACTTCCGTCGCGTGCGCTCCGGGCTGGGACGGCTCATCTCCCACCGCCATGATCTCTACAGGGATGGACATGTCCGACTCTGCCGCTCCCGCCCGTCCGTTTGCTCACCTGCACTGTCATTCGCATTACAGCCTGCTCGATGGCGCCACGCGGCTGGATCAATACATCAAGAAGGTGAAGCAGCACGGCATGACCGCCGCGGCGATCACCGATCACGGCAATCTCTATGCGGCGCTCGAGTTCTATCTTGCTGGGAAAGACGCCGGGATCAATGCGATTCTCGGCATGGAAGCGTACATCGCGCCAGGCTCGCGGTTCGTGAAGACCGGGGCGTCGCGCACGAAGGATGCGTGTTTCCATCTCACGTTGCTGGCGACGAACCGCGTTGGGTTTCAGAACCTGATCAAACTGTCGTCGCGCGCGTATCTCGAAGGCTTTTATCACCGACCGCGCATCGACAAAGAACTGCTCGCCGATTGCAACGAAGGCTTGATTGTCCTCTCGGGATGTGCGGCGGGGGAGTTGTCGCAACTGCTGCTCGCTGAGGAATGGGAACAGGCCGAAAAACTCTCCGCGTGGTACTCGAAGACGTTCGGCGACCGGTTCTACATGGAGATTCAGAACGCCGGTTACAAGATTCAGAAGGACTGTGCGGATCGAACGATCGATCTGGCGAAACGGATGGGGATTCCGCTCGTCGCCACCAATGACGCCCACTATCTGAACCGCGAAGATCACGCCGTGCAGGATGTGCTGTTGTGCGTCAATACCAAGAGCGAACGGAGCGACACGAATCGCATGCGGATGGAAGGGGATCAACTCTTCGTCCGCACGCCGGAAGAAATGTACGCCGCGTTTCCAGGGTTCGAGGACGCCGTCGCGCGGTCACAGGAGATCGCCAACCGCGTCGACATCTCGCTCGATCTGAAGACCCGGCATTTTCCGGTCTTTGCGACACCCGACAACAAGAAAGACATCGACTACCTGCGGGAACTCTGTGAAGCCGGTCTCATCTGGCGTTACGGGGCCGACGGCATCAAGCAGGCCCACCGCGACCGGCTCGACTTTGAACTCGGCGTCATTCTGAAGATGGGTTACGCGAGCTACTTTCTCATCGTGTGGGACTTCGTTCGCTTTGCCATGGAACGCGGTATTCCCGCCAGCGCGCGTGGTTCGGCGTGCGGGGCGATCGTGGCGTACCTGCTTGGTTTGAGTCACGTTTGTCCGCTGGAATATGACCTGCTGTTTGAACGGTTCCTCGATCCGAGCCGGACCGAACCACCCGATATCGATATCGACTTCTGCCGCGATCGTCGGCAGGAAGTCATCGACTACACCAAGGCGAAGTACGGCGAGAAGAACGTCTCGCAGATCGGCACCTTCGGCACCCTCAAAGCCAAAGCGGCTATCCGTGATGTCGGTCGCGCCTTGTCGGTGCCGCTGAAGCGCGTCGATGAAGTCGCGAAGATGGTCCCCGATGAACTCAACATCGAACTCAAGGAGGCCATCGAAAAGAGTGCGGAACTCAAGGAAGCCTTCAACACCGATCCGCAGGTCCGCGAACTGCTGGAGATGGCGATTCAGTTGGAAGGCCTGGCCCGTTCCGCGGGGACGCATGCCGCCGGGGTGGTGGTGAGTGATCGCCCCATTGAAGAATACGTGCCGTTGCAAACGATCTCCGGCAAGACCGACATCGTGACCCAATGGGAAGGTCCGACCGTCGAAAAAGCCGGCATGCTCAAGATGGACTTTTTGGGCCTGCGCAACCTCACGATTCTCGACAAAGCCGTCAAGAACGTGAAGAAGCACCAGGGCGTCGACATCGATCCGGTGAAGCTGCCGCTCGATGACAAGAAGACGTTTGCTCTGCTGCAACGCGGCGAAACAAAGGGCATCTTCCAGCTTGAGTCCGGCGGGATGCGCGACCTGCTGACTAAGATGCGGCCCGACAAATTCAACGACATCATCGCCACCTCGGCGCTGTACCGACCCGGTCCCCTTGAAGGGGGCATGGTGATGACGTACGTCGACGTGAAGAACAAGCGGCAGCCGTTGCCCAAAGTCCATCCGATCATGGACGCGATTCTGGACGAGACCTACGGCGTGATGGTCTACCAGGAACAGGTGATGCGGATCCTGAACCGCCTCGGCGGCATCGAGCTGCCGCAGTCGTATCAGTGCATCAAGGCGATCAGCAAGAAAAAGCTGGAGATGATCGCCAAGTACCGCGAACAATTCATCGCCGGAGCCAAATCCAACGCCCTCGCCGAACAGACCGCAGTCGAACTCTTTGGCATGATCGAAAAATTCGCGGGCTACGGCTTCAATAAATCGCACTCGACGGCCTACGGCGCGGTGGCTTACCAGACGGCGTACCTCAAGGCGCACTATCCCGTCGAGTTCATGGCCGCACTGTTGTCCTGCGAAATGGGCGAAACTGAGAAGATCATCGAGCATCTGGATGATTGTCGGCGGATGGGCATCACGATTCTGCCGCCGGACGTGAATCACAGCGATGTCGAATTCACGGTGCGCGGCGACAAGATCGCGTTTGGTCTCGGGGCGATCAAGGGCGTCGGTGAAAGCGCCGTCGGAGCGATTGCCAGGGAGCGGGAAGCGAATGGACCGTTCACGAGCATCTACAATCTGACCGAACGGTGCGACCCGAAAGCGGTGACCAAGGGCGTGCTCGAACTCCTCGTCAAAGCCGGGGCGTGCGACAGCTTCGGGGGCCGACGATCGCAACTCTTCGCCGTTGTTGAACGCGCGGTGCAAGGGGCGGCGTCGGTGCTGCGTGACAAACAGCGCGGGCAGAAAAACCTCTTCGGCGGCGATGACGAAGATCAGTCGCCACAAGAAGCCGCCGCGGCGAGTGTGCAGGCCCTGCCCGAGATGCCCGAATGGCCGCAGCGTGAGAAGAACAATTATGAGAAAGAAGCGTTCGGGTTCTATCTCACCTCGCATCCGCTGACGGAAGTGGCAACGGAACTGGCCGCGTATGCCACGCATCAGCGCGAACAACTCGTCGATCTCGACGACGGCACCGAAGTCATCCTCGGCGGCATGATCTCCTCCATCAAAAAAGCCCAGACGAAGAAGCCGAGCCGCAATGGTCACAGCAAGTATGTGAACTTCGACTTTGAAGATCCGACCGGCATCGTCCGCTGCATCATGTGGCCAGAAGAATTCGACCGCCTCGGCCACAAGGTGGAAGCCGAAGGAATTCGGTTCATCAAGGGAAAACTCGACAAGCGGAACCGCGAGCCGAACGTCATCGTCGACAGCATGTGGTCGCTCGATGAAGCCGAGCAGAACTTCACCCGCCAGCTCGCGATCAAGTTCCGCAAAGGCTTCCACGACGGCCGCGTGGTGAACCGCGTCCGCGATATTCTGCAACGCTACCCGGGCAAATCGGAAGTCGTCGTGCTGGTGGAAACCCTCGACGAAGAAGACCCCACGTGCCGGTTACGGTTCGTCGCCCAGAAGCCGATCTCGATGAAGGTGACTTGCTCGCGCGAACTGAAAAGCGAGTTGCGGGATGTCCTCGGGGACGGCAGCCTGATGTATATCGCCGAAACGCGACGCGCCAGCACCAAACCACAAGGCGTCGGACGATAACCGACCATAACCGGGGCGACTAACCCCGTGTCATGGCGGTGAAGATGCCGTCCCAGGTGTGGGCCGTGGCAGTGACTGCCACCGGCAGCCCGACTTCCTCCGCAGCGGCGGCGGTGACAGGGCTGATGGCACACAGTTGCGTGCGTGTCCCGAGATGTTGCCGAGCCGCGGGTGACAACAGTTTTGCCAGATTGCGGGCGATCGATGGGCTCGACAACCCGATCCAATCCAGCTCACCTCGTTCCAGCATGGCCAACTCGGCTGGCGGCAACGCGGTCACATCACGATTGGTGTAGACCACGACCTGTTCAATATCTGCCCCCGCGGCAAGTAACCGCTCCGGCAGAACATCGCGGCCCCGATCGGCCCGTGCCCAGAGTACACGCTGATCCCTCACCAATGGCGACATTGCGTCAGCGAGCGTTTCTGCCCGATACTCCGTCGGAACGACATCACACCGCAGCGAGAACTCTTGGAGTGCCGCCGCCGTGCTTGGACCAATCGCGGCGAGCTTCAGATGTCCGAGCCGCCGGACATCACCACCGCGCTCCCAGAGTCGTGACAACAAACCACGAACGCCGTTTACACTGGTGAAAACCAGCCAGTCGAATTGATCGAGCCGCTCCAGTACAGCAGCCACCGCCGCAATGTCCGACGGTGGTCCGATCTCAATCGTCGGGAGGATGACCGGCAATGCACCCAGCGCGACGGCTTGATCGATCGCCGTGTCCGCCTGATCTTCCGGCCGCGTGATGCCGATCACTTTGCCGAACAGCGGCCGATCTTCAAACCATTTCGCTTGACCACGAACGCTCACACATTCGCCGATGATGACCAGCGACGGGGGCGAAAGTTTTGCCGCGGCGACCGTTTGTGGTAACTCCGCCAGTGTCGCTGTGACGGTGCGTTGCCGCGGTGTAGTCGCCCGATTCACGACCGCCGCAGGTGTGGATGCCGGTTTCCCGGCGGCGATCAGGCGCTCGACGACCTGTGGCAGGCGATGCAGTCCCATGTAGAAGACGAGCGTGCCCGGGAACCGGGCCAGGGTTTCATAATCGATTGCCGATTCGGGCTTGGTCGGGTCTTCGTGACCAGTAATGAATGCGACTGCCGAAGCGTGATCGCGATGCGTCAACGAAATTCCCGCATACACGGCGGCTCCGGTAGCCGCCGTAATCCCCGGCACGACTTCAAACGGAATCCCCTCCGCCGCGAGGGCCGCCGCTTCTTCACTGCCGCGACCGAAGATAAACGGATCGCCCCCTTTGAGTCGGACCACCGTCAGGCCCGACTTCGCCGCGGCGATCAGTTCCCGATTGATTTCGGCCTGATCGAGATGCCGTTCGCCCGGTCCGCCGACACGACACGTCCGCTGCGCCTTCGCATGGGAATGTCGCAACAGCAGCGGGTTGACCAGACCGTCGTACAGCACAAGGTCGGCCTGCTCCAGACACGCCTTCCCGCGCAGCGTCAGCAACCCCGGATCCCCCGGCCCCGCACCAACAAGAAAGACGCGACCGGGCATGTGAGTTGACAGTCTTCCTGGATTGTCAAAAGGGAATCCAACCTCGCTTGCGGTTTCGCGCCCCGCGCTGAAACTACACAGTGTGAACCGACATCACTCGGTGGAATCAGCGCGGG
>JBGSUN010000226.1:0-29959 GCA_041753475.1 Planctomycetaceae bacterium | reverse complement strand
GCGACGCTGTGGAACCGGCTGAGCCTCGACATCAACCTGGCCGGAATGGCCGTCTCGTTCACCGTTTCTCAGATCCACGACATGGCGAACACGATCCGCACGCTTTTCCTCGGTTTCTACACCTAGAAACGGAAGAGCCCGTCTTCGATCAGCAACGGTTTGGTCGACGGCAAGTCGATTTGTCCGTCGAGGATGTCGAGATCGGTCAGAATATTCCGGCAACCACGGACGTACGCCGTCACACCGCGCGGTTCACAACCACCGCCACCCAGGAACTCCGCATAGATGGCGGGGACGTTGGCATCCCGCGCGACGGAGAGTGACCGACCGTTCAAATTCGGATCCGTGCCCCACACGATCGGCAGCCCGAAAACGCTGGCCATGCGTTGTTGTCGCAGATGAATTTCACGCCGGGGGTGCAGCACGTAACCGGCGAGGGGATACACCTGCAGGCGCGTGCCGCCGGTATGCAGGTCGATGTAGAAATCGGCGGAGTGAATCAGTTTCGACAACGCCGCGGCAGTTTGCTCGGTGATGGAACCGTCTTCCCGGCCGGGACAAGTGCGGGCGAGATCGAGACCGTCTTCGGCGACACGATCGCCGCGTCGAAATGCGGCTTCGTTCACGACGGGGACCAGCGTCACAGCACCGTTTAACGGCTGGTCTGCGAGTTCCGCCGCCAGTTGCCGGATCGCGACCATCGGTTCGAATTCATCGCCGTGGACACCGCCGGTGATGAGGACGTGGGGGCCGCGGGTGCGGTCTCCCAGTGTAATCGATTGAAGATTCATCGGATTCCCAACGAAAAAGTCCCCAGTCGCTGGGCACTGGGGACGATTGATCGCGGCTAAAGAGTCACAAAAACCCCGCTACGATTACTCGACCGTTGGAGATCCATTAAAAGGGTTTTCAGGTAGCAATTTCATTTGATTTACCCCATCCGGTAAGCAGTACGGCGGATGAGTCGAGTAGTCTGATTTCATCCGATGACCGTTGCGACGAATCCATCTCCAGATTCGATCAACACATTTTGAAAACGTATCGACATCGTAGGCCAAACCATTCGGGGCACTGAAATCTTTCCCCCAGTAGATTCGCCCCTCACCGAGCCCTCCCTTCCACGACCTGCAAATCTCAATAACGGGGGCCGTGTGAGAATTGGAAATGTACCACAGCCCCGCATTCTTCTTCGGGCATTGTGGTCCACCAGTCTGACGATACTCTGGTTCCCACGGAAAGTTTTGGAGCCAGACTTTGAACTGAAATTCCTGAATATCGCGTTGCTCCCAATCGTCTATCCAAAGATCCTCGATGGACGATCCATGCGAAACAAAAACACGAATCGGCGACAGAGTCTGCACGTAGGCCAGCAACAACCGTTCATCCAACGGAGTGGCAATAATCGGAAGTTGCCGGCCCATAATGGCTCTACAAACTTATCGTGCTTTCAGCGTCCCGCCGTACTTCGCGTCGGTGCCTAGGATCTCTTCGATCCGCAGTAACTGATTGTACTTGGCGATGCGGTCGGTGCGGCTGGCCGAACCGGTCTTGATCTGCCCGGTGTTGAGAGCGACGGCGAGGTCCGCAATCGTCGTGTCTTCGGTTTCACCCGAGCGATGGCTCATGATCGCGGTGTAACCGTTTTTGTACGCGGTCTGCACGGCGTCGATGGTTTCGCTGAGGGTGCCGATCTGGTTCACCTTCACGAGGATGCTGTTGGCGACCCCTTGCGAGATGCCGTCTTTCAGCCGCTTCGTGTTGGTGACGAAGAGGTCGTCGCCGACGAGCTGGCACTTGCTGCCGATGGCGTCGGTCAGCTTCTTCCACGTCGCCCAGTCGTCCTCGGCACAGCCGTCTTCGATGGAGCAGATCGGGTACTTGCTGATCCATTGCGAGAGGATGTCGACCACGCCGCCGCCGTCGACTTTCTTGCCGTCGAGGTCGTACATATTGGTCTTGGCGTCGAAGTATTCCGTCGCGGCACAGTCGAGTGCGATCTGAATCTGCTCGCCCGGCTTGTACCCGGCTTTTTCGATCGCCGTCATGATGACCCCGAGGGCCGATTCGTTCGTCTTCAACGCCGGGGCGAAACCCCCTTCGTCACCGACGGCCGTTGCCATGCCCTGGTCGCTCAAGACTTTCTTGAGGTTGTGGAAGACTTCCACACCGGCACGGAGACCGTCGCTGAACGTCGTGAAACCGACGGGGACGATCATGAATTCCTGCATATCGAGGCCGTTGTCAGCGTGCGCCCCGCCATTGATGATGTTCATCAACGGGACCGGCAGTGTGTTCGCGCCGACTCCGCCGAGGTAACGGAACAACGGCAGGAAGCTGACCCGGGCCGCGGCATGGGCACACGCCAGAGAGCAGGCCAGAATCGCGTTCGCACCCATGCGGGACTTGTTCGGGGTACCGTCGAGATCGATCATCGCCTTATCGATGCCGGCCTGATCGGTGACGCTCATGTCGATCAGCGCGTCGGCGAGATGTTCGTTGACGTTCTCAACGGCCTTCTTCACGCCCTTGCCGAGAAACCGCTTCTTGTCGCCGGTGTCGCGGAGTTCGCAGGCTTCGTGAGCCCCGGTGCTGGCACCGCTCGGAACCGCCGCCCGGCCGATCGTGCCGTCTTCGAGTTCGACATCCACTTCCACCGTCGGGTTGCCGCGACTGTCCAGGATTTCCCGGGCATGTACGGCCGCAATCGCCACGCTCATCACACGATCCTTAGTGTCTGATTTATCGCTCGACCGCGGCACGCCTCGCTTCGGGTCCGCCGGGCGGTCATTCCGCTTCAACGTCTTACCAGAAACGGCGGCCGGACACCAACCCGCGCGAACGCATCGGGGAAAATGGTTTGATTTCAGGGAATCAACGAATGGGAGGGCAAAGCTCCCGCTGAGCCGCGAGTGCTTCACAACGCTGGGACAATCAGCGGCTCAGCGGGAGCTTCGCCCTCCCGGTCCGTTCTGAATGCCCTCTATTCCAACTCGCGTGGTCGCCAGAGACCCGCTAACGTCCCTTTTCCCGTTGTCGCCGCGGTTGCCCACGAATCCGCGGTAAAATCGATTCTGACCAGCGCTGCCGTGGGAATTTCGGTTTCCGTCGCGGTGATCTCCCAGATGAATTCTTCCAGACCGGGGTTGTGACCGATCAGCAAGACCGCGGTGTGATCGTCGGGCAAACCGGCGATGATGTCCCGCATCGTTTCGGGGCTCGCGTGGTACAGCTCTGCCCGGTATTCCGCGCTGGGAACGGTTCGTTGCGGTGCGATCGTATCGGAAACCATTTGCCACGTTTCCCGAGCACGGACCGCGGTGGAGCAGAGGACGGCGTCCGGAAACGGTCCCTGTTCGGCGAGCACCCCGGCGATGACAACGGCGGCTTTGCGGCCGCGTTTTTTCAAGGGCCGGTCGTGATCCGCTAGTGAGGCATCCTTCCAACTTGATTTGGCGTGCCGCAGTAGCCACAGCGTTTTCATAGAAGGCGTGTCAGTCATCCTGCCGCGTCCGCCAGATTTGCCAGTAAGCCCCGATTCTGGCCGTGAAGGCTTTCGGTCGCTCGGCGTACACAATCGGGGCGAGGCGGGCGATTTGGCGCTCTAATTGTCGTGCCGCAGCTTGCGTTTCACCGAGAATCAAACCGCGCGTGGCACGGGGGAGGTCTTTGCCGGACGTGGTTTGAATCAGGCCTTCCAGCACCCAGAGGTCGTGATGATTGCCGAGCACGTCGGCCAGCCGCTCCCAGTCGTCGTGTTCCGGTTGCATCCGTTGTGGTGCGAGCGGGATAAGAAATTCAACGTGATACTGCGTCGCTTTCACCCGTTTTCGCAGATCATGCAAGACTTCTGCCGGTGCTCCCAGCGTGATTTCCCGGTACATCCGCCGACCATCGCGGTAGGTCCGCCGGAGATTCGGCTCCAGCAGCGTCCATTCATCTCCCTGCCAGTCCCATTTCTTCCAGCGTCGCTGCAAACGCTGCAACGGCGTCAGAACTTCCCGGTGGATGTCCAGCGGTTGTTCGGCCAGGTGGGCGAGTCGCCGATCCAATGCAGCCCGGCAGACGGCGAAATCGCTGGCCATGCCGTCACCCGCGGCGAGGGCGAGATGGTCGAGTGTCGTGAGGGCTACGGACGCATCGCGTGTCGCCGACAGAGTGCGGTTGATATCCCGCAGGGTGCGATCAAACTGGGAGGCTTCGTCCCCCATATCGGCGGCCACCAGCGAGACCAGCGCCCGCAGACGCTTCACGGATTTCCGCGATTCATGCACCGCCGTCGGTGGCACCGGTGTCAGCGTCAGCTCTTTTTCCACCCGGTCGATCAGCACCGTGAACAATCGGCGCAGCGATTTCTGCAACGAATAGCGGCGGCGAATCCGGAAGAGGGGCATCGAACCAGTCGCTTTCTCGCGAGGAATTGAACCACAAACCGTACCACGGAACGCGATCCGTCGCCATCTGGAAGCGGCGTAGGGCTTGCCGAGACCAAATTGGGGCAAGTGTCGAGTGCCAAGTGTTAAGAGACGGCAACACAACCGACGGAAAAGCCCGGCATTTTCTGAAATGCCGGGCTTTTGCTGCTGTCTACAAGTGCTGGAGTGAAGGCAAGACGATCGGGTGCATCCGGGAAACGGTGGAAAAATGGTCCGGCAGGCGATTGATCCCGAAGGGATCGCAGACGGTAGCCGGTGGTCGGAGCGCAGCGAAGACCACCGGAGGAACGGGATGAATCGAACGCACCCCGGAGGGCGTGCCAGATATTTCATATCGAGTTGCCATTCGTTCTGGCATCCCTTCAGGATGCGGCGTTCCTTCGGTCGCTTTCCGGTGGTCTCCGCTGCGCTGCGACCACCGGCTACCGTCTGTGACCCCTGTCGGGGTCAAGAGTGCTGCTCATCGCTGAATATTCACCACCAAACCTCAGATGCACCACCGATCATGACTTTGTCCGTCAGCCGATTGGGAACGGAGTAGGAAATCGAGTATTCTATGGAATTCGGTATGCTTTCCCTTTCGAGATGCGTGGAACCAGTCCCCGAGTTGTCATGACCGAATTCGTTGAAATCCGCCCCGTTTGCAGCCCGATCCGGGGGGCCATCCGCCCGCCGGGATCGAAGAGTCTTACGAATCGGGCGCTGTTGATCGCGGCAATGGCCGATGGCGTGTCCACGCTCCGCGGGATTCTGCACAGTCGCGACACGGCGGTCATGATCGACAGCCTGGGCCGACTTGGGATCAGCGTCACCCCCGGCAATGAGCCGACGACGATCCACGTCTCTGGATGTAGCGGTCGCATTCCGGCAACACAGGCCGATTTGTACCTCGAAAACAGCGGGACCAGCATTCGGTTTCTCACGGCGATGTGTGCGACTGGAAGCGGCATCTACCGTCTCGATGGCAATGAGCGCATGCGGCAACGGCCGATTGCCGACCTGCTCGCCGCACTGAATCACCTCGGTGCCGACACGCGCTGTGAAGCGGGGACCGATTGCCCGCCGGTGGTCGTTACGGCGAACGGTCTGCCCGGCGGCGAAACGGTCGTGGAGACGCAGCGCTCCAGCCAGTTTCTCAGTGCGCTGCTGATGGTCACGCCGCAAGCCCGCGGACCGATCGAAATCCGCCTCTCCGGGCCGCTGGTGTCGGAACCGTACATCGACATGACGCTCGGAGTAATGGCTCGTTTCGGCGTGACGGTCGATACGACACAACCCGGGCGTTATCGCACCAGCCCGGCACCGTATCGCGCGGGGCAGTATGACATCGAACCCGACGCCTCGGCCGCCAGTTACTTCTTTGCCGCCGCGGCGATCACCGGCGGCAGTGTGACCGTCGAGGGACTTTCCGAATTCGCGTTGCAGGGAGATGTCCGGTTCGTTGATGTTCTCGAACGGATGGGGTGCCGAATCGAACGGGGTCCCAACAGCCTGACGGTTCACGGCGGGCCCTTGTGCGGCATTGATGTCGACATGAATGCCATCAGCGATACCGCCCAAACGCTCGCCGCCGTGGCGATTTTTGCGGAAGGGCCAACAACGATCCGACACGTCGCCCACATGCGGCTCAAAGAAACCGATCGCGTTGCCGCGGTGGTGACCGAACTGCGACGCCTGGGGATTCGCGCGGACGAACATCCGGACGGGATGACGATTTATCCGGGACCGGTGCAGCCCGCCCTCGTCGAAACCTACGATGACCACCGCATGGCGATGAGTTTTGCCCTGGTGGGCCTGAAATGTCCGGGGATTCGCATCGCCGATCCGCAATGCACGGCGAAGACTTACCCCGAGTTTTTCCGCGATTTGGAGAAGTTGTGTGAACCGTCCCGGTGATTTTCCCCGCCCGCAACGTTCGTCGGACGGGAACGATTCGCCGCGCTCGGCTCCGCTCGCTCTTCGTCCACAGAACGCCCTCGAATTCGCGTTCCGCCAACTCGATGAGTATCGAGAAACGCAGATGTGGGTGCAGGACCGTCTGCATGCCGCATTCTCACGGTTCAATTGGCCGGGAGCCAAACGGGGGCTGGTGACGGAACTTGTCTGCGGTGTGGTGCGACGGCAGGCAACGCTAGATGTCCTGTTGCAATCGGTGCTGAATCGGCCGCTGGAATCGCTGGAACCGTCGTTGCAGACGTTGCTGTCTGTCGGTGCGTATCAACTCGCATTTCTCGACAGCGTGCCCGATTACGCCGCGGTGAACGAAGTCGTCGAGTTGACCAAGTCGCTCAATTTTCATCGCTGGACGAAATTCGCGAACGGCGTGCTGCGGAGCATCGGCCGGCTCTGTACGGAAGAACGGACCGATGTTCCCGCTACGAATGCCTTGCCGCTGGTGGCGGGACAATACCGTCGGCTGACGGAAGCGGTATTTCCGAGTCCCGAAACGGATCGCGCCGGTTATGTCGCCACCGCCTTCAGCTTGCCAAGGTGGTTAACGGACCGTTGGGCGGCACGATTCAACGACGTGGAGTTGTACGCCGTTGCTGCGGCATCCAACACCGCGCCGCAAACTTATCTGCGGGTCAACCGGCGTCGCACCACGCCCGCCGCATTGGCTGAGCGCTTCACGGTGGCGGGAGCACAGGTCGAACTGGTCGCCGAACATCCGGATGCGTTGCGATTGTTGGAAGGACCAGCCATTCCCCAACTGCCGGGGTTTACAGCCGGGGATTTCACTCCACAGGACCTGACCGCCATGCAGGCCGCCGTCCGGTTAGCCCCGAATGGGGGCGACCGCGTGTGGGATGTGTGTGCCGCGCCAGGAACGAAGACCACGCACCTTGCCGAATTGATGGACGACCACGGCGAGATCGTCGCCACCGACGTCGATTTTGAACGACTGACGCGGATCGACGAGAACGCCAAACGACTGGGCCTCACGTCGATTCACGGAAAATTCATCAAGACCGACGGCACGTTGCTGCCCGACGGTCCGTTCGATGCCATCCTGCTGGATGTTCCCTGTTCCAACACCGGCGTGCTGCACCGTCGCCCCGAAGCCCGCTGGCGATTGCAGCCGCGGGACATCGACGACCTCGTCCAACAGCAGGCGAATCTCCTGTCCGATGCGTGGTCGCGGCTGCGCATCGGCGGCCGGTTGCTGTACTCGACGTGCAGCATTGAACCGGAAGAAAACGCTGACCGAATCGCCCGGTTTGTTGCGCTGCATCCCGGGGCAAAACTTCTCGAAGCCGACCAGAAGCTTCCCTCGTCAGACGGCGACGGTGGATATCAGGCGCTGCTTGTGAGAAACAGCGTCTGAATGCCGCTCCCACAGAAACTATAAAGTGCTTTCACGCGACCCATTCGGCCTTTGCGAGCACACTACGTGAGCTGCAAATGTTCAAATGCGGCGAGCGGTTCCTTCACGTAGCCCACGAAGAACTGACCAAACTCACCGTAGCGGGCGGACGCGTTGTCGAATCGCATCGTGTAAACGATGTCTTTAATGTAGAGCGGATTCCGGCCCCACAGCGTGACGCCCCATTCCCAGTCATCTAACCCCGTCGATGACGTAATTAACTGGGAAACTTTCCCCGCAAACTTGATCCCGCTGGTGGCATGTTCCGCCATCAATGCTGACCGCTCACTGAACGGCAATTGATACCAGTTGGCGTGCGGATTCCGGGCTTTGTTCATCGGGTAGAAACAGACAACCGGCCAATCAGGAAAATCGGGATACAGCCGCTGCTTATTCATCATTGGCAGCCGAGCTTCATACGCCCGCACCTTGGCCGCATAGGCCGGGTCGGTGCTGGCGGTTCCTTCGTGTTGCAGGCGGGCCGAATACTGCTCGACGGTCGGCACGTACTCCGAGATTTCCGTCAGCGAAACAAACGAATACGTCGGGACCAGCGCCACACCCCAGGGGCTGTTCCGCAGACCCTGACGAATTCCGTCGATCAGCAATGGATCCGGGTCCATCACCATCACGCCGAAGTCGGCTTTGTGCCCCGAGATCACCGAGGTTTGAATTCGTTGTGGTGCCCCCGGCCGTTGTGGATCCAGCAAGTGCGCCACGGCTTCACAACCAGCACGACGTTGGTCCGTCGACAACGCATTCCACGCGGCCGGATCAATGCGGTAATAAATGTGGAGACAATGCCAGCCTTCCGTCAAATTGGCACTCGGCGGCGGTAAGTCAGCAGGAATATGGGCAGGTCGGCTCACGGGTCACTCTTGTAGGGAAAATCGGTGTGCCACGGCGGCTTCGGCCGTGTGAAAGGTTCAACACGCTGTGCGACGTCACACGGCCGACACGGCCATGGCATACGCATGCGATGGATTACGTTGATTCGTCGCCGAACATTTCGGCCTTGGGATATCCCGTCCATGCCAACGGCTTGGCGGCCATGGCCGTTTCGCCCTTTTCGAGAAGTCCGAGGATATGCATGACGGTTTGATTCGTCGGCAGTTCGCGCTTGAGCTTTTGAATCACCGCCTCAGGCGCGAGGTGTGATCCTGCCCCGACGTCCCCTTCGATAAAGGACCGTTTTTGATCGAAAACAGCCCAGAACAGTGTACGCTCGTGTTTCTTGGCACCGTCGCGGCTTTTCACCGCATCGCCCCCTTTGCTTCGATTTCCGTTGACGCGATACAGATCGCGCTTCTCGAAAATGATGGCGATGATGTTCCAATCTTTGCCGCCGAACCAACTCATAACGCCTGACTCCCGGAGGACGTCGAACCTCTGTCTGTTGTAACCGCTCAGCCGGACTTTCGCCAGAAGACGACGAAGACGGAGTCGATCTGCGGTTGCACGGTCTGGAGTAATCGTCAAGAATCAACGAATGCTGATGAAACCCGCGGTCACCGAACGTCATCCTCCAACGCGCAAGCGATGGCCGGTACACGCTCCATATCGCTTCCGCCACTTGCGCTCCGAACAGTGTTGGGCATTTCACGCGTTCTTGTTGCTGTTGACAACCTCATGCCTGCCTCTGTTCGCAGCCGAACCGGTGGACTTCGACCACGAGATTGCCCCGATCCTTGCGGAAAAGTGCCTGAAATGCCACGGGGCCGCAGGACCGGAAGGCGGGTTGTCGCTGACGAGTCGTGAAGCAGCGTACAAGACGTTGGCCTCCGGTCATGCAGCGATCGTGCCTAGGAATCCAGAGTCGAGTGAACTCCTGCGGCGTGTCTCGGCCACCGATGACGAGAAAATGCCGCCGACAGGGCCGACGCTCTCGGCGGGCGAAGTCGGCCTGTTGCGGCGCTGGATTGCCGAAGGCGCGAACTGGCCGGAACATTGGGCGTATCGTCCGTTGATTCGTCCGCTGCTGCCGACATTGCCTCAGTTGGAAAACGAATCACCCGTTGATGCCTTCGTGGCCGCGAGATTGTTGCAGCATCAATTGAGTAGTTCGCCGGAAGCCGATCGCCGCACGTTGTACCGTCGGCTGTCGGTCGATCTTCACGGTCTGCTGCCGCTGCCGGAAGAAGTCGAAGCATTTGTGGCCGATGCGTCACCGGATGCCTACGAACGACTCGTCGACCGGTTACTCAGTGATCCACGTTACGGTGAACGGCAAGCGCGGCACTGGATGGACCTCGTCCATTACGCCGAAACGCATGGCCACGACCAAGACCGTCCGCGCGAGAATGCGTGGCCGTACCGGGATTATTTGATTCGGGCCTTCAACGACGATCTGCCCTATCGTCGGTTCGTGGAACAACAGGTCGCTGGGGATGCCCTCGAACCAGACAACCCCTGGGCGTTGGTCGCAACCGGTTTTCTGGCGGCGGGACCCTGGGATGAGAGTTCACTGCGCGATATCCGCGATGACACGGTCGACCGACAGATCGCGCGGTACATCGACCGCGATGACATCATCACCACGGTCATGTCGACCTTCACCAGCACGACCGTTCATTGCGCGCGCTGTCACGATCATAAGTTCGACCCGATTTCGCAGGATGATTACTACGCGCTGCAAGCGGTGTTTGCCGCAACGGACAAAGGCCAACGGGCGTATGATCCCGATCCGAAAGTTGCCCAACGCCGCGCCAATCTCGAACAGCAACTCGCAGGATTACCGGCACGTGTAACAAGTCGAGATCCCACGCTGCTGGACGCAGAACTGCAAGCGCGCGTGCAAACGTGGGCCGCACAACTTGCCACGACGGCAAAACGCTGGAATGCGCTCGACGTTCAATCCGTTGCTGCACGGCAGGGATCGACGCTGACCCGCATGGACGATGGTTCGTATCTCGCAAACGGCTCACGCCCAGAGACCGACATTTACGAATGCACGGCGTCCACGGAACTGGATTCAATTACCGGCTGGCAACTCGAAGTCTTCAGTGATCCGATGCTGCCGATGAAGGGTCCCGGTCGCCAGGACAACGGCAACCTGCATCTCAACGAAGTTGCTGTGTATCTCATCGACTCGGCTCAACCCTTGACGATGCGGAAGCTCGACATTGCCACTGCAGAAGCGGACTTCAATCAGGACGGTTGGACAATCAGTCACGCGCTGGATGGCAACGCCGGCACCGCCTGGGGCATCTATCCGCGCGTGGGGGAAACTCACCGGGCCGTGTTCCGTTTGAAAGAACGTGTGACTTTGCCACCAGGCTCCCAACTGCGGTTTGAGCTGCATCAGGTCCACGGCCGCGGACACTTGATCGGACGCTGGCGCGTGCAGGTGACCAACGACGATGTTCCGCAGCTATCCGGTGAGGACAAACTTCCCCCCGAAGTCCGCGCGGCGATCAACAAGCCTGCCGCTGATCGCACCGATGATGACCGATTGCGACTTGCCACGGCATTCCTCGAACAGACGTGGAAAGATGAACTCGCCCAGTTGCCGGCATTGCAACGGGTCTACTCCGGCAGTAACCGCTTCGAACCGGATGGTGGTTTCAAGCCGTCGCCCCAACCGCGACCGATCCATGTGCTGAAGCGGGGGAATGTCACGGAACCGCTTGAAGTAGCTCACCCCGGTGCGTTGTCGATGCTGGCCGGGTTACCGTCACGGTTTGATCCGAACACGGCCGATGACGGACTCCGTCGCGCCGCCTTGGCCCGATGGTTGACTGATCCCGCAAACGGACTGACCTGGCGTTCGATGGCCAATCGGATCTGGCAGCAACATTTCGGCCGCGGTTTGGTTGACACACCAAGTGATTTCGGACGACTTGGGTCTGCACCGTCGCATCCGGAACTGCTCGACTGGTTGGCATGTGAACTGCGAGACCGCGATGTCGGATTGAAATCGCTGCATCGGTTGCTGGTCACCAGTCGGACGTATCGCCAGTTATCACAATATCGAGAGGATGCGGCAGCGGTTGATGCCGACAACCGTTGGTTGTGGCGCATGGTGCGAACGCGACTCGATGCGGAGACAATCCGCGATTCCCTGCTGCGATTATCGGAATCGCTGGATGACCGCATGGGAGGGCCGTCGGTACGACAATTCGTGCAAACTCCGAGCGCCCATGTCACGCCCAACGTGGATTACGCCGGGTTCGATGTCGACAATCCCGCGTTTTCCCGTCGCAGTGTGTATCGGTTTCTGTTCCGGACGATCCCCGATCCGTATATGGACGCGCTGGATTGTCCCGATGCTTCACAGCTCACGCCGCGTCGGAACGAATCACTCACGGCACTGCAGGCGTTGGCCTTGCTCAACGACAAGCTGCTGGTCCGGCAGTCGACACGACTGGCCGAACGAGTTGCCGTCCATCCTATTCCCATCGAAGCTCAAGTGACGGCAGTCTGCCGCCGGCTGTTGCTGCGGGATCCGCGTCCCGAAGAACAGACGGTGTTTACGGAGTACGTGCAACAACACGGTCTGGGGAATTTCGTCCGGGTGTTGATGAACAGCAATGAGTTCGTGTTTGTGGATTGACGATCATGAATTCCAATGAGCCGGAAGCGTCTGTGATGGCGAATTCCTCCACGGGAGATGCCATGCATCCGTCGCTCATGCTTCCGGCTCGTCGTGGCTTAGGACGCCGTGCTTGGTTGTCCCAAGTCGGCGGTGGCTTCGGATCCCTCGCTGCGGCACAGTTGCTTGCGGAAGACACAGCACCACGGTCCACGCCACTCAACGGAGGCTTGCATCACCCGGCCAAGGTCAAACGCGTCATTCAGCTTTTCATGAATGGCGGCGCAAGCCAGATGGACACGTTCGACTACAAGCCCGAGTTGATTCGTCGCCACGGTGAGAAAGTCGATGTCGGTGTGACGGCCGCGGCAACGAGTCTTCCCGGGGCGATGATGAAATCGCCATTCGAGTGGAAGCAGCACGGCGAATGTGGCCGGTGGGTGACGAGTGTCTTCCCGCACATGGCGGGTCAGGTCGACCGCATGGCATTCCTGATGGCGATGGCGTCGAAGACCAACGTGCATGGCCCCGGCAGTTACATGCAGAATACCGGGTTCGTCCTGCCGGGTTTTCCGTGCGTCGGTGCGTGGATTTCTTATGGGCTGGGCAAGCTGACTGATGAACTCCCGGCGTTCGTCGTCCTGCCCGATCATCGTGGGCTGCCCTACAACAACACCGGCAACTTTTCGTCCGGATTTCTACCGGCGGCGCATGCCGGGATGATTGTTCGCCCCAACGCGCCGGTGCCGATCGCTCACATCCGCGCACCAGAGTTTGCGACGCAGATTACATCAGTCAGTGAACGGGCCAGCCTCGATCTGCTGGCGAAGCTCAACGAACAGCATCGGCAGGACCATCCCGGCGATTCCCGCCTCGATGCGCGGATGGCTTCGTATGAACTTGCTGCACAACTCCAACTGAGTGCTCCGGCGGTGCTCGATCTCACGCACGAAACCGCGACCACACATGCGGCCTATGGGCTCGACGACGAAATCACGGCGCCCTTTGGCCGGAATTGCTTGATTGCTCGCCGGCTTATCGAGCGCGGCACGCGATTTGTTCAAGTCTGGAGCGGCATGGGTGGGGCGTCGAAGAACTGGGATAACCACAACGATATTCCCAACGAACTGCCGTTTATTGCCAAGCAGGTCGACAAACCGATCGCAGGATTATTGCAGGACCTGGCCCAGCGTGGACTACTCGACGACACGCTTGTGATCTGGACGACGGAGTTCGGCCGCATGCCGTTCACGCAAGGGGCAACCGGGCGCGACCACAACGGAGGCTCGTTTGTCACCTGGCTCGCCGGTGCCGGGATTCGTGGCGGTGTCAGCCACGGTCAAAGTGATGAGTTCGGCTACCAGGCCGTCGAAGGGAAGACGTGGTGCTATGATCTGCATGCAACACTGCTCCACTTGCTCGGAGTCGACCACACACGGCTGACGTTTCGTCACAACGGAATCGATCGCCGTCTGACCGACGTCCATGGACATGTGATTCACGAAATCCTGGCGTGATGACAGATTACGATCGCTAATCGAGTCGCAGCATCCACAGATAGCGGTCGCGGCTGTCAGGGGTCTCGTGACCTTGTGAGCAGAACACGATCGTATCTTCGCTGGGCGAGATCCAGAGAGTATCGTCGGATTTCGTCAGTTCCGGACCTAACTGTTCTGCGGTCAACCACAATTCCGGTGTGGTGAATTGCGAAATCTTCGGTGCCTGCATGGTCAGACCGAGGCCTTCGGCATTTAGAAAATACGCCCGTCGCCGGTTAGACGTCAGCACATACCGATGCCAGGGATTAGCGAGTCCCAATTGTCCCACCACTACGAACGAGTTTCCCCCCGGTTTGCGACGTGCCAAGAAATGGCCGCGGTGTTCGTTGTCGCCACTGGATGCTGTAAAGCAAACCTCTTCCGTGGTGAGCCATTGCGGCTTGTCCAGTTGTGGTAAGTCCTGTGGCAGTTTTTCGATGATCAATTGTTGCGGAGGATCGAACGGTTTGCCACGTTCGGTCCGTGTCGCAACCATCAAGCGCGACGGTGCTGCTTCTTCACAATACATCAAACGCAATCCGTCACTCCACAGTGAAGGAAACATCTCGCGTTTCGGTCCGGAACAACTCGCGATCTTCACCGGGGGCCCAAACGGTTGATCCACGGACGTTCGTTCTGACAGGAACAGATCGTCCCGTGATTCTTCACCACCCCAACTCACGTAGGCGATGGTCAGCAGATCGGGAGTGAGTGTCGGGTTCTTCGCCCATAGGACCCCTTCCAATCCGGGAATGCGCACGGGGGGGCCAACTGGTTCCAAAAGCCGCTTGGGATCTTTCCGCGACCGC
This sequence comes from Planctomycetaceae bacterium, assembly GCA_041753475.1. Taxonomy (GTDB): domain Bacteria; phylum Planctomycetota; class Planctomycetia; order Planctomycetales; family Planctomycetaceae; genus DSVQ01. The sequence continues at coordinate 15,284 of JBGSUN010000226.1, read as the reverse complement.
GGAGCCATTTGCTTCAATCGGCTGGGGGTATCGAACTGCAACGTGACCGGCTTCGCCTCAGGAAACCGCTCCGGAGTTCGCGGCCAGACCCACCAGACTTCCGTGGCAACCGCGCTCACAATCAGCACAATGCCGATGTACGCCCCCCACGGTCGGGAATCGGACTCCGACGACGGTGGTTCATCTTCGATACGCCGTTTCGACTTGCTGCGCACGGTGACCGGAGTGATCGAAGCCGATGCGGGAACAGGCGACTCTCGTAATCGCCGGGCTTGTGCGACGAGCCCTTCCACGTCTTCGACACGCCGCCACTTCAGCGACTTTTCGTCTTTGACGAGGCTCTCGGCATCGAGAACACCTTCGTTGACCAGTTCCGCAAGTCGCAAAAAGGCAACCGGTCCCTGATCGACGTCGCCGCTGCGGTAATACCAATGTGTGGCCATCGCGATCCCAAGCCGGCTATGTCGAATCGAGCGGTCTCAACAATCACAGATGCGTCATGAATTGTTAGAAATCACTGCTCGATAAGATCTGTTGAGCCAGTGGGCCAGTGATGCGCGATCCGTTCGGCGACAACAATGCGGCGTAAACGCGGCCATCAATTTGATCCGACAGCGGATGGACGCGGCCATCGCAGAAAGCAACGTAAATCCGACCAACATGGAGCGATGACGGCCACGGCGCGAGGCCTTCCGGAAGTTTCAATGCGGCGTTCAGCGCCTCGGCATTGTACGGTGCGACATCTTTCAGATTGGTGCGAGTGTAGTCGACATTGCCGGTATCACAGCGGCTGTCCGTGCAGATATAACCGCTCGCCATAAAACCGACATACCGAATGTCCGGACTGCCCCAGCCGGAACCGGTGACCGGGTCGTAACCGGAGCGAAGATTTTCCGCAAGCATGATGGTTTGCGTTTCCCCATCGTCGAGCATGCCAAGCCGATGGTGTCGGACCGTGCCAGTGCCCATCGGCCAGTTTTCGACGAAAAACATTCCCAGCGATTCCATCAATTTTGCATCGGTCAGCACGCCGTCAGTGGCGGGATCCACTGGGCAAATCACGCCGTTGCCGTTGAAGTCCAGCGGTGTAATGGTGGCGGTTGTCGGCCCCGTGGCATGCAAAGTCGAGGGGCAATCGAGCGGAACCGTCCAGCCGAAGCCGCAATTCACGGCGTAAGATAAGTTCCCGCGCCCCAATTCTGTTGAAACATCGTCTGGGCAAATCAACACTGGCAATGAAGTGGAAACCACGGCTTTGTTGGTTGCTGAGTCCCAGGTTTTGGAAAAATCGTATTGCTTGAAGAGGGGTTCCTGATCGAGGAGCGGAAGAATCTCCGTCACCCAACTGTGGTACTGGTCGGGACCGGTGGCGGAAAAAAGCCCCGCTGCTGGAAACCGCTGCATGGTTTCGGCATTGCCGCGCAGAGCGAGGGCCACTTGCCGCAGGTTGTTCATGCAGGCCACTTGCCGGGCGGCCGCGCGCGCATTCATTACCGCCGGCAAACCGATGGCGACCAGCATCCCGATCACGGCGATCACGACGAGCAGTTCGACGATCGTAAAACCCCGCCAACAGATCCGTTCAGTCGAAGCTGTCGAATGATGGTGACGTGAACTCGTCGAGTTCCGTAGCGCTCGGAACCGAATCATGGGCTGCCTTCCGTGATGTGATACATCAGGATGGAATATCCTGTGCGATCGACCGGGACCAATTTGAGGAAGTGTGTAAACCGCCCCTCCGGATTGTCGTAGCCATGGAGGTGATTCACGCTGATAGCATACCAGCCCGGAGGGAATTGCTGAGAGTTTTCCCCGTCCGATTCTGCGGACAGGACGTTTTTGATCCCCATCACACGCGGGTCAAACACGCCGGAGTACGCCACATAGACCGGACGGCGTTGCGGATGCTGGTTGATCCAGTCCCGCAGACAGTAGAGATCCTGGCCCCAATCGACATTGGAATCGAGCAAGTGCCAGTGTCCATTGGCTGGGCCACCCGACGGGAGATTAAAGAACGCGATCGAGTGGGGATAAACCCACAGGCTGGCGACAATCATGCTCACCATACCCGATGTTCCCAGCCATGTGACCCAAGGCCGGCGTTGCCAGACGCACGGAGAGAACACTCGCGACAGACCGATCATTACGAATGGCGCCGCCGGAAGGATGTAACGGTAGTACCGGGAGAAACCGGTCTGTGTGCTGACAAAGCCGAAGAGCAAGAGCGGCGGCAGCCAGAGCAGGGCCGTTTCGCGCCAGCGCTTTGCGGAGGCAGCACTGCTGGTCGTGGTGAGGCTTGCCACCGCGGCCAGTGACAGCACCCAAGTCCCCACAGGGACCTTCACCAACAGGCAATAGAGGTAATAGTACCACCAGCCGCCGAGTTGCTGATGGCCACGCAGGTAGGAATACATCGGCCGCCAGTGCCCTTCGAAATCCCGCTTCTGGAGATCGAGGCCGGTGACGTAGGCCGCGGGGAAGGGGAGCGGGATATTTCCCATCACGGTGCCACGAAAGCGGTTGCCGGGGGTGTTCCAGTCCTCACGGACGCCGCCCAGCGTCTCCGAATAGAACTCCCGATCTCCGAGTTGCTGACCGGTGCCGTGAAAAAGATAACCGGCATTCAACACGATCAGACTGACAACAACACAGGCGGCGAATTCACTCAGCCGGCGCGCGGTATGCCGTTCGGTTCGACGTGTCGACCCGATTGAAACTGCCAGCAGCAATCCCAACAGCGGGTAGAGCAGCAACAGCGTCATTTTGGTCAGTTCGGCGATTCCCAACAGCCCGCCGACCAACACGGTTCGCTTCCACGTTGGTTTGTGGAGATAGTGCCGAAAGGCGTAGAGCACTGCGAGGCCCATTGTGGTCGCGGGAATGTCCGGAGTGACCAGAGCCGCATTCGCCAGGATTGCCGGTGAGAATGCCCACAACCCCGCCGCTGCCAGGCCGGCGAGACTTCCATAGAGTTCTCGTGCCCAGAAAAAGCAGAGAAACAGGCCCAGCCAGGCCCACGGGATCGACGCCCAGCGGGCCAGTACGAAGAGCCACAGTGAGCGCGTGCTGTTCGCCCAGATGAATTCCTGGCCGACGTTCCATTCTTTCCGCAACGCGGGATTGGGATCCATCGCCTTCCATGAGACCCGCGGTGATTCCAACATCACCGGTAGCGCGGCCCACACTTTGGGCAGCGGGGGATTCACCGCATAGAGATCGAAGTCTCCCGTGGAAAGAACCCGCACTCCCGCAGCCAGATGGGCACACTCATCCGACGTCGGTGAATACCGGCACGCCAACCATGCGAGCAGCAGCGACTGCATCGGCAGGATCAGCCCCACCAGGACCAGCCAGCAGCGGCGCTCAGCGTGTGGGGACTGTCCCGGCAGTATTGGCGTCACAACGGAAACTCGAACAGCGGGAATTCGCTGGTATGTGTGGAAGTCAGCAGATCACTCCGGAAACGTTCCAGAACAAACAGGCTTTTACGGCTGACCGACGGGCGGGCTAGTCAGCGCGTGTAGAGTGGCGTCCGCACTATCGTAGAGATAGACCGTCCGTTCCGGAAACAGCCGCAGGACCTCAGCATCGGAGTAAACATCCGGACGGTACCGGCCGACGAGCAACGGGCCATCAAACGGTGGACGATTTCGGACATATTCGACATGGAGGTCGGCTGGCGTCGTCTTCACCAGAACCAGCGCCGGCCGGCGCACGTCGGCATTCACCAGGCAGTTCCGGAACCGTTCGAATCGTTCAGCGACGTGCGTCACACTACGAATCCCGGTAATCACTCGCGGCACGGTTGTGCCGGGGGCAATGCGACAGAAATTCACCAGAAATGACAACCCGATCATCCCGGCAATCCAGCCCGGAGCGAGCACTCGCCCATTCGTCATAGCTTCACGGCCGACATGCACTATCACCCCAGCCAATAGCATCAACCAGAGAACGCCGGACTCGAAAACGTAGTGATAGCCAAGCATTCCCGACAGCCAATACGGAAAGTGGGCCAAGTGCAATGAAACAATCGACATCAGCAACAGTCGATCAAATGCCGCCTGCTGCCTCCACGTTAGCAGGAAGAACACCGCCCCCATCACCAGGGGAATCAATCCCAACGACCACTTCAGGCTCTCCTTGAGGCGCGTCTTCAGATTCGACCATGCCAAGGTCCAGGTTAACGGCTTGGCCCACTCGTCATATTCCCGCAGATAACGGTGCTCCGGCGGCAATTCGATCGTGTCCGATGCGCGGTACCCCAGCACGTGCCGCGGTGTGTATAGCCGATTGTATTGGGAGTAAGGTGTCTCGAAGATATTCCCCGTGATCGCCGCGTTCTGACCTGCAAGAATGGCAAAGCTGACCAGCAACGGTGCCCCCATCACCATCGTGGCTTGCCACCACTGTTGAGTGGGCCGTTCCCCACGGCGGAAGGGGATCACAACGCCGTTCCACCACCACCAGACTCCGAACGGCAACGCCACGCTGGCTGCTGTCAACGGACGTGACAACATGGCCAGCGTCAGCCCACTGCCTGCCCCAAAAGCCTGTCGAATTGAAAGTTGATCGAAGAGCGAGCGGAAACAATATAAACAGACCATGAGTCCCACGAGTGTCGGACCGTGGGCCAGCAGGAGATTGTTAAAGAGACACGGTCCAGGTGCGGTGGCGACCAGAATTCCTGCCAGCCAACCCGCGGTCTCGCCGTGTGTCTTCCGGGTGATGATCGCTGCCAGACTCGCTGTCGGCATCCCCGCCAGCCACGAGGCTCCGATCGGGAAGCCGAGGGCCACAAAGAGCGCGAGCCACGCGCCGGTCGCTGGAAAATACCGGCTGGCAAAGTGCTCCTCGTTGAGCACATGCATCCGGTGAAACAACTCTCGGGCGCGCGGCACTCCCGGCCAGGAGAGACGCCCGGCCAAATAGGTTTCCGCCTGGAATTGATAGCTGAATTCGTCATGGACATACGGCCCCAGTTCTCCAAACGTCTTGCCCGGCACTCCGGGTAATTCATACTGCGAAGTAATCCACGACATGGTGAGCGAAAGCAGCGATACACCCAGAACCATGCTCCACGGTCGTCCGGAGAAATGGTTGGCGGTCGCCCACTTGCGGAACGTTTGCCGCCATGCGACGGGAAACCAAGCGATGACGTCGCCACCAGACAGCGGAAAGAGAAAGCAGAACGGAGCCAACAGGAGGATCGGCAGGAAAAACGTCGCATCCGGATCGGGATCGCCGATCCACCAGCCGGTCGTGGCGAGATTCAGAAGCCGCTCACGGAGGCGTGTTCCTTCGCCATACACGGCGATTTCCAGGCCAACGATCCATACGATGACACGAACGATACGCCCCCATCCGTGAGTCTCCTGAACAACGGGGTCGGTCCCCTGGATCGCGCCGCCCGGTGCGGAGAACAGCGCGTCATTCAGCACGGACAGACCTCGTTCCGTTTCATTGCCGCGGATTTCTCGGCGGCTGTGAGTGAGTGGACGTCATGATCCTTCAGGATCGTGACTCAATAACGGTTTCATCTCCAAGGGAGCACGTGATCGTCCGGCAAACTGCGCACAGGTTCAAGCGAAGACGTCTCAAGGAAGTTCACCCGGCTCGTTTATCAAACCGAAAATCCCCTCCGGCAGAAAGATGGACGAGGCGGATTCGCCGTGGGTATACTTGCAACCGTCCGCGTGGAGTTTCGCCGACCGAATCCCTTTTCCGAAGGTCGAGGTGACGCATGGCGCTGTTTGAGGTGGAAACAACGGAGCACATCATGATCGCCTGGGCGGACAGCCAGGCGGCGGCCGAGTCCACAATGCGGGAGCATTACCCGCAGGAAGAAGTCCGCCGCGTGACGAAGCGCCCTCACGATGCCTGGGTGATTTCCAAACGGTTGCTCGGACTGGATGGGATCGGCGAGCCGTGTGATCGCGCTCGTGGCTGCCTGTCGAAGGCCAGTGGCGACAAGCTGCATGCGATCCGGCTCTACATGCAGGAAACCGGCGTCGACCTGCATGAAGCGCAGAAGGCCATCGAAACGAACATGTCGCTCGGTTGGTAACTTGAGCTGGGTGAAATCAACAATCACCCCCTACAGACGGAGCCGCGGAAGTCGCCGCAGGCTCCGTCTTGTTTTTCTGATGTTTGACAACGCTTTGAAAGTTTGCACGCTGTGACGGACAAAAGTCTTGCAGGAAAAGTGGCGCTGGTGACCGGGGCGGGGCGAGGGCTGGGCCGGGCGTTTGCTGAACGCTTGGCGGCACTGGGGTGCGATGTCGGCATTCACGGCATGCGCGAAAACGGCCCTGCGGAGTTCGGCGAAGGAACCACCCTGACCGACACCGCCCGCGAAATTGCCGAAAAGCACGGCGTCCGGTGTGTCCGCGTGCTCGGTGATCTCACGTTGGGAACCGATGCGATCCGCGTGGTGGAGACGATCGGCCGGGAACTCGGGCCAGTCGACATCCTTGTTCACAACGCCGGAGGGGATATCGCCGCTGCCGGAGGCAAGCCGAATCCCAACGATGCCGTGGGAGTAAAGGAGATCGATGTCAAAGCGGTGCTGGACCGCAACCTGTTAAGTACGATTCTGATTTGCCAGCAAGCCGCGAAAGTGATGATGCCCCGCAAGACCGGACGGATTATCACGATCAGTTCCATCGCGGCCTTCAAAGGGAACGAGACATCGGTGATCTACTCGACGGCCAAAGCCGCCGTGGTGGAATACACCCGGTGCCTCGCCATGCAATTGCGTCCTCACAATGTCAACGTTAACAGCTTGGCCCCCGGCGACACCCGTACCGGACGATTCCTCGGCACGCGCGCAGTTCCGGAAGACCGGCTGGTCACTGACGGAACGCTGGATCGGATCGCACTCGTCGATGAAGTCGCACGGGTGGTCGACTTCTTTGCTGGACCGCTCGGGCAATTTGTCACCGGCCAGGTCCTGCGCGTCGATGGTGGTTCACAGTGCTGGCCATCGTAAGTTCTCAAAAATCAAACCGACCGGGGAGCAACTGGGCGAGTGACAGTTCCGTGACCGTGCGACCCTCGTCGACGTTGATCAGATAAATGGGCAGATCGCGCGCGAACTCGATAAGCACTTGTCGACACGCACCGCAGGGTGTACCACCGTTTGCGGTAGCGATCACCATCGCTGTGAATTCCCGTTGACCGTTGGCGACAGCCGTGCCGATGGCGACGCGTTCCGCACAGATTGTGAGACCGTACGACACATTTTCCACATTGCAGCCGACGACAATTTCTCCGTCTGCCGTCAAGAGGGCCGCACCAACCAGGTATTTCGAGTACGGCGCGTATGCCCGCAATCGGACTGCGCACGCGGCATCGATCAATCGGGTGATGTCCGTCTCATTCATGGCACAATCCGATCCACAATCAGCGGCAAACGCGCGACCGGTTCCGGACCGATCACAACGGCCTCGCGAATTAGATCACTCGTCTTACCATACTGCGTGGGATTCGCAAAGACTCGGACCAGCGGTTGACCGGTCTCGACGGCATCGCCGATGCGAACGAGCATCTCCAGGCCGACGCGGCTGTCAATTTGGTCCGTCACCTGCCAGCGACCGCCCCCCATGATGACGATCGATTGCCCGAGGGCTTCGCAGTCCATCCGTGTGACAGATCCCGCCGTCGAGGCGACAATTTCGGTCGCCGGGGCGATGGGACGGGGAGCGTCGAGATTGCCACCTTGAGCAAGCACCATCGCGCAGAACTTTTCGTAGCCCGTTCCGCTGTCGATGACCCGTTGCAGTCGATGAGTGGCATCTGCCGGTGTCGCTTCCATCCCCGCCATCACGAGCAGTTCGGCCCCGAGTGCCAACGTCAGTTCGATCAGATCCGGCGGACCGTTCCCTTGCAGTGACAGGATCGATTCATCGACTTCCACCGCGTTGCCGCACATACGGCCCAGGGGTTGATTCATGTCGGTCAACAACGCCACGCTGCGCAGCCCGGACTCGGCTCCGACCGCGGTGAGCGATTGCGCCAGTTCTCGCGCTGCGGCTTCGGTTTTCATGAAGGCTCCGCTGCCGAATTTGACATCGAGTACCAGCGCATCCAATCCCTCGGCGAGCTTCTTGCTCATGATGCTGGCGGTGATCAGCGGAATGGAAGCCACCGTGGCGGTGACATCCCGCAGCGCGTAGAGCCACTTGTCCGCGGGAACCAGATTCGCAGTTTGTCCCGTGATTACACAGCCCACGGTCTCGATCACCTGCGTGATTTCCGCTTCGGTGAGATTCGTCCGAAACCCGGGGATCGATTCGAGCTTATCCAGCGTCCCGCCGGTCGCTCCAAGTCCGCGGCCCGAGATCATCGGCACTTGGACGCCACAACACGCCAGCAGAGGCGCAAGGATCAACGAGACCTTATCGCCGACGCCGCCCGTCGAATGTTTATCGACTTTCGGTAACCCGCGCGGCCAGGACAATCGCGATCCGGACTGGAGCATGGCCTGTGTTAGCGCGGCCGTTTCAACCGGGTTCATCCCGCGAAAGTAGATTGCCATCGACATGGCCGACATCTGATAGTCGGGAATCTCGCCACGGACATACCCGCCGATGAACGCCGCGATTTCCTCCGGTTCGAGAACGAAACCGTCACGTTTACGGGCGATGATGTGGGAGGGATTGATGGACATCAGCGGCAACTTCGTTCTTTGCCAAAAGGAACGCGATCCGTGTATCCGTTCATCGCGCGGAGCGTGATGGCCACATTGTAGCCATCACGCTCCGCGTGATGAGCGGATGAACCGCAGACGTTGCTACTTCTGAAACCCAATCACAACGCCGCAAGACGTTTCCGTTCGTCGTCCAGAATCCCCAGCACGATCTTACGGACTTTTTCCTCAGCGGTCTTGGCGACGGCGATGACATCGTGACCATTGGTCGGCGGTTGAGACGAATCCGGAAACGCCACGTTGGTGACCGTCGACAAGGCCAGCACTTTCAGTCCCATATGTGTTGCTACGATGACTTCCGGAACGGTGGACATGCCCACGATGTCGGCACCGATCATGCGGAGAAATCGATACTCGGCTCGCGTTTCGTAGTTGGGGCCACTGAGGGCGGCATACACTCCACGATGAGCCGTGATCTGTTCCTGCTGCGCGATCTCCAACGCCCGGTTGATGAGTTCCGGATCATACGGTTGGCTGAGATCAGGAAACCGCGGTCCGAGAGCATTGTCATTCGGCCCGGTGAGCGGGTTTGATCCCATCAGGTTAATGTGATCGTCAATGACAACCAGATCGCCAGGCCGATACGCCGGGTTCATCCCGCCGCTGGCATTGGAAATGATGAGCAGTTCAATTCCCAGCGATTTCATCACACGCACAGGGAGCGTGATTTGCTGGGCGGAATAGCCTTCATAAAGATGGAAGCGGCCTTCCATGGTCACCACGCTCAAACCGCCGATCGTGCCGCAGACAAACTGACCGCGATGCCCCAGCGCGGTGGCCCGCGGGAAATGTGGGATCGTTTCGTAGCCGATGACCGCTTCGGTGTCCACCTGCTTGGCGAAACCGCCGAGTCCGGTACCGAGGATGATTCCCACTCGCGGCACATGTGACCAGCGACCGCGCACCGCCCCGACGGCATCCGCGGTCTGCGTGGGGATATCAATCATCGAACGCCTTTTCTAACAGTCTGGATTGATTGTGTGCCACGGCCGTGTCGGCCGTGCGAAGTGGCGAATCGCTCTGCAAAATTGCACGGCCGACACGGCCGTGGCACACAGAATCGAATACTTCAACCGTCTTCTAAAGTCACCTCAAGTCGATGCCTGTTGTTCGAGGGCTGGCGCTATCACTGCCGAATCTAGCGAATCCGTGTAGCCTAGTCGCTGCATTTCCGGGGCGCAGATCTGTTCAATCACGTCGAAATCAGAATAGCGATTCTGGTGATGGATGCGCCCGACCGCCGCAAGTTTCGTGTGAAATTCGGTGTTGCTCGCATCGGGATAATCGAGTTGGCAGAACTCGAAAATCTCCGCCATCCGCCGTTGCGGCTCGGCGACAACGTCTTCATAACGAATCTCGAGGAAATGGTTGACCCGGTCTTTCACGGCGTTGACCATATTCAGGCAATCATTCCAGACATGTGCCGTCGTGCGGACATTATCCGGCCCCCAAGTGCAGAGGTACTCCGGGAGTTTTGCCACCCGCGGGTAGGGAATGAACTCGTTTTCTCCGAGCATCCGACGATGTTTCGCCGAGCGGACGCGATTCAGTTGTTGTTGTTCGAGCTTGTAGTGCTTCCGCATTGAATTCGCACAGGACCGGGGGTCGCGGACGATGTGAATAAAGCGGCCGTCCGGGAAAAAATGGTGCAGCCGTTCGAGATCGGTCACCGCGGCTGGGTTCTTGCTGAAGAATCGTCGCCATGGCTTGCCAAAGCACCAGATCACCCGCCGGATGAGAGCGTGGAGATCCGCGATTTCCTGCGCGGAATAGTCTTCCGGCGCGCGGGGATGATACTCTGGTGAGCAAGCATCCCAGTGAAACCACTTCGCCCAGAATTGGATGCCTTCGTTCGGCGACCCGACGGATACCGGCACGCTGTCGCCGAGGTATCGCTCTCCGGAGACATCAAGGTGCAGCCATTTCCGCAGTTTTTCAATCCCGCAAAAGCACCGCGGAAACTGATGCATCGCATTGGTAATGTAGGCCAATTCCGGGTGCGTGCAGCACAGGTCCTGGACCATCGTGGTCCCAGACCGCGGCAACCCCAGCAGAAATACCGGCCGGTCAACAACGATGTCGCTGAGATCGACGCTGAGCAGCCAACGCTCGATGAACATCCCCGTGTGCTCGAACAACCACGGCGGGTCTTCCGGAATGCTGTATTGCCTCTCAAACAGTCCACCGAGCAACAACCTTGAGCGCAAATTGGGATAGGTCGCTTTCTGCAATGCAGAAGCACCGTTCACACGGGCCTCGGACATGGACGACTCGCTTCCCAATGAGATCGAAGGACGACACGACACCGCGCCGCAAGCTGACAGGAACAGGCAACGGTCAAATGGCGAAGGACGCGCGAGCACAGCGTAGTCCGTTCACTTCGCGATGATAACCGCGCTGTGCGAAAAAATCCCAAGTCAGGCCTGCTCTTCAGGCGCAACGCGCGGACGATTCCCGTTTCAACATTGATGTTGTGAAAAAGATCTTAACATGACAAGCGGCGAATCCATCAACCACTGACCACCAGCGAACCGAGCAACTTCCGCTTGGCTTTGGCGGAAATGGTGACTTTGGAACGGTCGTTGGCGTTGATGACCCCGTTGCCATCAATGTCGTAGATCGAGTTGTAGGGTTGCGCCATGGCGGCACTGACCAGATTCACGTCGAGCGTGTTGACTTGCCTGTCGCCGTTAAAATCCCCGAGCAAACGATAAAATGAGCGCGCGGATTCAAACGTCCCGTTGCCATCGAGGTCCAACTGCAACTGGTAGTAACCGTCGAAAGCGGTGTTCGTCCGGTTTCCGCCGACTCCCTGGGGGCCGAAGTGAAATCGCAGAGAATTCCCTGCGGCAGTGACGGTGCCCAAGCCGGTGATCAATCCATTTGCACCGTTAAGGTCATACCGAGTGAGCTGAATTCGCCCACTGCTGAGTAAACGGCTGACATCACTCAATCCGGCCACCGAGACATCAAGCTGATTGACGAATGAGCGTTGGGTTTCGCCGTTCTGCACAACGAAACTGGAGATTTGCAGATTTTTCCAGCTTGTGGTGGCATTCGTTGCCAAGGGGGTATTCACGGTGTTGACGATGTCCGACTCCGTGGCCACCAGACTGAGCGCGTAGTCGCCTCCCGCTGCTGTCACACTGCTGAGATCGACCGTGTATTGCATGGGCGTCACCTGAGTGACCACCAGTCCGGCGAGACTCACAGCCGCGCCGTTGCGGGTCAGTTGGAAGTCCGTGAGATCCACGCCGGTCACCGGTTCCGAAAAATGAATCGTGACGGTCCCCACCGCACTCGTCCGTGTCGCTGGCAGCACGTCCCACTCCGCTGTTGGCGGAGTGGTATCTTCAGCGAGATCGATCACGGACAGCGTGAAATCCTGCGACACTCTCGGTGTCACGTTGAACGCTGTGTCTTCAACTTCAACGGTCACGGAGTAATTGTTCTTCGCTTCGAAATCGAGCACCGTCCCAGACCGAATTCGTAAATCCGTGCCGACGATTTCGAAGTTTTCCGCATCCGCACCGGACAAGGTCAGCACGTTTGTGCCGACGCCGTCATCGGTGACAACGATTTCCGCCACCTTGAATCCATCCGTGGTGCTGGTGTTTTCGTTGATGCCCGTGGTCGTACTCTGAAATGCGATCTCCGTGGGCGGTTGGTTGATCGCCATCGACACCGAATCACTGAAACTCAACGATTGGTTCTTATGATTCGCAGCCTGAGTCACGGTAACGGTGACCGTCCGGCTCGTTGCCGATGAGGTCGTACCGTACTGGATCTGTTTGATGAGTTGTTGCACGGCGGCGCTGCTGACATCGTTGGTCGAATGGCGCGGGTTGAAAGTCACTGTAAGTGGAGTTGCATCAATCCCGCCGCTGACGGTGCCGATCAGTGACCCATCGTAGAAGACATCGCTGCCGACGCTGGTGATCTGGCCCGACAGATTGGCGATCGAGAACGTGTCGCCGGACTCTCCTCCTGTGACGGAAAGCATACCACCCTTGAAACTCGACCCATCCTCCAAGGCGACAGATTCCACCAGATTGACCGCGCCACCGTCGGCGTTCGCCAACGCCGACGTTTCTGTCAACGAGAACGGGGTGGTCAATTCGTCCGGAGTGAAGGCGACACCCCGGAAACCGTAGCCGACCCCGGCCGTGGCCAGGACGGAGTAGGTCGCAGAGATCGGCAGGCTGCTGCCGAACGCGCTGGTGTCCTTCAAAGTCACCAACTGGTTGTTGCCGGTATTGAGTCGGGTCGTCGCAAAGAGCTGAACGTCACCCGTTGCAGTGATGCGCGCCGTCAACCCGTTCAATCCGTTTGAATATGATCGAGATCCTCGTGACTGCCACGCAGTACCGCTCCACTCGAATTTCGCAATCGAACCACTCATCGATGATTGGCCGTTCGTCACGTAGATCGTGTCGAGCCCCCCCAGTCCCGTGGCGCCCAAAGTCGGAGAACGATCCAGCATCACAATTTCGCCAAGATCCGAGCCCAATGTTGGAAGCAGCAGACTTTGGGCCGTCGTGGCCGTCTTCGGCAATGTAGGATTCGGCCAGGCAAAGACGGAGGCTATCGAATTTGCAATCAAGAACGTTCTTTGAAGGCGATCCGTCGCAATGCTGACGAAGCGGATGTTTGGTGGACTCGCTGTCAAGAGGATGGTTGAAGTGGTTTGAATCGCCTCATTTGTTCCCACATAACGGACGCCGTTCGCACCGCCGGTCCAATAGGCGCTCCCGTCCACCGAGATCGCGGTGCGAGCATTGCCCGTGGAAAAGGCGTCGGTTAATCGCGGACCAACCGCCACCATTCCAGATGCATCAGCCGTACCGATGACACGATTGTTGCCAGCGGCTGTGGTCCCGGAAACCGCGGCCAAACCGGCCGGTGCGTCATACCCCATGAAGTTGAGCTGGCTGCCATCGACGGCGAGATTCAGTGTTCCCTCGCTTGGTGCATTACCGGAATTGGTGAGATTGCCGGAATTGTTGCCCACGTTGCTGGAAGGTGCGATTACGGTGTTGACGAGCGTGGCCATCGTGGGGGCATCAGGATGATTGAAGCCATACTCGCGCAGCGAAACCGATGTCGCCGAAGCACCCAGCGTGCTTCCAGTCCCGATCACGCTGACAACAAGATTCCCCGGTGTAAATCCAGCCAAATACGTTCGAGATTCGAGTACGCAGAGCTCGGCCGAACTGCATCGCGTGCTAACTTGTCGTTTGCGAGGAACCAGTCGCGATCGTCTGCCAGAAACGCTGCCGACGACTTTTTTGTGCAGATTCCGTAGCCATGCAGCGAGCATCGGATCCCTTTCATCATCAGTGTGAAGACCACATGACAGCGCATGCGGGCTTCACTAACGAAGATGACGGTATCCCATACCGCCCGGAATGAACCTGATAGCGGAATTGACGGTAAAACGTTCGAAGAGAATTCAGCACAACGGGCCAATGCCGTTGAATGAGTGTATAGAAACATACAGACCGGCAGAACCGTAGGCAAGCGAGGCGGGCTGCACAGACTGCGATGCCCAGCCAGAACGCGCGGCTGGGCATCCGTCCGATGTGCTTAAAGCTTTCCTTCAACGCCCAACTGGTGGTAGAAGTGCTGAACGTTGTTCTGGTTTTTCAGTAGCCAGTCGATGCCCGGCTCGTTCTTCATCGCTTTGCCGATGGCTTTGGCAATCGCCGCCCGTTGATTGTTGAAGAGTTGCGCGTGGTCGACGGTCTCGGCTTCGACGACGGACGGATCGAGCCAAACTGAGACGATAATGCCGAGGTCGTTCGCTTTGGCCTTCGGAATGTCTCCGGCGCGGACGGCATCAAGTACGCCATGCGCGAGCGCGGCCTGCACGGTTCCCATGAGAATGTTGGTGTACTTTGAACTGTTGACGGTCACCTTACTCACCATCACGGTGACCGGCCGGACCTGTACGTCGCAGTTGAGGATCGCGAAGACCTTCGTGTGGCCCTTCGTCTGGTCTCCCATCTGGTTGGCGATCGCGAACCCGACGGGACCATCGAGTTCCCCGATGACAACTTCCGGTTCCGCGGCACAGTAATCCGGGCCGCCTTCAACAAGGGCCTCACCGGTTCGCAACACAATCCGCCCGGTCGACGCATTGGCCTTCTTTTTCGCAGCTTTTTTCTTGGGCACAGGTTATTTCCTGAACGAGGTGTGATGGTGGATTCGACGGGGGATTCTTGGCAACGTCACCGAAGTTTGCAAGCGATCCCATCACTGCTGTGCGCGGGTCTCCCGACCCCGCACCTGCATGCGACCGAAGGTCTCCTCCGGATTTGTTGCTTGATGCGAGCCTATTGAGTTTTCGGGAGACCTGCGGTCGACGTTAGTCATATTCTTCCTGTTCGGCCTGATAATTCAGCACCCGAGCGAGGCGGCTAATGAGCGATGCGCCGGCGTTAGCAGCGTGTGGATTTATTCACCTTGGCCTCCTCCGAGCGTGAGGTGATTGTTAAAGTGACCAGGCGACAGTCGCGGGTGCGGTTTGGCGTTGGGGATGCGGGAGTGGTGGGATGGCGATGGGGCGGCGGAAGAC
>JBGSUN010000225.1:0-5588 GCA_041753475.1 Planctomycetaceae bacterium | reverse complement strand
GGACTTGCGCCATGTGCTGCCGCAAATCCCCCGCGGGGGAAATCATACCGGAGGCTCCTTCTCAATCGACACACTCGATCCATCGAAAACTCACCCCCATCCTACCAACCTCGTCAAGTGGGCCTAATGAACGGCCCTGGTAATCGTTGCAGGGACTCTTGATTCCTTTTGCGCGTGTCGCTACTGTGTGCGATTCTTCGGTTTGGAATGGAATGCGTCCCCCACGTCTGCGGGAGCCACAGGAGTGAGTTGGTAATGGGCGTCAAGAAGACTGGCAAAGGTCGGCGGAAAATCGGTCGGAAAAAGCGCAAGATGCGGAGCAAGATCCGTCATCGCAAGTCTTAGCGCAGCAATCGCTAACGGCAACCCTGTTAGCGCAGCCGGCCCGACAACGCGGACTTCCTCATCGACGTCCCGGTTGACTCGCTTCGCACAAAACATTCCACGCGGCGGGAATCTCTGGTTCCCCGCCGCGTTTTTTCCTGCGCCGTTGATGGCTGTCACGTGGCGTCGGTGAGCACGCGGTGGGATAGGCGCGGGGCGCGAAACCGCAAGCGAAGACACATGATGGGGCGATCAACTCCAACCTGATCCTTGACATCGCCTTCGTATCGGGGGATGCTCATGGGAGTGGTTTCCTGCCCGATTGCCGCTGCGGCCCCGCCAGACCGAAAAACTCACCCGGTTACCGACCTGCCAAGGACGTCGTGATGTCACGTTGCCTGCTTGCCTGTTTCACTGTGATGGTCCTCATCATCGGCCGCGTCGGTTTTGCTCAGGATGAAGCCGCCCTGCTCGCCGCGACGAACGAAGCCAAGGCGAAGCAAACCGCCGGGGAGCCAACCATCAAGGCCACCCGCGATCAGGCCAAGCAACTCGTCGATGCGGTGACGAAACTCAAGCTCGAACTCTCGAAAGCCGAAGCGACCGTCAAGGACCTCTCAGCGAAACTGCCGAAGCTGCAGGAAGCGGTGAAGAAGCCGGAAGCCGATCGCGCGGCAGCCCAGACGGAATCCGACGCGGCGGCTAAAGCGGCTGAGGAGGCCAAGGGAAAAGAGACCGAAAAGGACGCCGCTGACAAGGCGAAAGCCGCTGCGGATAAACTCGCTGCCGCGGTGAAAGCCCACGAGGAAGCCAAAGCCGCCGCGGTCGCCGCTGAGCAGGGTCTCGCTGCCGCGAAGCAGACGGTTGCCGAACATCCGGCGAAAATCAAAGCGGCGGAAACGGTCGTGGCCGTCTTTGCCCCGGAACTCGCCAAAGCCGAAGAAGCGTATGCGGTTCTCGCCACCGATGCGTTGAGTAAGCTGGTCGCCCTCGAAACCCATCAGGTGGCGGCCGGGACACGGGTCTCCTTCGCCAAGCAGGTCGCCCCGGTCTTTTCGCAACGCTGTGTGGCTTGTCACAACGCCCGCACGGCGAAGGGGCGGTTCAATCTCGAAACTTACGCCAACATGATGAAGGGGGGCGAATCCGGCCCTTCCATCGTGGCGGGGAAGGGGGCCGACTCGAACCTCTGCATCGAAATCGAATCGGGTTCGATGCCGAAGGATGCCGACCCGCTCACGCCGGAGCAAATCGCGCTGGTGAAGAAGTGGATCGATCTCGGTGCCCCGCTCGACGCTGGTGTGGCCCCGACTGCGTCGCTGATCACGATCATTCCGAAGCTCACGCAGCCGAATCCGCCGGAATCGTACCGTGTGCCGGTGCCGGTGCTGGCGGTCGCCTTCAGTCCGGACGGGGCGTTGGTCGCTTCTGCGGGGTATCGCGAAGTGATTCTGTGGAATGCTGCCGATGGGCAGATGGTCCGCCGGATCATGAACATTGCGGAACGTCCACACGATCTCGAATTCACTCCGAACGGTCAGCAACTCATCGTCGCCGCCGGAACGCCGGGGCAAATGGGTGAAGTGAAAATTTTTAACGTTGCCGATGGGGCATTGGTCGCGGACCTCTTCACGACCGACGATGAAGTCTTCAGCATCGCCCTCAACGCCGATGGCAGCCGTCTCGCCGCGAGTTGTGCCGATCGCAGCCTGCGAGTCTTCGACATGACGACGCGCAAGCAGCAACTCTTCGTGGAAGATCACGCCGACTGGGTGATGGATGTCGCTTGGTCGCCGGACGGGTCGAAGCTCGCGACCGCCAGCCGTGACAAGACGGCGAAGGTCTTCGACTCTAAGACCGGCGAAGCGATCGCCACGTTCAATGGTCATGCGAACCCCGTCTTCAGCGTCGGCTTCCTGCCGGACAACGTCAATGTCGTCTCCGGCGGCCGCGATAACAAGCTCCGCGTTTGGGCTGTCGCCGAAGCCAAGCAGGTTCGCGAGATTGGCGGTTTCGGCGGCGAAGTCTTCCGGCTCACCGTCTTGCCGGACGGGCATTCCCTCGCCACCAGTGCGGACAAGCAAATCCGGCTGCACAACCTCGCCAACGGTCAACAGGTGCGGGCGTTCGCTGGCCACAACGAATGGATCTACGCGGTCGCTTATCATGCCGCAACCAAGCGCGTCGTCAGCGGCAGCCACGACGGCGAAGTCCGCATCTGGAACTTCGACGACGGCAAATCGCTGCTGAACTTCTTCGCCGCCCCGGGATACAAACCCGCCGTCGCCGCTGCGAAGTAGTCACTCAAGGGAACACATCATTAGAATGAGAAGCCCAGGGTTTCCTAACCCTGGGTCTTTTCATTTGCCCACACGCCACAAGGATCACCTCCATGTCACTTGCTTTGGGATTGCTGGCCATGACGCTTGCGGGAGAACTACCGGCGAATGACGCCGTGCAGCCTGTCAAACTGCTTGAAGTCCATGCGTATTGCGAGGGGGTCGTCTTCGATCACCAAGGCCGGGGGTATGTGTCACATGGTGACCGCATTACGCAGTTCACACTCGACGGAAAATCCAAAGTCTGGGCAACCACCGGGGCACCCAACGGCCACAAGATCCTTGCCGACGGCACGCATCTCGTTTGCGATGCGAGCCATCATGCCGTGCTGAAACTCGACGCCGACGGCAAGTCTCTTCCCCACGCTGCCGACAAGTGCGACGGCAAACCGCTCCGTGGGCCGAACGATCTCACGCTCGACACCCCCAATGGCGGGTTCTACTTCACCGACCCCGGCGACTCGGGCGTCAAGAACCCCATCGGCACGCTCCACTACGTCGACAAAGCCGGCAAAGTGATGCAGTGTGCCGGCGGGTTCGCGTATCCCAACGGCGTCGTTCTCACGCCGGATGGAAAACGCATTCTGATGGCCGAAAGCCAGAAGAACCGCGTCCTCGAATTCACGGTCATCGCGCCCGGCCAGCTCGGCGTGATGAAAGTCTTTGCCGAACTCCCGGCGAAGAGTGATCCCGTGCAGATCGACAACCAACCCGACGGCATGTGCCTCGACGCTGAGGGCAATCTCTACGTCGCCCACTACGGCATGAAGCAGGTGCAGGTTCTCGACCCGACCGGTAAGCTGATCCGCCGTTACGGCGGCGGCAACGTCACCACCAGCAACGTCGCCTTCGGCGGCCCCAACCACGACCAACTCTTCATCACCGGCGGACTCGGCCCCGAAGCCGGTGCAGGCGGGTTGTTCCGGCTCGATCTGAAGACGAAGGGCCTCGTGATTCTGCCGTCGAAGAAATGAACTTCAGATGGCGAGCGGGGGGACGTCAGTCCCTCCGGTGATTCATTCTCAGCTTGTTGACCGTGTGCTGAGTGCCACTGGCGGTCGCTCTGAGCCTCCAGTGCTCTTGATTCAAGCGTTTCCGAGGGAAAACCGCTGGCGAGCCAACTCCTCGCCAGCGTACTCAGCCCCGTCACTCGATTTTGCGCACCGTCGCTTTCGCCCCTGCCGTCGCCAGTTGTTTCTGGAATTGCTCGGCGGTTTCTTTGGTCAACGATTGGCTGAGCAGAATCGGGGCTTCTTCGACGGCGTCTTTCGCGTCGGCGAGATCGAGGCCGGTGATGTCCATCACGACTTTCACCACCGCGAACTTCTTCCCTTGAATTGATTCCAAGGTGAGGCTGTAGCCGCCCCCGACTTTCTTGGTGATGCCCGTCAGCGCTGGTTTCTCGGCAGCGGGTTGATCTTTCCCATCTGGGGCGAACAAGCTGCGACGGCTGACGAACTCCACCCAATTGCGGTGCTTATCCCATTCAATTTCCACGGCCCCATTCGGCGGCGCGTCCGAAAACGCCGTCGCTGTCTGCCAGGACGTCGACCAGAAGATCAGGAATTTCTCACCGGTTTTGACGGGGCGTTGTTCTTCCAGTGGATGGTGGTCAGCCGGCAAGGGGAAGGTACCGGGATAGTCCCGGACGTGTGCGGAAGCTCGGCGTTCGTCAGCCCATTTCTTGTTGAGTTCGGCATATTTCCCGACGAACGCGGCCTCCGCATTCGGCTTTTTCAGTTCTTCGATCACCACTTTTTCAATGGCCAGAGTCGCCGCGGGATATTTGCGGGTATGGCGGACCTGTTGAGAATCCCGGACTTCAATTTGCTCTCCCACAACGCTGACGACGTACACGGGAAGCCATGTCATGCCAATCCCATACCACAGCGGAGTGCCCGGCTGGAGCTTCAGACCGTCCGGCAGGGGTTGAAGATCGTCCGTCAACGGCAGGAGCGAATCGGGCAACAGCCGCACGCTCGGCTTGAAGCTCTCGGGGGCCTTCTCCGCTTGCTCAAGGACGCGTTTGGCTACGGCAGTTCGTGACGGCAACGTCAGCATGGTGTGCATGGCCTCTGGTTTCGCCCCCGGGGGCATCACCACCAACTCTCGACGGTACCCGCCAAGATATTCCCCCTCGCTCCATTCACCAGCGACAAACCGCAGGACTGGCATGCCCGGTCGCAGCCGCTGTCCCGTCGCAAACACATAACCTTCGGGACACTCCTGAGGAGCCACCTTCGTCAATTGGATCTTCTTCCATGCCTGCTCTTCCTCGGGCTTCCATTTGCGAGCTGCGGTAATGGCCCCTTTCTCGCCGAGCATCACCGAGTTTGAAATTTTGAACCCGGCGACCGTATCCGACGGATTCAGGATGCCTCCCCCGGTTTCGATCCACGCTTCCATGCGCTCCGGAACTGTCGACCACAGGTCGGCGAAACGAATGGTGGCCTCTTTGTCGCCGGCAATAGACCAGCGGCGTGTTTTGCGTCCCTGCAAGGATTTGAAGACGACCACAACTTCCTGGGGCATTCCCTCGACAACTTTGTAGTCGAGCTGCAGCTCTGCTTTGTTGCCGCCGAGACTGACTTTTTTGAGATCCGACAGCCTCAGCCAGGGAAGACCGTCGGCGCGATGCAGCGGCGCATCGACCGCGGCTTTTTCGACGGAAACAATCGGTTCGCCATGTTGCCAGTCGCTGGTCTTTTTCCTGGCGGGCTCATCTTGGGCGAGACCCAGTTGGGAAGACAGACACAATCCCACCATCATGAATGTGAAGCAGCGCATGTGAGGACCCCGATGAGGAGACTCAACGACTACCGGCTAGAAGCCGGTAGGTTCGGGGGAAATCGTGAACTACGGACTGAAGTCCTTCGCTCACGATGGGGTCACTTGAAACTCGTCACCACCATCCTGGGGTTCTGT
>JBGSUN010000224.1:0-34933 GCA_041753475.1 Planctomycetaceae bacterium | reverse complement strand
GGGGGAGAGGGGACCGGAGATGAGTGCCGTCGCCGTTATCAACCTGCGGCTCGCTAAACAATCCGTTGGCGCTGTCGGAAAGTGCGGGCGGCACCTATACTTCTCATTGGTTTTGATTCCGTGCCGACCTCAGAATTCACTCCGACAATGGCCCGCTACTTCAAATACAAATCCCCCGACGATCTCATCGCGGATGCTCAATCGTTTGGTCAGACACTGGCGCTGCCGACCGATCTGTCGCCGTTGTTTCAACCGATCACGGTCGGTGGCCGCACGGTCGGCAACCGATTGTGCATTCAACCGATGGAAGGCTGTGACGGCACGCTGGATGGGTTGCCGGATGAATTGACGTATCGCCGGTATGAACGTTTCGGGGCAGGTGGGGCGAAACTGCTGTGGGGTGAAGCGACGGCGATTGCCGATGAAGCCCGCATGAATCCGCGGCAGTTGTGGCTGCATGACAGTTCCGCGAGCGCGATCGAGTTGATGCTCACGAAATGCCGGGCAGCCCATCGCGCCGCCGGTTTCGATGACGACGACCTGCTGCTCGGCCTGCAACTCACGCACTCGGGACGGTACGGTTATCGCCGACCGTTATTGGCCACGCATTGTCCGCTGCTCGATCCGTTGACCCGTGATAAAACGACCGGACAAGTCATCACGGCGGACTACCCGTTACTGTCCGATGATGATCTGAAACGGATCGAAGACCAGTACGTCACCGCGGCCCGGTTCGCGGCGAAGATCGGCTGTGATTTCGTTGATCTGAAACAGTGTCATCGGTATCTGTTGTCCGAACTCCTCGGGGCGACCAATCGGCCCGGTGAATACGGCGGTTCACTGGAAAACCGGACGCGGCTGATTCGCAATATCACCGGTCGCATTCGATTGGAGTGCCCGGGGTTGATCCTCGCGTCACGGATGAATGCGTTTGATGGCGTGCCGCATCGGGGGGAAGGGACGGACTTCGTCGGTGTGCCCGTCCCCCATGCACTGCCGGTGACGACGGCGTTCGGCACCGATCCTGACAGCCCGGCCAATCCAAAGCTGGACGAGCCATTGCAGGTCGTGAAGATGCTGCGTGATGCGGGGATCGCGCTGTTCAACATTTCGCTCGGCAATCCCTACGCGAACCCACATTACGTCCGCCCGGCGGAGTTTCCCCCGGTGGATGGATATCACGCTCCGGAACATCCGCTGAAGGGCGTGCTGCGGCATTTTTCCATCACGGAAACGATTCAGCGTTCCATTCCAGATACGCCAGTGGTCGGCAGCGGCTACAGTTGGTTGCAGGAGTTTTTCCCTTCGGCCGGCGCGGGCAACATTGCGGCCGGACGCTGTGCGTTCATCGGCCTGGGCCGGGGGACCTTGTCACAGCCCGACTTTGCGATGCACCTTGCAAAATCCGGGGCACTCGAACGGAAGACGATCTGCCGGACGTTTTCGTACTGTACGAATCTGATGCGAACGAAGGACCACCCGCTCGGCCAGTATGCCACCGGGTGTCCGCCGTTCGATAAAGAGGTGTATGGCCCGTTGTGGGATGAAGTGAAAGCCAAACGGGCGGCGGGGTCGTAGCCGGGACCGACTGGTCAATTCTGCAGGATGGTTGATTTGTTCACTACGGAAAATGTCATTGCCTTTCTGACGTTGACCAGCCTGGAAATTGTGCTGGGCATCGACAACATCATCTTCATCGCCATTCTGGCGGGGAAGCTGCCCGAACATCAACGGGACCGGGCGCGAACCATCGGCCTGCTGTTCGCCGTGGTGTCTCGTGTTCTCTTGTTGCTCGGCATCGGTTTTGTGATGCGGATGAAAGAGCCGCTCTTTGCGGTCATGGGGCATGCGGTCTCGTTAAAAGATCTCGTGCTGCTGATCGGCGGACTCTTTCTCCTCGGCAAGTCGACTTACGAGATTCACCACAAAGTGGAAGGCGTGCATGGCACAACCGGCGCGGCGCGTGCCCCGGCTTCGTTCGCGGCCATGATTGCGCAGGTCGTGCTGATTGACGTCGTCTTTTCGCTGGATTCCGTCATCACCGCGGTCGCCATGTCGAACAACGTGCCGATCATGATTGCCGCGGTCATTACGGCCGTCGGCGTGATGCTCGTCTTTTCCGGCCCGGTGGTGCGGTTTGTGGATCGACATCCGGCGATCAAGCTGCTGGCGTTGTCATTCCTGCTGTTAATCGGCGTCCTGCTCGTCGCGGAAGGCTTGCATCAGGCGTTCGACAAACGGTTCATTTACTTCGCGATGGCGTTTTCACTGGGGGTGGAACTGCTGCAGATGCGGTCCGAACACACCACCGCGCGGGTACACCGCCAAACACCCGAAGATTCGTTGCCCGGGCCTTCGTGACCGTCCCTAATCTCGTTACAACCGGCTTTACCCCTCGAAATGTTGCCCGGCTGCCACTGTTGATTCGTCGGTACGAGGCGTCTCTTTCGGGAAACGTGAGCTAGGTTTACAGGGATGTGTGGGAGGGGTCTCCCCCGCAGGTGCTCCGCCGACACCGACAGTGAAGCCCCACCGATGAGCGTTTCTGTCCTGGATGAACCGCCCGCTGCGCCCGCGGCGGATCTGTCCGACATCTTTGATCGTTTTGTAGCCGACGAGAGCATTCCCGCACCGCCGTGGCTCACGCAGTTGCATCATGATCGGCCCCGGCGCAACACACGCTACCTTGGCGAAACCATCCGCTTCTGGAAGCGGATGATGGACATCGTCGGTTCGTTGACGTTGCTGTTCTTCCTCTGGCCGGTGATGCTGCTGACGGCACTCCTGGTAAGACTGACGTCGCCCGGCCCGGCTTTGTACTCCCAGATTCGCGTGGGCCTGAACCTGCGCGAAAAGAAACGCGACCGTCGTCATCGCCGCCAGCCCCCTCCGGAAGGAGCGGAACGACGGAACCCGCAATCAGATCGTCGGGCTGGTTCCTCGTATGGCAAGCCGTTTGTGCTGTACAAATTCCGAACGATGCGGATTGATGCCGAGAAAAACGGCGCTCAACTCGCCACCAAAGGCGATCCGCGAATCACACCCATCGGCCGCTTTCTGCGTAAAACTCGGCTCGATGAACTTCCGCAACTGTGGAACGTGCTCCGTGGCGAAATGTCGCTGGTCGGACCGCGACCCGAACGTCCGGAGTTCATCGAAACACTATCGGAAGAGATTCCGAATTACATCAACCGTCTCGGGCTGAAACCGGGACTGACCGGCCTCGCGCAGATCATCAACGGTTACGATACCGACCTCGACAGCTTCCGCCGCAAGGTGAATTTCGATCTGCTCTACCTGCAGAACTGCTGCCTGTGGAATGATTTCAAAATTCTGCTGCGCACCGTCCGTGTGGTGATCACCGGCAGCGGGGCGCATTGATCCGATCCGTTAAACCCGCGTTGACAATCGCACCGCGTTCGGATCAGGATGCTTTCAGAGATCAAAACCGTCTCGATGAAAGTCTCCTTGCCGTGACGACACCGCTCCAAGAAGCCGAGCGTTTGCTGCCGACGTTGAGCCGCGCAGAGAAAGCGCAACTGGTTCAATGGGTAATCAACGAGCTGGGGGATGCGTTCGCGGGTATCGAAAGCCGCCCCGGTGTCTGCGGCGGTGAACCCTGCATTGTGCGGACACGGATTCCCGTCTGGCTGTTGGAACAGGCCCGACGGCAGGGAACGAGCGAAGCCGAACTCTTGCGCATCTATCCGACGCTGAGAGCGGAAGACATCGTTCACGCCTGGTCATATGTTCGAGCGCACCGTGAGGAAATTGAGCAGCAGATTCGTGAGAACGAGGATGCCTGAACCATGGCGCTGCTCTACTCGAACGAAAACTTTCCGCAGCCGGTTGTCGAGGAGTTACGGCGTTTCGGCCATGATGTCCTGACCGTTCTCGAAGCCGGGAAGGCGGACCAAGCCCTCTCCGATGAAGCCGTTTTGACGTTCGCGACAAGTCAACAACGAGCCGTGCTGACGCTCAACCGCAAGCACTTCATCCGCCTGCATCAAGAACATCAGGACCATGCCGGGATTATTGTCTGCACTTATGATCCGGATTTCGTTGGCCAAGCCGCCCGGATTCATCAAGCCATCGCATCACCGATGGCGATTTCTGGCCAGTTGTTGCGCGTCAATCGCCCACCCCTTTCGTAGACCAGGCTCCTGCCTGACATTCCATCAAGCAGCAAACTATGCCGACGTGGTTGCGATGGCCGGCCGGTTTTCACATTGCGTTGCCATGTGTGTTCGGAGGCCGGGCGAAGTTTGAGGCGGATGACTGCTCGATTTGACCGCCGTCCCGCGCTGGTTTTGGCGGCCGATGCGAATTTTGGCATGCCTGGCTTGTTTCGCCTTCCCTCTTCTCAATTCGCAACTTTTCAGTACGCCTGTTTTTCTGTGGTTTATGCTGGCGGCAACAACGTTCTTCTTCGAGCCGGATTGGCCTCGACGGTTGTTTTGCGCAGTCCCGGCACGGGCAACGCCCCGGTTCCTGTTGACTGGACGAGCCGGTCACGAATGCCCGTGCGCTGATCCGTCCTTCACCAGCCGTGCTGACGCGAATTCGTCGCGGTCTCATGCCTGCGGCGTTTTTTAACCGGGCGCACACCGAAACTTCATGTTTGGCGGCTACTCTTCGCCCCCATTGACGTCTCTCCATCGGTGATCGCTTCCACGGTCGTATTCGTTGGCCGACTATCTGCATGTGATGGATCGCGGCGAATTCGCTGCGGTTTGTGAGCTTGTGCGAGATTCTTGTTCTACTTCATGTTGAAAGGGAGATGATGACGAGACCGAAGAAGCGCGGCCGCGGCTTTACGCTGATCGAGCTGCTGGTGGTGATTGCGATCATCGCCATTCTGATTGCCCTGCTGTTGCCCGCTGTTCAGCAAGCCCGTGAGGCTGCCCGCCGCACGCAATGTCGCAACAATCTGAAGCAGATGGGCTTGGCGCTGCACAACTATGAGGGGACCTACGGTCGCTTGCCGATGTTGATCGTCAGCGGCGAGTGCAACGGTTTGCCGTGGGGTGCTGGCAGCACGGCGTTCGACGACGACGGCTTCAACTGGACCTCTTCACTTCTGCCTTTCATCGACCAGGCCCCGCTCTACAATACGCTGACTCAGTCGCCGTGGTGGGGCCAGTTCGGTGCCACGGAACTCTACTGGAACTCGATCGGCAGCCCGGCGACCGGGGCGGTGATCCCAGGTTGTGAGCGGCCCTTGCCCGCCTATCTCTGTCCATCGTCAGCTTTACCACAAATCGTGCCCGCTGTTTATACCGTTCCGGGCAATACGGTTGCCGGCACCACGAGTACACCACGGGCCATCGGCTGGCCGGTCACGCACTACAAGGGAGCAGGCGGCTCGGCACGCGGTGACTATGGAATGCTCCACAAGAATTGCGAAGCTCCCGGTGGGCTGAAGTTCGCTGACTGCACCGATGGGTTGAGCAATACGGTCATCGTTGGTGAGGCGGCCATGGTGACAACCAATACGAATCCGGCACTAGGCGGGACGTCAGTTCAAGATTGGCCCACGCTGTACGCCACGGCTGGTGACGATGAAATGAGTCGCACCAACGGGCGCGCGTCCGCTCCGATTAACAACGGCGTCAATTTCAGCAATATGGCCGCCGGCATCAACGATGATGCCAACTTCAGTTGGCACACGGGTGGCTGCCACATGACGCTTGGCGACGGCTCCGTCCGCTTCATCAGCGAGAACATTAACATCGCTCTCTGGAGCAATCTGCACGACCGCAGCGATGGGAACCCGATTGGCGATTTCTAATCGAACGGTATCCCACTAATCATGACTGCGGTGCACCAGTCCGACTGGTGCACCGCTTTCCTGTTGACGAATTCTCACATCCCTCATCCGTAAGGTTGAAACTGTCATGAAACGTTTCGCTGAAGTGGGCTGTCTGCTGGCATGTGTGGGACTGATGGGCTGTGGCGGTTCGGAGTTTACGGTCGCCAAGACAAAAGGGACGGTGATGTGCGATGGGAAACCCGTCCCGTACGTCACCGTTTACGTGCAGCCGCTGCCGAAGGAAAAAAAACAGGGTATCGTGGGTAAGCAGGGAATTGGCTATGCTGATCCCGGTGGGAATTTCATCGTCGGCACTTATGACACTGCTGACGGAGCCGTCATCGGCAAGAGTCGTGTTCTCGTCGGCCCACCGATGGGGGAAGTCCCTTCCGATTTCAAGTGTGAATGCGTCCTCAGTGAAGTTGAGCCGGTGATGGAAGTGGAGATCGTGTCGGGGAAGCCCAACGTCCTCGAGATCCAGCTCAAGAAGGCGGCGAATGACTTCGAGAGGCAGAAGCAGCAGAAGGTGATGGCCAAGCTCAAGGCCGAACAGGATGACTGACGGTCCGTTGTCGTTGTGTCCATTTCCCTTGGTGGCGACGAATCACGGTAGAACGGATGTCGGCGATCCCCTCTGAGATGTCCGAACAAGTCGAATCGCCCCGTGAGGCCGAATTGCCCGTGCCGGGGTTCCCTCGCTGGCAGACGGTCGTCGATCCGTGGTTGACGAGGCTGGCGGCTCCCGTCGATGCCGCCAGTCTCGCCGTCTTTCGTCTAGGGTTTGGACTGATCGCTGTCTGGTGGGCCATCGACTATCTGCGGCTGGGGATCGTCACCGACCTCTACCTGCGACCGCAGATTCATCTCGGCTACTACCTGTTCGACTTCGCCAAACCCTGGCCGGGGATTGGGCTGTATCTGCATTTCATCGTGCTGGCGATTTCAGCAGCGTTTATTGCCGCGGGATTTTTTTACCGTGTCAGTACCCTGGTCTTCACGACTGCGTTCACAATCTTTTTCCTGTGGGACCGTTCGAACTACCAGAATCATTACTATCTGCTGCTGCTGTTGAGTTGGATGCTGGTCTTCCTGCCGCTCAACCGGATGTTCGCCATTGACGCGCTGGAACAGCCGGCGGCTCGCGCCGCGACGATTCCGGCCTGGGTCTTGTGGCTTGTTCGGATGCAGATCGGCATTCCGTACTTCTACGGGGGCCTGGCGAAGCTGAACAGCGACTGGCTCGCTGGTGCGGCGATGCGCGACTTCATGGCGATGAACCGCTGGCCCCCCGCGCTGGCGGAGTGGATGACTTCCCACGAAATGGCGCTGGGATTGTCTTGGGGGGGGCTGGCGTTCGATCTGCTGATCGTACCGCTGCTGTTGTGGCGCAGAACTAGAGTCGTCGCTTACTTCGCCGCCGTGGTGTTCCATGTGACGAATCACTTCCTGTTCTCGATTCACATCTTCCCGTGGTTCATGATCGTGGCGACTACGATCTTTCTCGAGCCGGATTGGCCACGCCGCTTGTTGCGATTGCCGCTGGTCGTCTTGCCCCGAACTTCGCCTGTGGCGTGGGCCAGACTCTCGTGGTGGTCACGCTGGGGTGTGATGGTTGGGGTCTGTTATGTCACCCTGCAATTATCGCTGCCGCTGCGGCATCACCTGTATGGCGGCGATATCGGCTGGCACGAACGGGGCCATTACTTCGCCTGGCGAATGATGCTCCGCAGCAAGCGAACGGCGGTGCGCATTTTTTTCACCGACCCGGCCCTCGGCGAAACGTGGTATCCGAATCTCGGTGGATTGATCACTGGCGAACAACTGAGTCGGCTGACGCGCGATCCTGAGATGCTGCTCGATCTGGCGCATCAACTGGCCGACCGTTATCGGCACGAGACGAGCCGCACGCTGGAAGTGAGGGCGATGGTCCTGGCTTGCTATAACGGTCGCAAACCGCAACTCCTGATCGATCCGGCCGTCGACTTGGCGAAAGAGCCCCGTGGCTTTTATGCCCGCACATGGATCATGCCGCAGCAGGAACCGTTGCCGGCCGAACCGTGGAATCGGCCGGTGTCGGAATGGGAAGCGGCTGTCGCGATTCCGCCGCTGCCGGTCGTGACCCGTGGGCCAAAGGGCGAGCGGATTCGCCCGCCGCAGTTGCCTCGATTCGGGAAGTCTTGAGTGGCATCTGCCTCGGGTGGATGTTCGTCAATAATTCATCCCCCGTTCTTACAATCTTTCGATCCACTTGCCATGTTGCGTGCGCCGCTGAATTCACTGGCGACTAAAGCCATGTACATCAGCCACAGTTCTCCATGTGTCCCCCCTTTGTTTCCTACACCGGAGCTTTCCCCGATGATGAATCGTCCATTCTTGGTCCATTTCAGCCACGGGGCGCTGATGGCGGCCATCGTGCTCGGGAGTGTGATTCCCGTCCATGCCCATGAAGGCCATGGCCACAAGCCGAAGAAGGTACTCGATGAAGACGCCTACCGTCCCACCGCGAGGCCGGACCGGATTATTCTCACGTGGTCGAGTGATCCAGCGACCACCCAGGCCGTCACGTGGCGGACTTCGACCGAAGTGACCGAAGCCTTCGCGGAAATCGCTGTCGCCACCGCTGGGCCGGAATTCCCCAAAACGGCGAAATCATTGACGGCCAAGTCAGAAGCCTTGAAGACGAATCTGGCGACGGCTCATTATCACTCCGTCGAGTTCACCGGACTGACCCCCAAAACCAAGTATGCCTACCGCGTGGGAGACGGCGAAAACTGGAGCGAATGGTTCCACTTTTCGACCGCCAGCGAAGAGGCCGAACCGTTCTCGTTCATCTACTTTGGTGACGCGCAGAATGACCTCCGCTCGATGTGGTCCCGTGTGATCCGGGAAGCCTACAGCGATGCTCCCAAAGCGAAGTTCATGATTCACGCTGGGGATCTCATCAACACGGCGGAGTCGGACGGAGAATGGGGCGAATGGTTTGGTGCGGGACAATGGCTGAACGCCATGATGCCCAGTGTTCCTGTTCCGGGAAATCACGAGATGGCGAAGTTGCCCGAGGGGGGACGCAAGCTCTCCCACCATTGGCGTCCGCAGTTCGCACTGCCGCAGCATGGCCCGCAAGGTCTGGAGGAAACGTGCTTCACGATGGTCTATCAGAACGTGCGGATCATCGGCTTGAACAGCAACGAACAACTGGATGCGCAAACGCCGTGGCTCGACAAAGTGCTGACCGAAAACAAGTGCCCGTGGGTGGTGTGCACCTTCCATCACCCGGTCTATTCCACGGCGAAGGATCGCGACAACGCCGCATTGCGGACCGCGTGGAAGCCGATTCTCGACAAACACAAAGTCGATATCGTGCTCACAGGCCATGACCATTCCTATGGCCGGACGGGGCTGGATACGCCGCTGATCACCACCGGCAATGTGCCGACTGGGGTCAACACCACGGATCCAAAAACCGGAACCGTTTATGTCGTCTCGGTGAGCGGTCCGAAGATGTACAACCTGCAACCACAACCGGTGATGAAGCGTTCTGCGGAGGATACGCAACTCTACCAGATCATTCACATCGACGGCGGCAAGCTGAAGTACGAAGCCCGTACCGCAACCGGTGAAGTGTACGATGCTTTCACGCTGGAAAAGCAGCCGGGCAAGATCAACAAGCTGATCGATCAAACGCCTTCCACTCCGGAACGCCGCCGCCAACCGAGTGCAGTGCCCGCCGCAGCGGCGAGCAAGCCGTCCACTCCTGCCAAGACCGTCGTCGCGCCGTAAACACTCTGCGGGCGCTGAACTCGCCCGACCGAATCTTCACATTCGAGGCCGCGCTCATCGGAGCGCGGCCTCGATCGTTTCATCAATTCCTCAAGTGATCTTCGCGAGTTTTACATCATTTCCCCGTAGTCTGCGTCTCTCGTTCGAGGATTTGGGTTATGACACATCTGGTGACCATTGCAGGGTTGGCTTTCTGGAGACTCCCGTGACAGCGAGAATGGCCGCAGCTGGTTTCTGCGTGTGTATTGGAGCTCTCTGCGGAGCGGCTCCCTCGGAACGCCCACGGACAACGTGTTCTTTCCGGCAGGGGATTGACGGCTACCGGGGCACGATCGATACCGAAATCTGGGCACTGGCCACCACGACGATTCTCGAATCGAACATCAACGCCACTGCCGATGCCAACAATGACGGTGGCGAGAGCCAGGTATTGATGCGGTTCGATGACATCATTGGCCCTCAGGCAGGACGTGTCCCGCCACGGGCGACGATTCATTCTGCCAAGCTGTTTGTCAGCGCTTTCGATCAGGGGGACACCGTCAACCTGCACCGGCTGCTGGTGCCGTTTGACCGCTCGGCCACTTGGGGAAGTGTGATTTCGGGAATCTCTGCGGATGGGCTGGAAGCCTCGCGACACAAAGACAGCTTCACGTTCGGCAAGATCGCGGCCAGTTCTTCGGAGATCGTCTTCGACGTGACCGACACCATGCAGGCCTGGGTCAACGGGGAAGCCAATCACGGCTGGGTCTTCATCAACACCGGCGGTAACGGCTGGGACTTCTACACGTCCGAATTTGAGAAGAGCGAACAGCGTCCGCGGCTCGCCATTGAGTTCACTTCCCCGACCAAGTGACCTTGGCTTTTCGTCATCCACGATCGGCTCTCATTCCCACTTCCTCAGGAGATTTTCGCATGAACGCGGCCGCCCCCGGAACCTGGTTTGCCGATCCGTCGCATTTTCGTCGACCATCTCGGCGAGAGTTTCTCTATGCCGGCTGGTTGGGTGGACTCGGCCTGACGTTGGGGGATGCGTTGCGGATGCAGTCTGTCCATGCCGCAGAAGCGAAGAACTCACCGCGGGCGAAGTCGGTGATTCACATCTATCTGAACGGCGGCTTCGCGCACATGGACAGCTTCGATCCGAAGCCCGACGCGCCGCTCGAATACCGCGGGATTCTCAATCCCATCGACACCAGCCTCCCCGGCGTGCAGTTCAGCGAGCACATGCAGGAGACGGCGAAAGTCGCCGACAAGCTGACCGTTGTTCGCAGCATGACCCACACCGAGGTCGATCACAACCGCGGTCAGCACAGCATGTTTACCGGCTACCGGCCGAGTCCCGCACTTGTCTACCCGAGCGCGGGGAGCGTGGTGGCCCATGAACTCGGCACGCGCGGTGCGACACCGCCGTATGTCTGTGTGCCGACACAGGGCGCGGATTACCTCGGCAGCGGTTATCTCAGCAACGCAAATGGTCCGTTCGCCTTGGGGACCGATCCTGCCCGGCCCGGTTTTACTGTTCGCGACTTGAGCTTGCCGAAGGGCGTTGACGATGCCCGGTTCGAGAGCCGGAAGTCGTGGAAGGAACTGGTTGACTATCACTTCCATCAGCAGGAACAGGACGATTCATTGGTCACGATGGATTCGTTCTACCGCCGGGCCTACGACCTGCTGGGTTCACCCGAAGCGAAGGACGCCTTCAGTTTGAACGGTGAGAGCGAACAGACGAAGGAACTCTACGGGATGAAACCGTGGGGACCGATTCTGCGTCCTTCGGCCGGCGCGCGGTTTCTCATCGCCCGTCGGTTGGTGGAAGCGGGTGTCCGCTTCGTGACGGTCACCTATGGGGCATGGGACACACATTCCTACCACTACCGCGGGATTGCGACGCAACTGCCCGACTTCGATCGCGCGTTCGCCGGTTTGATTCGCGATCTCGATGACCGCGGGATGCTCGATTCCACGCTCATCGTGGTGAACAGCGAATTCGGTCGCACGCCGAAGGTGAATGCCGGTGGCGGACGCGATCACTGGCCGCGCGTCTTCAGCGTGGTGATGGCGGGCGGCGGGATCAAACGCGGCCAGATTTATGGTTCGTCCGATGGTCTCGCAGCGGAACCGGCGGCAAACGCCCTCTCCGTCGAGGATTACATGACGACGCTGTATCACCTCGTTGGCATCGACGCTCGGAAAGCGCTGATGTCCCCCGGCGATCGCCCGCAGCAAATCGTCATGAACGGCAACATCGCCCGCGGCCTGCTGGCCTGACGCCGATGGAACTCACGTGTGCCACGGCCGTGTCGGCCGTGTGAAGTGGCAAAACGCTCCGTGAAATCGCACGGCCGAGACGGCCGTGGCACACGCAACCGCATCTTCATAAGGAAAGTTCATGCGTCGGCCGGTTCGAACATGCTGGATGATCTGCGCGGGCTTGATGTTCGTTACCGCGCCGCTGGGGGCGGCTTCTCCTTCCATGGAAGCCGTTGTTCCGGGCATCGGGCAACGGGGGACGGAGTTCACGCTCAAGGTGATCGGCGCGGGATTGGATGAGGCGGAAGAAGTTCTCTTCTATCGGCCCGGTATCCACTGTCTCGACGTGAAACCCGCGTCCGAGAACGAACTCATGCTCCGTCTCCAGGCGTCGACAGATTGTCCGCTCGGTAGTCATGGATTTCGGATCCGTACCCGCCGCGGGATCACCGAACTGCGTGTCTTTCGGATCACGGCCTTGCCCGTGGTGATGTCCAGTGAACCGAACGAATCGCCAGCAGCCGCACAGGCCGTCGATCGCAATGTGACAGTCGCAGGGGTGATCGATTCTGCCGATGTCGACTGTTATCAGGTCGCGCTGAAAAAAGGAGAAGCCCTTGCGGCAGAAGTTGAAGGCGTGCGGATGGGCGTTTCATTGTTGGATACGGTCCTCACGATTCGTGGTCCTGACGGGGCCGTGTTGACCACCGTGGATGACACTCCGCTGTTCCGACAAGACCCGTTTGCTTCGATTGTGGCACCGCGAGATGGCGTCTATACCGTCGAAGTTCGTGAGACGAACAACGAAGGCGACGAGAACAGCCGCTATGCGCTGCATCTCGGCTGGTTCCCCCGTCCCGCGGCGGTCTATCCCGCCGGTGGCCCGCTGGGTCAAGAGACAGCGATCAAGTTCCTCGGTGACGCCGCGGGCGAGTTCACGCAAACCGTCACACCCACCACTGGTTTCGAGCTGTTTGCTGAGCGTAGCGGATTACGTGCCCCCACCCCACAGCCATTTCGTCTGGCGGCATTTCCGAACATCCTGGAACTGGAACCCAACGACGACACCGCGCCCGCCACGGCAGTCACTTTGCCGGTGGCATTCAATGGGATCATCCAGCAAGACGGTGATCGCGATTCGTTCTCCTTTCAAGCCGAAGCCGGTCAAACGTGGCAATTTGAATTGTACGGCGAACGGATCGGCTCTCCGCTCGATGCGGTAATGATCATCAGCGACGAGTCAGGCATGGTGCTGGCACGCTGTGATGATTTCGAATCGCATGATCCGCGGCTGGTGTTCTCTGTGTCGCAATCGGGGACGTACCGGTTGAGTGTGACTGATAAACGTGGTGCCGGCGGGCCGCTGTTTATCTACCGCGTCGAAGCCTCCAAGGCCGATGCGAAACTGACGGCGTTCCTGCCGCGACCTAACCGGTTGTCGCAGGAGCGGCAGACAATCAGCATTCCGCGTGGCAACCGAGTGGTGACGTTCGTTGCCGCGCAACGGCGCGGCGTGACTGGCCCCCTGCAACTGTCGGCGGGTCAACTTCCCGATGGCGTCGTCTTCAATGGTGGTCGTCTGGCGGACGATCAATTCTGGACGCCGGTTGTGCTCGAAGCTGCTGCCGAGGCACCGCTCGCGGGACGACTCGCGGCTGTCGAAGTCAGTGGTCAACATGATGGTCGCTCGATCTACGGTGGCTTCGAACAAACGATCGATCTGGTCAACGGGCCGGGCGATGCGCTGTATCAGGGATATACGACGGATCGGTTAGCCGTGGCGGTCACCGAACCCGCTCCATTCCGCTTGGAGTTGGATCCTCCGACGACGGGCTTATCGCAGGATGGCACGATCACCCTCCGGGTCCGCGTCGATCGAAGTGAAGACTTCACGTCGCCGATTGATGTGACGTTCCCGTTTCTTCCGCCGTGGGTGGATGGCCCCGACAAACTCACGATCCCCGCAGGTGAAAGCACCGGATCGTATGTGGCTCGCGCCTGGGCGGACGCTACACCGCGGACGTGGCCGATCTGTGCGGAAGGCAAACCGGGGTTGGCCACAACCACAACGACTGAAGGCGAAACGCCAGCCCGACGCGGCAGGCGTTCGCGCTCAGCATCGTTTGATGTCCGCCTCGCCACCGCGCTTGTGGATTTGACGATCATCCCTCCCCCCATCACCGGCGTGATGGCCTCGGTGGCCGGCGAACAAGGGCAGACGGTGCGGATGCGCTGCCAATTGGACGTTCAGGCGGATGTCCCCGAGACGATGACAGCGACCCTCGAAGGTTTACCCAATCGCGTGACGGTCGAACCCGTCGTGCTCACAAAATCGCAACGCACCATCGACTTTGCCATCCGACTCGGTACGGATGCGCCGGTCGGAGAATTCCCTGGCTTGGTCTGCCGACTCTCGGGCCAGCTTCAGGGTCAGGATGTCTCGTACTGCGTTGCCCGTGGCTGCACGCTGGAGATCAAGCCCGCGGGCAAATTGGTGACCGATGCCGACGGGCGACCACTCAGTCGTCTGGAAGTCCTGCGTCGCGAAAAACAGGCACGGAGTGAAAAGACTCCGTCCCTCAATCCGTAAGCGTGTTGTCGGGTTGCTCTTTTTCTCACGTTCTCCGCGGAGTTCCTGAATGTCCCGTTGTTTGTTTGGATGCTGCGGTGCACTGGTGCTGACCGCACTGTCGGCCGCGGCAGCAGAGCGCGAAGTGCCGGTCAGTCTGAATCTGGCACCATCGCGGATTGTGCTGGATTCGCGCCGCGATCAACCGCTGGTGAATGTCCAGGCATCCTATGCGGATGGCAGCACACGCGACGTCACCACCGACGCCAAGTTGGTCATGACCTCCGACAAGATTGCCCGCATTGCAGACGGTGTGGTCTCCCCTATCGCCAATGGTCAGACGGAACTTGTTGCGACTTTGGAGGGATTGACGGCCCGGGCGGCCGTCGAAGTGAAGCATGTTGAGGTCGAACCACCGGTTCGGTTTCGTAACGATGTCCTGGCGGTGTTGACCCGCGCGGGATGTAACACTGGCAAGTGTCATGGTTCGGCGTCCGGCAAAGACGGCTTCCGTTTGAGCCTGTTCGGTTACGATCCCGCCGGTGATCACTACCGCCTCACGCGCGAATTGCCCGGTCGGCGGATCAATCTCGCGAAACCCGAAGATTGCCTGTTAATTAACAAGGCTCTGGCGAAAGTTCCGCACACCGGCGGTAAACGGCTGGAAGAAGGAACCGCGCATTATGAAACCGTGATGACGTGGTTGACGGCCGGCGCGCCCGCCGATCCGACCGATGTCCCTGTGCCGACGGGCATTGAGGTGCTGCCCAAAGAATCGGTCTTCGCCAGCAAAGGAGAAGCCCAACGATTGATCGTGATGGCCCGGTACAGCGATGGCAGCGACCGCGATGTCACCGATCTCGCCGTGTTCATCAGCAACAATGATGCGGCGGCGACGGTGACCGAAGAGGGTGTCGTCACCGGCACGGGACCGGGGGCGTCGTTCATTCTCGCCCGATTCGATCAATTCGCGCAAGGGGCGTCGATTGTTGTCCGGCCGGGCACAGACTACACGCCCCCTGAGTTCAAGCCCAACAATTACATCGACGAACTGGTCGCCGCGCGATGGCATAACATGCATCTCACGCCGTCACCGGTCTGCTCCGATGAAGTCTTCTTGCGACGGGTGTCAATTGATCTAACCGGGCTGCTGCCCACGCCCGAGCAACGGGAAACCTTCCTCGCTGAGACCGATCCGAACAAACGGGCCAAGCTCGTCGATTCACTGCTCGAGCGCGACGAGTTCCTCGATCAGTGGATCATGAAGTTCGCCGAGATTCTGCAAATCCGGACGGCGAACGGGGCCAGCCGCAAGAGCCTGCTGTTGTACGATCGCTGGCTGCGGTCACAGATCAAAGCCGGAGCGACGATTGACCAGGTGGTGGCTCAGTTGCTTCCTGCCACCGGGGGAACGTTCGAGAATCCCGCCACGAGCTACTATCAGACCGAAACGACGCCGCAGTTACTGGCGGAGAATATTGCGCAGGCGTTGCTCGGGACCCGGATTCAATGTGCCCAGTGCCATAACCATCCGTTCGATCGCTGGACAATGGATGATTACTACGGTTTTGCGGCCTTCTTCAGCCAGGTTGGTTACAAGCAGGCCCAGGATCCGCGTGAACTGACGATCTTCAACACCGGCATCGGCGAGATGAAACATCCGCTCGGCGGACAGGCCGTCACGCCGCGGTTTCTGGGAGGCAACGAACCGGCGATCCAGACTGGTGACGATTATCGTCAGCACCTTTCCCAATGGCTGACATCGCCCGACAACAGCGCGTTCACGCAGAACATCGGAAACATCGTCTGGGCTCATTTCCTCGGCGTCGGCATCGTTGATCCAGTCGATGATGTCCGGGTGAGCAATCCTCCGTCCAACGCGCCGCTGTTGCAGGAACTCGGCCGCCGTGTCGCCGAGTACAAATTCGACATCCGCAAGTTGGCCCGTGACATTTGCACGTCGCAGACCTATCAGCTGGCCACGCAGAAGAATGCCAGCAATGTGTGGGATTCCCGGAACTTTTCCCACGCCCGGATTCGCCGCCTGCGGGCCGAGAACTTGCTTGATTGCATCACGCAGGTGACCGAAACGACCGACAGTTTCTCGGGTCTTCCCGCCGGTTCACGGGCCGTGCATATCGCGGATGGTCGCACCGCAAACTATTTTCTGTCGACGTTCGGCCGCGCTTCCCGCAACACGCCGTGTACCTGCGAGGTGCAAACGTCACCCACGCTGTCGCAGGCTTTGCATCTGCTCAACGGAGAAACCACCTCGGGCAAAATTGCCGAAGGCGAAGTGGTAGAACGGTTAATCGAACAACATAAGCAGCCGTTGGCAGTCGCCGAGCAGTTGTACGGGCGCTGTTTCTCGCGAATGCCGACTGATCAGGAACGGGCTGCGATTCAGGCCAAACTCGCGGTGAGCGACGACGTGAAACAATCCCTCGTCGATCTGTTCTGGGCGCTGCTGAACAGCAACGAGTTCGTCTTCAATCATTGAGTGGATGAAACCGTGTGGGAACGCGAGGCTCCGGCCGAGCCGCGAATGCTTCAACACGCTGTGACAATTTGCGGCTCAGCGGGAGCTTCGCCCTCCCAAGTGCTTTCTGAACTTCTGAACGGATTATTGCCGTGACGTTACGAGTATCGACGATTGTCGGTTTGACCTTGTTGGGGCTGGTGATTCCATCGCTCTTTGCCGCGGACGGCACGGATAAATCCGATGCGACGCCGGTCACATACGACCAGGTGCGTCCCACGTTGAAGAAGCACTGCGTGACGTGCCACAACGCCGATCGACCGCGCGGCGATCTGGATCTCTCGTCGATCGGTGCGATCAAAGCGGGTTCGGGATCAGGGCCCGTCGCCGTGATTGGCAAGCCCGATGAAAGCCCGCTTTTTACGATGCCCGCCCATCTCGAAGAACCATTCATGCCGCCGAACAGCCCGAAGATTCCGCAGCGTGAACTCGATCTCTTGCACCGCTGGATTCTCGGCGGCTTGCGTGAAAAGGGCGATACGCCCGGCAACCCATCGCCAAGTGTGGCAGCGGTTACCAAGCCGTCCGCCTCACTGATTCATCCGCTGCCGCAAGCCACGGCGATCACCGCCCTCGCGGTCAGCCCGGTGGCCCCGTTAGCAGCCGTCTCCGGTCGGGGACAGGCCCTTCTGTTGTCGCTCGAAGACAGGAAAGCCGTCCGAGCGGTTGAGTTTCCGGAGGGGGATGTGACCGCCTTGCGGTTTTCGCGCGACGGCAGCGTGTTGCTCGTCGGCGGCGGGGTGGCGGGACAATCCGGCAAAGTGCTCGGTGTCGAGGTGGCCACCGGCAAGCCGCTGTTCGAACTCGGCGACGAGGCCGATACTGTTCTCGCCGTGGATCTGTCCGCCGACAAACAGTTCGTGGCGCTCGGCGGTCCCGGACGCACGGTGAAACTCTTCCGCACTTCTGATGGAGAAAAGGTCGCCACTCTCAAGAAACACACCGACTGGATTCTCGCGGTGGCGTTCAGTCCCGATGGGCTGCTGCTCGCCAGCAGTGACCGATTCGGGGGCGTGCAGGTGTGGGAAACGGAATCCGGCGAGCCGCTGCATACGCTGCGGGGACACACCGGTCCCGTCACGGATCTGGCGTGGTCTGCCGACTCCGACCGCCTCTTGACGGCCAGCCAGGACGGCACCCTGCGCTGGTGGGATATGCACCGGGGTACTGCCTTATCGCAGTGGGACGGTGGCGTCGGCGGCGTGTTGACCGTGGCGATTTCATCCCAGCAGCAAGTCATTTGCGGCGGCCGTCAGCGTCGGATCGTCGTTGCCGATGCATCCGGAAAGAATCTTCGCCAAGTCACCTTGAAAGAGGAAGTGGCGAAGCTGGGCGTCACCGGCGACGGCAAGTTTGCGGTTGCCGGGGATGCCGCGGGGAACGTGATGCTGGTGTCTCTTTCGACGGACGCAGCACCGGTTCCGTTGTCGCTGCCGATTGACTCCACCTTGGTTCGTCGTCCCACATCGGTGATGGCCAAACGAACCGCATCTCTACCAGCGAAGCAATCCGTTCTTGAGGCGACCGCTTCCACACCGGACGACAAGACAAACGCGATGAATGATCTGGCCGCCGCCAGGCGGGCCGCGGCGCAAGCCGAAGCCGCAGTGAAGTCGGCCGAGGAAGCGCTGGCCCGCGCTCGTGAAACGGCCAAAACCTTGCAAGCGATGGTCCGTGATCGTGAAGCCGCAGTACAGAAGAAATCTTCGAATTGAGTTCCCGCTGGCCCGTAGCGCCAGCAGCAGCCTTGTTGTCGCAGCGGGTGGGGCGTTGTGGAGTCCGGAGCATGTTCGATCGTCGAATCGTTGTCTGTGTTGGCCTGATTTGCGGCAGTTTCGTCAACTTGGGGATCGCCGAAGATTGGCCGATGTGGCGGGGGACGCGCGGGGATGGCATCAGCCTCGCCGAGAAAGTCCCGCTGAAGTGGTCGGCGACCGAGAATATCGCGTGGAAAACACCCGTGCCGGGTGTGGGTCGGTCTTCACCGATTGTCCTCGGCGATCATGTTTATCTCACCACGGGTGATCCCGTCGATGAAACACGGTGTGTGCTGGCGTTCGATCGCACCACGGGCCAGCTTCTTTGGAATGTCTCCGTCCATCGCGGTCCCGGCGGCAAGATGCATCGCTTCAACACCACGGCTTCAAGTACCCCTGCGGCCGATGAAAACCGGGTCTATGCAGCGTTTGTCGACGATCAAGGGCTGCGGGTCGCGGCGCTCGATCTCACCGGCAAGATTGTTTGGAACGTCACCCCCGGCAACTTTTTCTCCAATCACGGCTTTGCTGCCTCGCCGGTGTTGTACGGTCCCGGCGTGATCGTCAACGGACATCAGGATGGCAACGCTTTTGTCGTGATGCTCGATCGGGCCACCGGTAAGGAAGTGTGGCGCTATACTCCTGCGGTGAGCCTGCGTTCCTTTTCCACACCGCTCGTCATTGAACATGAGGGCCAGGACCAGTTGATTCTCACCGGGTCGACGCAAACCGTCGCACTGCATCCGCTCACCGGTGAGAAGATCTGGTTCGCGGCCGGTCCCAGCGAAAAGTTCGTCTGTACGCCTTCGGTCGGTCACGGGATGGTGTTCAGCTTTGGCGGATCGGATGCCAAGCGCGCCATGGCCGTGCGGTTGGGTGGACACGGTGACGTCGCGGAATCACACATTGCCTGGCGCAATGACAAGGCGATGCCGTATGTCCCGTCTCCGCTGCTGGTGGGTGACTTTCTGCATATCGTCAACGATGCCGGCATTTACACCTGCCTTGATCCGGTGTCCGGCAAGACGTTGCACACAGGCCGCAAGTTTGGGCCGGTCTACAGTTCGCCGGTGTGCGCGGCCGGACGCATTTACCTCTTCGAAGATGCCGGCCGCTGCACGGTCATTGAGAACACCGCGGACTTTACGGTCCTGGCGGTCAACGAACTCGGCGAGGAAGTGGTCACAACCCCTGCTCCGACAGAACGGGGGTTCTTTGTGCGCTCGGATCGCCACCTCATCTGCGTCCGCGCTTTTGAGCCGTAGCCAGCCTGGCTGCTCGTGTCGATCCGCTGTGGGGAGTGGTGCGCGAAAAAGCAGGCTGTGAAACAACACTACGGCAGCGTGAAGGTCACACGTTTCGGTTGTCCCTGCCGTTCGAAAAATATCGTGATGGGGACAGCGCCGGACGGTAAGTGATCGCCGAGCTTCTCGAATGAGGGAAACGCTTCCTCATTCAGTGTCATCAGGACATCGCCGGGCTGGAAGCCGGCCCGTTCGGCGGGGGTATAACTCATCACCCCCGTGATGACGCCGCAACCCGGCAGTGCGGGATCGCTGCGGTACGTGATTCCCAGGCGGACACCTTCGCCGGCCAATTGCATCCGCGTCGATTTGACTTCAGTTTGTCCCACAGGTTGCCACTCCACATCGACTTCAGTCGGGGCGACGGCGATGGCCTCCCGGAACGATTCGAGAGTCCCGCCGGTCCAGCGGTCGAGCTTGAGCACCCGATCGCCCTTGCGAATGCCGGCCTTAGCCGCGGGCGTATTGGCAATCACGTCGGCGACTTCGAGAAACCGGTCAGCGTTCGAGCGTTGTGTGCTCCACCGGACGCCGAATCGAACCGGCGGTGCCAACCGAGTCTTCGGATCGTGGCGCGTCAGGCCAGCTTCATTCCCAGCATCCGTGCGAAACTCGGGCAATGCTGG
Source organism: Planctomycetaceae bacterium (assembly GCA_041753475.1). GTDB lineage: Bacteria > Planctomycetota > Planctomycetia > Planctomycetales > Planctomycetaceae > DSVQ01. Next base: position 14,296 of record JBGSUN010000224.1, on the reverse strand, counting down.
CGCATTGGCGGCGTTGAGAATCAGCCGCCCGACAAACCGGCCGATGCGTTCCAAACCTTCGAAGTTCACTTTCTCAACATCGTCTGACGGTCGGTGATAATCGACATGCTTACCGGTATCAAAGTGCAGCACCGGGCGTCGCGCGGTGAAGAACGAGTAGTGATCACTGTCGGCAGTGACAGCAGTATCGAAACCAAATTTCAGCGGCGAATCGATGTTCGCGTCCACCATCGCCCGTCGCAGTCCTGACGCCGATCGCCAACCCATGACCGCGACATGGTCATCCCGCAGCCGACCGACCATGTCGAGATTGACCGCCAATTTCACCTGGTGGAACATCACCGTCGGTTGAGTGACCCAATGCTTGCTGCCGAGCAGCCCGGTTTCTTCGGCATCCCAGAATGCAATCACGATGCTGCGATCACGGGGTGTTGCCGGATCTGCTAAGAGTGATGCGAGTTCCAGTAGCAGCGACACTCCGCTGCCGTTGTCATCGGCCCCGTTATGAATCTTTCCAATCGGTCCGTTGCTGTTCTCCGCCGTTCCATAACCAACGTGGTCGTAATGCCCCCCCACGACAATCCACTCCGACTTGCGTATGGGATGACGGCCGGGAATCACTGCGATGATGTTCGTATATTGCCCACCGAACGACTGACGGAAATCGCGCTGTCCGGATGGTGGCGAAAGTTCGAGCTTCTTCAATTCGGTGACCAGATACGCCGCCGCCGCTTGCCCGCCACGACTTCCTGCCGCTCGGCCCTCCAAGGCGTCGGCGGCGAGGAAACTGCAATGTCGCTTCAAGTCGGCGATGTCGATCTTGGAAAGAATCGTGGTGTCGACGATGCCGTTGTTATCCGCTGCGGCGGATGCCGGCGCAAACCGCAGGAATGCTATAACCCACAGGACCGTCATCAACCCGCGTGCAGTTCGCATGTCTTTCCAGATCACCTTCACGAAACGGTGGTGTTGAACCGACAGAAAACAGGATTCCGTCATCCAGTGGGGACGGCCGAACCGGAAACCGAAAAGGTTCACGGTTTGGTACACCACACCGGTGACATGGAAAGCAGCCGTCGTGCCACGCGGCCCGAAAATCGTCTTGTGCTCCCTCCACATCTGTGACACACTCATAGCGAACAGTACGCTGGACATTGGACACGCCGCAAGGATCCCGCCTCATGCTTCGCGCCGGATGGATGCTGCTGCTCGTTTGGGCACTCGGGGGTTTGGAACGCACCGCGATCGCGCAGGGCTTGGTGCTGCGGTTGCCCGCCGACGGCACCTGGGTGCGGTATGAAGGGACGTTCGGACAAACCGAAATCCGTCCCAACACCGCCACCGGGAAGCTCGAAATTCCACCGTGGTCGGAACACGTCACCATTAAGTCCGTGGGCAGTGAAGAAGCGGAGTATCAGGGCGAAAAGGTGCCGTGCCGCTGGATCGAAATCAAAGTCGAGCGCGGCCGTGAGCTCGATGGCAAGATCGATACTGGCACGACGGGGCTGGAAATCTACAAGGTGCTTGTCCCGGAAACGCTGGTGACCGCGGAACCAAGGTCGGCCGATGGAGTTCCTGCCAGCTTCACTCCCATCGTGAAGGGCTTCCGGCAGATCGGCAAAGGGATGCCCAAGCCGATTGAAGTTGCCGCAATCAAACTTTATCCGCTGGCCGTGGTGCTGGGGTACTGCCGCGATTTTGAAGTTGGCGAACAAGGCGTCGATCCAGAAGTCGGCCTGCCGGACGTCAAAGCCGACGTCCTTGCCGGGACAACCACAAGCGAACGGCCGAGCAGCAAGACCGTGCTTGAGACGAAAGTGTGGGCCAGCCCGCAAGTCCCGTTCGGTGTGGCCGCGTGGACATCCAAAATTACGCGGTCGATCAAAGACGACCAGCAACCGCGCGAAGATTTCCAGCCGCTCACCGAAATCACCGTCAGCATGAAGGCTCGGGAATCGGGAGCCGACGCGAAAAGCGATCTGAACCCGTAGCGCCTCCAGCCGGTTGGTCGTGAATCGTGAATCGTGAGTCGTGAGTCGCAGGTCTTCGCCCTGTCACGAATGAGTGATCGATGCGAACCGAAGCGCAATTCGGTGTGTCCGTTGCATCTCAGTAAAGGGATGAAGCACCGGCTTCACGGACGGAGCAACGGCGGACGACCATCATGGCGGGCGACTCCAGGGACGATCTGATCATCAGCCCGCGCGTGCGGATCCTCGCCGGTGAATTCGAATGGTCGTTTGCGCGCAGCAGCGGTCCGGGCGGGCAGAACGTCAATAAAGTGAACTCGAAGGCGGTGCTCCGCTGGCGGCCCGGTGAGTCTCCGTCACTTCCCGATGACATCCGGCAGCGGTTCCTCACGCGTTTCGGCATGAAGTTGACGGAAGACGGCGATCTGGTCATCGCCAGTGATGAACACCGCGATCAACCCAAGAACATCGCCGCATCACTGGAAAAGCTCCGCGAGATGCTGCAGCAGGTCCTCGTGGCACCGCGGAAGCGGAAGCCCACGAAACCATCACTGGGATCGAAACGTCGCCGGCTGGAAGGGAAGCAGCGGCAGTCCGAAAAGAAGGAAAGCCGTCGACGTCCCACGGAGTGATGTCATCGCCGGAACACAACTTCATCCAGATTGAGCAGCGCCTGTGCGACAACCGTCGCTGCGGCGAGATCTTCCGGAACAAGTTCGAAACCGGAAGTCTTCTGACCAACGCTGAGGAGTTGTTTCGCTGCCTTGGCATCCTGGGCGAAGACGGCACGTTGTTCGATGAGCAGTTGCCGCAACACATCGGCTTCGCGCGGCGTAGATGACCGGCCCGTAGCCTCGCGGAATGCCCAAGCCACCCGTGCGGTGTCCGTGTCACCTCCTTCACGCAGCATCCGGACAGCGAGAAAACGCGCCGCTTCAACCAACTGCTCATCGTTGAGGAGCGCGAGGGCTTGCAGCGGTGTGCTGGTGCTCTGTCGACGAACGCTGCACGTGTTCCGATCCGCCGCGTCGAACGTCATCATCGCCGGATGCGGTACCGTTCGCTTCCAGTAAGTGTAGAGGCTGCGGCGATAGAGATCATCGCCCTTTCCTTGGTCATACTTCGGCCGCCCCATCGCCTTTTCCTCCCACAGCCCTGGCGGCTGATACGGTTTCACACTGGGGCCGCCTACTTTTTCGACCAGGAGCCCACTGACCGCGAGGGCTTGATCCCGCAGCATTTCTGCCGTCAAACGGCGCGGCGACATCCGTGCCAGCCATTGATTGGATGGGTCACGCGTTCGTAGCGCTGTGGTGACGTTCGACGATTGACGATACGTGCTGGACAACACCATCTGTCGCAGCAATCGCTGCACATTCCAGCCGTGTGCAGCGAAATCCCGTGCCAGCCAGTCGAGCAGTTCGGGATGTGTTGGTGTCGCACCGGTGGTACCAAAGTTGTCGCTGGTTTCTACCAATCCAGTGCCAAAACATTGCTGCCAGTAACGGTTCACTGTGACGCGGGCCATGAGCGGATGATCGGGATGTGTGAGCCAGCGGGCGAGGCCGAGGCGATTGCGCGGCTGGTCGGCAGGGAAGGGGAGTAGCGCCGTCGGAGTCGTTGCGGAAACTTCGGTAACGGGCTGATCGTAGTTACCGCGCTTGAGCACGAACGCTGGTTTCGGCCGCGGCATTTCTTCCATCACCATCGCTTCGGCCACCGGGGCGATCACATCGTTTTCCTGCTTTCTCAAAGCTTGCAGAGCCGCCCGCGCGTCGTTGGCCGCGGCGTACTCCGTTGCGAAAAAGACGTCGAACAGATCTTGTCGTTGCTGTGCCGTCAGCGAAGAAACTTCGTTCGTCCAAGCTTCGGTAACGGCATCCGGCTTGGCGATGGCGCGGACTTCCAGCGCCGTCAGCGCTCGGTTAAAGACGCAGAGTTCATCGGCGGCACCGTCTTTGAAACCGTTGTCACGAAAGCGATGTCCCAGCGCAAGGTCGGGTTCGCTGCCGCCATAAGTGATGTCTTTGAAAAGTCCGTCGCGAACAATCTCGACTTCGGCACGTTCACCGTTCAGATACACCGCCGTTCCGGCAGCGCGACTGCTGCCATCGTAAGTCACGGCGATGTGCGTCCACTCGTCAGGAGTGATCGCCGTCGTTGTCAGAATCTTCAGAGAATTCCGCGGCCACATGTGATGCAGGCCGAACGCCACACGGCCGTTTTCCAACAACAGTTCATACCCACGGCTGCCAGCATCAATCGGCGCACGACTATGATGCAGCACCACCGCCCGTGGTGAAAACTGAGTTGCTTTCACCCACAAGCTGAGCGAAAACGGCATGGTCCGATTGAAGTGTCCGACACCGGGAAACGTGAAGCCGTTCTCCCCGGTGAGAGCCGCTGCCTGGCCACGCGGACTTGGTACCAGCGTTGGCCCATCGATCCCTTTTGCCGGCTTGGCGGTTTCCACGCTGTTGGGAGAGGTGTTCTTCTCGAGAGCATCAAAATCAAACTTTGCAGCCAGGCCGGGCAGAGTTGTGGGTTGTTTCCGCGTTTCCAACCAGGTGGTGAAGGCCGCTTCGCATTCCAGACTCTGTCGCAATCCCGTCAGCGTGCCCTCTTGATCAGCGATCTGCTGCAGCAAGTCCGACCGTCGGGACTCTGTCACGGCATCGGTCAGCAAGACCGTAGGGACGGGCATCGCCGCAGTGAAGTACGAAGTCTGGCCGGATTCATCGATGTTCTGGAAGAACGAAAACAGCGAGTAAAAGTCCTTCTGTGAAATGGGATCATACTTGTGATCGTGGCAGCGCGCGCATTCCAGCGTGAGTCCCAGAAACGCTGTGCCAAAGGTGTTCACGCGGTCCACGACATACGCCACGCGGAACTCTTCCTCAACGATGCCTCCCTCCTCGTTTTGCAGGTGGAGCCGATTGAATGCCGTGGCGAGGCGTTGCTCTTGTGTCGCATCCGGCAGCAGATCCCCTGCTAACTGCCAGGTGACAAATTCGTCAAACAGCTGGTTCCGCTGGAACGCACGGATGACCCAGTCGCGGTAGACCCACATGGGACGATCACGATCCATCTGATAGCCGTGGGTGTCTGCAAACCGCGCCAGATCGAGCCAATCCGTCGCCATCCGTTCGCCATACCGCGGAGATTGGAACAACCGCGTCACCACCCGGTCATACGCTTCGACGGATTCGTCGGTTAGAAACGCGTCAATCTCGGCGACCGTCGGCGGCAAGCCTGTCAAATCCAGACTCACTCGCCGCAGCCACGTTTCTTTCGATGCCTGAACGGACGGGGACAGCCCTTCTTTCTTCAGACGATCCAAAACAAAACGGTCGATCTCATTCCGCACCCACGGATCGTGGGTCACGGGCGGAGTTGGACGTTCGGGAGTCACAAACGCCCAATGGACACCCCACTCCGCCCCTTCATTTACCCACCGGGTGAGCAGGTCTTTCTGCTGCGGCGTCAACGCCCGATTCGCCGTGGGCGGGGGCATGATTTCATCGGGATCGGTCGAAAGGATTCGGCGGACGAGTTCGCTCCGCTCGGCCTTGCCCGGCACCACAATGCTCACATCGTCCCGTGTGCGGTAGAGTCCGTCCTTGGTGTCGAGCCGCAATTCCGCTGCCCGGCCTTCTTCTGCGGGGCCGTGACAATGGAAGCATTTGTCGGACAGGATCGGCAGGATTTCCCGGCTGAAATGCACCCGTTCTGCGGAGAGTACCATCGATGGGCACGCACCCCACACGCATGCCAAGCTGAGTCCCATCCAGCGCATCATCGTTGCTTGCTCCTCATTGCATCCGTCCCGATATTCTCTGTTTTATGATATCGCATGTAAGGCACGGCAACCAAGGTGATGCAGCCACACGCGGATTGAAGCGATCTGCTGCCAATGGTCGATCAGACGTGCATGTTGAATTCCGACCATGGCCGTCCGATTTCGTGTCGTTTCAAAACGGGGGATTCGATTCCCGCTTGACGATCCCGACTCCACAGGCGAGGATCAGTCCCTGTTGATGTGTGTTTCCGGAAGAGGTTGCTCGTCATGCTGCGGTTGCTCGGGTCACAACGACGGATGTGCGATGGCGTCTCGCGGCGCGATCTGTTGCACGTCGGTGGACTTGGGCTGTACGGGTTGACGCTCGGCAATGCCCCGCGACTGTCCGCGGCCACGAACGACCCGGCGGCGCTGGCTCCCGGTTTCGGCAAAGCCAAACGCTGCATCATGCTGTTCCTCTTCGGAGCCGCGCCGCAGCATGAAACGTTCGATCCCAAGCCCGACGCTCCGGTGGAGATCCAAGGCGAATTGCGTGGGATCGCGTCGTCGCTGCCGGGTGTGCCTATCTGCGAAGGACTCCCGCAAACCGCGCAGGTGGCGGATCGTCTGACGATCGTGCGCTCGATGACGCACCCCTTTCCGCTACATTGCGTGGCGTACGCGCTGAACGGCATGCCGGCTTACACCACCGACGTGGAAACCAAGCCGCGCGATCCCGCGCTGTGGCCGTATGTCGGGTCGATTGCCGATTACATGTGGTCCCAGCGCGACGGTGGTAGCCCGGCCGTTTCCGGTGTCCCGCGACACATGGGCTTGCCGTGGGTGTTCAATTCGCAGGTCGATGATCTCGGCCTGCTGGCGGGACCGTATGCGGCATTTCTCGGCCAGCAGTACGATCCGGTCTGGGCCAAATTCGAGGGGAAACCGCTCACCGTCGCCCCGAAATGCCGGCATGAACAGACGAAGGAATACACCGACCCGTATTCATCGATCGCACCGGGCGGCAAATTTGTCTTCGATGGAGCCGGACAGTTTCAGGAACAGGTGACGATCAACCGGTTCAATGAACGCAAGGTGCTTTTGGAGCAACTCGACACCGCGCGGAGTGCCATCGATCGCGCGGCCACCACACGGACCTACAACTCGCAACAGGCCCGCGCGATGTCGTTGCTGACGTCCCCCGCGGTGCGCGAGGCGCTCGATGTCACCAAAGAAGCGCCACCGATGCGTGAGCGGTACGGGCACACACTGTTCGGTCAATCGTGTTTGGCCGCACGACGGTTGGTCGAAGCGGGCAGCCAGTTCGTCAGCGTCTTCTGGGATGCATACGGCACGTACTTCAGCGGCGCATGGGACACGCACCAGAACCATTATCCCCGCTTGAAACAGTACCTGCTGCCCGGGTTCGACGCCGCGTTTTCCGCATTGATTCTTGATCTCGAACAGCGCGGGATGCTCGAAGACACGCTGGTCCTCTGTCTCAGCGAACACGGCCGCACACCACAGATTGATTCCAGGCCCGTCGGTGCGGCCCGGCATCATTGGTCGCAGGTGTACTCGATGGCCATGGCCGGCGGTGGGACGAAGCGCGGCGCGGCCGTCGGTCGCAGCGACAAAATCGGCGGCATGGTCGCCGACACGCCGATCTCTCCGAAAGACATTCAAGCGACGACGTTCCATCTGCTGGGCATCGACCCGCACTCCGTCGTCCACGACCAGCAGCACCGCCCGTACCCGATTGCGGGCGACGGTCAGGTCCGCCCCGAGTTAATCGCCTAAGAAGCCCAGGGATTGCCATCCCTGGGAAGTTTTTTTCTGCATTGACATGTCGGAATATTCCGATATTATTGTGTGTGAGAGGACGCTATGAAATCGAAGAACTCCAAACCACTCACGCCGTTAGACGCTTTGGAACAGGCGGCGGAGTGCCTGAGAGTCCTCGCCCATCCCCACCGATTACGCATGGTGCAGATGCTGCTGCGCGGACGGTATGCCGTCGGTGAATTGGCCGAGGCGTGCGAAATTCCCAGTGCGATGGCGTCCGAACATCTGCGGTTGATGCAGCGCTGTCAGTTTCTCTCCAGCGTCCGTGAAGGCCGCTTCATTTACTACGAAATCGCGGAGTCGCACCTCGCTTTGATCATGAAATGTATCGAAGACCGGTTCGATCCCGCCGACCGCGATTGATGGTCAGGTCGAAAAAGCGAACTGCGCACGTTTGGTCCGCTCTCCCCTGTCCGCGGGGGAGAGGGTCAGGGTGAGGGGGCGGAACGCTTCGGAAGACTGACCAACGGAACAACGCTTCGTTTTCCGGAGCTTTCATAAGACATGACCGCTTCAAATCAATGCCCCCCCCCCCTATCCCTCCCCCCCGCAGACGGGGGAGAGGGGACCGGAGATGAGTGCCGCCGCCGTTATCAACACGAGGCTCAATAAGCCCTGACAACAGACAGGAGTGATCATGACGACCACGATTTCACCACAGGAACTGGCGACCTGTTGCCAGACGGACCCGACGCTCGATTTGATCGATGTGCGGACGCCCGTTGAGTTTCGCGAAGTGCATGTCGCCGCCGCGCGGAATGTGCCTCTCGATCAACTCGATCCCGCCGCGGTGATGGCCGCGCGGAAGAGTGACCGCAGCCAGCCCCTCTACGTGATTTGCCGCTCGGGCAGCCGCGGACAACAGGCGTGCACGAAGTTTGAAGCCGCGGGATTCACCAATGTCGTGAATGTCGCCGGGGGGACGCTCGCCTGTGAACAAGCCGGGCTGAAACTCGTCCGCGGCAAGAAAGCGATGTCTCTCGAACGCCAGGTCCGCATCGCCGCCGGGGCCATGGTTGCCATCGGGACAGTGCTCGGCGCGTTCGTTCACCGCTATTTCCTGGGCGTGCCGGTGTTCGTCGGTTGCGGCCTGGTCTTTGCCGGGGTGACCGATACCTGCGGCATGGGCATGATTCTCGCCCGCATGCCGTGGAATCAATGCGGCAATGGTGGGTGCGCGACACCGTAATTTGTAGGACCGATCTGTGTGCCACGGCCGTCTCGGCCGTGCGATGTATCCAAGCGCTGTGTTACGTTGCACGGCCGACACGGCCGTGGCACAGGCGATGTCTTTTCTCATCACTTCGAGCATTCCTCATGAAACTCATCATCATCGGCGGTGTCACAGGCGGAGCCTCGGCGGCGGCACGGGCACGGCGGTTATCCGAAGACGCCGAGATCATCCTCATCGAGCGCGGTCCCGATGTCTCGTTCGCCAATTGTGGATTGCCATACCACATCGGCAACGTGATCCCGGACCGCAACAAACTACTCGTGGTCACTCCGCAACGGCTGCGCGAGCGGTTCCGGCTCGACGTCCGCGTCAATTCCAACGTGACGGCGATTGATCCGGTCGCGAAGACGATCACCATCGCACAACGCGATGGAAAAACCGCCGTCGAAACGTGGGACAAGATCATTCTCGCGCCAGGAGCCGCTCCCATTCGTCCCGCATGGCCTGGCGTCGATCTGCCGGGCGTCTTCACGCTGCGAAACCTGCAGGACATGGACCGCATCAAAGGGGCTGTCGATCGTGGAGCCAAGCGGGCCGTGATGATCGGCGGCGGCTTCATCGGTCTGGAACTCGTCGAAAACTTCGTCGCCCGTGGGGTTCAAACCACACTGGTCGAACGGAACCAGCAAGTGCTTGGTCCCTTTGATGCCGAGATGACCACACCGATCACGGAGGCGTTGATCCAGCACGGCGTACAGGTCTTGTTCGGTGAAACCACGATGGCGATTGAATCGCAGGACGGGGCTCTCGCCGTTCGACTGGAAACCGGAAAATTGCTGCCGACCGACTTGGTCGTCATGGGACTGGGCGTCCGTCCGGAGAATGTGCTGGCTGTGCAAGCCGGGCTGGAAGTCGGTCCCCGCGGCGGCATTCGGGTGAATGAGTTTCTGCAAACGAGCCATCCCGATATCTACGCGGTTGGCGATGCGATTGAAGTGCGTGATTTTGTGTCCGGCGATCCCACACAGGTCCCGTTAGCCGGCCCGGCGAATCGTCAGGGACGCATTGCCGCGGATAATGTGCTCGGTCGCAAATCGCGTTACCGCGGCACACAGGGGACGGCGATTCTCGGTGCGTTCGGCAAGACCGCGGCGATGACCGGGGCATCGGAAAAGATGCTGCAACGCAGCGGCCGACCGTATCGTGCGATCTACGTCCATCCGGCCGATCATGCGGGATACTACCCCGGTGCGGAAGGCATGACGCTCAAGGTGCTGTTCGATCCCGAGACCGGCAAATTACTCGGTGCGCAAGGCATCGGCGGCAACGGCGTCGACAAACGGATCGACGTTCTCGCGGTGGCCCTGCAGGCCGGCATGACGGTCTACGATCTGGAACAGATGGAACTCTGTTACTCGCCGCAATACGGCTCGGCCAAAGACCCGGTCAACATGGCGGGTTTCGTTGCCGCGGGGCTGCTGCGCGGGGATCATCCGCAGATTTCGCTGCCAGAACTGCGATCGCTACCGCCAGAGAGGTTTCCGTGGCTTGTTGATGTCCGCCTGCCGGAAGAGTACGCCGCGGGGCATTTGCCGGACGCGGTCAATATCCCCGTCGATGAATTACGCTCGCGGCTTGCCGAGATTCCCACAGACCGCGAGGTGGTCACGTACTGCCAAGTCGGCCAGCGCGGTTACCTCGCCACTCGAATTCTGCTGCAAGCCGGTTACCGCGTGCGCAACCTCAGCGGCGGTTACCGCACCTACCTGCTCTTTTCACGCACGCATCACTGAGACGCCCAGGGATTGTCATCCCTGGGAAGTTCCCTACCGCGCCGTCAACTTCCCCGTCAGCGTTTCCTGCTGGAACTGGCGGAACTCCAGCTTCCGAATGTTTTCGTCACGCAGTTGACGGTCCCACTTGGCGATCATCTGCCGATCGTAATCGCTGAGCGTCCAGACCCATTCATGATCAGCCCGCAGATCGGAGGTCATGGGGCCATTGATCTGACGGCGAACGCTGCGCGGCAGCAGGTCGCGGTGCCGCAGTTCTTCGTTGAGTTGTAACCGCGGAGCCGGCATCAGGGAGTGCGGGTGCAGGATCGCATTCAATTCCGCAGTCGCATCGGTGTAATCGAAGTACGCCTTGGCAATCATTCCTTCCGGGGGAGCCGCACAGTCGGCTTCATACCGCATTTGAGCGTGTTCCAACCGCACACGGCGGGTCGGTTCTTCAAACTGCACGGCGAACTTCGGCTTCAACTGGAACCGCAGGAATTCGAGACTGGCTCCCTTTCCGTTGTGTTGACCGCTGGCGATCATCTGCAGGGCTTCGTCTTCGGCCATTTCGAGGAATCGCCGAATCTGGTCCGAGGAAATCGTGGTGACCGTGCCGGAGGCTTCATGCAGGATGGTGAACCGCTTTTGAATCGGATCATAGACGGTGATTTCTCGCGCGGAGTCGATGTAATCGTAGACTTTGTTCGCATGGAAAAGCGTTAGGCTGCGGGCCACAATCGGTGCTTTGGCATGCTGCTCCGTCGGGAGCCCGGTCAGATCGACCGTCCGCGTGTACACCCGCAATTCCTGGCCGTGGGCGATCGGGACGCAGCACGCGGCGATCAGAAGGACGAGCACAATCCGGGCCACTGACATCAGCACGCTCCTGCGGTCGACGAAACGATCGAACGGCAGATGGTCCGTATATTTTCCCGCCCGGAAACACTCAAGCGGGGAAGACCGCCGCGGTGGCAAGCCGGACGAGAACTCATCAAGATTACGACTGCGGATGACGTAGTTCGGCAGAATCCGCCCATCAGAGCCGCGACTGTCAGGAAGCGAGTTCTTCTCGACACGCGAATTCAAGAACGCGCTCCCTGACGGTCGCGGCTCGGAAAGAGAGACAACATGCAACTCGCAGGAAAGACCATCCTCATCACCGGTGGGCGGCGGGTCGGTGGCAAACTGGCACGATTGTTAGCCCAGCGCGGGGCGAACATCGCGCTCAGTTTTCACAGCAACCGTGACGCCGTCGAAGAGACCGCGCGGAATTGTCGACTTGCCGGTGTGCAGGCCGAAGTGTTTCAGGCCGATCTGCGTGAAGCGGAGCAAGCCCAGCGGTTGGTCGATGAAACCGTCAGACGGTTCGGATCACTGGATGTGCTCATCAACCTGACGAGCATCTATACCCGCACGCCGTGGAAAGAACTGACGCCGCAAGATTACGACGCGATGATCGCGTCGAATCTTACGGCGCCATATTGGACAGCGATTGCCGCCGCGCGGCAGATGCAGCGGCAACCCATCGTCGCGGGTTTACAGGGGAAGATCATTCACTTCACGGATTGGGCGGTGGACCGACCGTACCGTGGGTTTCTGCCGTATCTCGTTGCCAAAGGGGGGCTGGTGACGTTGACGAAGGCTCTCGCGGTGGAGCTCGCACCCACGATTCTGGTCAACGCCATTGCCCCGGGAACCATCGAACCGCCGCCGCACTTGTCACAGGAACAATTGGAGCGAATTCGGCAGAGTGCGGCACTGGAACGCATCGGCAGCGCGGACGATGTGAACCAGGCCGTGCTCTACCTGCTGGAAGGAACCGACTTTGTCACGGGTGAAGTCTTTCGCGTGGACGGCGGCCGATTTCTGGGACCGTCGGGTGAAGCCCAGGCTGACGGCGAGTAAACCGTCAGAGCCGCAGGCAAGGGCAACGGAGCGTGTGACCCCCACGACGACGCGTGCACAACGTCGTCATGAAGTTCGAGGGACAACAGCCGGGCGATCGAAAGGGGCTTCGACATCGCTCGGCCAGTCGTTGAACGGCATGCGGTTCCGTGCATCCCATCCAGCGGACAACGGCAGGTCGTCGTGGGGTTGAGCCCGATGGTCCGCGGCACTCAAGGAACGACCGTCATTCGTAGCTGCTCTCGCCAGAGAGCGGGGGAGTTGCCGACGCTGTTTTCGTCGCGGAACGGCATCGGCATAGTGAGTCACCCGCGGTCTGGCGACCGCAGCCACATCAGGGGGCGAATACGCTACCAGGGCGGCGCCGTCCACCATCGCTCAGCCCGATGCATCGGTCGGGGCGACGAGGCCCGCGTGCTGAGGATGAGGTTTTGATGCATTCCGAGCGAGCGACGGGTGACATAGCGTTGCGGGTAACCCGCGCCGTATGCCGAGGTCGGTGGTGCCAGGCCGGGACGCAACAAATCCGGAGTCGAACGATGAGACATGGCGGTTCTCCGAGCAAGAGGGGGGATTGCTGGTAGCCACACTCAAGTGTGCCCTCTGGCCGGATTCGCGACGGATCAAACGGTTCAATTCTTTGCAAATTTTGATGGGTGACGGACCACGACACGGCACGTTCTAGGCACGCGGAAAAGTTTCACCAACCGTCCGTCTTAGCCCCCGGTCAATGACCGGGGGAAGCGCGTGATGAACTGGGAAACGCATACCCCCCGTCATTGACGGGGGGCTAAGACAAGTCAAAACGGCAGCGGTCGGCCGATGTTTTCCGCCCGGGCCCGTTGCAGCACATGCACCGCACATGCGATGTCTTCGATCGCCAGGCCGACCGATTTGAACAGCGTGATGTCGTCGGGCGTCGCGCGCCCGGTCGCCTGATCGGTGATGACGGCGGAGAGTTCCCGCACACGCGACCATTCCAGCACGCTGGCTTCCAATGCGGCGGCGAAATCACCGGCCTCCACTTCACACGCCGCAAGGCTGTCGCACACGACGTGATCGGCCCGGCGGATTGTGGTGATGTCGACTTCCGCGCGGGTGAGATAGTTGCTGCCGATGACGTTGAGATGCGTCCCTTCATCGAGCACGCGGCCATCGAAGAGCGGGACTTTGGACGACGTCGCCGTGATCACGATGTCCTGCTCGGCGGCGACTTCGTCGGGATTCGCCACGGCGCGAACCGGGACGTTGCAGAGTTCGGTCATCTCGGCAGCAAAGCGGTTTCGGCGTTCTTCACTCCGGCTGTAGACTTCGACCTCTTCGATGCGTCGCACGGCACACACCGCTTGAAGCTGTGACTTCGCCTGGAAGCCGGTGCCGAAGCAACCAACGAACGCGGCATCGGGCCGAGCCATGGCGCGGGTTGCTACCCCGGAGGCCGCCCCCGTGCGGATCTGGCCAAGGTGGTTGGCTTCGATCATTGCGGCCGGAGCACCAGTCGTGGCGTCATAGAGCATCACATGGAACGTGGCCCGGTCGCGCGTCGTCGAGTATGTCTTTGTGCCGAAGTAGCCGAGATATCCTGCTGCGGCGGACATCACATGCAGCATGGACCCCGGCGCACTGACGCGGCGCCGCGGCTGGTTCTCGGCTTCACCGCGCGCCAGCGCACGAAAAGCATCCGCAACGCAGTCGATCGCTGCGGGCATATCGAGGAGCCAGAGAACGTCTTCTTCGGTGAGGTAGAGCGCGGGCATGCGGCGATCCTTTGCCAGGTTGAGTGCACTGGGAAGCATGCAATACGAGGCGCGAAACCGCAAGCGGTGATCATCGCTTGCGGTTTCGC
>JBGSUN010000223.1:0-78562 GCA_041753475.1 Planctomycetaceae bacterium | reverse complement strand
GGGTAGTGGGTAGTGGGTAGTGGGTAGTGGGTAGTGGGTAGTGGGTAGTGGGTAGTGGGTAGTGGGTAGTGGGTAGTGGGTAGTGGGTAGTGGGTAGTGGGTAGTGGGTAGTGGGTAGGAAAAGGCCGCGGCACCGCTTGCGGTTTCACGCCTCGCGCAGATCAACCGAGTGCCTCCAATTTGGCTACTGGCCCCGAAACGCCAGGCCCGGTTCATCGACGCGGAACTGCACCAACCGCGTGTGTTCGACTTCGGTGACGTAGACGGTTTTGCCATCGGGGCCGCCGAAGCAGAGATTGGACGGCATCTTGCCGAGAACATCGATCTCGCGAACGATCTCACCGGTCGGCGTCAGCACCACCACGGTTCCCTTGCCGTGACGTGTGAGGTAGAGTCGGCCTTTGACATCGCAGCGCATGCCGTCGAAGCCAAAGTCGGGGAACTGTTTCAGCAGCTTTCGCTCACCGACTTTGCCGTCGGCGTGAATGGGAAACGTCCACACACCACGCTGGACACTTTCATTGACGTACAGCGTCTTGCCATCGGGACTGACTTCGATGCCGTTGGTGGTGCCGAGACCACTGGCGATGCGTTCGATCTTTCCCTGCGGGCTAACGGTCCAGAGTTGGCCGGTGCCGTCCTTCCAACCGGGATCGCTGCAAAACAACCGGCCGTCTGGAGCGATGGCGACATCGTTCGGCTGATTCATCTTTTCGTCATGGGCAAAGACCTCGATCTTCTTCGTCGCAAGATCGATTTTCAGCACATTGTGGCCGACGTAATCGGCGACGAACATCGACTTGCCGGTGGCGTCAAAGACGATGCCGTTGCCGGTGCTTTCGCCCGGCAGCGTGACGAAGACTTCGCCCACACCCTGCGGCGTCACTTTGCCGATAGTCTGCTGCTTGCCGAAATTGACCGCGTAAATGTTCCCCGCACGATCGCACGCCGGCCCTTCAATCCCCGCGGTGAATTCGCCGGGTTTCGTCAGCGGCGTGGCTTTGAACAATTCCTCGGCCGCATCAGATGCAATGCTGCTCATCCCGATCAACACGATGCCCCAGAGCCAACCGTTTGACGCGCTCAAAACCGTTTGCATGCAATGCCCTCGTTCAACAGAGAAACACAGTAACGATGACGGGTGAGCGCTCCCGTCGGATACCCACCCTACTTCGGCGGGGCGAGCGATTCCAGATAGGCAACCAATGAAGCGAACTCGTCGACGGTCAGGTCTTTCACCAAACCTTCGGGCATCACCGAGACCGACGACTTCGCCCGTTCTTCGATTTCCTGCACTGGCAGCGTGAATTCTTTGCCTTCGTTGTCGCGAATCGTGATCGCGTCCGCCGCTTCGTTGGTGACGAAGCCGGTCAAGGTCTTGCCGCTGTCCATCGTGAAGACGTACGTCACAAAGCCTTGTGCCAGTGACTTGCTGGGTAGCAGCACGGCCTCGGCGAGTTGTTCGCGCTTGTACGTCTTCGCAACATTCGGCAGGAACGGCCCCCGCAACGGTTCGCCGTCTTTCACCGTGTGACATTTCGCGCAGTTGAGCTTCGCGAACAACGCTTCGCCGGACCCGGCTTTGCCCGGTATTTTCATCGTGGCCGTGATGACGTCTTCCGGCTTGAGCGTGCTCAACTTCGGTCCGCGCGGCGTGGGTGACAGTTCGAGCTTCCACTGTTTGGCGATGTCCCGCGCGAGTTCGGCGACGGCCTTGTCATCGTCCCCCGCCGCCTGTTGAATGCGATCGGCGAATTCCCGTTGGTTCGACAGTCGCAATGATTCGATCACCAGTTTGCGCTGGGTTGGTGACTGCGCCGCCGCTTCCAATGCCTTCTCGGCGATCGCGCGCACTTCCGGCGAGGGCTTGCCCTTCGGCGACGTCAATGCCCACAACCCCGCGGTGGCCCACAGCGCGAGTTCCCGGTCTTCACTGCGCGATTGTTCCACGAGGAGCATCGCTTGCGGACCAAGGCGATCGGCATTCAGGTAGGCGGACCACAACGCATTCAGATCGCGGCGTTTTCCCGTGTCGTCCAGCGTCGGCAACACGCGCAGCAATTCAGGGAACGAGGCATCGTCCTTGACCCGCAACCATGCCAGCACGGCGGCGAGTCGCTGATCCTGCGGGCGATTCTTGTCGGCCGCCACCTGCTTCAATAAGCCGATGGCATTGGTCGGCACTGTCTTCGCTCGCGATAGTTCTGTCACGGCGACAGGAATCAGGCGGGCATCCTTGTCGACCTTTGCCAAGAGCCGTTCGAGTGTGCCGTCGAGCGAAATCTTGTGCTGACTCAATCGTATCAGCAGAAACGCAGTTTCAACGGGCGCTGCGGCTTCCAACCGCTTCTGCAACGCCGCCGCAATCCGCGGGGATTCTTCCCACGTTTCCGGCTGGAAATACGGCCCCGTCGTATCAGGACGGGTGCCCCAACTGTTGCCTTTCCATACTCCTTCGCGCTGATGCAACCGGCAGAGGGCGGTAATAAAGAGCCGCAAGCGCATGTAATCGCGCTGCACGTCCAGATTGTGAATGAGTGCATCGACAACATGGCGGTCATGACTCGCTTGGATAACCTGCTGGACCGCTCGATCACGACTTCCACTATCAGGATTGTGCAGCATCTGAGACAGGCAGTACATCCCCCCCTTCTGTAAAATCAGAGCTTGAATCGCAGAGTGCCTGACCACGGGATCGGCGTCTCCCAGAAAGTGGTAGAGCGCCGACAGCGTCACATTGTTTTGAGGCAGTTTTCCCAGTGCGATACACAATTCCAGCTTCGTCCGTGCATCTGAAGCATGTAGTGCTTGCGACGTAATATCCGAAGGCAGGCTTGGCCCTTTTTCCGTTCGATCCCCCCAGACACGAAGCGCAAACGGACGGAGTGCCGCATCACTGAAGAAGTCAGTCAGTTCCTTCGCGAAGTTGTTTTCGGATGATCTCAACGCTAGCGCGAAGACAGCAGCAATACGCGATTCCGCGGGTTGCTTACCGTCACGCGCAAGTTGCTGCAACGATGACGAAATCGCGGCCGTCGATGGTCTCGCCAGCAATTCTCGCTGTGCCGCCAAGCGCCGCCGATGGCTCGGCGACTTCAATTCCTCCACAAGTTGTTCATCGGTGAGCGTCGCATAGTCCGGCAACGCGGGGGCGGTGTATCCCTTCGGCTTGAATTGCAGCAGATACCCCACATCTTCCCCGGCGTAGGTGAAGGTCGCTCCTTTCCAACTGGTGACGTACAACCGGCTGTTGGCGTCGACGTCGAGATCGGTGACGCGCGTCGAGCCGATGAACTCGGTTTGATCGGGTTTGAACGTCGCGCCGTTTGGTGTCATGCGGTGCCGATAAACCCAGTTGCGGCCCCAGTCGGCGGTGTAGAGGGCGGGGCTGTAACCCTCGGGGAAACCGGGCTCGGCGAGGAACATGGCCCCGCAGCCGGAACCGCCACCGTAATCAGCCAGCGGTTGCACGATCTCCTCGCTGAAATTCTTATACAGCGACGGATAACCGTGATGTTCGAGTCCAGTGAAATGATGCAGGCGGATGTCCCAGCCGTCGCCGTCGTTGGTGTTGTCGCGGGTGAAACCGTTGAGCAGCGGGTCCATCGCGACTTCGAGAATGTTGCGGGTGCCACGGGAGAAAACTTCCATGCCGGTACCGTCGGGGCGGACCCGGATCACGCCGCCGCCGCGGAACTGGAGTTTGCGACCGTCGGTCCCTTCCGCTTCCATGAAGCCGAAGTCGCCGATCGCGAGGTACAGCCAGCCGTCGATGCCGAGCGTAACGCCGTTCGAGGTGTGATCTGCCGGGCGGTCTTTGAACCCGAAGGCGATGTTCTTCACGAGAATTTTCTGCTCATCGCTGATGCCGTCGCCGTCCTTGTCGATGAACGCACTCAGATGCGGCGGGTGCATGACGTACAACCGGTCGCGATCCCACACCAGCCCGCGCGGCGAATCGACATCGGCGACGAACAGCTTTGATTCATCCGCCCGGCCATCGCCATCGAGATCCCGCAGCCGCAGGATCGAACCGCGGCGCGGTTCGCGGTCCAGCGAGCCGTTCTTATCGGAAGAGACATAGACCGTGCCATCCGGAGCCGCGGCGACAAAGACGGGATAATTCACCGCGGGCGGCGTGGCAAAGACCGTGGCTTCGAGGCCTTCGGGAATTTTCACATCGCTGAGGACTGCCTGATCGGCTTGCTTGCGGACGGCGTCGGGATCGATGGCGACCGTTTCCGTGCCGAAGACGCTTAACTCCCACAGGCTGGCCCACCCTCCGGTGTTGCTGCCGGTCACGGTCAACTTGAGATGCCGTAAATCACGCTGATCGAACAGCGTTTCCGCAATGTTCCGGCCGGCTTTGGTTTCATCGGCGAGAACGGTCCACGATTTCCCATCGACGGAACCTTCCACGCGGAACTGGTACACGGTGTTCGACGATTCCCATTTGATGCCGCAGCCGGTGACAGTTTTCGTCGCACCGAGATCGACTTCCAAAGTCTGCGGGAAGGAACCGTTGGCGGCACACCAGCGCGTGCTCCCCTGGCCGTCAACCGCATGCTTCGCGAAGTTGTTCTTGCCGGTTTCTTCGCTGGAGGCCTTTGCCGATTTGCCGAGCGCCAGATTGACCGGCACGCGTTGCGTCACCGGCGGCTTGAGATAGGTGTCATCGAGTTTGCCGCACGCCCACAAGGTGCCGCGGGTGACGAGATCGAGAAACTGCGGATGTTCGACCGTGACGTTGTGATGGCCGAGCGTGGTCCCGAAGACACGCGTCTTCTTCTCGCCAAACTCGTTGGTCCAGACGCAGACTTCTTCGTTGCCTTTCTCCCGGTTCTTGGCGGAAGCAAGTGGATGCGCCGTCGGCCAGACCTTTTCGATCCAGTACAACTCGCCCGCGGGATTGGCCCAGCCGGCCCCGAGCGTGTTCATGATCGGATGCGAGCCGTCGCGCGTCAGCACTTCATGCGGATAGTGTGCTCCGTGTTGCCGGGAGGTGACGCCGCAGAATTGGAACCAGTCGTCGGTGCCATCACGATAACAGTGCATCGCGCAGTGCATCACGACGGCGGGCAAACCTTCCCGATGCGGCTTCAAGACCCGCGCAACCCACTGTGGGTCTTTGGCGTCCGAAAAACATTCGTCGTGAATGACGCAGTCGAAGCCGTCGGCCCAGTTGGCGTCTTCGTACAGCGGAATGCGGCTGTCGGTCGCCGTGCCCCCTTGTTGGACGTACTCGACATCGAGATGGGCTCGTTGTTCCAGGCCTTTTTTCAGCAGGACTTTCTGAACGTCGTAATCATGACAGCATCCGCCGGTGACAATCAGCACCTTCAGCGGCTGCGGCGCGGCGTCTGCCACAACCGCGGTCCACAAGATCAACCCGCATGCCAGCCATCGACCACACTTCGCCATCACCGCCGCCTCAAAGATTCCGCTCACATCGCATCTATGCCCGTCGTAGTGTAACTTGCACGCCGGGTGCGGACGAGCGATCGCCGGGAAGCGAACTTTCACAGCCCGGAGCGCGAGTGACGGAGGAATTTTCTGTAGTCACGGACTCCGTCGCTTGCGCTCCGGGCTGTGATCTTCATTCCTCCGCGTTTTCTGTGGATCACTCTCTGTCTTTCCTGAATCTGAAAGCCACACGTTGCCTGTCTCTCCGCTGCCTGCTGTGACAACCGCCGCGATTCGCGCGCGGCGGGAGCCGAAAGCACCCGTCGATCCGCGGCGGGCGTATGCGTTTTTTCGTGAACAGGAACGCTCCGCGGACGGCGTCATCGAAGACGTCGGCACCGTGCTGCTCACCAACCGCGAGTGCCCGTTCACCTGCGTCTTCTGCGATCTCTGGCGGCACACGCTCGACGCACCGACGCCGCGCGGGGCGATCGTGGCCCAGTTGGAACAAGCTCTGCCGCAACTGATGCCGGTGTCAGTGGTGAAGCTCTACAACGCCGGAAACTTTTTCGATCCACAGGCGATTCCGCCGGAGGACTGGCCCGCGATCGCCGCCCTGGTGCAAGACATGCGCGTGGTGATCGTCGAGAATCACCCGCGGCTGACCGATGACCGCGTGCTGCGTTGCCGTGATTTATTGTCGAGTCGCTTGGAAGTCGCGCTCGGTTTGGAGACGGCGAATGAAGATGTTCTGGGACGGCTCAACAAGCAGATGACGGTGGCCGACTTTCAACGGGCCGCGCGGTGGTTACGCGATCACGATTGCGATGTGCGGACGTTCGTGCAGTTGGGGTTGCCGGGGCTGACCGGGAATGACGATGTGGAATGGACGATGCGGTCCATCGAGACGGCGTTCGCCGCCGGTGCCCAGACGGTGAGCGTGATCCCGACCCGCGCGGGCAACGGGTTGATGGACGACTGGCAACAGCAAGGGATCTTCACGCCGCCGCGATTGGAGAGCCTGCATCGAGTCCAGCAGCAAGGCCTGGCACTGAATGCTGGGCGAGTCTTCGTCGACCTGTGGAACACCGAGCAATTCGCGACGTGCCCCACTTGTGCTGCGGGCCAAGTCCAGGCGCTGCATGAAATGAACCTCACACAGACCATCGTTCCGTGGCCGGTGTGCCGGTGCTCGTGAGCCGTCGGAGGAGAGGAAGAAGTGGCGAGGAGGATCCACAGATTTCGCAGATTGGCACAGATTTGAAGAGAAGGCGAAGAGAGGGAACCACGGAGGACACGGAAGGGGAGAGTGAAGAAGGACGAATGTTTCATGAAGACGCCGCGTGAAGCGATCGCCAGCACCCCGGCTGCTTCTGAGCAGCCGGGGTGCTTCCGCTGTTCTTCTCCTTCCCTTTCTGCATTTTTCCGTGTCCTCCGTGTCCTCCGTGGTTCCCTCCCTCTCTTCCTCTTTTCTGTGTCCTTCTGTGAAATCTGTGGATCCTCTTCTTCGCCAAGTCAGGAATCGTTCGATTGGAAACAACGTCGCGATCCATGACAATGCTCGGCATGCAAGAGATTGACGTCGATATCGCGATCATCGGGGCCGGGTTCGGCGGCAGTCTAGCGGCGTTGCTAGCCCAGCGGATTGGGCGGTCCGTGATCCTGCTCGATCGGGGCAAGCACCCGAGGTTTGCCATCGGCGAATCGACCACGCCGATCGCCAATCTTGTGCTGGAAACGCTCGCCGACCGTTATGACCTTCCGTGGTTGAAACCGTTTGCCAACTATGCCAGTTGGAAGGCTGCGTATCCGGAGATCCCCGTCGGACTCAAACGGGGCTTCAGCTATTTTCATCACCGTCGCGGACAACGATTCCGGCCGGATCAGGAGCATCGTGGCGAATTACTCGTCGCGGCGAGTTACGGCCCGGACGATGCCGACACGCAATGGCTGCGGTCGGAGTTCGATGCGTTTCTGGTGCAGCAGGTGGTCGCCGCGGGAATTCCGTACCGCGACGAGTTCGCGTTGAAGAGCGGGGGATCCTCACAGACCGGCTGGACTTTGCACGGCGAGTCGAAGTCCCACGGGCCGATCACAATCCGCCCGAAGTTTGTGCTGGATGCCACGGGGGGCGACGGGCTCCTGGTGCGGACGCTGGGGCTGCCCGATCTGCGGTCCACGCTGCGAACGCAGTCGCGGACGATCTTCTCGCATTTTCGTCACGTGGGCATCTGGGACGATCTGTATCGCGACGCCGGCGGACTGGGCGACGACCATCCGTTTCACTGTCAGGACTCGACGTTGCACCACGTGTTCGATGGCGGCTGGATGTGGGTCATTCCGTTTGATCACGGCGTCACATCCGCAGGTCTCTGTCTCGACATGCTGCGATTCCCGCTCGATGGTTCACCACCCGCCGAGGAGTGGCGACGATTCCTGCAACAATTTCCATCGATCGCGGAGCAGTTTGCATCTGCCGAATCATTGTGGGGCGAGCACTTCGGTTTTTCGGGACGCCTGCAGCGCCGCATCGGTCAGGCGGCGGGCAGGAATTGGGCACTGCTGCCCACTGCGGCGGGCTTTATTGATGCCTTGCACAGTACCGGGATTGCTCACACGCTGATCGGGCTGGAGCGGTTGGTTCGCGCGTGGGAGGAAGACTGGGACACGCCCCGGCTGTGGACGCGGATGGCGGACTACAACACCACGGTGCAGGCCGAGATTGAGTGCATCGACCGCGTCGTCGCTGCGAGTTACGACAGCTTTCACGACTTTGATCGCATGGTGGCGATCACCATGTTCTATTTCGCGACGGCGATCTGGTCGGAACATGAACGCCGCGCGGGCCGACCGCCGAGCGCGTTTTTGTGCGCGGACGTGGACCGCTTTCGCACGGCACTCGACCAGGCTTACCGGGCCGTGAGTGACCCGGCGGTCTCGACGTCGGAGCTCGAAGCGATGGTGGGCCGTACGTTTGCGGATATCAACCTCGCCGGGTTGGGTGATCCGGCGAAGAAACGGATGTATGCGTATCCGCGACCACAATGAAGAAACCCACGGTTAGGAAACCGTGGGCTTCGGTGGGAACCTATGCAGCGGGGTTTTCGACCGAGCGGGTGATATCCACGGCGAAGCGTTGCAACAACGTCTCGCTGAACTTCAGGTCGGGCGACAGGCACGGGTGCTTGTATTGCTCGACGCTGCCACCGAGCCGCGTCTGCCGGGAGTGCTGGAACCGCCGCCATGTTCCTTCGGGAAGCGATTGAGCCACGAGTTCACCGAGGCGACCGGTGCTGCGCTTCTCCGCGTACTCACAGTTCAGGTCACCCAGCACCTGATCGACACCCACCACGAGCTGTCGTGAGAGGGCCGGATGCGGCAGTTCGTGAGCTTCGAAGTGCATCCGGTAATAGGGAAGTTCTGCCCAAACCGGCGACACGGTGAAGTACGACAGTTCCAGCCGCATGCGCTGTAACGTTCGTCGGACGGCATCCACCACCTGCGATTCGGAGATTTTCTCGCCGGTGAGGTTGGCGATGTGTGCCCCCTTGTGAAGGAATTCCAGCCGCGGCGTGGTGCCGTAGAAGCCGGTGCAATGCACCACATCGCGGATGTTGTAGCGATACAGCCCGGACGTTGTGGTCAACAGGATGTAGTAGTTCGACCCTTCCTCCAATTCGTGAGCTTCCAACACGGTCGGCGATTCCGATTCGTACTCATCCTCGGGGATGAACTCGAAAAAGTGCGAACCCACGTCGAGATGCCCATCGGCGCGGCCATCCTGAAATGGGACCGTCATGCGCCCTTCGCTGGCCGAAAGACCATGGTCTCGCACGGCGACGTCACCAAAGTATTTCCGCATGTTGGCGAGATACGCTCCGGCGCTGCCGCCCGTCCAGACAGCGGTGAGTGCCAGGTCCGGCCAGAAATCGACCGGGGCCAGTCGACCGGTGTGCTGCAGAATCGCTTCGAGCTCTTTGGCCCGGGCCCGGTCCGCGCGGCAGCGTCGCACCAAGGGGCCGCGGACCGATTCCGGCAAGGCGGCACTCACGGCGAGCGTTCCATCCTGGATATCGCGGATCAGACGTTCCTGTTCACGGTCGACCATCTTGCCGAGATGGACGAGGGTGCTGGGATTGGCGGTCATAATCAGACCGATGTGGCGGTTGGCCATCGCCAGTCGCAACGCGGTGTAATACTTCGCTTCGGGTTCGTGAATCTTCGCCACATCCAGCGGGACCGTGTACATTCCACGGACGATGGGGCTTTGCATCGCACCGACGAGACCGCTGATGTTGCCGCAGGGGGTGCCGCCGGGGGTACGGAACTGGTCGTAATCGCTGCTGAGCTGGACAATGTCCGTGGTGTGCAGAATCGGATGGGCATCAAACGCTTTGATCCCCCAGACCGACCACCCGCGGCGATAGTCCTTCATGAACTGATCAGTGATTGGGATGAACTTGGATTCTGAGGTGGTCCCGCTGCTGAGCGTGAACATCAGCAGTTTGTTTTTCGGACCGAGCAACGCCTGGGTGTCGCCTTGCTTGAGCCGTTCGACGTAGGGCCGGTAGGTCTCGAAGTCAGAAATGGGGACCGCCTTGCGGAACTCGGCGACGGTCATGCCGGGGCGGAGATTCCGCTCGCGCGAAAAATCCGAATCGGCATTCAATTCGAGAATGCGATCCATGGCCGCGCGTTGCAGACCGAGGCAATCGCGCGACTCCGCGAGATAATGGCTCGCCTGCCGACGCATGCCACTTTTCAGGAAGTAACCGAGATAGGGACGGAGTTTACGAAGCATACGCACCTTGCGAAGGGTGCGCAGCGAAAGCCGTCCCTGGATCGTCTGTTTGCCAACCTCCGGCAGTCCGTCCCGAGGTGAGGTGCTAGTGGTACAACGATACCACATCCCCGCAATGCCACCCAACCCCCCTAGAATACGGGGTTGGCCGGATGATTGCTACAGAAATCCTGGCTCGAGCTCCGGCTGCTAAGGGCACGACGCCGCACCCAATCCGCCGAAACATCTTATGCTGCATGCGTTAACAGGCAGGCAACGAACCGCGCCGACGGATTACTTCTTCTTGGCGGCCTTCTTCTTATCGTCCTTGCCGCCGCCCGCTTCCGCAGCTTTCTTTTTCTTCTTCTTGCCAACCACGAGCTTGATAATGCGCAGTTTGGGCAAGCCAAACGGACTTTGCGTGTCGCTCCAGCGATCATCCGCCTGCATCTGCTGGATCCGTTCGTGCCGTTGCAGCACATTCCGAGTCCGGGCCAAACGGCCTTTACGCTTCAAGCTCTTATCGATGGTCACAGCGTCAAACCCTCCCGGGGCACCGGACTTGCCGGGCTTCTCCGGATGCGGAGTGCGAATCAAGGATGACGTCGAAACAGTCACCCTCGTCCCGCCATCAGAGATGGCAGGAAGATTTCAGTCGAGCCGGGAAGTTTAGCGGCATCCGCCCGAGCCTGCAACCATGACATGGTGCGACTCGTCCGGCAGTCACGAAAATCATAATCTGCGGGTTATGCACAGACCGACAATTATGCCCGGTTTCGGAGTTTTGCCGACTCTGGTCGAAATTCAGTTTCGACTAGGCCGAGAGGTCGCAGACTGGTAGATTCCCCGACTCTCCGCTGCGGCAACTCACCCTGCGTTCCCGAGACGGTGCGCTCTCGGCGGGAAGGCGATTTTCAGGGCCTGGAGTTTTTGGCTGTGTGTCGTCAGGTGGCGATCGTAGTCCTGTGCTTTGGAGGGATGCTCAGCATCATTCCCCCAGGGAACGTCCGCGCTCAGACAACCGAATCAGAAACGGTGGAATTCCTTGCTCCTCCTGCCGACCCCGCGGTGGTTTTCGAGGGTGAAGCTGCGTTTCTCGGCATGACTTCACCGCAACCGCGGCTTCAAACGTTCAATGCGAACGAGTGGTCATGGTCGGTGTTGCCAGAAGGGTTGATGTACAAGTCGTACGTCGCCGGGGAACGGGAACCGCGGCTTTCGTCGACATTCCTGTCGGAGGTCCACGGGCAGACGCTGTGGGACAGCGCTCTCGGTGGCCGGGCGGGACTGGTCCGCTTCGGCAACCAGAGCGGCACGAATCCAGAGGGTTTCCAGCTTGATGTGGAAGGGGCTGCGTTTGTGCGACTGATGGTTGACGAAGAACGGGACGTCAACGCCGTCGATTTCCGGGCCGGGGTGCCTTTGACGTACCGGGAAGGCCCGTTTCAGGCCAAGATCGGTTACTACCACATCAGTTCTCACCTCGGCGATGAGTTTCTCATCAAAAATCCGGGGTTTGATCGGCTGAATTATGTGCGGGACGCGGTGGTCGCCGGGGTCGGGTACTTCCCGCATCCGTGGATTCGGACGTATTTTGAAGTCGGCTGGGCGGTGATTTTCACCAGTGGCGGGGCGAAGCCGTGGGAAGTTCAGACCGGGTTTGAAGTCGATTCGCGTCGGCCGACCGGGCTGCGGGGCGAACCTTACTTCGCCATGAATATCCATCTGCGGGAAGAAGTGAATTGGGGCGGCAGCCTGAACGTGCTCGCCGGTTGGCAATGGCGGGGACATAAATCCGACCATGTGTTCCGCGTCGGGCTGCAGTTCTACAACGGCAAGAACGCCCAGTATTCGCTGCTGCAGGACAACCAGCAGCTCGTCGGGCTGGGGATACGGTACGATTTCTAGAATCGAGGAGCAGCCCAGGGAAGGCATTCCCTGGGCTTCCGACGTTGCTAGAATGCCGTGATTCTTTTTCCCCACAGGATGCCCTGCGCGATGTCTGCTGCTTTTCGTGACATGCTCGAGACGTTTCCCAACCCGTACCCGCAGCGGGATTACACGATCGAGACCGTCTGCCCTGAGTTCACATCCCTCTGTCCAAAAACGGGTCAGCCGGACTTTGGCACGCTCACGATCACTTACGTCCCTGATCAGCAGTGCTTCGAGCTGAAATCCCTGAAGCTATATCTGCAGCAGTACCGTAACCACGGGGCCTTTTACGAAGCGGTGACAAACACGATTCTCGACGATCTCGTCGCGGCGACACAACCGCGCTCGATGACGCTCGTCGGAGCGTTCACTCCCCGCGGTGGGATCCGCACGAATGTGATCGTGGAGTACAAGAAGCCGGCGTGAATCACTTCGTCACAGTCCGGAGCGCGAGCGACGGAGACGATTCTCTCGTGTGGAAAATCCGATGTCTCCGTCGCTTGCGCTCCGGGCTGGGAAAGATGTTTATCGACCGATGAGCCACAGTCGAATCAAGCCCCAGAATTCGTACCAGGCCGCATGATTCGCCATCACCGCCGACGTTTTCGGCAGCAGCATCTCCAGTGTGGGCTGCATTTCGTCCACGTGGTACTCGCACCCCGCCGGAATCACGGCAATCCCTTGGGCGTGGAACATCCTTTCTGACCGTGGCAAGTGCGTCGCCGTGGTGACGAGTAGCACATCCCTGTCGATGCCGTGCTCTTTCAACCAGCGGGCGGATTCGATCGCATTCTCGACGGTGTTGCGCGAGACGGTCTCGACGATGAGATCTTTTTCGCGGACACCAGCTTGACGCAAGACATGGGCCATCGCCACGGCAACGCAATCCCCTTGTTCAGAAGGATGCGGTTTACCGCCGCTGACAATCAGCGGGCACGGCGGCCCTTCGTGATACAGTTCCGCCGCACGCAGGGCCCGTTGCAGCGAATGAATGTGTGGCCGGGTGGGTTCGCCGGGTGCCGCCGGGGGAAGAACGCCGCCGCCGAGGACGACGATCGCCGCAATGTTGTCGGGTCGATGAGGCACGCGCGGGAACCAGCGCTCAAGTGTTCCCGCAGTGAGCCACGCTGTGATCGGCAGACAATCGATCAGCAGCAACACGTAAAAAAGAGATACCAACCTTAGCGACTTGCGTTGTTCGGGGTGGCGCCGCCAATACCAGACCAGAGCGCACCCCAGCCCGAGGATCAGCAACGGAAAGGGCTGAAGCACCGATTTGTAAGGCGGCAACATCGGGTCAACTTTCCGGTGAAGTCGAGCAAGGCAATCCACAGATTTCTCAGTTGGACACAGACTCAGTCAGGAAGCCCAGCCCTGCCAATGACTGGGCTTCGTTTCTCTCTTCGTGAGTTTCACTGTGTGAATCTGTGAAAACTGTGGATTTCTTCCTGTTTTAAGGTTCCACGATCTCAGCAAACGTCGACTGGGCCGTCGTGATTACCACGCATTCGTCGACAGAACCAAGCAACCGTTCGACTTCCATAACGTCTTTCAGCGGCACCGCAAAAAGGTCTTCCACGAGATCTGGATTAAGGTTGCTGAGCAGATAGATGCGGGCCCAGTCGGCGGCGTTGGCCCATTGCGAGGCGGCCTGCAAATCGGGTGGGGCTTGTTCCCGCAGCGGCTGCAAGGCGGAACGGGGGGACGCTTGGCCGCGGAGTTGTTCGACTCCGGCTCCGGGGGGAGCTTGCAGATCGGACAACATCACGATCTTGCCGCCGTGTTCGACCACATTCCGGGCAACTTCCAAGGCATACCCCACGTCGTTCCAGGTGGCCGGTTCTCCGGCGGTGGGGACCGTCACGATGACGGTTTCAGTCCGCGTCGGCCACTGCACGCGCCAGTGCTCGTTGAGGAGTTGCAGGGCTTGACGCTGAATCGATTCGGCTCCCCCGGCGAGAACGTCGGCGGTGGTTCCCCGTCGACCACCGGGAATGAGTTGCACAGCGAACTGCACACCGAGCAACCAGCCGATTTCCTCAACCAATTGCTTCACGGGGCGATCGTCTTCGGGGCGGAGTTCACGATGTCCCTGCCCATGCGTTTTGGCAAAGGCTTCCGGGGTCGACAAGCCGGGATACAGCACCGACATTGGCGACCGTGTCCCTTGCAGCGAATCAAACCCGGCGCGTGTGATCGGCAACACAAAGTCGGCTTCCAGCACGCGGTGTGACAGGTAGATCCGCTCACCGGAGGCGCTCGTTGCCAGGTACCCGCACGCCCCTTCCACGGTCGGATCGTGTGTCTCCCAGCGAACCTCTTTGCGGACGGCTTCGGGGAGCTTTTCCCGCGGGTCGATTTTCTGGGCGGAACTGGTCCATCCGCCTGGTTGCAGAATGAGAATGTCCTGAGCACGAATGCCGCTTTCGGCAAGGACCGGCCAGACTCCGGCCACGACGTCTGCCGCTTGGGAAAGCCCGCGATCGATCGCCAGTACCACACGGTCTCCCTCAACGAGAGCGGTGCTCAACGGCGGAAAATCGATCGGCTGCGTTAACCCGGCCCGGACCGCGGCGGCAACGTCCACCCGATGTTCTGGGCCAGAGTGCTGCCGAATGACCTGATCCGCCCGTGGCGTCCAATCCCAAGTTCCTTCACGTCCAAATTCAAATGACCACGTCATCACGATCAGCATCAATCCTGCAAAATGAGGGGGCGTTTCCGCGGCGGATGTCGCCCCCGTGGTCCGTTACCATACCGTGTGGAAGCGGGGAGGCCAAACGGGGGTGATTTCGCCGCCTTGTGTGTGGACACTTGGTGGATCGGGAGCGGGTCGCAAAACTGCAAGCGGGGAATGATTGCGGATGGGCGCGCGCGCGGCCACACTGGGGACTGACCGTGGTGTTTCCCAAGGATTCTCTGTTCAGCATGGCCATCGCGTTGACTCACGATGACGACGATGCCTGTATGCTTCGCATGCAGGGCGGGGACCGCCGCGCCTTTGATGAGATCGTGGCCCGGCATCAATCGGCTTTGATCGGCTTCTTCATCCGGCACCTGCGCGACGCCCAATTGGCGGAAGATCTCACTCAGGAAACCCTGCTGCGGGTCTTCAACCAGTCGTGGGATTACCTCCCCCGTGGCAGTTTTCGGGGGTGGATGTTCCGAATCGCACGAAACTTGCTGATCGACAGTACCCGCCGGCGCTCGCATGATGCCTTGGTGCGGGCGATCCGGTGTTCCGGGGCGACGGAAGACGATGATGGACTGGCACGGATCGAAGGAGATGACGTCGCGCCGGTCGACCGGGCCGATCAGCGCGAAATTGTGCGGCTGGTGGACACGATTTTGCCGGAATTGCCGGATGACCAGCGGAGTACGTTCATCCTGTATCACTACATGGGCCTGAGCCTTCCAGAAATCGCCGATGCTACGGAAAGCAATCTGCCCACTTGTAAGAGCCGGTTACGTCTGGCTCGGGAAAAACTGCGGGAAAAGTTGCTCGAGCAGGGTGTCACCGATCCCGGTTTGCGGGAAGACGAATGAGGCACGCTTCGCATCACGTCCTTCCTTACCAAAAGTAAGAAAACTGAGCTCCCCAATGATCCTTTCGACGTGTGACTTCGTTCTCCCTGTTCAGGGCGCGTTCGCCACAGGGGTGAAGTCGATTCCTGTTGGCCAACCGTCAGGATGGAACCTCCCATGAGTTATTTCAGTCGCCTGACCGACATTGTGACCTGCAATCTGAGCCAGCTACTCGCCGAGGCCAAAGACCCGCTGGCTGCCATTGAAGAGATCATCCGGGAAATGGAAGAGGGGCTGATGGGAGCCCGCCGGAGTGTCTCCACGGCGACGGGGAATGAAGAGCGGCTGTACTCCGAGATTCAGGGGCACCGCCACCAAGCCATCGGCTGGGCGGCAAAAGCGCGGGAACATTTGGTCGGACAACGGGAAAACGAAGCTCGACACTCCCTGTTGCGGAAACGCGAAGTCGAAGACCTTGTTGCTGGACTGGAACAACAGCACCACTCAGCGATGGCGACGCGCGAACACCTGTCAACCATGCAACGAGCATTGGAAGCCCGGCTTGCCGAAGCCCTGCGGAAACGGGCCATGCTGCGCGGTGAGGATGCCGGTCTCGACGTCCGCCCGGTCGCCGTCGCCGACGTCAGCAGTCCGTTGGGGCTTGATCGACATTCACAGATTGACGCCGAGTTGGAAGCGTTGAAACGGGAACTGGGGAACAGTTCCCGCGGTTAGATGGCGCACAATTCAGCGGCTGGCCGTTTCGCGCCCCGCATCCAAACACCGCAGCGCAATCATTCGTAAGTTGATGTAAGGGATTGGAAACAATCCTGGGGAATGAGTTGGGGCAAACGCTCTGACCGATTGGAAGACTATCACCATGTTCGGCTACATCGATCCACTGTACTACATCATCCTCGCACCAGCATTGTTGCTGGGGATGTGGGCGCAATGGCGGGTGCGGTCCGCATTTCAGGATGGCATGCAGCGACCGGCTCCCTTGTCCGGTGCCGCGGCAGCACGGCTGATTCTCGACCACGGCGGGTTGCACGACGTGCCGATTGAAGAAGTTCCGGGAGAACTCTCCGATCACTTCGATCCCCGCACCAATACGGTCCGGCTCAGTTCGTCCGTCTTTCACACGCGGTCGCTGGCCGCGGTCGGTATTGCAGCTCACGAAGTCGGCCATGCCTTGCAGCACGCCCGGCATTACGCCCCGCTGGTAATGCGGAACCTGGCGGTTCCCGTGGCGTCAGTGGGACCGAACCTGTCGATGATGTTGATTCTCTTCGGAGCGATGTTGCAGTTCCCGTCGATGGTGTCGATCGGACTGGTGATCTTCTCCGGCGTCGTGGCGTTCCAACTGATCAATTTGCCCGTGGAATTTGATGCCAGCGCGCGCGCCAAGCGGCTGCTGTCGGAGCTGAATGTCGTCGATCGGGAAGGCGCGGTCGTCGTCCGCAATGTCCTGTCCGCAGCCGCATGGACGTATGTTGCCGCCACGCTTCAGGCGGTGTTAACGCTGGCCTACCTCGTGCTGCGCTTCGGCGGCGGTCATCGCTCGCGCGACGAATAAACGGATTGAAGGATGACGAGGAAGTGCTCCGTGGTTGCTCACTGTTCCGGAGCGGGCTGACCGTTGAGATCCACGGTGTCACGAATACACGACGTCAACTCTGCGGCCAGATACGGCTTGGCCAGATATGTGTCGAAGCCGAGGCGGCGGCTCTCGCGGACCGAAGTCACGGTATCGCTGGTTGTAAACGCCACGATAGGGCGGCGGTAGCCCGCTGATCGCAATCGCTGGGTGGTGATGATGCCGTCGACCTTCGGCAGATGGATTTCCATCAAAATCAGATCAAAGGCATCGGCCGTGGGCTGTCCGGCGGTATTCAAGACCTGGTTCAAGACCGCCTGGCCGTCCTCCACAACTTGCACGCTGGCCCCGCGGCGGAGCAAGTGAATCCTGACCAGGTTTCCGATGTCGTGCGATGGTTCAGCCACCAGAATCTTCAACCCGCTCAGCGTCTCGGATTCCGGAGACGAACCGAGGTTCGCCGGGGTCCAATCGCTTTGTTCAGAATTCATGGCATTCCGCCTGAGGCATCATTAAACTGGACGAAGAAGTTGTTCAGCGCAAAATAAAGTGAACACGCGGCCGGAATTGCTC
Organism: Planctomycetaceae bacterium; assembly: GCA_041753475.1. Lineage (GTDB taxonomy): Bacteria > Planctomycetota > Planctomycetia > Planctomycetales > Planctomycetaceae > DSVQ01. The sequence goes on along the minus strand of JBGSUN010000223.1, from coordinate 60,752 downwards.
GACCACGGAAGTTCGTTCGATCCAAGCATGACACAACCCACGCAGGAAGCACTTGGAAAGGTCTCCGTTTCCGGGAAAGTGGGTGAACGCCTCTCCGCATCTGGACATCTTTACAAAACGGAGGGTTTGTCCTCGTTCTGCCGTAACGCTATTTCCAGAAACAAGTTGAGAATTCATACTCGATGGTGACTCTTTTTGCGGCATGAAGTGCCTAAAACAGAGTCGCGAACAGACCAACTGTCCGCCGAACTTTACCGAATGCCGTTGCCTCCCGGCAGATTGTAAAACCGAATGACTGAATCTGCAGAAGCATGTGAATTTGTTGATCCGACTCATGAGATCCATCACCTGGCGTCGTTAATCGGGGTTCTGGGATTACGCTGGTATGTCATCCGGCAGTCACTTCCCGCTGATTCGGCACTGGCTCTGGAGGCGAATGCGATGGATGATTCCATCGCCGATTTGCGCGGAACGATTTGTCGGTTGTCCACGATGATGAAGCCACTGTTGCAGGCAACGGGGCAGGAACGAAGTGCCCACGCCGATGATGAAGGAGCCCGAGCCCATGAATAATCACCCGGTCCGTGTCTTGCTCGTCGATGACCATTGCATGTTCCTCGATGCACTTCGGTCAGCGCTCAACTCGGTTCCGAAGTTTCAGGTTGTGGGTACCGCAACCAACGCAGAAGAAGCGCTGCACCTGGCGGAAGAACTTTCGCCGGATGTGGTGGTCTGCGACATGGAGTTTCCTGGGTCGAGTGGAATCCTGCTCGCCGCGGAACTTCACCGACGGATGCCGAAGACCCGAACCGCTGTGTTAAGCGGTTTTTTCTCTCCAGCGCGGCTGGAATCGGCTCTCAAAGCACACGTGCATGGGTACTTGCTGAAGACCGATGCCATTGAGGACCTGGTGGTCGCACTCGAAAACATCGCCAATGGTCAGACGCATTTCTCGGCGTCGATTCGCGATGCGCTGACGACCGACTCTGCGGGGAAGATCGTCGTGAAGGGGACCACTGGTGTGGCTGACCTGTCTCCATTGCAGTTGGAGATTTTGCGGCACCTGGCACTCGGTTTGAGCGTCAAACAAGTGGCGAAGTTGATGCATGTGACCACGAAAGCCATTGATAATCAGAAGAACCGGATCATGCAGCGGCTGGACATTCATGACCGGGTTCTGCTGGCTCGATTTGCGATTGAACAGGGGTTGATTCCGCAAGACCCGACGCCGGCCGTGGCGTAACGGTCTTCCGTCTGTTGGCAATGATGTCTTTTGCTGGGTTGGAGCTGGAGTTTTCGGAACGGTGGTGCTCGAAACGTCGTCTCGGATATGAACCATGGCTGGCGATGCGACCATCAATGCGGCTGCAGCGCCTGGCATCGTCCCCACGATTCTGCTGGTGGAAGACTTCGATCAACTGCGGCAGTTGTCCTCGCGGTTCCTGAGCAGTTCGGGTTACCGCGTTCTGGAAGCCCGCAATGGTCTGGAAGCCCTGGCCTGTTTCGACGCCAACCCCGCCGGGATTGATTTGCTGGTGACCGATCTTCGCATGCCACAGATGAACGGCGTGGAACTCATTGCTCAGATTCGTTGCCAGCGACCTGGGTTGCCGGTGCTGATGCTGTCGGGCTATGCGTCCGAAGCTATCTCCCGGGAAGCGCTGTCTTTGCCGGATTGTCTGTTCCTGCAAAAGCCCTGTTTGCCGGCGGAACTGCTGACGGCTGTTCAAACGGCCTTGTCGACCACACGTGCCAAGTCGGCATGAATCGCGTCTGTACACGGCGTACCAGTCGCGGGACCGGAAGACAATCGCCCACTGGGTGACCTGAAGCCGTTCAGTCTTCGCGAGTTGAACGAGACCGCTATAATCAGCGTCGACCTTGGCCCACGTCTTTCCCGCTGGCACACCGACGGATCGGTATTGGTCAGCCCACACTTCTGACTCCGTATGCCGCGCGAAGGCTGTATTCATGCCGTCTGGCTTTGCTCCCGTCGTCCCCGCTCCGGACGATCTGCAAGACACGATCCGACTGCTGCAAGCCGTTGCCGAGGCCGCGACAGAAGCGCTGTTCGTCAAAGAGACCAACGGCCGGTATCGGTATTGCAACGCGGCCGGAGCACGCCTCCTGGGACAGCCTGTCGCGGAAATCGTCGGCTCTGCCGATCCAGAGCTATTCGGGGCGACGGCCGCACACAGCCTGCAGTTGCAAGAGCGCCGGGTGATCGAATCGGGCCGCGCTGAGACCAGCGCGCACTCAGTGGCCGTCGGTGGCCGCACGCGCGTTCTGGAAGTGACGAAAACTCCGTACCGCGATGTCGACCAAGCGGTCGTCGGCGTCATCATGACAGCGCGCGACATCACAGCGAAGGCGTCGTTATTGGCGCTGCAGCAGTGTCAGCAAACGATTTTGGAGCGTATCACGTGCGGGGAATCCCTGCCTGCGATTTTGAGCGCGCTGGTCTCCATGATCGAAGCCGAATTGCCGGGAGTGATCGGCTCATTTCTGCTGCTCGATCGTCAGGGACAGCGACTGCATGTGGCTTGTGGAAGCAGCCTGCCTGATGCCTACAACCGCGCTATTGATGGCGTGGCTATTGGACCGCAAATGGGGTCGTGCGGTACGGCAGCGTTTCGTGGGGAGCCGGTCCGCGTCGATGATATTCAGACTGATCCCCTCTGGATCCATTTCCGTGAACTCGCAGGCCGCTTTGGTTTGCGAGCCTGCTGGTCGATTCCCATTCTCTCGCGGCTGGGGAACCAAAAAACCGTGCTCGGCACCTTTGCCGTGTATGCCCGGGAAGTGGGCATCCTTGATGAACGATTGCATGAAATCATTGCACGCATTGAATACCTCGCCTGCCTGGCCATCGAACACCACCTCAATCTTCAGCGATTGGAAGAGAGCGAACATCATTACCGGCAGATGCTGGAAAGTCTGCCGATTGGCGTACTGGTGCATGACGGGCAACGGCGGCTTTACGCCAACCCCCAAGCCCTGCAGATTGCCGGTGCTGGTTCGCTCGAAGAGTTCCTGAAATCTCCGTTGCTTCATAATGTTGTTCCCGCGAATCGGGAGCGGGCGCGCCAACATATCGAGCACTTGTTGAAGACCGGGATCAATCAGCCCGCAGTCGAGTCTCAAGTCGTACAAGTCAATGGGACGGTTCGTGATGTTGAAGTGAGTTCCATCCGCATCCCTTATGAAGGGCGCGAATGTGTCCAAGTTCATTTCCACGACATTACCGATCGTCGGCAGGCCGAGGCCATCTTGCGTGACAGCGAGGCCCGGTTCCGTTTACTCACTGATGCCATTCCGCAGATCGTGTGGGTCGCCGGTCCCGATGGTGCCCTGACACACCTCAATGCGAAAGCGACAGAATATTCCGGCATCGGTGTGGATCAACTCACCGGTTGGAGTTGGGGGCAAGCCATCCATCCGGAAGATCTCGATCACACTGTGGAACGATGGACGGAGATCCTCACCACGGGAGTCGAAGAAGACCTGGAGTTCCGGATTCGCCGGCGCGATGGCACGTACCGCTGGCACATTGCCCGGCAGATTGCCGTCCGCGATGCTGCCGGCGTGATTGTCTGCTGGTATGGAACTTGTACCGATATCGAAGAGTTGAAGCGCAAAGACAGGGACCTACGGATCAGTGAACGTCGACTGGCGGAAGCGCAGCGCATCTCCCAGATCGGCAGTTGGGAATGGGAACCATCCTCCGGGGCCACTTGGTGGTCGGATGTGATTTATACTCTGTATGGATTCCACGCTGACCAAGTGCAGCCGTGTTTCGACACGTTTCTGTCACTCATCCATCCGGAGGACCGCCCCGTTGTGCTCGCTGGGATCGATGTGATGCTGATTGGAGCTACGGACAGCTTTTCGCACGATCTGCGATTAATTTGTCCGGATGGGCGTCAAATCTGGATCCACAGCCGCGGACGGGCCACGCGCGATGAGCACGGCCGGATTCTCCTCGTGGAAGGCATCGATCAGAACATCACCGAACGAAAACTCACCGAAGCGGCCTTGCGCGACAGTGAGGAACGCTTGCGAGTGGCGTTGTCTGCGGCCGGTGCCGCTGCGTTCGTGTGGGATACCAAGGCCGATTCCCTTACCCGCTATTACAGCACCGAACCGGCACTACCCGTCAACCTCGGGAAACCGGAAAACATTGAGACGGTTTACAATCGCATTCATCCGGACGACCGTGCGCAGTTTGAAGCCGGAGTCAAAGCGTGTCTGGCACACGGGAACGAATACCGGAATCTCTACCGTGTCATTCGTCCCGGCGGAAAGATTCGCTGGATGGAGGCCTGGGGAACACTCGAACGGGACACCGATGGATCCCCGCAACGCCTGACCGGGATTTCGATCGACATCACCGATCGCAAGCAAACGGAACTGGCCCTGCAACAATCCGCGTCGCGACTGCTCGCCACGTTGGAAGCCACCGCGGATGGCATTCTGGTCGTGGACCTCGAAGGCCGGATTGTCGATTTCAATCGCCAGTTTGTCGTCATTTGGGGGATGCCGGCAGACTTGATTGCGACGGGGCGAAAAGAAGAGCTGATCGCGACATTCAATACGAACGAGGCTATGCAGCAGACATTGCAGCAACTCCAGGATCCACAGGCCTTCGTGAACCGTGTCAGAGAGATTTACAGCACTCCCGAAGAATCGACTCACGACGTGATCGAATTCCGGGACGGTCGGATTGTAGAACGCATCTCGCAACCGCAGCGGATTGACGGCGTACCTGTGGGACGGGTCTGGAGCTTTCGGGATGTGACGGTACAGCGGAAGTCCGAACGCGAACTTCAGGATCGCGAACGTCTCTTGCGGATTGCCACCGGGTCGGCGCGTGTCGGCCTGGTAGTCGTCGATGCGAGTTACCATTATCTGTTTGCCAACGAGGCCTTTGCCGAGATTCTCGATCTCGATTTTCACGCGATCGTTGGTTCGCATTGTTCTGAGTTGCTTCCCGAGGCGTGGTCACAAATCCAACCCGCATTGGACCAGGCCTTTCAAGGCGAACGTTGCAGTTACGAACGCATGCTCACACCTCGGGCTCCGGCAACGGAACCGCGTTGGTTCCGGGCGATGTTCGAGCCGCGGGATAACGACGCCGGTGAACGGACGGTCGTGGTCGTCGCCTTGGACATCACCGAACAAAAACGGACGGAAACGGCCATTCGGGAAAGTGAGCTTCGTTTCCGCAGCGTGCTTGATTTCTGCCCCGCCCATGTCTTTCTGAAAGACTTGAGCGGACGTTACCTGTTCGTCAACCGCGGCATGGCCGACTCGATGAAGATGACGCAGTTGGATTGGGTCGGTCGCAGAGCAGAGGACATCTTTCCGGAATCGGTTGCCAGCCAGTTCACACACAATGACCAGAAGACGATCGAGTCCTTGCGGCCGCAGCAGATTGAAGAATCGGTTGTGCGCTTCGATGGCACTCGTGTGGAATTGTTGACGATTCTGTTTCCGCTGTTCCGCGGTGATGGCAAGCCGTATGCCCTGTGCGGGATTGCCACGGACATCACCGATCGCAAACGCGCTGAAGCCGATCTTAGCCGCACCGCCGGGCTGTTGCAGGCCGTTGCCGATGGCACCAGTGAAGCCGTGTTTGTGAAGGACCGCGACGGCAAGTACTTGCTCTTCAACGAAGCCGCCACGCGCTTTGTCGGGAAGTCGGTGAAGGAAGTTTTGGGACACGATGACACCGCATTGTTTGACGCAGACAGCGCACGGTTCATCATGGAGCGTGATCGCCGCATCATGGAATCCGGGGTCCTGGAAACGGAAGAAGAAGTCCTGACTGTCGCGGGCGTCACTCGCACATTTCTAGCGACGAAGGGACCGTACCGTGATGAAACAGGAAACGTCGTCGGGATTGTAGGGATCTCGCTCGATATCAGTCCGCGGAAAGAAGTCGAGCGGGCGCTGAAATTGACCAAGTTCACTGTCGATCGTGCCGTCGATTCCGTCTTCTGGGTCAATCCCGCTGGTGAAATCCTGTACGTGAATGAGGCTGCCTGCCGGACACTGGGGTATCACCATGACGAGCTGGTTGGCAAGACTGTTCCGCAAATTGACCCTAACTTTCCGCAGGAAGTCTGGCCGTCACACTGGGACGAACTGAAACTTCGCGGTTCGTTCACGTTTGAATCCAACCAAGTGACCAAAGACGGTCGACTTCTCAACACGGAGGTCACGGTCAATTACCTGCAATACGAAGGCCAGGAATACAACTGTGCCGTCTTGCGCGATATCACGCAGCGAAAGCAGGCCGAAGCCGAGCGTGATCGGTTATGGAATCAGTCGCCCGATCTTCTCTGCACATTCGGATTCGACGGCCGTTTCCGGCAACTGAATCCCGCTTGGACACGCACTCTCGGATGGTCGGTGAGCGAACTCCTCGCCGGTTCCTGGATCGACTTCGTGCATCCGGACGACGCCGAATCGACAGCGCGCATCTTTCAGCAATTGAACCAGAACGAACCCGTGTCCAGTTTTGTCAATCGCTATCGTTGCAAGACGGGGGCTTACCGATGGCTCTCTTGGAACGCGATCCCGGTTTCCAACAGCGATATCAGCTACGGCTTTGCTCGGGACATCACAGAGGAAAAGGAACTCGCCGAGCAGTTTCGGCAATCGCAGAAGATGGAAGCGATCGGCCGACTTGCCGGCGGTGTGGCGCACGACTTCAACAACCTGCTGACCGTAATCAATGGTTATGCCGAACTCCTGCTCACCGATCGTTCCCTGCAGACACCACATCGCGAATCCGTCGTAGAGATTCGCGAAGCCGGTGACCGCGCCGCCGAACTGACCGCGCAGTTACTGGCGTTCAGCCGAAAGTCGATTGTGGCGTCCAGCACGATCGAACTTCATCCCGTCATTGAGTCGGCCGTGCGATTGCTGCGGCGGCTGATTGGCGAGGATATTGTGTTGTCGGTCAACCATGATCCCGAATTACCGTCGATTCAAGGCGATCAGGGCCAACTCGAGCAGGTGCTCGTCAACTTGTGTGTGAATGCCCGCGACGCGATGCCGAATGGCGGACGGCTGACCATCGAAACCGCACGCCTCACTCTGCACACCGCGCAGATGCTCGATGAAGCCGAATTGCAGCCGGGTGAGTATGCCAGCGTCAGTGTCATCGATACCGGGGAGGGAATGAGTGATGCCGTGCAGAGCAAGATCTTCGAGCCGTTCTTCACCACCAAGGATGTCGGCAAAGGAACCGGGCTGGGATTGGCGGTGGTGCACGGCATCGTCAAGCAATTCGGTGGGCACATCCGCGTGGCCAGCGCCATCGGTGTCGGCACAACCATCACGCTGTTGTTTCCGGCGGCAGCGGCCTCGCGCAATCTCGATCAGCCTTTGACCGGTGAAGCCCGTGGGCACGGTACGGAAACCATCTTGCTTGTCGAAGATGATGCTGCCGTGCGTTCGATGACGCGGATTGCCTTGGAAAACGCCGGCTTTACCGTCCTGGTGGCGAGTTCCGCTGATGCCGCGTTGAAGACCATTCACGGTCATCCCGGGGAGATTCATCTGATTATCAGCGATGTGATCATGCCGCGGATGGGCGGTCGTCAAACTGTGGAAGCGGTACGGGCTCTGCGTCCCAACCTCCCCGCGCTGTTCATCAGCGGATACACCGAAGACCGGATCGCCTCGGTTGAGGATGCGGGGTCAACGGACGCATTTTTGCCGAAGCCATTTACTCCGCTGGCAATCGTGCGTAAGACTCGTGAAGTCTTGGACAGGTTCCGCAAAGGGCGTTGATGCCCAAGAGCAGGAACAACTGATGGAACCGGTCCGTCATGCTTGCTGCATGATGGGTGCTACGGATCGTCGACCAGAGGGGCAACCACGCAGGGAGTCATCGCCCAGTCCGGACCCGTCCCCTGGATTTGAACGACCTGAATGTCATTGTGTCCGGCCTGAAACGCGCTTTCTGCAACCAACACTTCCCAATAGGAAAGACCGGCAGCGTGGCGGTAAGTCCGTGTGACGGCGTGGATCACACCATTCACGGCGATCGCCAGTACGACCGGGTCGTCAAGCACGGGATCATGGTTGCGGACACGACCTTCAAAGAAACATGGGACCGCCGCTTCGGAATCGGTCGGCCAGTCGTCATCAAATCGAGAGACTTCCACGGTTAATGCCGGGTCGAGATTCTGCCGTAGGCTGGTCACGTTCCTCCCCAGTAATTCGGGCAACGGACCGGCACGATACAGTGCCATGGGATCCTCACCGGGACCGAATCGGCGGCGAATGTCCAGGGGAATTCGTGTGCGGTTCATCGTCGCCAACGGTGCTGCTTCCAGCCGTTCGCGAAATCCATACTGTGCCGATTTGCGCGGTGGCCGTTGACTGTCGAAGACCGACCATCCATCGACCGGTTGCGTGAGCCGATACCCCAGTACATCCGCGATGGTGGGGAAAATGTCGACTGATTCCACGAGGCGATCCTTCGCTCCCGGCTGCGTTTCATCGGGCCGTTTGATCAACAGCGGGACACTCAGGATTTCGTCGAGGTTGCCGGGTTGGGCAGCCCGGCGGTGCTCACCCGGACGAAAAGAAACGCCATGATCGGCCGTGACGACCAGCAAGCTGCGATCATACATTCCGACGGCTCGCATCTTGTCCATGACTTCGCCCAGTAACCGGTCGGCGTACATGAGTTGCAGGATGTATCGCTGCTGGGCGTGCAAAACTTGAAGTTCATCACCGCTCCAGCGATCGCCCTCGGTGCCCAGATTCTGCAGTTCCCAATCGTCGCTATCGACAGTGTATCGACGGCCCGAGGGGAGATAACTCCACGGAACATGCGGCAGGAGAATGTGCAGAAAGTGAACGGTCGGGGTTGCTGCACCATCGATCGTCTTCAGGAAATGGTCAAACTGCCTCTGGCGGTGAACGCTCCAGCTATACCGAAAGGTGCCTCGTGTTGCCTCGGAATTGATATCCGCTTCCCTCCGCACGCCGAACCACAAGTGCGGTACCTTTGGCAAGCATCGAAGATGCTCAACGGGAGTCAGGTGATGGAGGTAAACCCGCATCAGCGTATTGAGGAATGACGGCAGGCGGACCGTGAGCAGATCGTTGGAAGAGCGATCGGCGAAAAACTCTTCCGGGGCCAATCGTGTGACGGGTTCAAAGGCGGCAAGATCATATTCTCCGCTCCCCACGAGCATGCTGAACAGATTCTGCTGTCGAGCTGAATAGTCGACATGCCAGTCGCTCTCGGCATACCGACCGCTCAAGATGGCCGGCACGGCTTGCGTAGTTTGCTCATTGACCGACGAAGCATTCCGAAACCATTGGGAGTCCCGAGCCAGTGCCGCAAAATTCGGGAACCGCGTCGCATCAATCTCGCGTTCCGGCGTCATCAGGCTAGCACCGCAGAATTCATCGAAGACGATCATGACCACCGGTGCGGGAGTCCATCGGGGCGTCCGTTGTGTGACTGCGTAGGTCACGACCGTCGATGTTGAGTATCGCATCAGAAAAAGTGCCGGAAACAGAGGTACGCCGCAGGCACAGAGCACCAGGAACGACCGCAGTTTCGGCGACTTCCAATAACACCAGGTGCCTCCCGCTGCCAGCAGCAGACTTCCGAGATAGACCAGAATCGACATGAGAAACGCGGCCTGCTTCAAGGCAGGCAACGCCAGCAGAATCAGCAGTCCGAAAACGGCCGCAGTTTGCACCCAGACCAGCAGGCGCATTCCGCCCAGACGGGCCGACTGAACACCCAGAATCAACAGCGCGGGCAACCCCAACGTTAACCCAAACACGAACCCATATATCACGGCCGCCGGAATGTTGAGGTCCCGCAGGTACGGGAATCGCGCGCTGAGCAGATCGAAAACCGGCTGCGTCACGGCGAAATTGAACAGGACGAGCAAGTGGAGCGCCATCGCCCTCATGGAGATGTGGGCACGAAGTCGATCGTCGGGAACCATCGGCGATGATGCAAGGCCCGGCGTCATGCTTGCGGTTCAGCAAAAAGGAGCGTACGTGTTCCCGACTCCAACGTCTCACGTGCCAGAACACGAAATCGCCGGGCGATTGCCGCCTCAAAAACGGCGGCGTCGTAATCCGCACAGGCATCACGACGATTCCGCATCATCGCCTGCACTTTCGGATCATCACGGGAAACAAACTCGATGATGAGGCTCGACTTCAAATCCGCCAGCCAGTCGATGAAGTCATCCATGGGGACGCCGTTGCCGATCACCACGTGATGGATGAGCGCCAGGCAAAGAATCAGATCGGGTCGTCCCCGTTCCACAAATGCACGGCGCTCTCGGCCCCGCCAACCCACGTTTCCTGAGAGATCGGCAATGTTCCCCACCAGCGGGAGCATCCGCCGACGAGGCGGCGTCGGGGCGTCACGCAAACGCTGGTAACAATGGTCGACCGCGGCATGGTCGGCATCAACGACAATCACCAAGTCCGCATTCGCCGCCGCAATCTCTCCATAGACGCCGATGTTTCCCCCCAGGTCCCACACCTGCTGCCACGGCCGGGTCTGTACCGCTTTGTGAACGAACTGCTGCTTGGCTTGCTCATCGCTGTTCGAATAGCTGTTGTTGTGCGCGTAGTCCGACCAGATCGATGCCGGGGCAGACCAGCGCAGCCGTTGAATGAGCTTGATCAGACCGCGGGCATTGTTCCGAATGAGGTCCTTGCCAAAACCGGCATCGGCCAGTGTCAGCGATGTTCCGCGGTTGGATGTCGTCGGCTGCCCTTCCATCCATGCATGCAGCCCCACGTGGGAGGTCACCCCTCGGCGAAAGAGATCGCGAAAAGACATCAGCCGCCAGCACTCCTGCGGCGTGATTCCTTCCAGGCGTCCGCGCAGCCAGGGGTGAAACGCAATCCCTTTGTAAGCTTGCAGGAGTAACGGATAAAGGAACGTCTGGCAGAACTGGCGATAACCGGCCCAGGGTGTGCCCGGCGGCAACCGCTCAAATGACGCGACATCGATAAACACCGGTTGCAAGCCCCGCCATTGAACGTTGTAGGCGGTGCCGTCTTTCACCGTGAAACCTTCCTCGACGGCGGCAACCAACAGCTCGAGATGGAGCAAGGCCGCCTTTTGCAGCATGGAAAACGACCATTCGTAGGGGTAGCTGATGAACGGCACGACTTCGTGCCGCAGAACACCGGCCCAGCCGGGACGGGCATCTCCGACGAGACTCATTTGAGTCGAGTCAGACCCATCCAGAAGCGTCGTCTGAACAACGTCGCCGGACTGCATCGCCGTTTGAAAGAATGCGGTCGTCGCGACCGCTTCCCACTCCTGCAGGGCGTGTTGGGAGAGCGTCCGGTAGACTTGCCCCTCGGCATCCAGAAAAACCCGTGCCTCACGATCCCGGTAAGAACCGGGATCAAACTGATCCATCACGGACATCCTGTCCACCACCTTTGCCGCGGGCCATGAGGAGCACTCTCCACGGTCCATCACCAAGGGGAATGCCGCCGCAAGTTCTTTCGCATTCATTTACGGTGCGCAACACAGCCGCATGATGAGCGGACGGAAAGCCTGAATCACGGTCGGCGCAGTCGCGCTGCCAGAGCAATCGCATCACGGAATTCGAGGCCGCCTTGCTGACGATCCCGAACGACTGTCCTACGACGCATGAAATCGGAACTCGCCGGATAGGGCGTCGGACAAGGCTTGTTCGTCCAGCCCGCGCCGTTCATGCATTTGCGGCTGTGACAGGGACACCGTGGGTGGTGCGGGAAGTCTGGCACCCAACCCCGTCAACGACATCCACAGATAACGGCCGAAGACGATCAACCCGGCACCGCCACCCACCAACGCCTGCATCAGCAAACTCGCCGAACCCGGATCGAAATACGCCAAGACGAACACTGGTCGATTCCTTAACAAAGGCCGATGAGCGCAACAACACTAAGGACCACTAGGTAGTCCTACCCGTTGCTTCGCCAGCCCGTTTCCACAGCCGATCACCGGACCGACAGGGACAGATCCTTGAACCCCCGTCAAATCGGAAAGTTCCGGTGTCAGAAACAAAAAATCCCCGGCCGGTGTCAACACTCCCCCGGGAAGTGTGAGTTCTGACGAAGCGTGCAGGAAATGAGGGGTTTGCCGCTTAGTAGACGATCTGTGCCGAGCTTTGAAGGATCGACCGAAAGACCGCTCGACACCGCCGCCACAGCGTCCTCGTGCAAACTCGCCATCTCGAATTGATGCCTGGCTGAGCTGAGCGTTGTTGTCCGAGTCGATGGCAACCGCGCGACCCTCGTTGATGACCGAGCCGCTCGTTGAGATGCGACACAACGGTTGGCCCGAATTTTGCAGGGATCGGGGTACTGCCCCACGGCTTCGTGTTCACCGTCGGTTCTGGATGGCGGCGACTTGGTGGCAACCCTTATGTGTTCACCATCGGCAGCCCCCGATTTCAACACGGCTGCACAAAGTGTTTGCAGCTTCACTCGAAATCACTGTGGGCCGGAAAGATTTTGGCGGGATTTCGTTTGACGTTTCGGTTCGGCATCGGTAGTTCTAGATACATGCATCAACGCCGCGTTCGCGGCAGCGCTCGGGTCAGGTCTCTTCTTCATTTTCCCTTCTGGAAGGAGGTCGGTTGCCCTATGTCTCGTCGTCAACGTTCTCGGGGTTTCACGCTCATCGAACTGTTGGTGGTGATTGCGATCATCGCCATTCTGATCGCCCTGCTGCTGCCCGCCGTGCAACAGGCCCGCGAAGCCGCCCGCCGCACGCAGTGCCGGAACAACCTGAAGCAATGGGGGCTGGCGCTGCATAACTATCACGACAACTTTAATGTGCTTCCGCCTGCGCTGCTGAATTCGGGCCGTTACAACGCGCCGACATACATCACAGCAACTAACCCCGTTCTGAATACAACAGGATGGGTCTTTCTTTTGCCCTATATTGATCAGGCTCCTGCCTACAACCGGTATAATTTCAATGCCTGCTCAAGTGTCTCCTCTCCGTATGGGCTTCCCGTGCAGGGCGTTGATACGACAAACGTTGCGATCACGGGCATGAAGCAACCGGCCATCGTGTGCCCTTCTCATCCCCAGGGGGGAGAAGTTGTTACCTCGGGCGCCGGTAATACTGCGGACTTTTACTCTCGAAATGCTGCTCGGCGGTCGAGCTATGTCTTCTCAACTGGGTCGTTCACAGATTACTCTGCCCCATTCGCGGCAGCCTCCGGTGATATTCGACAAGGTGCGTTTGGTAACAACGGTGCAGCCCGTCTTGGCGACATCACAGACGGAACCAGCAACACCGTATTGGTGGGTGAGGCGTGGGGGGGCGGGATTTACAAAACATCGTCTTCCTACGGGCCTTGGGGACTGAATGGTACACACACTTGCTGCCATGGTTACACTCCATCTGCATCCAGCACAGTGATGTCGTCTGCCAATGTTGCGGCTTACACAAACGACTGGAATGTTAATCGTCCCTATCAGAATGATGCTCAGCGCCGGACTTATGCCTGGGTCTTCAATAGTGGTCACACGGGTGGAGCACATTTCGTGCTTGGCGATGGGACGGTCAGGTTCCTTAGCGAGAATATGGATTACTTTGTTCTTTGCCAGCTGACATATATTCACGATGCAACTGTCGTCGGTGGGTTCTAACAACGTCCGTGTATTTTGTTGACAGGTGGCCAACTCAAAGACTCTGTGGCTTTGGGTTGGCTTTATTGTCTCCGCGTCCTGAGGGTCTACTCTTATCGTTCGCCACTTGACAAGAAAATGTGTCATGCCCGTTGTCGATTCATTTGGAGTTGCGGTTGTGATTGCGCGCGAAACTGCATGGGAGAAATATCAGGGCCGAGTCGTGCTGGCATTCGTTTGTGCTGTTGCTGTGGGTTGTGGTGGTAAGCCGGAAGTCCCTAAAGGTGCCGTGAAAAAAGCACCAGTCAGCGGCACAGTAACTATGGGCGGCAGGCCGCTCGAAGGTGCAGAAGTCTACTTTTTTACAGACAAATTCACTGGATACGGCAAAACCAATGCCGAAGGGAGGTACTTGCTTGCTCAAGGGGCTGCAATTGGCTCGAACAAAGTCTTCATTTCCAAATTGGAGGGAGCCTCTGCCGCAACGACCGCTAAAGATCCAACCCTTGAGTTGAATGATCCCGCGCAGACAGAGATCGCAAACCAATCCCTTGCGGGAGCAGCTAGAAAAGGGCCCAAGCAGCTTGTTCCGCCAGAGTTCAGCAGCGAGAAGACTACGAAGCTTACGTTCGATGTCCCTGAAGGTGGTGCGAAAGATGCGGATTTCAACCTCTGAGGAAAGCCGAAATCTCTTGCGGCCTGGTGGATGATCTCGAAGTGATTGCGTCTCAACGATTGATGTCTTGCCCCAATCACAGAGATGACCTTGCTTTGCAACCTATCGCTGTTCCAACTGCACGCACCAAAGGAAAACACAGGCTTCACGGCATTCATTCTGGAAAGCACGAAGCTTGACCGTTGATGCTTCTTTTGCTGGCGGAACGTGACTGATCGCCGCTATGCTTTCCGACGCTTAATGTAACGTGAACGTTGGGAATGGGTACGGTGAAGGATCTGTGGATGAATGGCAACGGCGGATCGGGCTATTGGTGCATTTGGCTCATAGCCTGTTGGTATGTCTCGGGAACGTCAGCATACGCTGCGCCGCGGGTGCCGGGGTTTGAACGGTTTCATGCCGCGGATGACACAGCGAGCAGCGAGGCCGGGCGGTTGCTGGTGCAGGAACTCAACTGCCTGGCGTGTCACCGCGGGCCGAGTGAACTGACGGCAGTGGCCCCGAAAAAAGCTCCGGTGCTCGATGACATCGGTAGCCGCGTCCGCCCGGAGTGGTTGCAGGGGTATCTCACCGATCCCCAGCAGGTGAAGCCCGGCACCACCATGCCGCATGTGATGGAAACGGTCCCCGCTGCCGACCGCGCCGCGGCGATTGAAGCCCTCACACATTTCCTCGCCAGCACCGGCAACGTCGCCGACACGCACCCCGATCAATCCGCCGCCCAGAAGGGAAAAGCAACGTTTCATCGCGTCGGCTGCACGGCCTGTCACAACGCCGTCGGGGACAATGTCGCCGACATTCCCACCTCGGTGGCACTGCCCGATCTCGGCAAAAAGTACACGTCCACCAGTCTGGCGGCATTTCTAAAGGACCCGCTGAAGTCGCGACCATCGGGCCGCATGCCGGCGTTCGGTTTGAAAGACGAAGACTATCGCAACATCGCCCAGTTCTTTGTGCGCGATGTGCAACTCTCCCCCAATGTAGAGTACGCGGTCTATCAGGGATCGTGGGAGAAGCTGCCCGATTTTGACACGTTGAAGCCGGTGAAGACCGGTCAATGTGCGGGGTTCGATCTCACCGTGGCTGAACGGACCAATGATTTTGCCATCCGCTTCCAATCGAATCTGTATGTCAAAGCCCCGGCGCAACATCAGTTCTACCTCGGCTCCGATGATGGCAGCCGACTGACGATCGGCGGTGAAGTGATTGTCGATTCCGACGGCATTCACCCCCACACGGAAAATAAAGGTCGGCACTCCTTCGAGGTCGGCTGGCATCCGGTCATCGTCGACTACTTTCAGGGAGGCGGCGAATGGACGCTGGATGTGGATATCGACGGCAACGGTTTGAAACGGCAACCGCTGGCCGGACTGGTGTCGTTGACGAAGGAACCGCCACAACAAGAAAAGGCCGCGTTTCAGGTCGATGCCGCCTTGGCGGAGAAAGGTCGCGAATGGTTTCAGTCTGTGGGTTGCGCGTCGTGTCACACCATGAAACAGGACGGCAAAGCCTTGGCGGCGACGAAGACTGCCAAACCATGGAGCGAGCTCCGTTCCAAGACCGGGGGATGCCTGGCGGAAGCGCCTCCCACGACGGTGCCTGATTACCGGTTCTCCGCGAAGCAACGAGCCGCGCTCGCGTCGGTCATCGGAACCGCATCGACTCCAAGCACACCGGCTGAGGTCGTGCATCACACGTTCGTCGCTTTCAATTGCTATGCCTGCCACAAGCGCGGCGAGATCGGCGGCGTGGAAGAAGCCCGCGATGCGTTTTTCACGTCGGCCCAGAAGGAAATGGGGGACGAAGGCCGCTTGCCCCCGGCGCTGACCGGCGTGGGAGACAAGCTGCAAGATGCCTGGACCAAGCACGTGCTGGAACAGGGCGCGAATGACCGCCAGCTTTACATGCAGGCGAAGATGCCGAAGTTCGGCGGCGGGAATGTCGGGCACCTCGTGGCGACATTGGCTACGGTTGATCGCCAACCGGAGACGGCTCCGAATCCGATGATCAATATGCCGAAGTACAAAGTTGCCGCGGTGGGACGGCATCTGGTGGGAGCGAATGCGCTGTCGTGCATCAAGTGTCACGACTTCGCCACGCATCCGTCACAAGGGGTGCGGGCCATCAACCTGACCACCATGACGAAACGGCTGCGCGAAGACTGGTTTCATCGATACATGCTTGATCCGCAAGTCTTCCGTCCCGGAACTCGCATGCCGGCACCGTGGCCCTTCGGCACATCCAGCATTCGCGATTTACTTGACGGGAGTGCCGACAAACAAATTCGTGCGGTGTGGCAATATCTGGAAGCAGGGGAGCGGGCACCGGTGCCGGTGGGGTTGGTGCGGGAACCGATTGAACTCAAGCCGAACGCGACGCCGATTCTCTACCGGAACTTTATCGAAGGGGCCGGGGCACGGGCGATCGGCGTGGGTTATCCGGAGCACGCCAGTCTCGCCTGGGATGCCAACGACATGCGGTTGGCCATGATCTGGCACGGCGCGTTCATTGATGCCTCACGGCACTGGAACGGCCGTGGAGTGGGTTTTGAAAGCCCGCTCGGTGATGACGTGCTGCAACTGCCGGGCGGTCAGCCGCTGGCACAGTTGGACTCCATCAACGCCAACTGGCCCGATGGTTCCGCGCGCGACAACGGCTTCCGGTTCCGGGGGTATCAGCTTGATGCGGATCAGCGCCCCACGTTCCGTTACGAAGGTCCGGGAATCACGATCGACGATTTTCCAAAGCCGGTGCTCGCCGCCGGGGTGAAGTCGGCCCATCTGGAACGCACACTGAAAATCAGCGGTCCCTCTGGTGGAACCACGTGGTACTTCCGCGCCGCCATCGCCGAAACGATTGATGCCGCTGACGGTGGTTACCGCATCGACAACCTGTGGGTGCTGAAAGTCACCAGCGGGGAAACGCCGGTCATCCGGGATTCGCGCGGCAAGAAAGAGCTTCTCGTGCCGATCAAACTGGCGGGGCAACCGGTTTCGGTCACGCTGCACTACGAGTGGTAGACGATCCCATCCGAGCCGCGACCATGAGGCAGCGTGTTCTTATCCATTTTGAAGAGCGCGTTCCCTCATCGTCGCGGCTCCGACAAGTCTGTTTCTTCCCATCACTTCTGACAGGCAATCGTTGATGACGCGCCTCATCTCCACGATTCTGAACACTTCACTCCTGTTGATGACGACCACGGCCCAAGCCGATGAACCGGCATTATTTCGCTATCTGCAGGGGCAACCGCCGGCGTTGATGGTGACGTACACGCCCTCGGAATTGGACCCGCGGCAACCGGTCAACAATCTTCGTGTGACAACGACTTCGCTTCGCCAAGATTTGGAAGCCCTGCGTCCGACGTTCGATGGCCTGGTGCTCTACGGTTATAACGAAGCATCCACGCCACGAACGGTGGCGCTGGCGAAGGAACTTGGTTTCCGCGCGGTGCTGCTCGCCGTGTGGGAGATTCGCTCCGCGGCGGAACTCGATGGTGTCGCCGCGCTGGCGGAACAGTTCGGCAAGGACATGGCCGTCGGCATCATCGTGGGGAACGAAGGACTGACATTCAACCGCTACGAAGAAGAAGACCTGCGGATCGCCGAGCAACGGTTGCGGACGCGGTTGGGCAAGACCGTTCCCCTCACGACGAGTGAGCCGCTGGTGGGCTATCAGCGAAAAGTCGTCCGCGAGTTTGGTGATTTTCTGGCACCGAACATTCACCCCGTGTTTGATCGCGAAACCCTCGTCGCCGAAGCCGCCGCCGTGTGGGTGCATGAGGAAGCTGCCAAGCTCGCGTCACTCACGAACAAACCGGTGCTGGTGAAGGAAACCGGCTTCCCCCACGACGGCAAGCCCGCCTATACCCCCGACACGCAGCAAGCCTTCTGGTCGGCCTACACCCGCGGCGGCACCGTGAAGAAGGACAAACCCGCGTTCATCTTCCACGGCGTCGCCTTCGAGGCCTTCGATCTTCCATGGAAAGCGGAAGAGTCGAAGCTCGTCATCGAAAAATCGTGGGGATTACTGTCCGCCAAGCGCGAACCGTACTTAGCATTCGATACATGGAAAGCGCTGCGCAATGCCGCCAAGTGAACGAGCTCGCTTTTCAGTCTGAGCTTAGTCACCGACGAATTTTTGCATGGAGAAAAGATATATAGGTCGGCCCTTTAACTTCAGCCACCCAATTGATTTTATTCGCCGCTTTTTCGAGTAATCGAACTGCCGATCCTGCGGGCAGGTTAAGTTCTTCGTCAACATCTGTGAATGCAATCGGTGGCGACCCCATTGCCCAGCGTTTTGATCGGAGCCAACCTTGAAGTACTACTAGAATATCTTGATCGTCGGTAATCGATGGCGATGCAGAAGAAGTCGTGGAGGAATGGCTGGTGACCTTCTCCAATTTAGTTGTGCCATCGCGCGTGACGGAATCTTGGATGACTCCAACTTCCGTTTCTCCATTCGCAAAGACCCTTGAAACTGAAGTAAGCTTTCGACTCAACTGCGTCCAATTCGAGTTGAAGGCTTTTGTGATCGACTCCTCATCGACAGGGTCTGCAAGAGAGTTGTTCAGACTTTTTACCATCAGGAGCGTATCAGCCTTGTTTGCTACCGTTACCTGAAGCTGTGACAGCGGTGATTTCGAGATCTCGGTTTTTGAAACACCGATAAGGTACGGGAAAATGATACGTTTCGATTTTACAAGGGTGTTTGCAATTGCACCCGCCTCGTAATATATCCAAGGTGCCCTGATGTTTTCCGGAGTCACGCAAATGATGCTTGCATGGCTTTGCGAGAGTTGGTAAGAAACGGCTTCAAACCATGGTACACCCTTTCGAATGTCCACACTCGACAACCACGGTTTCGCAGATGGCACGACCTTTGGTATCCATCCTCTCAGAAATACAGCCAGATCGTGGCTTGCCGTCGATGACCAACTGAGAAATACATCGAACTCGGAATGCACGTCTTCTTTCCGCGCTAGATTGTTCCGCGACTCGCTCTCCAATCTTTGACGCTCATCAAGCAACGCCGCAACTTGGCGTGTGGCATTTGCAGTCTCATTCAGAAATGTCTCGTGACGCTCGCTTGCCGTTGGTACGACTTGACCAAACAGAGTCCACACAACATCACATGCGCGGCGTTCTTTCTTCGGATCGTCGAAACTGGCGAGTACCGTTGAAAACGGATCATCTGCGCCACCGTAGGCTGCTAAAAACTGAATCAAATCATTCTTTGAAAGTGCTTCGACGAACGTTCTGATATTCAAAGCTGATGTTCCTACTCCTGAACACGCTAAAGAATACACCTATTTCTCTTTCACTCTTCGTCGGCAAATCTCATCATCCCGCGCGATAGGACGCATTTGCGGCGGCGACACCGGCACCGGCGGAAACGTTCGCCCCCTTGTCGAGCAGGCATTTTTCCAGTGCGGCGAGGAACAGCAGCACGTTCGATGCGGATGAGGTCGAACCCATCAAACCGATGCGCCAGACCTGGCCCTTCCACGGTCCGAGGCCGCCGCCGATTTCGATACCGAACTCGGTGAGCAACTGCTTCCGCACGGCGACGTCATCGACTCCCGCGGGAATCTTCACGGCGTTCAGCATCGGCAGCCGATGGGTTGCCGGGACGGCGTATTGGATGCCCATCGCGGCGAGGCCGTCGCGCAGGGCGATGTGATTGCGGTGATGCCGCGCGAATCGGGCGGGCAAGCCTTCTTCGAGGACCAGCCGCAGGGCTTCGTGCAGGCTGTAGTTCATGTTGATAGGAGCGGTATGGTGGTACGCCCGGCTGCTGCCCCAATAGTCCTTCACCATCTGCATGTCGAGGTACCAGCTTTGGACCTTCGTCTTGCGGGCATCAATCGCCGCGACGGCCCGATCGCTGAACGTGACCGGAGCAAGACCGGGCGGGCAACTCAGGCACTTCTGCGTCCCGCTGTAGACCGCGTCGAGTTCCCACTTGTCGACCTCCAACGGCACTCCACCGAGCGATGTGACGCAGTCCACAAGGATCAACGCCCCATGCGCATGACACAGTTTTGCGATGTCTTCGACGGGTTGATGCGCTCCGGTCGAGGTCTCCGCGTTGACGATGCCGACGACTTTCGGACTATGCTTCTTCAACGCGGCTTCGATTTCGGCGGCATCGAAAATCTCACCGTACGGCCGCTCCAACAAGAAAACTTCGGCACCGGCGCGGCGGGCGACATCGGCCATGCGACCGCCGAAGACACCGTTGACGCAGACGACCATTTTGTCGCCGGGCTCGATGAGATTGACGACGGTCGTTTCCATCCCCGCGCTGCCGGTCCCGCTGACGGCAAGCGTCAACTTGTTCTGCGTGCAGAAGACCTGCCGGAGCATGGTCTGCAATTCGTCCATGATCTGTAGGAAATACGGATCGAGATGCCCGACCGTCGGCGCGGCCAGGGCCGCCAGCACACGGTGCGGAACGTCACTGGGACCGGGCCCCATCAGAATGCGGCGCGTCGGCGAAACAGGGGCGGGAAGCATGGGGGTGTGTCCTTCGATGATCATGATGAATAGTCTTGACGACATTGTGATGTCGAATGGCAGCGGCGGCAAGGAGAGCACCCCAGCCATGGCAATGGCTGGGCTTCCGGGGGCGTGCTTGCGGTGTGGGGCGTGATGACGAATACTGCAACGATCAATGCTCACAGATGATGATTCCCTCGGAAAAGATTGCTTTCATGACCGATGCCACGGTGCCTTCCCGCGATGATCTGGCTCAGCGGTATTTTGACCAGTTGCCGTTCACGCCGTATCCGGTGCAGGAAGATGCGTTGCTGGCGTGGTTCTCCAGCGACACCGGTGTCCTCGTTTGCGCACCGACGGGGACGGGGAAAACGCTCATCGCCGAGGCCGCCGCGTTCGAGGCATTGCACACCGGTCGCGTGATGTACTACACCACGCCGCTCATCGCGCTGACCGAACAGAAGTTCGTCGAACTGCAAGCCGCCGCCGAGCGTTGGGGTTTCTCGCGCGATGATGTCGGCCTCGTCACCGGCAATCGTAAAGTGAACCCCGATGCGAAAGTCCTCGTCGTCGTTGCCGAGATTTTATTGAACCGCCTGCTGCATCCCGAAGGGTTCGACTTCGCCAACGTCCTCGGCGTGGTGATGGACGAGTTCCACAGCTTCTCCGATCCCGAGCGCGGCATCGTGTGGGAGTTCGCCCTCTCGCTCTTACCGAAGCACGTGCGGTTGCTGCTCCTCTCCGCCACCGTCGGCAACTCGATTGACTTCCTGTTGTGGCTCGAGCGCTGTCACGGTCGGCGGTTGGAACTGGTGCAGAGCAGTGACCGCAAGGTGCCGCTCAATTTCCGCTGGGTGCCGGACAAACTGCTGACCGAACATCTCGAAGAAATGGCCGCGGGGGATGCCGAGTCAAAGTACACGCCGGCGCTCGTCTTCTGTTTCAACCGCGAAGAATGCTGGAGCGTTGCCGAAGAACTGAAAGGTCGCAGCTTGCTCGCGGAAGGGCAACAGAAGGAACTCGGCATCGAACTCGCCAAGACCGACTGGTCCAAAGGCATCGGTCCCAAGCTGAAGCAGTTGCTCTTCCGCGGCGTCGGCGTCCACCATGCGGGGCTGCTGCCGAAGTATCGCCGCATTGTCGAACATCTCTTTCAGAAGAAGCTGCTGTCAATCTGCATGTGTACGGAAACCCTCGCGGCGGGGATCAATCTCCCGGCCCGCTCGGTGGTGCTGCCGTGTCTCCTCAAAGGGAAACCGGGCGAGCAAAAGGTGATCGACCCGAGTTCGGCCCATCAGATGTTCGGCCGCGCGGGACGGCCGCAGTTCGACAAAGAGGGCTTCGTCTTCGCCCTGCCGCATGAGGACGACGTGAAGATTCTCCGCTGGAAAGAAAAGTACGACCAGATTCCCGAGGACACAAAGGATCCGAATCTCATCCGCGCGAAGAAGCAGATGAAGAAGAAGATGCCGACGCGCAGTCCCGAGCGGCAATACTGGAACGAATCGCAGTTCGACAAGCTCCGCATCGCGCCGCCGGGACAACTCGTCAGCCGTGGTCCTCTGCCGTGGCGACTGCTGGCGTACCTCTTGCAACTCTCGCCGGAAGTCGACCGCCTGCGGGTGCTCGTCCGCAAACGGCTCATGGAACCGAAGCTGCTCGACGCCGGGGAAAAAGTGCTCGACCGCATGCTGATGACGCTGCACGCCGGCGGATACATCGTGCTCGATCCACCACCCCCGCCCCCACCGGAACCGACACCACCCGGACAAGCGCCGCCTCCGTCCGCGGCTCCCAAGACATCGTGGCTCTCCCAACAATTGCAGACCGCACTCAATCAGCAATGGGCGGCTCAAGGGATCAAAGCCCCCGCGGTGGAGCACGTCCCCGAACGCTATCGCCCGATGATCGCCACGCCGACGGACAAACTCGCGCGGCTGCTCGTTTTCCGCAGCATCAACCCGTTGTTCGGCGATTATCTCATTCAGCACCTGGGCATTGCCGATCCCGGCGAGCGGTTGCAGTTATGGGAAGCGGCCCTCGATTTTCCGCGGTCGATGCTGAAATTCGTCCGTGTCCCGCCGCCGCATAAGATGCCGCCGGGACCGTTGGCGCTGACACGGATCGACGGGGACATCGTCAGTCGCGGCTTGCTCCCCGCGGGCGATCTCTACCCCGAGTTCGATCCCGACATTCCGTTTGAAGAACGCAAGTACGCGCCGCCGCTCGCCGACAAAGTCCGCATGGTTTTCGAGACCGAGTACCCGGACATCACCGCCCCCATCACCCCCGTGTGGATCGCGGGCGACCTGCTCGACTTCGGCGGCGATTTCGCCAAATACACCAGCGGCCGCGACCTGGTGAAACAGGAAGGGATCGTCTTCCGCCACATCCTGCGGCTCAGCCTGCTGCTCGGCGAATTCAGCCAGCTCGCCCCGCCGGAGATCGACCCGCAAGCGTGGCGTGACGAACTCCGCGACCTCGCCGTCCGTCTCACCACCGCGTGCCACACGGTCGACCCGCAAAGCACCGACTCCGCCCTGCTCCACGCCACCGACCCGGACCTCGTGAACCTCGACCGCGGCCCACAGAAACCCCTCCTCACCCCCGCCGATTTGGGCGATGCGGTGGCGACCGTCGAACCCGAACTCGAACCGGAAGCGGAGTTTGGGGAAGGATTGGACAGGGAATGATACCGATGTTCCCAACAAAGGGTGCCACTGGCGGCTCGTCCGCCAGTGCGAGTTGGCAAGCCGGTGAGGACGAAGCAGATACTTTCAAAATTCACGTCTGTCCCAGGATCGTCACGGGCGGGCAAGCCGCTCGTGGCACCCGGCGTTGTTGTTTCCACAGTGGAATGGCACCATATGATGCCATACATAGCCTGAGTAAGGGCGATTAGTATGTTGACACGGCGTGAGTTTCGGCTGGCCATCGTCAAAAATCTGCAGCAAGGCCTCAGTGCTTTCGACGTCACTCGGTTGCGCAAACAGTATGCCGTGTCTGAAGACGATGCTCTGAAAGCCGCACGCGACGTTTACTTCTCGCAGTGCCTCAAGGCCACCGATGACTGGACGATCACGGATGACGAGCGGCAGGTGCTGCGTCAGCTCGGCGAACGGCTGGAGTTATCGGAGAAGGACCAGAACGAGTGTGTGATGGCAGCGAAGAATCGCATCTTTGAAGCTGAATTGAAGGAAGCGATGGAAGATGAGGGAATCTCCCGAGCGGAGGCGAATTCGCTGGCCCATTTGCGGAAGTGTCTAGGATTGGCTTCCATGGCGACCGAAGAGTTCGGGCCACCCGAGCTACGTCGCAAGAAACGCCGAGAAGGTTCTTCCGAGAAGAAACCGAAAGTCCAGGACGAATCCTGGCGAGCTGAGTGGCTGGGGCCGTGGGGACCGCGTAGTCCGATTTTGGGGATTCCGTATACGATCCTCGTGGTGTCGTTCGTGGGTTGCGGAATCGGCGGAGCGTTCATTGCGAGCGCCACTCACGACTGGTGGCCGGTGCTTGCCTCTCCTGGTGCTGCCTTGGTAATCATTGGATACTCGTTTCTCGGTTCATACTGCTGGCATTGTGGCAGCACCTGGTGCCTCTCACACGCAGGCAGCGACACTGACTACAATTTTTTTGGCGGGGCGACTACGTACATCTATTATGAGTGCAAGAGCTGCGGTGCCGTGAAAACGGCCAGGCGGTATCGCTCCCGCCGTCAACATCGCGCACCGTGGGACTTCTGGTTGTGAAAAACCGGAGAGCTGAGTCTACCCGGCAAAAGACCCAAGGCGGTTGCTGGCGGGTGGCCCCGGTTGGACTACCGGAGTCGCGGAGCGACAGGAAGCATGAAGGACCGCGCGTTGTTGAAAAGCCTCTTGCGGCTGCGCCGCCCCGATAGCCATCGAAATGGCAATCGCGGGGTGGCCCTGATTGAGATTTCACGGAAATCGTGGATGTGCCACTGCTTCGTACTCGAACCAGTGCGTTCGGCGGCGAGCATTCGACAGCACTGCTTCGGGTACGAAGCAGTGGCACGGTTTTCTGGTGTGTGAACCCGAAGGCGGCTGGCCCCGGTTGACCGTCTGCGGGCTACCGGGGTCGCGCAGCGACAAGAAGCCTGATAACAACGCGTTGTTGAAAAGCTTCTTGCGGCTGCGCCGCCCCGATAGCCATCGGAATGGCAATCGGGGCCACCCGTGGAACGCGCGGATGCGGTCAGCGTTGCTCCTCCTCAGACTCCGCGGCGGTCTCCGCTTCCTCGCGGAGTTCTTCGATCTTGGCTTCGATCTGCGCCATTTGCTCGGGCGTGAGCGACTTTAGGTCTTCCAGCCAGGTTTTGTGGTATTCCTTGCGATGTGTCTCGGCGAGGTCTTCCCACTTCTCTTCGGGGATTGTGAGCGGGGATTCTTTCCCGTCGGCGGCTGCGGGAAGGGAGGCCCGGATGCCGTGGAGTGCGATCCAGCGGGGATCATACTTGTGCGCGGTCTTGCGGTCCCAGGCGATGGCCCGCTTCATCTGGCGTTTGGCGGTTTCGAGGTCTTCGAACTGAATGAGCCGCAGCAACGGTGGTAATTGACTGTTCAGCGCTTCAACCGAATCGCCAACGCTCGGGTCGGTGCAGCGTTTGATGTCGTACCACGTGCGGATGCGGGCGGCATAGAGCCAGAAGAGGGCGTCCTCCTCTTCTTCTTGTTCGAAGAGATACCGCGACAGGTGGAAGAAAACCGCGGGCGCGTAACGTTCGGGATGCTCCTGAATCGTTTCCGCGAGTTGCTCCTTTTGTTCGTCAGTTCCTTTCATGAACGTGGAAATCGCCTGCATTTCGCGTTTCGTGTCGATTTCCTTGTATTTCCCCTTTACGGGGATGACGCGATCCTCGGCGGTAACGAGGGCTGTTCCGAACACGAGCAGACAGGCGACAAGGTTCAACAACTTGACCATCGAGATTTCCCGGCAGGTAAAATGAGCCGGCGGCCGCCGGAATCGAGCGGGATTCGCAGCCGCGCCATGCTTTCAAAGTTACCGCATGCCCTCTCACGCAAGGGCAGCAAGCCTCGTTCTACCACCTTTTTTCCCCGTTGACTTTGTGGTTTGGTGCACGTAATGCCGGGGTGAGGGTTCTCGGGCCGCGGTCACCCGACTGCGGTCACGCTAGCATACTGCAACAAGTCGCGACTCATTGGGGCGGAGTCGTCGGTGCCCCAGTGAGTCGCGTCGATCGTCTTCTGGGGCGGCACGGACTCCGACTCCAGCCACCCCGCAGTCCACCATTGCAAGTTGGCCGGTGAGGAAGAATCAGATGCGCTCGGAACCCGCGTCGGTCCCAGGATCGTCACGGGCGGGCACGCCACCCGTGGCACCCGGCGGATTTGGAAACCACGCCGGTGGTGTCGACCAGCCCACGCGCGACACTGGCGTTCGTTCAGGGGGTTTGTTAGAAACAAGACTTCGGACGAACCAAAATTGTTCTCCGCGGTCAACATCGTGATCGCTGGCAGGATTGTGTGATGGACGCTGTCTTTTCGAGTTTGCTGCAACTGGTCACCGCCGCGTGGCAGTTGCTGCTCGCCTTGTTCTTCCTGATTACGCCGTGGGCACCGCTCATCGGCTATCTCGCTTTCTGGCTTTTCGCGGTCGATTGGGTGAAATATCGCCTCGTCCTCATTCGAGGGGGTTGGATTGGCGTGCTCCTCATCGTCTTCATGACGACGATGATCTGGGGTTTGATCGCCCCGCCGCCGGGGGATTATCACAACATCTTCGGCCTGCACCTCTCCAATTTCGTCGGCAAGTTTCTCTATGTGGCGTCATTAACGGTCATGATGTTCCTCTGCGGCTCGGTGCAGCTCTCCGGGATGTGTGGTTCGTGGGCGCAGTTTCCGGAAGACACCCCCGCAGATGATCATCACGGCCACGATGACCACGGTCATGATGCCCATGGCGATGCCGATCACGCTGTCGCCCACGCCCATTAATCACCAGAAGCCCACGGTTTCTGAACCGTGGGTCTCTTCCCGTATTGACCTCGGATAGGATCCCCATCATGGCAGACGGCAACGGCAACCAGGCGGAACCGCGTCCGCAACAACCCGCGCAGACGATCACCGAACCCGAAGGTCTGCAACCGCTGTACGCCAACTTCTGTCAGGTTTCGCACACCCCGGAAGAACTGGTGCTCGACTTCGGTTTGAATCCGCGGCCGTTTGAGCCGTCGCCGCATCCGATCAAGATCACGCAGCGGTTGGTCGTGAACCTTTACACCGCGAAGCGCATGTGGGCTGCGCTCGGGATGGCCCTCGAACGGCACGAGAAAACGTTCGGCCCAATCGAAATCGACGTCAACAAACGCGTCGCACAGCGCCCTGCACAGCCGAAGTAGAGACCACCAGAAGCCCGCGGTTTCTGAACCGTGGGTCTCTCTTGAATACAGACGCCCGGCATCTCGGAAGATGCCGGGCGTCTGGCTTTCCTACTTCAACGTCTCCAAATAATCCAACAACTCCCCCAACTCCGCGCGGGTCATCCGTTGATGCAACCCCTGCGGCATCACGGACACATTCGACGGTGTCCGCTCTTCGATATTCTTCCGCGGGATCTTGGTGACGTTCCCCGAAGCGTCACCGAGTTCCACATCGCCGCCGCCGTTTTCGGTGACCATGATCCCGGTGTGTGTTTTGCCATCGTCGGTGAGAATCGTCCACGTCAGAAACTGCGGCGAGATTTCTTTGGACGGTTCGAGAATCGACCCAAGCAGTTTCTCACGGTTCATCGTCCGCGCGATGACCGACAAATCCGGCCCGACATTCCCGCCGCGGCCGTTGACCGTGTGGCACTTGAAGCACAGCGGGCCTTGATGGTGGTAGAAGACACGGCGACCGGCGTCGGGGGCAGGTTGATGGTCGATGGTGGATGGCTCATGGACGGACGCCGACAACGACGATTTTCCCTCGATGGCGAGATCGTACGCTTCCCGCAGTTCACTGCCTCCGCTTGCGGTTTCGCGCCCCGCGCGGAGCGCTTCCCCGATCTTCGACCCCGGAGTTCCTCTCCCTCTTAGCGCGCGAATCGCTTCCCGTTGACACTGGGAAGCATCCGTGGACGGGGCGCGAAACCGCAAGCGGCCGTTCACCGCGTCCAGTAACAATTGTTCGACATTCACGGGCAACGGTTGATCGTGCGGCGTCGCGCATAGCCCGGCGATGGCATCGCACCGCAACGCCACATCGGCATCGGGATTGGCGGCGATCTCCAGCAGCAGCGGCAGCGCTTCCGGTCGCGGGGACTGTTGCAACGTCCGCACCGCTTCGGTCTTCAGCCCGGCGTCCTCGGATTTGGCGAACCGCATCAGCAAGTCGGCGGATAACTCTTTCGTCGCCGCGGGAATCATCCGCAATGCCGTCGCCCGCAACGACGCCGGCCGCTGGTCATCCGTCACAATCTTCAACATCTGCTGCGTCGGCGGCGTCTTCTCAAACTCCGCGGGCGGGACGCCATCAAGCAACGAGAGCGTCGCGAGGCACGGCATTAACAAATCGGGCGACAGTTTTTCGTCATTGAGCATCGCTTCAATTCGTGAGCGTAACTCAGTCAATTTCTCTTCACCAACCCATTGCACCGCAACACGGCGCATCGGCTGCGAAGTGTGATTTAAACCCAGTGAAGCGAGTTTCTCCGACTTTGGAAATTTACGTCGCGCTGCGAGAAAATAGGCAATGTTGTGGCGTGGTGTTCCCGTCCAAAAGCGACATTGTGCGTCCGAATCGGTCATCACAAAGTCAAACTTACCTTCATTCGTCGGGAATGCTCGTTCAAAGTCAGATTCATCGTAATCGCTCTCGGCGATTGCAGTGATAACACGGCTGGCGATGAATGGATCGTATGCGCTCAGCGCAGCATTCCATAGAATCGACCATGCACCCTCGCGAGGTAGTTCCGCTGGATTGAGATAGTCCCGTAACGAAGTGAATTGGTGATCCATCCCTTCCTCTATGATCGAGTGAAAGATTTCGCCTAAGTCCGGATTTGCATCTTTCGGGCGCTGGCGAATCTGATCTGCAAAGACGTATTGGTATCCCCAAAGCAACTCGACGCGGCGGCGCGAAGGTTCCATTCGACTATCGATCATGTAGAGCAAAGAATAGATATCAGGTACCGCACGCACAAATGCTTGTGCCGCAAGTCGTCGAATCGGGAGATGCGGGTCGGATGTCAAATGAAGGAGCTTCCATGCCGGTGTTTTTTTATCAAAAGTGATTTCGTTGAAATCACTGTCCGAAAACCGATGGTGCAACGAATCATTAGCTGACAACCGCCACACGCGGCCTTTGCGGTGCAGTTTGTAATCACGCAGTACCCAGTCGCTGAAGTAGATGCTGCCGTCCGGCGCGAGGGCGAGGCCGACGGGGCGGAAGTTTTCGGTCCCTTGCACGATCGGCTTCGGCCTCGAGACGAAGGACGCCCCTTTCGGTTCCAGAACGAACTGGTCGATGCGGTGGTCGCCCCAGGTGCCGACGAGGAGCGTGCCGAGATAGTCCGCGGGGAAGCCGTCCGATTCGTAACAGATGATGCCCGATGGGGCTTCGCCGGTGCCCGAGACCATCGGCAGCGTGCCGGGGATTTCGCCGTTCCACGCGGTGAAGGGATGCGTCCCGCGGCGGCCGTTACGGAAGCGGTAACCGTAATCGCCGCCGGGAATGATGTGCAGCAACCGGCACGGCGGCCGGCTGTCGGGATCGTTGTCCACCGTGAAGAGGCGGCCGAAGGCATCGAAGCAACTCGCGTGCGGATTCCAGAACCCGGTCGCCCACTTCTCCAGCTTCGACCCGTCCGGCCGGCAACGATACATGTTGCCCCCTTCGCCGCCGCCGGAGAGCGTGACGCCGTCGCTGCCGATAATTTTGTAATCCGCCCCAAGGTTCTCGCCGAAGCCGAAGTACATCCACCCAAGGGCATCAAACGCCAACCCCGCCAGCCCGTTGTGCGGATAATTCCCCGCGGTTTCGAGGTGGACGAGTTGGATGCGTTCATCGGCAACGAGATCGTGGTTGGTATCGCGCAAGCGGACAATCTCGCCGCGCGTGGCGACGAAGACGGGGAGGGAAAGTCGAGAGTCCAGAGTCGAGAGACGAGAGCCAGAGGGGGCAACAGCTTTCTCTTTATTGTCTGGCTCTTGACTCTCGACTCTTAGCTCTTGACTGTCCAGCCACACCGGCTGGACAACCACGCTCATCGCGAACTTGAAGCCGTCCGCAAAGACCGTCGTCTTGTCCGCTTTGCCGTCGGCGTCGGTGTCTTGCAGAACGAGAAGACGATCCGACGGATGCCCTTGATACCCGTCCGGCGGGAAGTGCGTGTTGCTCTCCAGCACCCACACGCGGCCAAGGTGATCGACATCAATCCCCGTCGGTGTCACCAGCGTGGGATGCTCCGCGAACAGTTCCAGCTTCAACCGCTCATCCAACACCCGCGGCACAGGACCGAGCGATGCGTCTTGAGCAAAGGCGGGACACGCAATGAGCGCGAGCAGTCCAGCGAGGCGGGTCATGTTGAAAAGGAACATGGAGCGAATCTCCGGTTGATGATCAATGCGAAGAGAACGTCGCATCCCGGCTGCTTCCTCGCAGCCGGGATGCTGGATGGGGGCAACACGCGCTGGCTACCAACTCCAGCAACCCGGCTGCCCGGAAGCAGCCGGGTTGCGAACGGGTGCTGATTGTCGCCGGTCGCGTGGTCAACTATGGTATCAGGAGATGACGAGAGAAGGGATCATGCCATGTCCGCCACTCTGCCGTTAACCGTCGAAGAATATCTTCGATGTGCGCCGCAGAATTGTCTGTCGGAACTGGTGCGCGGCCGGATCGAGACATCACCGTATCCGTTCTCGGCTTACGGATATTGGTGCGCGGAGATCGCCGCCATCCTTAATGATTTCGTGGAAACGCATCGGCTCGGCCGCGTCGTCACGAATTCCGGATTACAGACGGAACATGATCCCGATACGCTGCGCGGATTTGATACCGCGTTCTACAGTGACCAGCGTGTCCCGCCGGGGCCACTGCCGGTTGGTTACTGGCCCGGTCCGGAACTGATCGTCGAAGTTCGAGAATCTCGCGAGGCGTGGTCGCGGCTCGATCAGAAGATCGCCGAATATCTGGAAGCGGGCGTCCGGGTAGTCGCCGTCATCGACCCCGAACCGCAGACGATCCACGTCTATAACGGCGACACGCCCGGCGAAGTGCTGCGCGGCGAGCAGTTGGTGACGTTTCCCGATGTGCTGCCGGGGTTCTCAATGGTTGTGGCCGACTTCTTTGGTCAATGAATTCAGACCGAAGGCAGGGTAGCCGCGAAAAGGCGCAAGAGGACGCAAAAGGAGAGGGGATTCAAAGCGAATTCGGAGAGGAACCACGGAAGACACGGAGGACACGGAAATGGAGGGAAGGAAAAAAAGAGGAAGGTTCGGACGGCATTCATCCCTCTCCGACTTCCGTCTCTCTTTTTCCGTGTCCTCCGTGTATTCCGTGGTTCTCGTCCTCATTCCTTTGTGTCCTCTGTGCCTCTTGTGGCTAAAACTCCTCTCGCCTTCTCCCTCTTTTTTGCGTCCTTCTGTGCCTTTTCGCGGCGAATCATTTCTTTTCCTTCCGAAACTGCGATGGCGTCACCCCGAAGCTGCGTTTGAACGCGACCGTCAGATACTCCGGATGATCGAACCCCACGCGCGGGGCGATTTCGGCGATGGAGAGGTCGGTTTCACGCAGCAGTTGTTGCACGCGCTGCAGACGGACGCGGACGATTTCTTCATGCGGGGTGCGGCCGACGAGTTTGCGGAACTTGGTTTCAAACACGCGGCGCGACACCGGCAGTGCTCGTAACACATCGTTCACATCAATGCCGTCCCGTGCCCGTTCGCGGATGATCCGTAACGCCGCGGCGACATCGCTGTCTTCGATGGCGAGAATGTCGGTGGAATGCCGGGTTTCCACACCCAGCGGCGGTAACAAATGCGCTTGCGCCGGCACGGGATGACCGGCGAGCATGCGGTCGAGCAACTCCGCGGCGAGGTAACCGGTACGGTTCGCGTCGGGTACGACACTCGACAACGGCGGCGTGCAGAGATTGCACAGTAGCGGATCGTTATCCACGCCGAGGACCGCCACCTGCTCCGGCACCGCGAGATCCAACTCCCGGCAGCAATCGAGTACCTGTTGTGCCTTGATGTCATAACACGCAAACAATCCGACGGGCTTCTCCAACTCGGCTAGCCAGCGTTTCAATGCCTCTGGTGTCGTCTTTTTCGGCGGTTGAAAGACGTGGCAATTGACGCCAACACGCTCACACTCCGTGACAAAAGATTCCTGTCGATACCGCGACCAGTTGAATTGTCCCTCACCCACGAACGCCAGCCGCCGGAAACCACGTTCAACGAGATGTTCCACCGCGAACCGGGCAATCGCGGCGTCATCCGTTTCGACCCACGGCACCGTCGACAAAGGCCGGGCGGCGCTGACATCCACCACCGGCAATCGCTTGCGCGCCACCGCCCGCGCGATCTCGGCCGTTTCAATCCGCGCGATGATGCCATCCCCCTGCCAGCGGGCCAGCCACTCCGGCGGCGATTCCCCTCGACGCTGCTCGGGTAGCCAGATCGACCAGGGATCGTGCGCGCGAACATACCCGATAATCCCCTCCAGCAACCCACGGGCATAACTGTTGGAAGTCTCAATCAACAACGCCACCGCCGGCCGCCGCGACTGTGCTGGCATAGGTCATTCATTCCAAAGAGGGTTAGCCGCGAAAAGGCGCAAGGGGACGCAAAAGGGAAGACCGGGGACGAAAGGCGTTTTCGCCACAAAAAAAGCACAGAAGACACAAAATGAAAAGAGAATTGCGAGGCCTTTGTTCTTCTCCTTTTTGTGGCCTTTGTGCCTCTTGTGGCAAAGTCTCCCCTCTTCTCTTCTTCCCTTTGCGTCCTCTTGCGCCTTTTCGCGGCTAAAAGTCTTCGCCTTTGAATTCAGCACCGCTGATCGAAAAAACTCCAGCATCTTGTGGCGGCCGAGTTTGCAGTCGAGTCCATCACGACTCCGATGGTAAAAAATCTCCGACATCAAACGCAAATCCTCATGGTACCTTTTCCGCGGCGAGATAGGATGCGAGAATCCAGAAACATTGGTTGCGATCGTCGGTGGTTGGTCGGCAAAGCCTGACTCGCATCCGAATACTGCCTATCACCTACCAACGATCACCCATCACCTCTTATTCAGGACAGCATCATGACGGGCGGCAAAGCACGGGTGGCGATGGTCGGGTTGGGCTTCGGGGCGGAGTTTATTCCTATTTATCAACGCCATCCGCAGGCCGAAGTCTATGCCATCTGTCAGCGCAACGAAGAACATCTCAATACCATCGGCGACCGCTTCGGCATCGCCAAACGGTATACCAAGTACGATGATGTGCTTGCTGATCCGCAGGTTGATTTCGTCCACATTAACTCGCCGATTCCCGATCACGCATGGATGTCGCTGCGGGCTCTCGAAGCCGGCAAACATGTGATGTGTACGGTGCCGATGGCGACCACCATCGAAGAGTGCGAGCAGATTTGCAACGCCGCCGCGAAGACCGGCAAGAAGTACATGATGGCGGAAACCGTCGTCTATTCCCGCGAGTTCCTGTTCATCAAGGATCTCTACCTGAAGGGCGAACTCGGCACGATTCAGCACCTCGCGGCGTCGCATCCGCAGGACATGGACGGCTGGCCGAGCTACTGGGAAAAGATGATCCCCATGCACTATGCCACGCACGTCGTCAGCCCGTGCCTCGGGCTGATGAACAGCGTTGCGGAGTATGTGAGCTGCTTCGGTTCGGGCAAGGTGCGGGACGATATCGCTCAGAAGTCGGGCAACAAGTATGCCGTGGAAAGCTGCCATATCAAGATCAAGGACAGCGATGTCACCGCGCACATCTGGCGGTTCCTCTACGATGTCGCCCGGCAATACCGCGAGAGCTTCGATGTCTACGGCACCAAGAAGAGCTTCGAGTGGACGCTCGTCGAAAACGAGCCGCACGTGATCCACACCGCGAAGAAGCCGGAGCACGAGATTCCGTCGAAGATCGAAGTCCCGGACTTCGCGCATCTGCTCCCCGAACCGATCCGCATGTTTACGAAGACAATCCAGGACGCCGATCACCTGTCGTTCATCCAGGGCGGCGGCCACGGCGGCTCGCACCCGCACCTCGTCAACGAGTTCATCACCGCCCTCACCCAGAACCGCGACCCATGGCCGAACGCCGTGCAATCCGCCAACTGGACGTGCGTGGGCATCTGCGCTCATCAGTCGGCGGAGAAGGGTGGGGCGATTGTGAAGCTGCCGGAGTTTACGTTGAAGTAAGCTGCAACGAGTTCGGAGGCTCGGTCATGCTGCGTCATCACAGGCTAGGCTTGCTAACCTGCGGACTCGTTGTTTGTGCCATTCTGTTGGCTGAGAAGAAATCAAGGTCTTGGCGAATTCCGTCGTATCATGTCAGCATTCCTGTCGAGTTCGACGTTGATGACGCCGAAGGGGTTTGGAAGCGCGGTGAAGTGATTCATTACTCGTCGCGCAAACAATACTTGCGTTTCCACAAACGCGGATGGGAAATCGCAAAGAACGAATGGGTTCACGGCCACATGGGAAATCGTCTTGTACAAGCCGCTAGTCCAGCGAACGAAGCCATGAAAGACGGACGGCAACAATTTCACAGAGAAAAGCAGCCCCTGATCACTCTGCCAAACTTGAGCAACTAGTTTCACTTCTCGAATCGAGATGTTCCATGTGCTGTTGGAAGCTCTTCGGCCTGATCGCAGGCCTGCTGATTTCGCAAGCCGTAGTGGCACAGGAAGCACCTCGGCGACCGCGCGGGTTT
The DNA here is from genome assembly GCA_041753475.1 of Planctomycetaceae bacterium. Taxonomy (GTDB): domain Bacteria; phylum Planctomycetota; class Planctomycetia; order Planctomycetales; family Planctomycetaceae; genus DSVQ01. The sequence goes on along the minus strand of JBGSUN010000223.1, from coordinate 26,030 downwards.
GGTGGGCCGATCACGCTCAATGCCGACGATGTCCCCGCGTTTGCGGAACCGCCTGAGGGATTCGATCAGAAACGCGACGGCATTCCGCACGGCAAGCTGGAGATGATCGAATACGACTCGAAGACCGTGGGCACGACGCGGAAGATGAACGTCTACACGCCGCCGGGGTATTCGACGGAGAAGAAGTATCCGGTGCTGTATCTGCTGCACGGCATCGGTGGTGACGAAACCGAATGGGAGCGGTATGCCCATCCGGAAGTGCAGCTCGACAACCTGCTCGCCGATGGCAAAGCGGTGCCGATGATTGTCGTCATGCCCAACGGCCGGGCGCAGAAGAATGATCGTCCGCAGGGCAACATCTTCGCGGCGGCTCCCGCGTTTGCGGTGTTTGAACGTGACCTGCTCGATGATGTCATCCCGACGATCGAATCCCGTTACAGCACGTTCACCGATCATGAACACCGGGCCCTCGCTGGGTTATCGATGGGTGGCGGGCAGTCGTTGAATTTCGGTTTGGCACACCTCGACAAGTTCGGCTGGGTCGGCGGCTTTTCGTCGGCACCGAATACGAAGAAGCCGGAAGAACTGATCCCCGATCCGGACGCCGTCAAAAAACTCAAGCTGCTGTGGCTTTCCTGCGGCAACAAGGACGGCCTGATCAACATCAGCCAGGGCGTGCATGCCCACCTCAAGAAGCATGAAGTGCCACACGTCTGGCATGTCGCCACACACGGACACGATCCGCCGGAGTGGAAGCAGGCGCTGTACCACTTCGTGCAGAAAGTTTTTCAGTAACCCCGGTTCAGAAATCCGAAGAATCAGGATTTTGGCCACAAAAAGGCACAAAGGACACAAAATAGAAGACTCTGAATTTCTGCCTTTCCTTTTGTGCCCTTTGTGCTTTTTCGTGGCTCAACTCCGAATCTGAATCGCTCATCATCGAACATCCCGCGTCATCCACCGACGAGACTCCACCATGCGTTTCCTCACATCAATTGCTCTGCTGTCGCTGCTGACTTCATGGTCCTTTGCCGCGGATGCCCCGCCGTTGAAGATCCTGTTCCTCGGCGACAACGGGCACCACCGGCCGCAGGAACGGTTTGTGCAACTCGAAGCGGCGCTGCGGCCGCGCGGGATCGCGCTGAAGTACACCGATGATGTCAACGTGGCGCTGACGGCGGAGACGCTCAACCAGTTCGACGGGCTGATGCTCTTCGCGAACATCGACGTGCTGCCGGCGGAAGGGGAAAAGGCGCTGCTCAATTATGTCGCGTCCGGCAAAGGGTTCATCCCGCTGCATTGTGCATCGTTCTGCTTCCGCAATTCCCAGCCGTTTGTGGAACTCGTCGGGGCGCAGTTCAAAGCGCATGGCGGCGAAGTCTTCCGGGTGGAAAATGCCCTCCCCGAGCATCCCATCATGAAGGGCTACGGCGGTTTTGCGAGCTGGGATGAAACGTACATCCACACGATGCACAACGAGAAGGACCGCACGGTTCTCGAATACCGCGTGCAGGGTGGGCAGGAACGGGGCCGCGACAAAGAACCGTGGACGTGGACCCGCACGCACGGCAAGGGCCGGGTCTTCTACACCGCGTGGGGACACGATCAGCGCACCTTCGGCAACTCCGGCTTTCACAATCTCGTCGAGCGCGGCACCCGGTGGGCGTGTGGTCAAGACCCGCAGATCGTCCCGGCGTTTGTCGATGCCGAAGGCTTCACACCGCTGCCGATGACACCCATCGCGAAGGACCTGAAACCGTTCGAGTATGTCGACGTCGGCCCGAAGATCCCCAACTATCGCCCCGGTAACCAATGGGGCGTGCAGGGGGCCCCGCGGACGGAGATGCAGAAGCCGCTGTCGGCCGCCGAGTCGATGAAGCACTACTCAGTGCCGCAGGGTTTTCATCTGGAACTTTTCGCCGCCGAGCCTGATTTTGTCGGCAAGCCGATCGCGATGAACTGGGACGAGCGCGGCCGGTTGTGGGTCTGCGAGACGACCGACTATCCGAACGAGTTGCAGCCGCGTGGCCAAGGTCGCGACCGCATCCGCATCTGTGAAGACACCGATGGCGACGGTCGGGCCGACAAGTTCACTGTCTTCGCCGAGCAGATGAGCATCCCCACCGCGATCGTCTTCCATCGCGGCGGCATAATCGTGCAGGACGGCACCGAAACGCTGTACCTCAAGGACACCAACGGCGACGACGAAGCCGATGTCCGCGAAGTCCTCATTAATGGCTGGGCCCTCGGTGACACCCACGGCGGCGTCAGCAATTTTCAGTACGGCCTCGACAACTACATCTGGGGGATGCAGGGGTACAACAATTCAACCCCGGCGTATGGTGAGGGGATGGCGAAGAAATCGGAGACGTTCCGGCAGGGGTTCTTTCGGTTCAAGATGCAGAACACCCCAGGGACCGCAGTCCCTGGGCTTCCGGTGGTCGAGAACGTGGAGTTCATCCGTTCGTCGAACAACAACACGTGGGGTTTCGGGATGAGCGAAGACGGGCTCATCTTCGGCTCGACGGCGAATCGCAATCCGAGCATGTTCATGCCGATTGCGAACCGCTACTACGAGCGCGTCCGGGGATGGTCATCAGAACAACTCGGCAGCATCGCCGATACGTATCTCTTCAAGGCGATCACCGACAAAGTCCGGCAGGTCGACCAGTTCGGCGGCTACACGGCCGGAGCGGGGCATGCCCTGTACACCGCGCGGACCTATCCGCCGCAGTTCTGGAACAAGACCGCGTTCGTCTGCGAACCGACCGGGCACCTCGTCGGCACGTTCACATTGACTCGCGACGGAGCCGGTTACACCAGCACGAGCCCGATGAACCTCGTCGCGTCCGATGATGAATGGGCGTCGCCGATCATGGCCGAAGTCGGTCCCGACGGCAACGTGTGGGTGCTCGACTGGTACAATTACATCATCCAGCACAACCCCGTCCCCGCCGGCTTCAAAAACGGCAAGGGGAATGCGTATGAGTCGGACCTGCGCGACAAGAAACACGGGCGAATTTACCGCGTGGTGTATGGCTCCGATCCCAGTCCGGAGCGCCAGCGACGGGAGTCATCCCCGCTCAGTATCGATCACCCCGAAGAACTCGTCGCCGCATTGAAACGACCGAATCTGTTATGGCGACGCCATGCCCAACGCTTACTCGTCGAACGTGGCCAGACGGATGTCGTCCCCGCGCTGTTGAAGCTGGTGTCCGATCAATCCGTCGATGAAATCGGCCTCAACGCCGGGGCGATTCATGCGCTGTGGACACTGCACGGCCTCGGCGTCATCACCGATGGTAAGACCGAAGTGCTCGATGCCGTCGGGACCGCCCTCAAGCATCCTTCGCCGGGAGTCCGTCGCAATGCGTTGCAGGTCTTGCCCAAGTCGGAATGGTCCGTCCAACAAATTCAACGCAGCGGGATTGATGGCGATAGCGACATTCAAGTTCGACTAGCAGTCTTGCTGGCTATCGCAGATCAAACTCGATCGACGGTGGCAGGGCAAATCGTCGCCCACAGGGCTATGGACCCGCTTACAACGACCAACGACCGATGGCTGCGCGACGCATTGACGAGCGCGGCCGCAGCACATGCAATGCCGTTCCTTGAAGAGCTAATCAGCGTCGATGTTCCACTCCGAGGGCCAGGCGAAGACTGGTACACGCCGGTGATTCCGATTGTTGAACAGATTACGGAACATCTGGCACGCGGGCGGATGACTCCGGCCGAAGTCGAGAAGCTGTTGGCCTTGCTGTCGAAGGGAAATACATGGCAGTCGGACTCTATACTCGCTGGTCTCGGCCGGGGTTGGCCGAAGGACTATTCGATCGCGCTCACTCCAACCGCGGAAGAATTGCTCGTCAAACAGTTCATGGCCTCGTCCACAGGCGGGAAAGGCCAACTCGCGCGGCTGGCGAATGTCTGGGGCAGCAAAGCCCTCGATCAATACGCCGGGGAGATTACAGCGGCGCTGCTTAAATCCGCGTCGGATAAAGCACTGTCCGATGCCGAGCGCGTGACTGCGGTCAAACAGTTGATCAGCTTCCAATCCGTGTCCGATGACTCCGTCACCAACGTGTTGGGACTCATCTCGCCGAAGACATCGTCGGAACTCGCAGGGCAGTTCGTCGCCGCATTGTCGGGGAGCCAAGCCCCGACGTTGGGGCCGCTGCTGGTCGAAAAAGCTCCGACGTTCAGCCCGACGGTGCGTGCCGCAGCGATGCGATTGCTCGTCACCCGCCCGGCGACCACGACCGTCTTCCTCAAAGCTGTGGAAGACGGCAAGCTGCAGCTCAGCGAATTGTCGCTCGATCAGAAACAGGCGTTATCGAATCACCCCGACCGCGCCATCCGTGAGCGGGCGCGCAAACTGCTCAGCCAAACCGGCGGGTTGCCGAATGCCGACCGCGAGAAAGTCGTGAAGGAACTCCATCACCTCACCGAAGTGAAGGGTGACGTCGCCGCGGGGAAAGAAGTCTTCAAGAAGCAGTGTGCGAAGTGTCATATGCACTCGGGCGAGGGGACCCGCATCGGGCCGGACCTCACCGGCATGGCGGTCCATCCCAAGCACGAGTTGCTGATCCACATCCTCGACCCCAGCCGCAGCGTGGAAGGGAACTTCCGCGTCTACACGGTGCAACTCGAAGACGGCCGCGTGATGTCCGGCATGCTCGCCGGGGAAAGCAAGACGGCGATTGAAATCATCGACACCGAAGCCAAACGGCACGCCATCCCGCGGGAAGACATTGAAGAACTCGTCGGCTCCACGAAGTCACTCATGCCCGAAGGTTTCGAGAAGCAGGTGAAGCCCGAAGAAATCGCGAACCTGCTGGAATTCCTCACCGCCCGCGGGAAGTTCACGCCGCTGGACATTGCCAAGGTGGCAAACACCGTCACGACGAAGGGCATGTTTTTCAGCCCGGATGGCGATGCCGAACGGTTGATTTTCAGCGACTGGTCGACCAAGACCTTTGAAGGCGTGCCGTTCTACCTCGTCGATCCGCAGGGGGACCGCATTCCGAACGCCGTGATGCTCTACGGTTCCAACGGCGTGCAACCGCCGACCAAACCGCGGTCGGTCACCCTCCCCGTGCGGATGCCAGCAAAGGCGCTGCATTTCCTCGGCGGCATCAGTGGTTGGGGTTTCCCGGCGAGTGAAAAGGGAACGCCGACGATGACCGTGCGGCTTAAGTACGCCGATGGTCAGACCGAGGACCACGTGCTGCGGAACGGCGTTGTTTTTGCCGATTACATCCGTGTGGTTGATGTGCCGGAATCGAAGCTTGCGTTCCGCGTGCGCGGCCAACAGGTGCGATATTTCGCCGTGATTCCCGAGCGGGCCGATACTATCGAATCCGTCGATTTGGTGAAGGGGAATGATGTGACCTCTCCGGTCACGATGGCGATCACCGTCGAAGCGCGATGATGTCTTCGCATCAGTGATGCGTTATGCTAATGTGATGGACTGGTGACGAACCGGATCGAGGCCATCGCAGATGAATCATTTTTCCCGCCGGCATCTTCTGGAACAGCAGGCCTACAGTATCGGTGGCCTGGCACTGGCCTGGTTGATGCAACAGGACGCGGCGCGGGCCGCGCCGGCGAAACCGTTGCTCGAACCGCAGACGTTTGATCTCAAGCCGAAGCCGACGGTGAAACCGCCGCAGGCGCGGGCGATGATTTCGCTGTTCATGCAGGGCGGGCCGAGTCACATCGACCTGTGCGACCCGAAGCCCGAACTCAACAAGCGGCACCTGCAAACCTACACCGGCGATATCAAGTACGACAACGCCGCGGAGGCCAGTGCGAAACTCTTCGGCAGCCCGTGGAAGTTCACCAAGTACGGCCAGTGCGGCATGGACTTGAGCGAGTTGTTACCGCACCTCGGCAGCGTCGCGGATGACATCTGCCTGATCCGGTCGATGCACACCGGCGTGAACAATCACGGCCAGTCGATCAACGCGCTGAATACCGGCCGCAGCACGGCGGGCCGGCCGGCGCTGGGGTCGTGGGTGACGTATGCCCTCGGCAGCGAGAACCAGAATCTGCCCGCGTTTGTGGTGCTGACCGATCCGGGTGGCTTGCCGGTCTTGGGCGTCGAGAACTGGCAGAACGGCTGGCTGCCGTCGCTGTATCAGGGGACGGTCATCCGGCCGATCGAACCGCGGATTCTGAATCTCGACCCGCCGCCGCATCTCCGCGGCGCGGCTCAGGAACGATATCTCTCGTATCTCCAGCAGATCAACCGCGATCATCTCGAACAACACCCGCGTGAGAATGACCTTTCGGCCCGCATCCAGAGTTATGAACTCGCCGCGCGGATGCAACTTTCAGCGAAAGAGGCGCTCGATCTCTCGCAGGAAAGCGAAGCGGTCCACAAGCTGTACGGTCTGGATGACCCGACCACGAAGGACTACGGTTCGCGCTGTCTCATCGCCCGGCGGCTGGTCGAACGCGGCGTGCGGTTCGTGCAACTCCACACGGGCAACCAGACGTGGGACCATCACGGCAACATCGAGAAATCGCTGCCCGCGGTCTGCAAGCGGACCGACAAACCCGCGGCGGCACTCATCGCCGATCTGAAACAACTCGGCTTGCTCGATACTACGCTCGTCCACTGGGGCGGCGAGATGGGGCGGTTGCCCGTCATTCAAAACGAAAAAAACATCGGCCGCGATCACAACACCTACGGCTTCAGCAGTTGGCTCGCCGGTGGTGGCGTGAAGCACGGTCTCATCTACGGCGAAACCGATGAACTGGGCCACAAGGCCGTGAGCAACGTCGTGAACCATTACGACTATCACGCCACGCTGCTGCACCTGCTCGGCATCACGCCCGAGCAAACGAGCTTCACCCGTCCCACCGGACCGGGCAGTCTGATCGACGGCCAGGATGGCCGCATCGTGTGGGATATCCTCGAACGCGGCCAAACGGTGTAAGCGAAGTCGCTGTGATGGATCGAAGCCCGGCGTTTTCTTCAACGCCGGGCTTCTGAATTTCGTGTTTCGACAAGATCGCAATCCTGTCCACGAGCCGAAAGGCAAAAGCCCGGCATTTCGGAAAATGCCGGGCTTTGCTCCTTCGTCGTGGGAAGTTATCCTCTTTCCGGTGAACCCCCATCCGTGAAAGAGCCTCCATGCGTGCGATTCAGCTTGAGCAACCGAAAAGTTTTCGTCTGATCGACATCCCCGAACCGACGGACCCCGGTCCCGGCGAAGCGATCGTCCGCGTGCACCGCATCGGCATCTGCGGGACCGACATCAGCGGCTACCTCGGCAAGATGCCGTTCTACAGCTACCCGCGGATTCCCGGCCACGAACTCGGTGTGGAAGTGGTCGCCGTCGGGGAAGGCGTGACGAACGTCGCCATCGGTGACACGTGCTCCGTCGAACCGTACATCAACAACCCGAACAGTTTCGCCAGCCAGCGCGGTCGACCGAACTGCTGCGAAGATCTGCAAGTCCTCGGCGTGCACACCGACGGTGGCATGCGGAAACTGTTCACGCTGCCTGCCCGCAAGTTGCACAAAGCTTCGTCACTGTCGATGGAGCAACTCGCGCTGGTGGAAACGCTCGCCATTGGCTGCCACGCGGTGTTTCGCAGTGCTCCGCAGCCGGGGGAAAATGTGCTCGTCATCGGAGCCGGGCCGATCGGGTTGTCGGTCATTGAGTTCGTCAAACTCAGCGGTGCGAATCTCATCGTCATGGACATGGTGGAATCCCGGTTGCAGTTCTGTCGGGAAACGATGGGCGTGACGCACACGGTCAAATTTGTCGGTGATGGCAGCGAAGAAAAGACGTTGCGGGAACTGACCGGCGGCAATCTGCCCACGATCGTGATCGATGCCACCGGCAATGCGAAGTCGATGTCGAACGCGCTCAACTACGTCGGTCACACTGGGAAACTCGTCTTCGTCGGCATCACCACCGACAACGTCACCTTCCCGCATCCACTGATGCACCGCCGGGAGATGACACTGCTGGCGTCGCGCAACGCGCTGCCCGAAGATTTCGATCGCATCATCGATCTCATCCAGACAGAGAAAATTGACACGCGGCCGTGGATCACTCACCGTGTCGGGTTTGATGATCTTCCCGGTCAGTTCCCGTCGTACACAAAACCGGAGACGGGCGTGATCAAAGCCATCGTCGCGGTGGAGTAGTTTTGTCCGTGGTCCGTAGTCCGTTGTCAGTGGGTTCCCAATCACCGCTTGCGGTTTCGCGCCCCGCGCCAACCGCTTCCCCGTGCTCACCGACTTCCCGAGATTGAATTATGATCCGCAGCGCCGTCACCATCAGTCTCGTCAACGAAGCCCGCGGCGGTCCGTTCGTCTATTGGGACGACCTCGCCGGTTCGATGCGGAAAGGCGCGGCACTCGGTTATCACGCCGTCGAAATCTTCGCTCCGGCCCCGGATGCGGTTCCACCATCCACGCTGCAATCGCTGTTGAAAGAGACGGGGCTGAACGTCGCTGCCGTGGGAACCGGCGCGGGTTGGGTGAAGCACAAGCTGTCGCTCACCAGTCCCGATGAATCGATCCGCCGCCGGGCCATCGAGTTCATTCAGAGCATGATCGACTTCGGCGGACCGTACGGCGCTCCGGCGATCATCGGTTCGATGCAGGGCCGTCACGGCGATGGCGTCACACCCGTTCAAGCGATGGATTGGTTGCGAGAGGCGCTCAGCATCCTTGGCGAACACGCCCGGCGGTACAACATCCCGTTGATTTACGAACCACTCAACCGGTACGAAACAAACCTCATCAATACGATGGCCGCTGGTGTGGAGTTGTTGCAGTCGCTGCAGACCGACAACGTGCGGTTGCTGGCCGACCTGTTCCACATGCACATCGAAGAAACCGACGTCGCCGCGGGAATTCTCGCCGGCGGACGGTTCATCGGGCATGTCCACTTCGTCGACTCGAACCGTCGTCCCGTCGGCAACGGCCACATGCAATACGGCCCGATCGTGTCCGCCCTGAACGACATCGGTTACGACGGTTACCTCTCCGCGGAAGCCTTCCCGTGGCCGAACAGCGACGCCGCCGCGGAACAGACGATGCGGGCGTTCCAATACTGGATGATGGCTCATGGTTAATGGCTGATGGACGGAAATCGTCCGTTGTCAGTTGTGAAAGTGACGGTATTCCGCTTCTCTGGCTATTCGCTACTCCCTACTCACTATTCCCTCTGCCCACCACCGACCACCCATCACCGGCCACCTGCCCCATGCTCAAACACACGCTGTTGCATCCGGAAATCTTGGCGATCCTGGCTCGCGCGGGACATCATGCGAAAGTGCTCATCGCGGATGGGAATTATCCCGCATCGACGACATTGGGACCGAACGCGCAGCTCGTTAGTCTGAACCTACGACCGGGCGTGGTGACGGTGAGCCAGGTGCTGGAGACGCTGCTCACGGCGATCCCGGTGGATGCCATCAACACGATGGGCATCCCCGCGGATGATCCGTACGCGCGACAGGGCGATCCCCCCGTATGGGCCGATTACCGCCGCATCGTCACCGCGGCGGGGTCGTCGGTGGCGATGGAACCGATCAGCAAGTGGGATTTTTACAAGGCGGTGCAGTCACCGGATCATGTGCTCACGATTCAGACGGCGGATCAGGCACTGTGGGCGAATGTTTTGTTGACGTTGGGCTGCCGCGTGTGAATTGCCCCGAGAAGCCCGAAGCGCCAGCGCCGGGTCTCTTCTCGAATGCACCCGTCGCTCGCGCTTCGGGCTTGTTGAGCGTTACTTCTGACAGCGGCCGCAGAAGAACGTGCTGCGTTGGGCCTGGACGATGCGTTGGATCGTCGCTTTGCCGCAGGTGGGACACGCTTCGTCCGCGCGGGCATACACCCGGTGGGCGTTCTGGTAGCCACCGACCTTATTGAGCGCGTTGCGATAGGTGCCGTCGCCGAGCGTGCTCCCTTCGTAACGGATCGCTTCTTCCAGAATGGCGTATGTCGCCGCATGCAACCGTTCGAGTTGCCGGGTGGTGAGCGTCTTGGCGGGGGATTCGGGATGAATCTTCGCGAGGTGCAGAATCTCGCTGGCATACAGATTCCCGATGCCCGCGACGAGTTTCTGATCGAGCAGCGCGACCTTGATCGGCCGCGCCGTCTTGCCGCACACCCGGCGGTAATCGGCGACCGTTAACGCTAACGCATCGGGACCGAGGCGGTGACTGCCCAAGAGTTCGGCCAGTTCACCGGGTTGATAGAGCCGCATCGTGCCGAGGCCGCGCTGATCCCAGAACCACAGCCGTGAATACTCCCCGACCCCGTCGAGTTCCCATTCCAACCGCAGATGCGTTTCGTCCGGCGGGTCCGCGAGCAGCATCAACCCCGTCATGCGCGGTTCAATCACGAGATTCGATTCATCCGTCAAATCCAGCACCACCCGCTTGCCCAGCCGTCGCACGGCGGTCACCGTCTGGTCGCGCACCCGCGCTGAAATCGTCGTCAACGCCGGCGTGATACTGATCGGTCGGCACTTGGTCCGACACGCCCGCAACGCCGTGATCCGTCGCCCCGCCACATGTGGCCGAATCTGGCGGACCATCGTTTCGACTTCGGGAAGCTCAGGCATGGTGGGGGATTGCAAATTGAGAAATGAAAATTGCAAAGTGCAAATTGGAAAGGCTTTTCGTCGACGCAACATCACAAAATGAGAGACAGATGTCACTCTTCTTCATTTTGCAATTTGCATTTCTCAATTTTCATTTTGCAATATTCTACTCCGGTCTCGGTGACCTTGCCGACGGCGTTGACCCCGCGTGTCGCAACTCGTGAGCCGAGAACGACCGTGGGGACTCTCTGCCTGCATTCTAGCGGGTTTGCTTGTGGGATGCCGTCCCGTCCGGAACGTGCCCGACACCGGCGGGTTTTGCCGGAAACTTCTTGACGTTGCTTCCGCGGCGGACGATGCTATGGAACAAGCCACAATTCGTTTCTGAGCGAAAATCTTTGTGGATTCGTGGCTTCGTTTTACGTTCATCTCGCCAGACGGTCGACCGCAGTTGCGGTCTGTGTAGTTTGACGGCATTTCAGTGCGTGGGAGAGAGACATGGTTCGCGGTCACCGTTGGCTTCGTACTTGCAGTTCAATGCTTCTCCTGGCATCCGCGTCTGGCGCATTTGCGGGTGACGCGGACCCGGCTGCAGTAAAGATTGCCGAACATCTCGCGGCTGGCGAGTTTGGTCCCGCCGCAGAACAAGCCGCGGCTGTCAAAGATCCAGTCGAGCAAGCGCAGCTCCTCAAGCAGATCGCAGCGATGCAGCAAGGCGTCGGGGCAAACGTCTCCGCTCGCGCAACCCGGCAACGGATCGCCGAACCGAATGTTCGCGCGGAAGCCCAGGGGCGAGCCAACCAGGAACAGTCACTCGCCGGGGGGGGAGTGCAAGCCGACTTCACCTCGCTGATGACGCTCATTCAGGAAAACACGTCCGGTCAATGGGAACAGATTGACGGCGTGGGCGGCACGATGACGCCGTTCCCCACCGGGGTACGCGTCTCGCCCTCGGCATTGTTGAACCGCGTCCTCTCGACCGACAGCACCGGCAAACTCGCCGCACTAAGCACCGGCATTCGTCAGGCCGAACTCAATACGGACATGGCCCAGCCGAGCGCGATGCGGCTGGTGTCGTTGTCACGGCTGGAGCGGGAAGTCGCCCGTCGTCTTCAGGAAGGCCAGGCCGTTCCTGAATCGATGATGCAACTGGCCGGTCTCTCGAAGATTCAATACGTCTTCCTCGACAAAGATGAAGGTGACATTCTTGTCGGTGGTCCCGCCGAAGCGTGGCAGTACAACGCTCAAGGTCAACCGGTCGGGGTGAGTTCCAAGCGGCCGACGCTGCAACTCGATGACCTTGTCACGGTCCTGCGGACATTCACCCGCAATGAACAAGACTTCGGTTGCTCGATCAATACCCGTGAAGAAAACGTCAAGTCGCTGCAAGCCTTCGCTCAGCAATCGCAGACTCGCGGGCCGTTGAGCGCCGGCGCCGGTGTGCGGAGCTTTGTGAACCAACTGCAAAAGAAGCTCGGTCAGCAAGACGTGGTGGTCTGGGGTGTGCCTTCCGACAGCCGCGTGGCCCGCATCATCGTCGAAGCCGACTATCGCATGAAGCTCATCGGAATCGACAAACTCGAGGGTGGCAAGGAAGTTCCGAGCTACTTCGAACTGCTGCCGAAGGCGATGCAGAAGAATCCCCCCGCAACGGAAGCCCTGCGGTGGTGGTTGTCGATGAAGTACGACGCCGTGACTCACAGCCCGGACCGGACCGCTTTTGAAATCGTCGGTTCGTCAGTTCTCTGCCAATCGGAAAACCAGGTGCTGACCGCCGACGGCAAGCACCTGCCAACGGGGCAATCGGAACCGATCAATCGTCAGTTCGCCGAGAACTTCACACAGAACTATGCCTCCCTGGCCCAGCGGGACAATGTCTTCGCTGACATGCAGAACGTGTTTGATCTGGCACTCGTCGCCGCGATGATCCGTCACGAACGGTTGCATGATCGGGCTGCGTGGGATTTGGGCGCGTTCGCCAACAACGGGGCTTACCGCCCGGCGACCTATGCCGTGCCGACGGAAGTCGACTCGGTTGTCAATCACAAGGTTTACAACGGCCGCGATGTGGTCGTGCAAGTCGCCGGTGGTGTGCGGGCCGATGTCGTGTCGATCGTGAAGGATCCCGAGCTGACAAAAGAAGCCCCGGAACTCACGGCCGTCGCCAAGCAAGCCGAGACCCCCAAGCTGCCCGCCGGCCGCTGGTGGTGGGACGCCGCGAAATAGTCGAGGGTTAACGGTCGAGAGCTGAGTCGGAGAAGCCCAGGGATTGCGATCCCTGGGCTTTTTTATTCACGTGAGGGTCGAAATCTCATCGGCAATCCCGTCCACAAGCATTTCCAGACACCCGCGGGCCAGCATCGACACCTCGTCAGGGTAGACGCCGCTGCCGTAGACTTCCGCGCGCGGCAGATACGAACAGCGCCAGCCGTCGAGCAACACCACGACGACGATGGTCCACTGGGGAAAACGACGTCGCAGTTCCGTCTGCAACCACTGGTACGGTTCGCTCTCGACGAAGACCCACACGGCTTCCCCCATCCGTAACAGCGCGACTTGAAACGGAAACGTGTCGCCCGGCGGACAGCCTTCCCAACGCGTGATGGCTCGTGAGAGCCGTTCGATGAGGGCATGCTGATCCCGAGCCGCAGCGGCATCACCGGCCGTGAGCGCGGCTTTTTTGGCCCGTTCGCACTGCTCTCGTTCTGTACGGAGATGCTCGAGTGTCGGTCGATCCGCCCGGTAGGGCAACGGGATGGCAAACCGCCGCGCTGTGAATCGGCTCCAAGTATCAACTCGTTCCGATTCCGCCGCAGCGTAATTCCATTCGCCAAGGGTTGCTCCAGAAATGACGGGACCCCGATAAACGTAATCAGCTCGCTGCGGCGGCAATCCCGTCAAGGTGGCGAGCGCTGCGTGTCCCAATTGCTGGCCGTTGCGATCGGCGACGGCGGCATCACCAACGTACCCGACGCGCGGGCCGACATCGCCGCAAGCCCCCAGCAAAAAGAGGCACGGTGCCCCGGTCGCGGTTTCCACCGTCTCGCGCATTGCACCGGGATAATCCGGGCTGATGAGCGTGTTTGCCCATGCCAGGGTGGTCGGATGACAGCCATAGTTCACCACCGTCGCCAGGCAGCGACTGTCCGCATCATCAATTCGCGCGACGAGAACAGTGGAATCGGCCGGACCGTCAATGTTCAACCCGCAGACCCATTTTTGTGTGGTTTCATCCCAGGCATCGCGATGGGCGGCCATCGCAGACATCCCGTGACCATAGGTCATCGTTGCCGGAACCATGGCCCGACTCGCTGCCAGAACGAGTTCGCCGACGGTCTCGCCCAGTTGTGTCAGATACGGGGCGATCAAGTCCCCGCCGGGTCGGTCACTTCGGCTTGGGTCCAGCAGTCCCGCGGCATGGGTGTGCGAGAACGTCACAATCAACTGCTCGGGGACCAAACCGGTCATCGCACAGAGGGTCTGACGGAACGCCGCACTTTCGCGAGCGAACAGCAAACAGTGATCGAGAGCCACAATCACCGCGTGCGGCCGAGCGGCATCGGTCGGACCAACGGCCAGCACCGTGGCGAATAGCGGCCGATGCACGCCAGTCGCCTGCTCATGCGTCGCCGCACCCCACATGCGGTGATAAAACCCATCCGGCGGCGTGATATCCGCCTGCGCGACCGCCGCCTGGCAGACACTTGTCGGTGTGGTGAGCCGTTGTTTCATTGCATCGCCCCTATAGCATCGTGACTGGGGCGGAATCCCCAATCAATCCCCCAGAATCTGAATTGTTCAAATTTAACAGTCCGTTGAAGTCTTCGATTCGGTGTGCCACGGCCGTGTCGGCCGTGCGTTTTTCAGAGCGTTTTGCCACTTTGCACGGCCGACACGGCCGTGGCACACAATCAATCCCCAGATTGCTAGGACTTGGTCCCCGCCCCGTCATTCAAGCCGTCGCTACCCGGCCGGGATTCAATCCCATCCAGCACACGGCGGCGGCAAAATAGAGAGCGGCAAAGAAGTACAGGATCGGACCCCAACCGAGGGCGTTCACGAGCAGTCCCACGACCATCGGACACAAAGCCGCCCCGATGTTGCCGCACATGTTCATCAAGCCGAACAGTGTGGATGTATGCGGACCACCCAAGTCCATCGTAATGGCATAAGCACTGGACGCTCCCAATGCAAAAACAAACGAACCCAGCGAGATGACCAGCGTCGCCGAAGTCGGATCTTCGATGAACTGGGCCATCAAAATGAGTACGGCGCAGAGTCCGTGGCTGCCGATGCCGAGGACCTGACGACTCAGTCGCCGGCTGCCCGTCGCATACTCCACGAAATCCGCGATGATTCCGCCGATCGCCCCACCGAGGACGACGCCCAGCAACGGCAGACTCGTCAATCGTCCGGCCGAGGCCGTATTGACATCACGCGTCATCCGCAGAAACTCCGGAAACCACGTCGCATAGAAGACATACCCCGCGGCGCGAAAAAACTGTTGAGCACAGATCAGCCATGTTCGAAAGTCGAGAAGCACATTCGACAACGCCAGCGATTCAGGGGGGATAGCCGGTGCCATTGGCGTGCTCTCGGACTCAACTTCATCGGGAACTATCGGTGCGGCCACGGGGCGGGAGAGGACGCCGTAACCCATCGCCCAGAGCACACCGACGACTCCATAGGCGATGAACACCACCCGCCAGGAAATGCTGCCGAACAGAAGCGGGCTGGCAATCAGTAAGCCCGTCAGCGTTGTGGAAATGGCCCCGCCGATCGACATCGAACTGCTGAGCATTCCCGACGGAAACGCCCGCGCCGAAGGCGCAAAGGCCACCACAAACAGTTGCACACAACTCGGAAAGATCCCCGCAATCGCCACGCCGGCACACAGCCAGAACAAGGCGAAGGTTAGTCCGGAAGGGCACAAGCCCGCGAGTATGGTCATGGCGGAGCTGCCGGCCACACAGGCCATCAGCATGTTCCGTGCACCGATCTGCTGACTGACCCATCCGGCGGGGAGTTGGCTCAGAGCATAGGTCCAATAGTACCCGCTCATCACGAAGCCAAACTCCACCACCGACAGGCCGAGGTCTTCGCGAATCTCTGGCCCTGCAACCCCGATCGCCGTGCGCTGCAGGTAGGCCACCATCGCGGCGACGCAACACCAGGCCAGGATGACGAAGCGTCCGGCAATCGCTCGATCGGCCGCTACGTGCATGGTCCCTCCCGGATCGTGTGGATCAACTCCCCCGCGGTTATACACGGCCGGATTGGAGTGCCGCCACGAAGTCGGGAAGAATCGTTACGGAGCGGGTTCGGCACTGGGGAATTCGTCGATCATGCGCGCACGGTAGCAGGTGTAGGTCCGCTCGGGATTGCGGATGATGGTGTAGTCATTCTCGATGGCCGCCTTCAGATTGGGATTCTCGATTGATGACCAGACGACTTCGTCGGCATGCCGGACCACGAGTTCGCGATCGGTGAAGCGGGCGATGCCGTACTGCCACTTCCACGGGCCGTCTGCTTCCCTTCGGGCTTCCACGGGAATAATGACTTCCGGATCGGTCCCTGCGGTCGAGACGTACAGGAACAGCGCCCCATCGAGCACATCTTTGCGTGTGGGTTGATAGCGCAGCGCCGGTTGTGGCAGGAGTCGCAATTCCCAGCGTTGTTGATCCATGCCGTGCGTTTCCCCCGAGAACCCACGGGCCACGTCACGCATTTGGACCAGCCGCAGCGCCGGCGAATCGGCGACGTCCGGCGCATCGGGAACCGGTTGAAAGGCCAATCCTGCCTGCGGTTGCCATTCATACTGGTTCGTTTTCGGCCCCACCGGCCAGATCTTTTTCGCCGAGAGCGTGTGGAACTCATGCACCACGGCCCGACGGGGTGGCTTCGCCCAGTTGGCCAGCGCGGAGAAAAAGGTGGCGACCGCTTCCGGACGGCCGTCCTTCATCCAGACATAGATGTGCCCGGTCTGGCCGTCTTCCCGCAGCACGTTCGTCCAACTGAAGATCGGCTGTTTCCGCAGTTCGAGCGGCTGTTTATGGGCCTCGTCCAGATACATCTGGTACGCCGCAGCTTCATCGGCATTGAGTTTGGCCAACACTTTGGCCGGCGGCGCGGCCAGTGCAATCACCGCAGGACAGAGGGTGAAAATTGAAATGAGCAGCGGGCGCAACATAGGAGACTCCGCAGATGTGTGAAATGGTGTAGACAGTATGTCTGTGTGCGGGGCGGTTCGTCAAGTCGTTTCTGTCCCAGCCCGGAGCGCGAGCGACGGAGACGATTTCAAACATCCGTCGCTGGTGCTCCGGGATGGGCACCCCTGCGCTATGGGCAATGAACCGGTCACGTCTACAATGGAGTGGGCCATATCTCGTCAGGATTACTTCGCCGATGCCAACCTACGAATACTCGCGCTGGGATGGTTCGCAGGAGTTTACGCCGCAATCGGCGGATAAACTCTTTGACCAGCTCAGCGAATACCTCATGCAATACGGCGACGAGGTGCTCGACTCGCTGAAGGAGTGGGAAGAGGAACACCCCGACGTGCTCGATCAACTCATCAAGCAGGGTCTGGTCGAAAAAGACGGCGAAGGGAAATACATCGTCACCCCGCGCGGCATGCGGCGGGTGGAGAACAAAGCCCTCGAAGCGTTGTTCGATATCCGTCGCAAAGATGTTCTCGGGCGTCATGACACCGAGCATCGCGGCCCCGGCCAGACCGTCCACGAAGAATCGCGGCCGTATCAGTTCGGCGATCCGGTCTCGAATCTCAATCTGCAAGAGACGCTCAAGAACGCGCTCGTTCGACAGGGCGGCGGTACCCCGGTCCGGATCACCGCCGACGATCTCGTTGTCCACGAGACGGAGTATCAGACAGCGTGCTCGACGGTCGTCCTCATCGACATGTCCGGCAGCATGACCCGTTATGGTAAATATGGTTCCGCCAAGCGTGTGGCGATGGCACTACAAGCATTGGTCCGATCGAAGTATCCGAGCGACTTCCTGCAGGTGATCGGGTTCTACACCTATGCGTCGCCGCTGACCGAGCGCGAATTGCTGAACTCCGCACCGAAGCCGGTGAGCATCTACGACCCTCGGGTGCGGTTGCGGATCAATCTCGATTCCCCGCCCGATTTCGTCCCGCAGCACTTCACGAACATCCACGCCGGGCTGCAATTCGCCCGTCGGGTGTTGCGACGGCATCCCGCGCAGAATCGGCAGATTCTGTGCATTACCGACGGCGAACCAACCGCCCACATCGAAGGTCGCGATGTGATGTTGATTTATCCGCCGTGCGAACAGACGGCGAACATCACGTTGGCCGAAGCGAAGCGGTGTGCTAACGAGGGGATTCACATCTCCAGCTTCGCGCTGATTGAGGATTACTTCTACCTGGACCTCGTGAACTTCGTCGAAAAGATGGCCCAGGTGACCGGCGGCATGGCGGCGTACTGCAACGCCAACGACCTCGGCAACCTCGTCCTCGACAGCTTCACCAACGGAAGACGAGTCCGCCGCGCGATGTGAATTGTCCCAATATCCGGTGCAAAATCTGCGCAAGTAATCGCAACTGTCAGATTAGCTCGCTTGTTGAGTTCGCCGTATCGACTCTATCCGTTGCGATCGACAATAAGTAGACTTCTACGAGTCGAACCGTGACATTGGGTGTCAGCCCATAAAGAGCTGAATAAACTTGCCAAAAGCAGAGCAAGTACTGGTAGTAGTCATCACAAGCATCAGCTGGCATTGGGAATGCTTTAAGGCTAACTTTTTTACGCATTCGCCACGCTTGCTTCCGTGCGAAGCTATCGTAGACCGGGACAATTGGGCAATGAAAGTGCAAGTACTTCGATGCGAAGGACGCAGGCACATTGCCATTACGACAAATCTGGGATAGCAAGCTGCATAACCTGCCATGTGCCGCTGCGACAATTGCAAGCGTTTGAACATCAAGTGGTTCTTGCAATTCAGCCAAGCTGTCGATAATACCGTCAACTTCTGCGGCGTTATCGTGGAGATACGACGACAATTGGCCGATTGAGCTCCCTTGCGAGCCCGATGACTTGATGTGGCGTTCAATGCCACTCGCAAACCCCCGTCCGATAAAGAGAGCTTTCGCATTAACTGAGTTGAGACGATCATGCCGTGGTTGGTCACGGCAAAGCTGATAAAGTGTCTCGTCTGCGATAGACCAGTTCCGAAAATGTGATTCAACGGCCATTTGGAAGTGTGCAATGTCCTTTGAAATCGCATGCTGTGACATTTGACTTCGCTTCTTCCTATTCTGTGTCCCGCTCCACCTCACGCGGCCTTCTGCATCACCCGCCGCGGCATCAACCGCACCAAGTGCCTCTCCAAATGATCTTCCCCCGCAAGAAACTCGGGGACAATCTCCACCGCCCAGATGTGCGGCGCGAGAGGGTGATCCGTCGGAATCTTCACCAGATCCTTCAGTGTCGTCGCAAACTCGGTGACGGAGTGTGCCGCCCCCCATTCCGCGAGGGCGTCGAGATCGGCCCGGGTGTAGTGGTGATGATCGGGGAACGTTTTCAGTTCGCCAGTGATGCCGAGATCATTCAACGTGCGACGAAAGCCGTCCGGATTGCCGATGCCGCAGAACGCCCGCATCCCGGCTGCTTCCTGGTAGCCGGGATGCTTGAATTCAGCCGCCGCGCTGTGGGAAGAGAGCCCCCCGGCTGCGAGGAAGCAGCCGGGGGGCTGCGTGTCCCCCAGCGCGTTGATCAATCGCTTTGGTGCAAACCGCACCGCGATGTGTTCGTCCACGCCCCGCACGCGCGCAATGTGCGTCCGCAGTTCGTGCAGCATGTCGGGTTCAATCTGATCGGCCCGGGTGATGATCACGACATCGGCTCGTTTCAACGCGGACAACGGTTCCCGCAACAGGCCGCGTGGTAACAGATGGCCGTAACCCCACGGTTGCAGCGCGTCGATGAGGACCACGTCCAGATCGCGAGCGAGCCGCCGGTGTTGGAAGGCGTCGTCCAGCACGAGGGCGTTACAACCACGTTGCTGGCTCGCGATGGCAGCACCGGCGAGACGGTCGCGCATCGCTACCTGCGGCACACCGGGGCACAACCGTTCGAGCACCATCGCTTCGTCGTTCTGTCCGCTGTGTGCCACTGGCTTTGCCAGTGTCTTCTCTTCGAGTGGGCTGTCGCTTCCTTGAATTGGGAAGACACTGGCAGAGCCAGTGGCACACGGGGATGTAGATGTCTGAAAGCTGCGGTACCCGCGGCTGAGAATACCGGGTCGATATCCCGCCTGCTGTAATCGCTGGGTGAACCACGCGACTAGCGGCGTCTTGCCGGTGCCGCCGGTGGTGATGTTGCCGATGCTGATCACCGGGCAGTCGACACGGTGTGCTTTGAACCAGCCGTGTTCGTAAGCGGCATTCCGCACGGCCATCCCGGCGGCGTAACCCCACGATGCGACACGACACACGGACCGCAACGTCGCGGGAATAATCCCGCGGCGGCGGCCGGAGAGGACGTCGATTGCGTGTTGCTCATCCATGAGCGGCTCGCACTGGTGTATGGCTCATGGTCGATGGCTCATGGCCGGACAAATTCTCTGTCCATCAACCATCAGCGAATCCTACATCGTCGCCATTTTCTTGCAGATGGCTTCCGCCATTTGCATTGTGCCGACGGCGGTCGGGTCGTTGCGGTTGTCTTTCAGGTCGTAGGTCACGTCCTTGCCTTCTTCGATCACGGCGGCGACGGCGGCTTCCAATTTCTCCGCGGCGGCTTTTTCACCCAGGTGTTCGAGCATCAGTTTGCCCGAGAGAATCAACGCCGTCGGGTTGACCTTGTTCTGACCTTTGTACTTTGGAGCACTGCCGTGCGTCGCTTCAAAGATCGCAGCGTCCGGACCGTAGTTCGCTCCCGGTGCAACACCGAGACCGCCGACGAGGCCGGCGCACAGGTCGCTGAGAATGTCACCGTACAGATTCGGCAGCAGGATCACGTCGTACAACTCGGGCTTCTGTACGAGTTGCATGCACATGTTGTCGATCAGCCGTTCCATGTAGACGATGCCGGACGCATTCGCCACTTTGCCACTGAGTTCCGGATCGGCGGGGACCGACAGTTCCGGCCATTCGTACTTGGCCCCGAATGCGGTGGCGACCGCGCGGGTTTCGTCGTACCACAGACCGTCGGTGAACTTCATGATGTTCGCTTTGCACACCGAAGTGACCGACTTGCGGCCGGCCTTCACGGCGAAATCAAACGCGAACTTGGCAATATTGCGAGTCCCTTCGTAGGACATCGGCTTGATGCTGACACCGGTCGTGACTTCGCCGGTGGTGATCTTCCGGCCGGTGGTCTTGCTGTTGATGAATTCGATCAGTTCCGTCGTGGCGGGCTGACCGGCCTGGAACTCGACGCCGGCGTAGAGGTCTTCGGTGTTCTCACGGACCACGACGAGGTCGACGTTGCTGTCCGAGAAATAGGTCCGCACGCCCTTGTAGGTCTTGCACGGACGCAAGCAGGCGTAGAGACCGAGTTCCTGTCGCAGATAAACGTTGACGCTGCGGAAACCCTTGCCGATGGGCGTGGTGATCGGGGCCTTCAGAGCGACCTTGTTCTTACGAACCGAAGCGAGAACCGAATCGGGGACCTTGCCGACCTTCTCGATGACTTCGATGCCGCATTCCTGCACATCCCACGAGAACTTCACGCCCGTGGCTTCGAGACACTTCTTGGTGGCTTCGGTCAGTTCCGGCCCGACACCATCGCCGGGGATGAGGGTGACGTTGTACATATGGGAAGGTTTCTGCTTGCGGTGTTCATGAGATGGAAAGCGGCAACAAACCGACGTCGCCTTGGAATCGGAAACTGTAACGGATCAGCGACTTCCGAACAACGGCAGGCGGATTGTGGGCGGTAACCACCCCCTTGTTACGGTTGCTCTCGCGAATGGGTGGGCACCGCCCACCCTACAAGGGGACAACGGTTGGCCGAGAATTTTCTCGTTCACCGTGGGTGAAATCGAGTGAGCCGGAAGATTACACTCCGATGGATTCTGGAAGAGGACAGGCTGTGAACTGGGGAGTTTCCTGTGGAACCGCTCAACGCCAAGGCTGCTAAAAAAATTCGGGAAATCGGCATTTTCTCGTTTGGCACGGGGGCCGTCTATGTCTCGGTTTTTGTGTATCTGTTCTTCATCATGAACTCCACTCGTTCGGGGGGAACTTCAACTGGTGCGATCGTGGCGGTAGCCATTGCAGCGGTTCCGCTGTTGATGGGGATTTGGGTGCTGATGGCAAAGAATCTCTTTGCGGCGAAGGTGTCTTGCATTGTGGTCACGGCGGTGTTTGCACTCGCGGGACTGTTCCCGGTTCCGAATGCCACATTGGGCTGGGCCGTGCTTGTGGGGGTGTTGATGTTCAAGACGCTGAAAGAAGCCCGCGAAGCCGCCCATCCGAAGTCCGTCACCGATGCGCCGCTGGAAATCGTGAGCGTGCCCTCGACGGAAACACCGGTTACCGATCAAAACCCGTTCGCGAATTTCAAGTGACACTCCGTAGGGCAGGCTCCCGCCTGCCGACCAACAAGACGCGACCTCTTTTGATGGCAGGCGGGAGCCTGCCCTACATCGAAGGAACTCACTCATGAAACCACGCGTCTCTTTTATCACGCTCGGTGTGGATGACCTGGAACGGGCGCTGCGGTTTTATCGGGAGGGATTAGGGCTGCCAACAGCGGGCATTATCGGACAGGAATTTGAGCACGGGGCGGTCGTGTTTTTCGATTTGCAGCCCGGTCTGAAGCTCGCGCTCTGGCCGCGGAAAAGCTTATCTCATGACACCGGTGTGGCGCTGGGAAATCCCAACCCTACGGACTTCGCGCTCGCCCACAATGTGTCGACCCGCGCCGAGGTCGATGCGGTCCTGGAGCAAGCCCGGTCAGCGGGGGCCACCATCGTGAAGCCGGCGCAGGACACGTTCTGGGGTGGCTACGCCGGGTACTTTCAGGATCCCGATGGGCATCTCTGGGAGGTGGCGTGGAACCCACAAAATTTGCCGACGGATTGATCACGCTCAGGAAAGTCCGTCGGTACCGAGGCTCGTGCTTCACGACCATTCAATTTGAGTCGACGCGCCCAGAAAACCGTACAGCACTCGTCAGATGGATTTGACGGACTCTTGGCTGATTCATCATCGATTCCTAACGCACGCGATCTAGGATGCGAACGCAAGTCCGCTTCTTATCGTCCGCTGCAATTCGGAGTCCTCTGATGTTGCCTCGTCTGCCTCGCCGCAAGCATCTTGGTTTCACCTTGATTGAATTGCTGGTGGTGATTGCGATCATCGCCATTTTGATTGCCTTGCTGCTGCCCGCCGTTCAGCAGGCGCGCGAAGCCGCCCGGCGGACGCAGTGCCGGAACAATCTCAAGCAGATTGGTCTGTCGCTTCACAATTATGAGTCCACTTTTACCATCTTTCCGCCGGGAGGGAGCTCGTTCAACTTCGGCGGTGGCGACCGTCCGCAGGCTTCAACGCATGCGTACCTGCTGCCCTACATCGATGGGTCCAATCAATACCAGACGTTTGACTTCCGACAGCAAGTGAACGGAAACGCGGCGAACGCGGCGGCTCGAATTCAGTTCATCCCGTCGTTCCACTGTCCTTCAGAAATCCAGGCTGCGCGCAATCTCGTTGCCGGCATTATTGACGCTAATAGCACGAACTACATGCAATGCCTCGGCTCAACCGCTGTACAACGACCAACCGGAGCACAAGCCTCGGCTGAGCACGGGATGTTTTTCACCAACTCCAATACGCGGATGGGGGTAATTCTCGATGGGACTTCCAACACCGCGATGTTCGCGGAAATCAAGAAGGGTCCAAACAATGCGACCGGGTCATTCCTGAATCCACCCTTCGGGATCATCGACGACTACCGCGTGGCTACCGATCATGCGGCGGCATTTACGACGGCGGAACTCACCGTTGTCCCGACTGCAGACTGCAATAATCGCGCTCTCCGGGCGTGGGCCTATCGTGGACTGCAGTACTATCGCGATCTGGTGGTGGCGACGTACTACACACACACGTTGACGCCCAACTCCAAGGACCGCGATTGCATCACTACCGCCGCCACATCCGGTCACATGGCAGCGCGGAGTTACCATGTGGGCGGAGTTCACCTCGTGCTCGCCGACGGATCGGTCCGCTTCGCCAGTGACAATATCGATAGCAACGTCTGGCGCGCCATTGGGACAGTTCGAGGGGGCGAGGTTACCGGCGAATTCTGATCCGCAGAACACCGTCGCCACAGTGCATGAGACTGAAGGCACGCGCTGAGCCTCAGTGACTCCGTCGTCAACTTTGAACGGCCCACTTCGAGGAATGGATTCATGGCGCAGTATATCGTGGAATTGAACGGCGATCGCGCCTTGACCGGGCGATGCATTATGGCAGTGTTGCTTGGTTTTACTGTCAGCGGCTGCGGATCGAGCGGGCATGTGCGGTCTCACGAAGCAACTGTGGCGGCCGCGGGGACGCTCGTCCACAAAGGGGAGCCGCTGGCCCACTATCAGGTGGTACTGACTCCGGCGAATGGAACGGCCGCGGTGGGTACAACTGATGCCGAGGGGAAATTCTCCCTCGGAACGAACCGTCCCGGTGATGGGGCCATTGCCGGGGAACATTCCGTGGCCGTTATTTACGTCGGCCCGCCTGATGGCGCGTACGATGGGATTAACGACTTTTCACCTCCTCCGCCCCCCAAAGTGAAGCTGCCTGCGAAATATGGCAACGCGGCCACTTCAGGCATCAAGGTCACGATCCCCGCTGGCGGAAATCAGGACTTTAAGATTGAACTGCCCTGACTGTTTGGATGGCGTATGAGGGCAGAAAGTCGTAGTTACGGTCGTCCAGCATCACGAATCGGTGGGCACAGCCCACCCGACAAGTCTGACAACGCCGCATTCACCGCAGGGCTTTGGGGATCATGTAAGAAGGCTTCGATGAGTTGGCCCGAACCGTCGCCCCGGCGACGCCGACGCCGCTGGACAGACCGCCATCCCGTTCGTGGAGGTCGTCATGCAGCGACCGCAGTTCTTCCAGCGACCAGTTTTCGATCGTGCCATAAGCCGCGGTGCCGGCGGCATGGTTGGGGCTGCGGAGATGGGCGAGCACCGTCGGCTTCGTGGGGTTCCAGTCGCCATCGATCGACCAGTGATTGCCGCGAAGCCGGTAACTTCCGGTTGATTCAACCTGCACCGGTTCGGGGACTGCAGCGGTAGGACGCTCGTTCTTACCGGTGAGGAGCCAGCCGAACGTCCACGCATCGAGCGGTGTCGTGCAGCCGGTCTTGAAGTACCGCGTCACCTCGTCACCATCAATCCCTGCGACCGCGGGGAAGTCACTCGCTTTCAGCACATCGGCGAATTCCGGCAGCGTATCGTGTTTCACAATCTGAACATGGGAATCCGGGGTGGAACCGATCGTCCAGCCGACCGATTTCATCGCTTCGAATGGTCCGCCCGGTTTTCGCAGTCGCCGCAGTTCTTCGTCGCACCGGGGGCAGGCCTCACGGACGATAAACAGGACCCGCACACGGCGCGGCCGTTTTTCCGTTGGGGTTGACGGGGGCATGGTCCCCGGGTCCGCCGTCAGATTATCTGCCTGAAAACCGAGCAGGATTGTGGGAATGAGCAGCAGCGCGCGCATGATGTCATCCGGCGAAGAAGCCGATGGTGACGCGCGATCTCCTCCCGAGACCCGCGCCGATGTAGGATGGTTCCGCGAAAAGCGCTGTCCACGAACTGTCCGTCGCCCCGCAGAAAGGCGGCCTCCGTTCGCCCGTGTTATTTCCAAGCAAAATGCTTGCCGAGACGCGCAGTAACGGGATCTCGCGCTGGGAGTCTCGGTGCGAAGTTCACCCTCAGTCACGCCAAGTGCGTGTTTGCACTTTGATCGTGTGTAGACGAACGGTTCCCGGCGTTATGGTTTCACCACGCGGAAATTGTCAAACCGGACCCAGTGTTCCCCTTCGGCGGGGCCGTTTCCAGCCATCAGGCCAAAGCCGAGGCCTTCGTTCTTTTGCTGAATCGCCGAATGAAAGTAGTTGGCATACTTGCCTTCAACGGACGGCCCTACCTGAAAATGGGCATAATGACCACGGACGATGACGCGGACCGCACCCGCGTCAGGATCAGCAGGCCAATACTTCACCGTGTACTTGCCGGGATCTCCTTCCTGGCCGGGCTTGCCGATGAAGTCCACCTCTCCGGGTGAAAATACCGTGAACCCATCCAGGAAAGTTTTTTGGCTCTTCCGTTTCTGGGTGCCGGACAGGGAGATTTCAGCGATTCCAGAATGCGGGAGGCTTTTCGCAGCGCGGGAGGTTTTTGTAGGCTGTCGCCAGGAAATTCGGATTCGCGTTCCAGGGAGGGACGGCGGTGGCC
>JBGSUN010000222.1:0-1927 GCA_041753475.1 Planctomycetaceae bacterium | reverse complement strand
GCAAAAAGTCAACCGCCAGAATTGCTAGCGTTTGAGAGGATACCAAAAAACTCCCTCGTCGGCTGGGGAGCTGACGAGGGAGTGGTTGTTAGTTTGATTGTTTCCGCGGGCGGAGACTACTTCTTCTTTTCGGCGACCGCGACTTGGGCGGCGGCTAGGCGGGCGATGGGGACTCGGAAGGGGGAGCAGCTGACGTAGTCTAGGCCTATGTTGTGGCAGAACATTACGCTGGCGGGGTCGCCGCCGTGTTCGCCGCAGATGCCGATCTTCAGGTCCTTGCGGACGCTGCGGCCTTTCTCGACGCCCATCTTCATCAGCAGGCCGACGCCGTTCTGATCGATCGTCTGGAACGGATCGCTCGGAATGATGTCGTGCTCTTTGTAGTAGTTGATGAACCCGCCGTAATCGTCGCGGCTCACACCGAGCGTGGTCTGCGTCAGGTCGTTGGTGCCGAAGCTGAAGAACTCGGCCCCGGTGGCGATCTGATCGGCCACGGCACAGGCCCGCGGGACTTCGATCATCGTGCCGACCATGTAGTCGACCTGCATCCCCTTTTCCTTGAAGACGGCGTCCGCCTGCGCGCGGATGACCTTCTCCTGATCCTTGAATTCGGTGAGGAAGCCCACGAGCGGGATCATCACTTCGGGCTTCACGTCGATGCCGGACTTTTTGACATCACAGGCGGCTTCAAAAATCGCTCGCGCCTGCATCGCGGTGATTTCCTGATACACGATGCCGAGGCGGCAACCGCGGTGACCGAGCATCGGGTTCGATTCGTGCAGTTCATGCACCCGGCGGGCGATGACGTCGGCCGGAATGCCGATCTTCTCCGACAGCAGTTGCTGCGCGGCGTGATCGTGCGGGAGGAACTCGTGCAACGGCGGATCAAGCAGACGGATGGTGACCGGGCGGCCTTCCATCGCCTTGAACAGCCCGGCGAAGTCTTCCCGCTGGAATGGCAGCAGTTTCTTGAGGGCCTTTTCCCGTTCCGGCAGATCGCCCGCGAGAATCATTTCGCGGAATTCATCGACGTGGTCGAAGAACATGTGCTCGGTGCGGCAGAGGCCGATCCCTTCGGCACCGAAGGCGACGGCCGAGGTCGCGTCCTTCGGCGTATCGGCGTTCGTGCGGACCTTCAACGTGCGGAACTTGTCGGCCCAGGACATCAGCTTGGCGAACCGCTGGTAGGTCGGCGATTCTTCGGCCTTCATCGACTTGTTGATGAGGACCTGAATGACTTCGCTCGGCTTGGTGTCGACCTTGCCCGCAAAGACTTCCCCGGTGAAACCGTCAATGCTGATCCAGTCCCCTTCTTTCAGGGTTTGACCAGCGACCGACACGGTGGCCTTTTCATAGTCGATCGTCAGGTCGGATGCACCGACGACGCAGACCTTGCCCATCTGACGGCTGACGAGCGCGGCGTGAGAGCTAGCCCCGCCGAACGCAGTCAGAATGCCCTTGGCGACCTTCATGCCGCGGAGATCTTCCGGGGTCGTTTCACGGCGAACGAGAACGAGCTCCAGCTTCGGATTGGCGAGGTACTTCGCTTCGGCTTCGTCGGCATGGAAGACGATTTGCCCCGTCGCGGCACCCGGACCGGCGTTGATCGCCTTGGTGAGCAACCGCCCGCCGTCCTGAGCCGCCTTCTTCCCGGCGAGATCGAACACCGGCTGCAGCAGTTGGTTCAAATCGTCGGCAGGAATCCGCTTCTGCGACAGTGCTTCGGCTTCGGTGATCTTGCCTTCATCGACGAGATCGACGGCGATCCGCACGGCGGCGAAACCGGTTCGCTTCGCGTTGCGAGTCTGCAGCATCCAGACCTTGCCCTGCTGAACGGTGAATTCGATATCCTGGACTTCCTTGTAATGGTTCTCCAGGATCTTGCCGATGTCGGTCAACTCTTTGAACGCGGCGGGGTTGTCCTGCT
>JBGSUN010000221.1:0-29496 GCA_041753475.1 Planctomycetaceae bacterium | reverse complement strand
GGCGCGAAACCGCAAGCGTGGATTGGCCGCTGTGCGGTTTCGCGCCCCGCGCTGATTGTTTCCCAGTTTCCACCAACTTCACCCCTTTCGTAACATCAACCCATCCTGATATATTCTCATCCGGAGGACCGGTGAATGTTGCATCTCGGGTGGGGGACACAACGAAACTGCGGCGGCGTCAGCCGTCGGGCGATGTTGCAGGCGGGCGGCGCGAGTCTGCTCGGCCTGTCGCTCGGCGATGCGCTCACCCCCACGGCTGCCGCCGCACCAGCCGCCCCGCAGAAAAACTGCATCTTCATCTGGCTCTCCGGCGGGCCCAGCCAGTTCGAAACGTTCGATCCCAAGCCGAACGCCATCGACGCCGTCCGCGGTCCGTATGGGGCGATTCCGACCAATGTCACCGGCACGCACTTCTGCGAGCTGTTGCCGCAACTGGCGCGGCGGGCCGACCGGCTTACCGTGCTGCGTTCGCTGTCCCACAACAATTTCGGTCACGAATCGATCGCGATGGCCTCCGGGTTCGAAGGCCAGAAAACGTCGTTCGGAGCCGTGGTCACCAAGCTGCGGCCGTCACGGGGAACGATGCCGCCGTATGTGCATCTCGGTTCTTATCGCGGCAATGGTTCGATCGAACAGACCGCGCTCGATCACATTGGCGGCGGTGACTTCGGCCCGGCTCTCGAACCGCTGGTCATCCGCGATCCGCAAGGAAAGTCCGTCAACCTCTCGGAGTTCGCGCTCGCTGCCGACGTCCCCGCCGAGCGGTTGAACCATCGGAATGAACTGCTCGGCTCGATCGATCGCCTGCGGAAGTCTGTCGAGACCGGCAAGACTCTCGGCGAGATGACGCAGAATTATCAGCGGGCCGTCGAGGTCCTCACGTCTTCCCAGGTCCGCGACGCCTTCGATGTGAAGCGCGAACCCGACAAACTGCGGATGCAGTACGGAGCGAACTTTTTCGGTCAATCGTGTCTGCTGGCCCGGCGGCTGGTCGAAGCTGGCACGCGCTTCGTGCAGATCAAGTGGTACGACTGCATCGCCTTCGATGCGTGGGATGTCCACGGGGCGGAACTCCCCGGCATGTCGCGGATGGAACAGCAACTCTGCCCGCGGTTCGATCAGGGCCTGTCGGCACTCGTCGATGATCTGCACCAGCGCGGGTTGCTCGATTCCACGTTGATCGTCGCCGTGGGTGAATTCGGCCGCACGCCGAACATCAACAAGTTCGGCGCCCGCGATCACTGGGCCCACACCTTCTCCGCGGTGATGGCCGGCGGCGGCGCTCCGGCCGGAACGGTCATCGGCAGCAGCGATGCCAAGGGGGCGTTCCCCACGAATCGGCCGATCAAACCCGAAGAATTCGCCACCACAATCTATCACTGCCTGGGTCTCGACCCGGTCAACGACATCCGCGTCCGCCCCTTCATCCGCGACGCCGTCCCGCTTGCCGAGTTTGTGTGATCGTGGTGCAGATGATCGTCATGGGAACAGGATTCAGGACGAAGAAAGGAACCACGGAATACACGGAGGACACGGAAGGGGAGAGGAAAAGAGGAACGAGAATACAAGATCTGTTGTCCAGATTGAAGATGGATCATCGTTGTTCTTGTCTTGAGGATTTCACTTTTTCCGTGTGGTCCGTGTATTCCGTGGTTCCCCTCCGGATGGGGTGGATTGAGTGACGACCAAGCAATACCGTGGCGGATCCATCATCACCGGCTCCCGCCTTTCCTTTGCGAGCCTTGCGCCTTTGCGTGAGGCCATTCTTCTTGGATTTCAAGGTATGACGTTTCCTCCGCTGATCGCGCTGGCTGTCACTAGCGGTTTCGCGCCCCGTGCTGAACCACTCCGTGCCTCCGAACCGGTGAAGCTCCTCATCGCCTTTGCGAGTTACAAAGACCGCCCCCAAAGCCCGCAAATTTTCTTCTACGAACACAACGGCGTCGACACCGGCAAGCTCATCCCCGGCGTCCCCGCGGCGGCGAAGCGGAGCGATCATCACCCCTGTTTCTCCGGCGATGGCCGCTTCTGTGCGTTTGCCTCGGAAGCCGAAGGGCAGGCGTGCACGATTCAGGTGTTTGACCGGGTCGACAATAAACTGCTGGAGCTGCCGACACTGAACGACACGCCCAACATGCAGGCCGGTCCGACGTTGTCACTCGATGGGCGCTGGCTCATCGCCGAGGCATGGTCGCGGCCGCAATTCACCGGCCGGTGGGATCTGCTGCAATATGATCTCGCGCGGAAAGAGACCTCGAACCTGCCGCGGGTGAATCTCGCCAAAGGGGACGAACGTCACCCGGCGCTCAGCGGCGATGGCCGGTTCCTGGCGTATGCGTCGAACCAGTCCGGCAACGGTCCGACCGACATCGCGCTGGTGACGTGGCCGGACGGAGACGCCGTCGACCTGCGCAGCGTGAACTCGGATGCCAACGACACCGAACCGTGGCTCGATGCCACCGGGCGATATTTGGCGTTCGCCTCGGATCGAGATGGCGGCGAAGGGGGCCGCGACATTGTGCTCTACGACCGTGAAGCCAAACACTTCGTGCCGTTGCCGGGCGTGAACACCGCCGGTCAGGAACAATCCCCCGCCCTCACCCCCGACGGCCGCTTCCTCGTCTTCGTCTCCGAACGCCTCGACGGCGCCGGTGAACGGGACGTGCTGCTGTACGACATCCCGCAGAAAAAACTGCTACCGTTACCGGGAATGAATTCGCCACGCGATGACTTTGATCCGTGTGTGATGGTGATTCGGTGACGTAGGGTGGGCTGTGTGTAAAGACTGGAGACATTGGTAACAGGTGTTCGGAGACATCGGTAACACATTCGGTCAGACTGGCGTTTCCTCATTGAAGGGTGGCCGGGATGACCTGGAAAGTGTCCGATCCGATGTCTCAGAAACGTGAATTTGTGGAGTTGGCTCAAGCCGATGGGGCCAACCTGTCCGAGTTGTGCCGGCGCTTTGGGGTCGCGCGCAAGACGGGTTACAAATGGCTCCGCCGCGTGCGGGAGCAGGGGCTGGAGGGCCTGCGTGCCCGGTCGAGCCGGCCGGTCCGCATGCCGGTCAAAACGCTCGACGCGATGGAGCGTCTGGTCCTCGAAGTCCGCGAACAGCATCCCGTGTGGGGTGGTCGCAAGATTCGGGCGCGACTGGCGGCTTTGGGGCACACGGGAGTGCCCGCCGCCAGCACCATTACCGCGATTCTCCGGCGTCACGGCCGGATCGCTGCTGCGGCTTCGCTGGCCAGTCAGCCGTATCAGCGCTTCGAGCGTCCCGCCCCCAACGAACTGTGGCAGATCGATTTCAAAGGCGAGTTCCCGATGAGCAATCGGCAGGACTGCTACCCGCTCACGATTCTGGACGATCACTCGCGCTATGTGGTCTGCCTGTCGGCCTGTCCGGGACCGGATCACGACACGGTGAAGGCCCGTTTGCAGGCGGTCTTCCAACAGTACGGCCTGCCGCAGACGCTGTACTCGGACAACGGGCCGCCGTGGGGGTCGGTGAATTCGCCGAGCGGTCATACCCGGTTGACGGCGTGGTTGATGCGGCTCGATGTCGAGGTGATTCACGGGCGGCCGTACCACCCGCAGGGCCGCGGCAAGGAAGAACGCTTCCACCGCACGCTGAAGGCGGAACTGCTGCAGGACCGCCGCTTCGACGACTTGCCGCACGCCCAGTCGCAGTTCGATCCCTTCCGCGCGATGTACAACCACGAACGGCCGCACGAGGCACTGAAGAAGGACGTCCCCGCCAGCCGCTACCGCATGAGCCTGCGCTCGTACTCCGAACCGCTGGGAGAGTTCGTTTATCCCGATCGCTTCGAGTGCCGCCGGACGAATCGAGTGGGCCAGTTTCAGTTCCAGGGGCGGACGGTGAAGACCAGCGAAGCGTTTTCGCAGCAAACGATCGGCCTGGCCCCGACCGCGGAAAAGCACCTCTGGCACGCCTACTTCTGCCACTTCCAAATCGGCGAACTCAACCTCAACGACGATTTCCCGCGCGTCCGCACCCAGCCACCCCAAACCGACGGCCCCTGAAGCGAATTCCACCCTGAAAATCGTTATGATCCCCTCCTCAAACCTGTTACCGATGTCTCCGAACACCTGTTACCAATGTCTCCAGTCTTTACACTGTGCCCACCATTTTTCATCGATCATGGTGGGCACAGCCCACCCTACAATTCCAAGTCTGTGGTCGAGTCTGAAAGACGAGTTTGCGGCAGAGTACGACTGCCGTTCAAAAAGATTTGAACTTATCTGGTTCGTTTGCCATATTGACGTCTGCAAATCCAGACTCGACCGAAAAAGTGCGATAATTTTCTACCGCACTTCGGCGGTCGAATACATGTTATGCCTCATGAATGCTCTCGTCGCCGAGTATTGCTCTCTCCCGCCCAGCAGTGACCATCTGCCGGACATGGGGCCGAACGACCGCAAGTGCAACATCATCTTCGAGCTCGACGAGCGAGCGAACGATCCCGATGTGTCGGAACTTCTTCTCCAAATCCTTCGCGACCCGCGCGAGTTCGATCTTGCCCGAGTCGAGGCGATCAAGGTCGCCGGCATTTACGTAAGCAACGGCAATCCTTTGGCAGAGCAGTTGTGGGCCGAGCTTGATCGAATCGCCGCGAGTGGTGACGACGAAATGCTGCAAGGTTGGGCACAACGGTACGTTGACCTACGACGGAACAAGCACAAGGCATAACCAGTCGTTGCGCCTGACCGCGGCGGCAAATAGGCTTCTCAGGCTTCAACGGGTACCGCCGGTTGCCTCAACCGGTGCCGCGTCAGCGGTCGGAAGCTTCTCGAACCGCGTGCGAGTGATCAGAATCGTGGCTCAGCTTCTCGCTGAATCATCCCGCCAGCGGTCGACACTTCGAAATCCGGGAGCGGGCAAAAGACAAGAGAAGCTGGACTCCAGGCACACCAACCCCGTCCGCGCCGGTCTGGTTGTCCGGGACGTCAACTGGCCGTGGAATTCGGCTCGCTGGTACCTGGAACGCAAATCCGTCGCCGGGCCGATTGACTGGGTGCAGTGTGATTCGGGGAAGCGTATCCTGAGGCTTCCCGCCGCTGCCGCGGCACCGGTTGAGGCAACCGGCGGTACCCGTTTTTCGTTCGGAAATAGAAAGGGTTGCGGATGCTCGGTTGGTTCAAGAAGAAAACACCCCCACCGAATGGCCCGGACTTCTCGGCGATCGACTCCCAAGCGAAGGCTGTGGAGTTGTTCGAGCGCGGCGACCTGGAAAAGCTGTTTCTCATGCCCTTGCAGTATGGCGGTGAGGACAACCCGCTCAACACGCTCTACGTCCCGGTGGGAGTGGCCCACATCAAAGACGGAATCGACAACAATGTGATCGGCCCACTGGCAGAAGAAGGGAAAATCACCAAGTACACAGCGACGCCGGAATATCAGGGCAAGAGTTTTATCCCGATCGCCATCAAGATCGTGGCTTCCGACCCCGGCGAGTTCACAACCACGATCAACATCTGGGGCGATGCGCTCTCCCGTGAGTAAGTGATGTCGGGTGGGTTTTGCCCACCATTTTTCTTCGATGATGGTGGGCACAGCCCACCCTACAACTCGCAGGAAGCTGCTCAACATGACCGAAACTGCAACGGCGCGCATTGGCGTGGTCACCGTCTCCGATCGCGCGAGCCAGGGTGTTTACGAAGACCGAGGCGGGCCAGCGATTCGTGAATATGTCGCGGAGATTCTCACGTCGCCGTTTGAAGCCGTGTCGCGGATCATCGCCGATGAGCAAGCGCTTATCGAAACGACGTTGAAAGAATTGTGCGATGCCGAAGGGTGCTGCCTCGTCATCACCACCGGTGGCACCGGGCCGGCGCTGCGGGATGTCACTCCTGAAGCGACAGAAGCCGTCTGTGAAAAGATGATGCCCGGCTTCGGCGAGTTAATGCGGCAAGTGTCGCTGCAAAAAGTGCCGACGGCGATTCTCTCACGCCAAACGGTGGGCATCCGCGGCCGCAGCCTGATCGTGAATCTGCCGGGGCAACCGAAAGCGATCCGCGAATGTCTGGATGCCGTCTTCCCGGCGATCCCGTATTGCATCGATCTCATCGGCGGGCCGTATCTCACGACAGATGAAACGAAGATCAAAGCGTTTCGCCCGAAAAAGTAGGCCAACAAGTTCGCTTGCGGTTTCGCGCCCCGCGCTGATCCACCCAGTGCCCTCAACCCGCGCGCAACGCCTTCGCCGCTTCGATCGCGAAGTACGTCAGCACGCCATCCGCACCAGCGCGTTTGAAGGCGAGGAGGCTTTCCAGCATGGTTGCGGTGCGATCGATCCACCCCTGTTGGGCGGCGGCGGTGATCATGCTGTATTCGCCGCTGACCTGGTACGCATAGGTGGGGACGCCGAACGTGGCTTTCACACGGTGGACGATGTCGAGGTACGGTTGCCCCGGCTTCACCATCACCATGTCGGCTCCCTCGGCGATGTCGAGAGCCACTTCCCGCAGCGATTCATCGCCGTTCGCGGGGTCCATCTGATACGTCCGCTTGTCTCCCTTGCCGAGGTTTCCCTTCGAACCCACGGCGTCACGGAACGGGCCGTAGTAGGCCGAGGCGTATTTGGCGGCGTAGGACAGAATCAAGACGTGATCGAACCCAGCGGCATCGAGCGCTCTTCGCACCACACCGATGCGGCCATCCATCATGTCCGATGGGGCGATGACATCGCACCCGGCCGCGGCTTGGACGAGCGCCTGCTGTGCGAGTTTCTCCAGCGTTTCATCGTTGACGACATAGCCATCGCGCACCAGACCGTCCTGACCGTGCGTGGTGTAGGGATCGAGGGCCACGTCGCAGATGACGCCGAGGTTCAGGTCCGCGGCCTTG
The DNA here is from genome assembly GCA_041753475.1 of Planctomycetaceae bacterium. Lineage (GTDB taxonomy): Bacteria > Planctomycetota > Planctomycetia > Planctomycetales > Planctomycetaceae > DSVQ01. Next base: position 22,628 of record JBGSUN010000221.1, on the reverse strand, counting down.
ATCGCTCGGACCGCGCGGCAGACCAAGTTCTCCGGATTAAGGGCTTCGTCACCGTCGGGGGTTTTCTTGGCGGGATCGGTCACCGGGAAGATGGCCATGGCGGGAATGCCCAAGTCGGCGGCTTCTCGCGCGGCTTCCACCAGCAGATCGATCGACAGTCGTTCCACGCCGGGCATGGACGCGATCGGTGTCCGCTGCCCGGTTCCTTCCTGTACGAAGACCGGCCAGATCAGATCGTCGACTGACAACCGGTTTTCCCGGACCAACCGTCGCGACCAGTCCCACCGGCGCACCCGGCGCATCCGGACAGCGGGAAAGGCAGGCGTCGGTGAAAAGGCAGGGTCGGTCACGGCGGCGGGTCCTTCGTGGATTCGATTGACAGACCTCCAAACTACCGTGACTTCCGCAGCGTTGGGTAGTCCACCCCCGCGAATCTCGTCGCTTGCGGTTTCGCGTCCCGCACGGATTGCTTCTCCGTGAACTCGAACACACTGGGGAACGATCTTCGGGGGGCGCGAAACCGCACGCGGGTCTGGGGGGTCGATTCTAGACTCTCCACTCTCGACTTTTCCCCCCGCGCCGTCAGATTCTGCCTGATCGGACCTTTTCTCGCCGCCGATTTTGTCGAAGAATTCTTCTGGCGGACGACCGGCTCAGGATTTAGGCTATCTTTATCGGGATGAGCTGCGTTTGCCGCGCGGTTCCCCTCTCGACGTTCGCGCTCCCGCGTCTACGGCTATCCTGGCGAGACTACATTGTGACGACCAAGAAATTCCTCACGGCCGAAGAAATCGTTGAATACTACGGCGTGGACGAAGCCGTCCTGCAGGACCTCGTGAAGGATGGGTCGCTGAAAGCCCTCGCCGATCGAGGGACCTATAAGTTTCGCCGCGATGACATTGATGGCCTGATCCGGGCCAAAATGTTGAACCCCACCAAAGAGCTCCCCGTTGTCGGCGACGAAATGGCCGCCGACATGATCACCTTCGCCGATGAAGGCTCGTCGAGCAGTGCCGTCGATTTCATCGAACTCGACGAAGAAGCGCTGGCCGAGCAACCCACCATGATTACCAGTGGCCCGCAAGGCGGGTTGTTCCCCAAGCTGGCGGAAGAAACCACGGGCGATGATTCGTCCAGCGAAGTGCATGTTGTGCTGGAACCGATGGAATCGGACAGCAGTGACAGTGATATTCGTCTGTCGGTTCCCGCCGCGGCACCACTCACCGGAGAAGCTTCCGATAGCGACGTCAAGACCGTTGATGAGCGCGTCTCTCCGTTGAGCGGCGATGCCTCAGACAGCGACGTCAAGACCCTTTCAACGTCTGAACTGGCCTCGGCAAAACCGGGGTTGGAAGATTCCGACAGCGATGTCAAAACGCTGTCGTCCTTTGACATGAAAACGTCCGACACCGCATTGACGGATGACTCCGCATCGGTTTTTTCCACCGGCGACAGCAGCATGGTCCTCGACGCCACCGGAGGCGACGGAAACACGCAGGAGATCGAACTCGAAGAGGACGACGGCATCAGCTTGCCGCCCCGTTCTAGCGAACAGACGATGGAAATGGCAGCGACAGACAGCGCCTTCAGTATTGGTGTCGACAGCGCCCTGAAGCTCGACGGTTCTTCCATCAAGTCGGGTGACAGCAGCATGCTGATCGACAGCCCCGACAGCAGGCTGATTTCGGGCAGCAGCGTCATTCTGGAAGATGCTGACAGTGGCATTTCGCTGGAGACCGCCGATAGCGGCATCTCTCTCGACACGGGTGACAGCGGGATTTCCCTGGACACCGGTGACAGTGGCATCTCGCTGGACACCGGCGATAGCGGGATTTCTCTCGACGTGGCCGATAGCGGAATCTCGTTGTCCGCCGGCGATAGCGGTATTTCGCTGGAAGCCGATAGCGGTCTGACGCTTGATTCCAAGCCGGGCAAGGGGAAAGTCTCCGATAAGACGGAGTCGATGTTCCAGCTCAAGGGCGACGATGACGACATGGAAGCCACGGCGGCGTTCCAGCTCGATCAGGGCAGCAGTGGCGAAATGCCGACGCTGGCCGGCTTGAGTGAAGACGAGATTCCCGCAAAAGGCAAGAAAGGGGACCAGCTTGGTTTCAGCGGTGCGATTGCTGCCGGAGCCACGATCGAGGGTCTCGAAGTCGTCGATGATCTCGATCAGATGTTTCCTGAAGATGATACCGCAGTCTCGGAAGCCGTCTTCGAGGATGAAGAGGTCGAAGAACTTGAAGCGTCCGATGAATCATTCGCTGAGTTCGCAGAAGCCCCTGAGGAAGACGACTTCGAGTCGGAAGCCTACGAAGCTCCGGTGGCGGCCAAAGAGCCGAAAGAACGGGGCTGGGGGGCGGTTGCCACGCTGAGCGTCATCTCGGCGTCGGTGTTGATGGGGGCCAACGCCTGGATTCTATGGGAAGGGATCGCCACGATGTGGACCGGTGCCGAACCCTCAGGGCCCGCGGCGGCCATCATTTCGTCTCTCGCCGGATTGATGTAACACCAGGCGGAGCACGTGCCGTCACGATGTCGGCTGGGCGGTACTGCTGCGTGTTCGATTGCCACCGGTTCGGGCTGTGTCGCAAGACTCACTCCGCCGTTGGTGCTGCCGTGGCGTTGGCAAGTTCACGCAGATAATCACCGTAGGTGCGATCGAGCTCGGTGAACGATTCGCCGGTCAACTCGTCGAGTCCTTGCGAATTCTCGCGCTTACGGGCACTGTTGCTGTAGATCTGCACGAGGTGCGCGACCAGAGCGTCGCGATATCGTCCTCCATCGTAGTGCATGAAAAAGTGTGCCAAGCCCGAGGCCTGCGTGTAATTCTTGGCTAACATCGGCGCCGACTGAAAATCCTGCATTCCCATTGTCGTGAATTCACGCAGAGGAACGTAGTATTTCAAATTGATATAGTTGATTCGCGCACCGGCAAAACGGATATAACTGGGGTCACCCACACTGAACTCGCCCTGATCGCGATGAAAGGATTCCATATAACAGGCAATCCCTTCGACGATCCAGAAATTCTGCTTGTCGGCGATCGGGCGATGCTGCAAATGGCTTTCGTAGAACAGTTGATGCGTCGCTTCGTGGTACAGCGTGGCTTCGTGATTCCCCGCGGGATCATGGTAGAAATGCGCGGTCCGGCCTTCCAGCCCATTGGTCAGATAGATGCCATTCGTCACATCAATTGATGGGAAATGGGGCTTCAAACGGGCCACATATTCTTCACGGCTTCGATAATAGTTGACCTTGTACTGTTGTCCGCTGCGATTCCCTGATTTCGCCGAACCATCAAACACTTTCTGCAATTGCTCCGGATCACTGAAGAACCCGGCAAATGTTTGGTGAAAGAATTCATAGAAATCTTCCAAAGCCCGGCCGAGTTCCACTCCCTTTTCGAGACTGTCATTGGTCTTGATCAGATAGTGGTCCGTCCGGATCTCCCAGGCGTGTTTGAAGTCACGGCGAATCTCCGCTTCTTTGTCCTTGGACATCCACCGGCCGTCTACCAGACGTTCATCGTTCAAGTAGCGGTCACGGTTCTTCCGCTCGATCCAGCCGAAGTTGTCATCCCAGACAAATCCTTTCAACAGCATCGTCTTGGCATACGGAGTGACCCACCGCTTTTCGTAGGCTACATAGCCAAGGATTTCCCGGGCTTTCTCATGGTCAGGATCATGGCTGACAATCTCGCGGACCAGATCGAATGCAAATCCGGGGTGGCCGTCCCGCAACGCCCGGCGCGACAGTAGATACAGTTCCTTTGCGTAATCTTTCCGCTCATACCGCAGTTTGGTCTGCCACTCGCGATCCTCGGCGGATAAGTCAGCCGGCAGCGAAGATTCAAACTCTTCTGGCAGAGAGACCATCTTAATCAAGGCACCCTGCGGAGCCGCCAAGTACTTCCGGATCTCCGCCACACCCTTAGGGAGATTTTTCGATTGGCAGAGTTCGGCGAGTTCGCCCAGGTTTTGAACGTACCTGTCATGCAAGTCGACATGATTCTTCTGCAGAACCGCCAGCTTGACCTTGGGTCGCGACTGAGCCGAGGCGGGCATCGCGCAGACAATCCACCACGCGGCGACGCCGAGGGAGAGAAACAGTCGACGCCACGAGGCAACGCATTTCATCATCGCAGTCCTAGGATTTACGAAATTCTAGGCGATGCGAGGATGCACGAACAGACGGATTTGGCGGGCATTTCCTGAGCACTCCCGTGCGGCAGGACACCTCCGATGCCGCCAGCCGTGTCTGGTTCTCCTCGTCGATCCTCCCTCAGCCCCTGCGGAAGAGCGAATCATCGAAAAATCGATCCCCAGGCTTCAGTTGAAGAGGAGAGATTGCTCGGCAGCACGGCCGTCGCGAATCCACCCTGATGCCAGTGGCTTCATGACCAAGGTTGTGGTCCGACTCCAAGAGCAGTGGTCACAAGAATTTGACACGTGGAGCAGACTTGACCCTACCGGGAAGCACGACGCCTACGTCTGGGCCGATGGCATGGATTAAAAAGTCCGCTTGGAGGATGAGGCCCAGCGCAATCGCCAACCTGAGTCTCAATCAACGAGAATTCGTGATTGAAAACGATTTCCTAAGAGGTTTCGGGAACGCCTTTCTGGGGCTCGTTCACGCTCACGGGGTGCAACTGCGGCTATTTGTCGTCCAGCAATTCCACGGCGACGAATTTTTTCCCCTCGAGCATTTCGAGACTGGCACCGCCGCCAGTGCTGACGTGGGTGACTTTGTCGGCGAGACCGAATTCCTGAATCGCCGCGGCACTGTCACCGCCGCCGATGATACTCGTCGAACCGCTGGCCACGATCGCTTCGGCCACGGCCCGTGTCCCGGCATCGAACGGTGGCATCTCGAACACGCCCATCGGGCCGTTCCACACGACCGTCTTCGCCGACTTGATCACCGCACTGTAGGCTTCAATCGTTTTCGGACCGATGTCGAAACCTTCGTAGTCGTCCGGAATCTGACCCGCGGGAACAATCTGCTTGTTGCACGTCGGTTTGAAGTCATCACCACAATGCGTGTCGACCGGCAAAACGAGTTTGGCTCCGCCTTGCTGGATCAGCTCTTTGGCGAGATCGAGCTTGTCTTTTTCGACCAGACTCTTGCCGGTCTTGCCCCCTTGGGCTAGCGAAAAAGTGTAGGCCATGGCACCGCCGATGAGGACTTTGTCGCAGATGGCGAGCAAGTTCTGGATCACGTTGATTTTGTCAGAAACCTTTTTGCCACCCACGATCGCCACAAACGGCCGCTGCGGTTTGGCGATCGCTTCCGAGAGGAACTTGATTTCCTTCTCGACGAGGAACCCGCAGACTTTCGGCTTGCCGGGCATCGCATTCGGCACGGCGACCATCGAGCCTTCCGTGCGGTGGCAGGTGCCGAAGGCATCGTTACAGTAGATGTCCCCGAACCCGGCGAGCACGCCAGCGTAGTCGGAATCGCCCTTTTTCTCGCCCTTGTTGAACCGGACGTTTTCCAGGATCAGGACTTCTTTGTCTTTCAGCTCCGCGGCTTTGGCTTTGGCATCTTCGCCCACGGTGTCGGACGCAAAATGGACGGGCACATCGAGGAGTTTTCCAAGACGGTCCGCGACCGGTTTCAGGCTGTATTTCGCGTCTTCCGCCGGGTCTTTGCCTTCGGGCCGACCGAGGTGGCTCATCAGAATGACACGGCCGCTACGATCCAGGACGGACTTGATCGACGGCAGCGCCTCGGTAATCCGGCGGTCGTCGGTAATCTGCGACTGATCGTCGAGCGGGACGTTGAAGTCCACCCGCATCAGCACCGCTTTGCCAGCCACATCCACATCGGCGATCGACTTCTTAGCCATAGCGATTCAAACTTCCCAAATCACGAACAATCCGCTCCGGCAATATCGCGTCCGGACGGAGTCTGCATGAGTCACCAACGGCTGCCAATCGTAACGGGAGACCCCCGGTTTTCCAACCGCCATCCGGCTGGTCACTGGCGTGAATCGAGTGCGTTCGGTGTTTGGTGGTGAATATATGTGTGACTTAATCTCAGTTCCTGAGTCCCGAAGGGGCGAGATTCGATAGCCCAGCCCGAAGGTCGTCCGGAGGGCTGGGTTGATGTATTAGAAACGCCGATAGCCCCGGCGGGGCGCAACTCCTTCGCGTTGGTTCTGGGCAAAGCGTGGCGCCCCGTTGGGGCTTGGCCTGTTCCTCCGATCTGCGGCCCCAGGGCTCCGCGAAGACGCTTCGCCCTGGGCTATCGAATGATGCCCCTTCGGGGCTGAGAACCAGACGCTCAAAAGCCTTGCCATCCGGGCCAACGCCGGGCGTAATCTCCGGCATTCCCAGCGATTAACCCGTTTGGTACACTGCCGGGGCGAACCGCCGCGGGGCGGGGCGCTCGTTTCGTTATTGTTCCGCGCGACTTCTCGAAGACCGAGACCCATGGCTCAAATTAGCACCAGTGATTTCAAGAAGGGCACCAAGGTCGTCATTGAAGGCGATCCGTACGAAATGCTGCTCGTCGATTTCGTGAAGCCCGGCAAAGGTCAGGCGCTCTATAAGTGTAAGATGCGGAATCTCATCAAGGGCACCCTGCTCGATCGCACCTATAAAAGCGGTGACGGTCTCGAAGGGGCCGATGTCCGCCGGAACGACGCTCAATTCCTGTATCGCGAATCGGGTGGATTCGTGTTCATGGATCAGGGGTCGTTTGAGCAGTTTTCCATCTCGGAAGCCACCGTCGGTGATCAGGCCCGCTTCTTGCAGGACAACGCGGTCTGTGAATTGCTCTACTGGAACGACACGCCCATCGGGGTCACACTGCCGGCGTCCGTCGTGATGAAGGTGCAATACACCGAGCCCGCTGTTCGGGGCAACACCTCGGGCAACATCACGAAGGCCGCGCAGGTCGACAACGGTGTCGAAGTGCAGGTTCCGTCGTTCGTCGACACCGGCGACCTGGTGAAGATCAATACGCAAACGGGTGAGTATGTGGAACGCGTGCGGGAGTAGTTTAAGGTCAGTTGTCCGTAGTCAGTTGTCAGTGGGAAAGACTGAAACCCCACTCCTCAACAACGGACAACGGACCACTGACAACGGACCACAAACATGTCCCGATGGTCACTGCTGATTTACGGGATGGCGGCGGTGCTCGCTGTGCAGACGCTGTTGGCGTTGATGGTGCAGCATCGGCGGCGGGCGTTTGCCGATCTGGTGAACGCCGAAACCCGCCGCCGGGAAGCCGAAGCCGCCGCGATCGAAGCCGAGAAGCAACGCCTGCCGGGCTTGGAAGCCGTTCGCGAACCCACGCCGAAACCGACCGCGAAAGCCGCTTGACGAGCCGGATGCGTCAGCGACGGAAAACAAATACGAGGAACCACGGAATACACGGAGGACACGGAAAAATGCAGGAAATGAATGCAGAAGGGGAGGGCAAACGATCCTCAACCCCTCGCTCCCTCCTCTCGCATTTTTCCGTGTGGTCCGTGTATTCCGTGGTTCCCCTCCTGACTCCCTTGCTCGCACAGCGGGCTGGTGAATGCCCATGACGACGCACAATCACAAGCTGTTTATCGAAACCGTTGGCTGCCAGATGAATATGCTGGACAGCGAACTGGTCGTGGCGGCGTTGCGTCAACAGGGGTACGAACTCACGCCGGAAATTGCCGACGCGGACACGGTGCTCTTCAACACCTGCAGCGTCCGCGAACATGCCGAGCATAAAATCTACAGTGCCCTCGGCCGTCTCAAATTCAGCAAACGGGCGCGGCCGCAGCAGGTGATCGGCGTCCTCGGCTGCATGGCCCAGAAGGACCAGGAGCTCGTCTTTCAGAAAGCGCCGCATGTCGACATCGTCGTCGGCACCGGGCAACTCGCCGAGATTCCCCGCCTGATCGATGAAGCCCGCGTGAGCCGTCAACGGGCGGTCGCCGTCAGCCTCGATCGCAAAGAAGGGACGCGGACCGAGGTTTCGAGCAGCTTCCAGAGTTATGACCCACTCCGCGAACCGGCGATGCGGCCGTCACCGTATCAGGCGTTTGTGCGGATCATGTTCGGCTGCGACAAGTTCTGCACGTACTGCGTCGTGCCGATGACCCGCGGCCCGGAGCAAAGCCGCTCGCCCGCGGACATTCTCAAAGAGTGCCGGGTGCTGGTCGATCAGGGCGTGAAGGAAGTCACGCTGCTCGGCCAAACGGTCAATAGTTTTCGTTTCACCGAAGACGGTCGGACCTGGCGGTTGTCGGACCTGCTGGCGGCGATTTCGGAGATCGACGGTTTGCTGCGGCTGAAGTTCGTGACGAACTATCCGCGGGACATGACCGATGACCTGCTGCAAGCCGTGCGCGATCTGCCGAAGTGTGCGCATTATCTGCACGTTCCGGCGCAACACGGCTGCGATGAGATGCTCAAGCGGATGAAGCGCGGTTACACCATCGCGCAGTACCGCGACATGATGGCCCGCATTAAAGCGACGTTGCCGAACGCTGCGGTGTCGAGCGATTTCATCGTCGGTTTCTGCGGCGAAACGGACGCCGCGCATCAACTCAGTCTCGATCTGATCCGCGAGTTTCGCTTCAAGAACAGCTTCATTTTCAAATACAGTCCACGGCCGGGAACGAAGGCGTTCGACCTGATGCCGGACGACATTCCCGAAGACGTCAAACGGCAGCGCAATCAGGAAATGCTGGAACTGCAGAACGCCATCAGCGAAGAAGACAACGCCGCGTTCATCGGCCGGACGGTGGAAGTTCTCGTCGAAGGCATGAGCAAAACCGCCGAAAAACGGGGCGAAACTGACGCGACCGCCGGTCCGGTCCAACTGATGGGCCGCAGCATGTGCGACCGCATCATCGTCTTCCCCGGCAATCCGCGGCTCGCTGGCACGCTGGTGAATGTGCAGATCGCCGACTGCACGCCGACGACGCTGATGGGGGAAATCGTGACGCGCGAGTATCAACACGGGGCGTCGATGCTGCTGCCGATTCTGGCATAAAGTAGCCCTGTCGCTCCGCGACAGGTAAGCCGTTTGATCACCCAGCGCTGAACGTGCACTCGGCTATCCTGTCGCGGAGCGACAGGGCTACTTTTGCCGTTGGCAACCCGCAAAACTTCGCTACAATTCCGCCGACACACAAAACTCGCTCGCCCCGCGGTCTGATGGCCTCGGTGGCGTGCGGGCGTTTGCGCGGAACGACTGGTCATGACGGCGGCTGACACCCCGCAACCCGTTGAGCGCGGCGAACTGGGAACGCTGGCTTCGCGACTCACCGCGCAGCCGGATTTCCAGGCGGTCGCGCGCGCGCTGACCGCGGCACAACTCACCAGCATCGACGGCGCATGGGGTTCCGCCGCGGCGATGGTGGTGGCAGCGCTGTCTTCGGTGGCTCCGTCGACGGTGCTGGTCATCCTGCCGCGCGAGAAAGAACTCGATGCGTGGGCGCTCGATGTTCAAACCTTCGCCGGGGTGACGCCGCTGCTGTTCCCTGCGTGGGAAATGCTCCCCGAAGAATTGCGGATGTCCGACCCGATTCTCGGCAGCCGCCTGCGTGTGGTGAAAGCGCTGGAGAGTGCGATTCCACCGAGGATCGTCATCGGCACCATGCAGGCGTTGCTGCAACCCGTGCCGAGCCGACAGCGGCGCGCAGAAGCGACACAACGCTGGCGGGTGGGGGACACACTCGATCTCGATGCGATTTCGACATGGTTGCAGGACCGCGGGTTCGAGCGCGTCCCGGCGGTCGAAATGCCCGGCGAATTCAGTCTCCGCGGCGGCATTCTGGACGTCTTTTCACCCGATGCCAGCGATCCCGTGCGCATCGAACTGTTCGGTGATGAAATCGATTCGTTGCGGACGTTCTCGGTTGAGACGCAGCAGAAAATCGAAGAGTTGCGCGAGATCACGCTGACGCTGATCTCGCCGATCAAAGACGCCGCCGAGCCGGGTGCGCTTCCGAACGCTGGGACAATCAGCGGCTCAGCGGGAGCTTCGCCCTCCCGTAATGAGACGGACACGCTCCGATCGGACGGCGAGAATCTGCTGGCGTCGTTGCCGAACGGTGCATGGGTCGTGTTGCAGGAACTGGACGATCTGCAAGCCGAGGGGAAACTCTATCTGCAACGGCTGGATGACCGTCGCGGGCTCTTCAGTGTCGAGGCGACGTTCGCACAGTGTCACGGGTTTGGTTCGGTGCAGCTCGCGGGGCTGGTGGCCAACGGCTATGAGACGACGTGCCATCTGAAAACGCAGTCGATTGAACGGTTCACGCGGCCGAAGAGTGAAGCGCTGGCGGAACTCGCCGAGGCGGCGGGACGGGACGAGACGATCCTCATCGCGTGCCACAACGAAGCCGCGCGGGAACGTCTGACGGAGTTGATTAACGAGTCCGCACCGGAGTTGGTCGGTCGGGTGCAGCTTGGTCTGGGGCATGTGTCGCACGGATTTCGGTTGCTCTCTTCGGGTGCCACTGGCTCTGCCAGTGTCTTACCGATCGTTGGGGAAACGTCCGAAGAGAAGACACTGGCAGAGCTAGTGGCACACAGAGCGGAAGCCGATGGTGAGAAGTCCGTCGCTGACGCTTCCGGCTCGTTGCGTCATCTCATTGTTCTCAGCGACAACGAACTTTTCAGTCGCACGGAAGTGGTGCGGGCCCCGCGCAAGAAACGGCTGGAATCGCGGGCGATTGACAGCTTTCTCGATCTCGCGGAAGGGGATCTGATCGTCCATCTGTCGCACGGTATCGGTCGTTACCGCGGCATGAAACTGCTGGAGAAAGAAGGCCAGACGGAAGAACACCTGCATCTCGAATTCAAGGACGCAGTGAAGCTCTTTGTGCCGGTGACGTTGATTCACCTCGTGCAGAAATACGTCGGCGGCGGCAAATCCACGCCGGAGTTGTCCAAAGTCGGTGGCACCGGCTGGGCGAAGAAGAAGCAGAAAGTCGCCGAGGCCGTGTCCGACATGGCGTCGGACATGATCCGCTTGCAGGCCGAACGGGATTCCAAGCCGGGACTGGCGTGCCCGCCGGACAGTCATTGGCAACAGGAATTCGACGCCGCGTTTCCTTACACCGAGACTGACGATCAACTGCGGGCGATCGCCGATCTCAAGGGCGACATGATGTTGCCGCGGCCGATGGATCGCCTCATCTGCGGCGATGTCGGTTACGGCAAGACCGAAGTCGCGATGCGGGCGGTCTTCAAAGCGGTGGATGCTGGTCGACAAGCCGCGGTATTGGTACCGACGACGGTGCTCGCCGAGCAGCATTTCCGTAGCTTCAGCGAACGGATGGCCGAATTCCCGGTCACGATTGCATCCTTGTCCCGGTTCAAAACCAAGGGCGAACAGAAAGAGGTGATCGAAGGGTTGGCCGCCGGGACGATCGACATCGTCATTGGGACGCATCGCATTGTCTCGCCCGACATGCGGTTCAAAGATCTCGGCCTGCTGGTGATCGACGAGGAGCAACGCTTCGGTGTCGAAGCGAAAGAGACGCTCAAAAAGTTCCGACTAGAAATCGATGTCCTGACACTGTCCGCGACACCGATTCCGCGGACGTTGCATCTCTCCTTGCTCGGCGTGCGCGACATCTCGAATCTGGAAACGCCGCCGCAGGACCGCATGGCGGTCGAGACCCGCGTCTGTCGATTTGACGGCGAATTGATCCGGCATGCGATCGTGCGGGAAATGAACCGCGGGGGGCAGATTTACTTCGTCCACAACCGCATCTTTGACATCGAATCGATCGCCGACCGGCTGTTGTCGCTGGTGCCGGAAGCGAAAATCGACATCGTCCACGGTCAGATGCACGAGGACGAACTCGAACCCGCGATGGTCAAGTTCGTGAAGGGCGAAACCGACATTCTGGTCGCGACGACCATCATCGAAAGCGGTCTCGATATTCCGAACGCCAACACCATTTTCATCCATCAGGCCGAGAACTACGGCCTTTCCGATCTGCACCAGTTGCGCGGCCGCGTCGGTCGGTACAAACATCGGGCGTACTGCTATCTGCTGCTGAGTGAAGGCAAGACGCTCACCTCCACCGCGGCCCGGCGGTTGAAGGCGATCGAAGAGTTCAGCGAACTTGGTGCCGGGTTCAAAATCGCGCTGCGGGACCTCGAAATTCGCGGCGCGGGCAACATCCTCGGCACCGAACAGAGCGGGCACATCGCCTCCGTCGGTTACGAACTTTATTGCCAGTTGCTCGAAAACGCCGTGCGGGCCCTCAAACGGGAACCGATGCGCGAGCATCGCCACGTCGCCGTCGACTTGCCGATTTCCGCGTATCTCCCTCCGGAGTATGTGCCGAGTGGTCGACCCAAGATCGAGATGTACCGCAAGGTGACGTCGGTCACTTCGCAGGAACTGCTCGACCAGGTGCGTGAAGAATTTCGTGACCGCTTCGGCCCCGTGCCCGAACCGGTGGAAGCGTTGATTGCGATCCGGTCTTTACAAATCGACGCACTGGCTTGGCACATCGACGACATCCATCTCGAAGACGAATGGGTGGTGCTCGGCTACCGCAATCCCCGCAAGATGCAGAAGCTGCTGAAGCAATCGCCGCATGTCATCCGGGTAGTCAGCGAGCGCGAGGCGTACGTCCCGCTGCCGCCGAAACTGAATCGGAAAACGGAGATTCTCGGGTTCCTCAAATCCATCTTGCAGTCGAAACCGGTTGAAGGCTACAACACGCCGCTTGTCATCACCGGGGAAGGTCGACGATTGTCCGCGGGGTGACGGTTCACGGATGGGGGCTGGCCCGTACGGATGCGGCGGCGGTATGCGAGTTCTCGTAAGCAGTCTGACGCTGTTGAGTCTTCTGGCAGGGTGCCAAGCCCTGACCAAGAAGCATGACAACCCCGTTATGCAACCCCCTCCACGCCGAGTGTCGATGGACGACTCGCAGGTGGAGCAGCGGCTGGCCGAAGCGACCAAAGAAGGAGCGGCTTCGGCAGTGCAACTCGCTTCCGATACTGCGGAATCGGGTGACGACACACAAGTCTTCAACGCCCGGGTGATTGCCACCGTCAACGGGGCACCCATCTTCGCCGGCGATGTTCTCGACCGATACGGCGATTATCTCCGAACGGCCCGCACCAAGCTCCCTCCCGAAGATTACATCAAGCTGCGGGAAGCGATCATTCAGCGCGACTTGCGCGGCCACATCGAACGTCGGCTGCTGGTCGAACGGATGCGGAGTGGCATGAAACCGGATCAAGCCAAGCAGTTCGAACAGTACATCGACAAACTCTTTGAAACCGAGGTAGCCAATCTCAAGGGAACGCTGAAAGCCCTCACCAGAACGGAACTGGAACTGGCACTGAAGGAACGGGATTCGTCCCTGGCAACGGTTCGCGAAGCCTTCGCCACCAACCGCATGGCTATGGAATATCTGGCGACGAAAATCGAGCGTCCGCCAGCACCAACCCGGCCGGAACTCGTGGCGTACTATCAGGAACACCTCGACGATTACGCCATTCCGCCTCGTGTGAAATGGCAGCAGATTCAAGTTTCCTGGGATGGTCGCACCACCCGGAATGAGGCCCGCGCGAAAATTGTTCAGGCACAGCAGGAACTGCAGAAGGGCGTGCCGTTTGAAGCCGTCGCCAAGAAGTTTTCCGATGGCCCCACAGCGACCGAGGGGGGACACTGGGATTGGACACAGAACGGCAGCCTCGCCGAAACCAAACTCGAAGAACAGCTCTTCTCACAACCGGTGGGGAAAGTCAGCGATGTCTGGGAAGGGAAGAACGCCTTCCATCTGATCCGGGTCGTCGACCGCCAGACCGAATCACGGCAGCCGTTCGCCGAAGTGCAGGATGCGATCGAGGAAAAGCTGACGAACGATCGGCAGAAAAATCTACCGCAGGACTTCGTTAAAAAGCTGTTTGACGAAGCGATCATCGAGACGCCGTACAAACTCGAAGAGTAACCGGCAATCCAATCTCGCTCGCTGCCTGGGCAGGCGCTGCTTTCAGGTTGTTATGCGCGATTGAATCAGCTCGGCAAGCGCGGCCGGTGTAGGGCAGCGCAATAAATCTTGCGTGCGGAGCGCCACGCCGCAGTGGGAATCGACGAGCGCGATGAGCGTGACCATTCCCATCGAATCCCAGCCGTTGAAGTCTTCCAGCACGGTCGCTGCGGTAATTTGACCGGGCGGTGTTTGCGTCGCTTCTTCCAGAAGTTCGATGACTCGTTCAAGCGTCGGTGCAGACACGGGATTCCTTTGTCGATCAAGATACGCCACGGACTGGTCAGCCGCGCGAATTCACAGAGCGTTTTGCCACTTTAACACGACTGACAGGGGCATGGCACATCATCTGTCGACACACGATCAGACTTGTCGTGTTTGGTTGATCCAATAGGGTGCCCGCAATTCCCGTTTCAGCAGTTTCCCGGCCGCGTTCCGGGGCAGGACATCACGGAACTCGATCTTTGTCGGACATTTGAAACGCGCCAGCGCCTGGCGGCAATGTTGAATCAGATCCCGATCGGTAGCCGCAGAGTGGGCCGAGCGGACGACGAACGCCAGCACTTCTTCGCCCCAGGTCACATGCGGGATCCCAATCACCGCCGCATCTGTTACTGCGGGATGACGTCGCAGCACGGCTTCAATCTCCTGCGGATAAACGTTCTCGCCGCCGACGATAATCATGTCTTTCTGACGATCGACGATGTAAATGAACCCGGCGTCATCGATCGTGGCGAGATCACCGGTGCGGAGCCAACCGTCGCGAAACGTAGCCGCGGTCGCCTCGGGCAGACCGTAATACCCGGCCATGATGTTGTCGCCCCGTGCGACGATCTCGCCAATCTCCCCCGGGTCGACAGTGCGGCCATCGGGATGAATCACGCGCACATCGCAACAGGAGATGCATCGTCCTGCCGAGGCAAGCCGGGCCGGGGGCGTTTCCCCGTCAGGCCAGCGGTGGTCTTCCGGCCTCAAGACGGTTAGGACGCCGGAGGTTTCCGTGAGACCATAGCCTTGCAGGAAGGAACAACCGAACGTCTGGAGCGCATCTTCCAACAGCGGGACGGGCATGGGCGCAGCACCGTAGATCACCAGTTCCAACAGCGGAAACTCGGCGTCCCGTGCACCAGGTTCTGCGAGAACCCATTGCAACATCGCGGGGACCAGTAACGCGTGGGTGATCTTCTTGTTGACCAACGCTTCCAGCGCCGGGCCGGGGAAGAACTCGTCGTGCAGTTCGAGTTCCACCCCTGCGGTCACATTGGCCAAGAGCATCAACAGGCCGCCCACATGAAACAGCGGCGTCACCTGCAGGAAGCGGTGGACTTCCGCCCGCATCGGGACTTCCAGCAGCCAGCTCAGCACCATGCTGCGGAGATTGCGATTCGTCAGCATCGCTCCGCGCGCAGCACCGGTGGTCCCACTTGTATACATCTGCACGACGACTGTTTCCGCATCGTTGCCGGTTGCCAGTGAGACCGCTTTGGAAACCGACGGAGGTGCCCAGTCGTCCCAACCCGTTGCGGAGTGGTTCAGCGCCACCCAATGTCGGACTGTCGGGTGCTGCGATCGCGCTTCGGTCAACGACCCGGTGAATTCCGGTCCTGCGAAAACCGCCACCGCATGGCTGTCCTGCAGGATGGTGGTCAACTCGTTGACACGCAACCGCCAGTTCAACGGAACGATCACGGCGCCCATGTCACTCGCGGCAAAGTAGACCGCCGAATATTCAATGCTGTTCTTGGACACGACCGCGATGCGCTCACCGGGTTGCAAGCCGAGTGCCGTGAACCAGGCGCTGACCCGGCGGACTTCTGTCGCGAACTCGGCAAACGTGACCGATCGCCGGGCATCAACGATCGCGGCTTGTGTGCCATACCGTTCCTCGCTGCGCCAGAGGAAATCACTGATGCGCATCGGCATCACCCTTTGTGAACGGAAGGAGCCCCAATCCCAGCCCACCGGTCACCGGAATGGTGGCCCCGTGAATGTAGCTGGCATCATCGGATGTGAGAAACGTGGCAATCCGTGCCACTTCGCGCGGTGTGCCCATCCGTCCTGCGGGTATCCGTGCCAGGAGTTGTTGCCGCCGGTGGGGTTTGATCGCCGCCTGGGTGCGCTCCGTGTCAATGAGTCCGAGTTCGAGCAAATTGCAGGTGATGCCATACCCCGCTGTTTCACAAGCCAGGCTGCGGGTGAGCCCAATCAATGACGACTTCGCCGCCGAATACGCCACCTGCCCAGTCCCACCGAGCGCTGCCGCTGCGGATCCGATCAACAGAATGCGACCGTACCGTTGTTCCTTCATCGAGGGCAGAACAAGCTGCGTTAACCGTAGTGCAGCCACCACGATGGTCTCCCACACCGCCGTGACATCTTCCATTGCGGAGCGTTCCAGCACGGCATACGGGGCATAGGCCGCGGCGTTGTGAATGAGAATATCGATGCGCGGAGCACGAGTGGTCAGCGCCGTTAACGTACTTTCGTGGTGAAGATCACCGACGAGGGCTTCCACACAGCCGGTGGTGATTTCGAGGGCCGCAAACTTCTGGCAGGTTTCGTCAAGCCGGTGCGCATGGCGGCCCAGCACGATGACCCGCGCTCCGGCCGCGGCCAGAGACAACGCGATTTCCCGACCGATGCCACGTCCGCCACCGGTGACGACGGCCGTCCGGCCCACATGATTCGCCAGCGGTGATTCCACAGCCGTTGCCACCGTGAGACACTCCTTCACATCTGATACACCGCCGCACCGAAGGTGTAGCCGGCCCCCACGGACGTTAACAGAATACGTGAACCAGGACGAATCCGGCCGGATGCAATCGACTCCGCCAGCGCAATCGGCACGGTCGCGCCGGAAGTGTTGCCGTGATGGGCCACGTTATTCACCACTTTGGTATCAGGAAGCTGCAACGCCTTGGCCGCGGCTTTCACCATGAAGGCGTTGCCTTGATGAGTGATGAAATGATCGATGTCTTCCAGCGTGAGTCCCGCCAATATCAGGGCCTGCTCACAGGCTTCCTGTGTGAACTGCACGAACAAATCGAAGATTTCCTGGCGGCCATCAACTTTGATGAAATGCTCGCGGGCATCGACGGTGGCATGCGTCGCTGGATGCTTGGCCCCTCCAGCGGGAATGTAGGCCCCCATTCGTTCGCGCCCTTCGGCTCCGGTCCAGATAGAAAGAAAGCCCGGTTGACGGCTTGGTTGCAGGAGTACCCCCGCTGCGCCGTCCGCAAAGAGAACAATCGAGCGCCGATCCGTCGGATCAAGAAACCGGCTGCGGGCATCAGCGGCCAGTATCAGCACGTTTTTCGCACCCGTTTGAATGGCAGCGATTCCCAAATCGAGTCCGTACAGAAACCCGGCACACGCGGCCGAGAGATCAAATGCCGCACACCGCGCACCGAGTTTCCCCGCCACGATGGTTGCCGTCGAGGGGCTGAGATAATCCGGCGAAATCGTCGCCAGAATGAGTTTGTCGAGTTCCGCCGCCGTCACACCGGCTTGATCGAGGATACGCTGCGCCGCGATGACACACATCTCCGACGTTGTCTGCTCGGCGGTCATCCAATGTCGGCTTCGAATACCGGTTCGTGAGACAATCCACTCGTCGTCAATCAAGAGTTGAAAGCGTTCAATCAATGCAGCGTTGTCCAACACCTGCTCGGGCAAGTAGCATCCTGCGGCGCGAATCTGCACGAAGGGTGGGGTCACAAAGCACCTCTTACAGATCACCGGTCACATCGACGCCGACTTTCCCGGTGATTTGACGACTCTCCATCAAACTCTGGGCGTGAATCACCTCCGAAAGCGGAAATACCTGCGTGACAGGAGGCGTGAGGCGTCCTTGCTCCACCAGTCGCAACACCTGTACCCATTCGCGATGGGTCCCGATGTGCGAACCGAGAAAGCTCAATTGCTTGTTCCACAGATACCGCAAGTCAATTTGAGCCTGAAAACCTTCGGTCGCGCCACAGATGACGATCGAACCGCCCCAGCGGAGACATTCGATGCTGATCGGCCACGTCGTCTCTCCCATATGGTCAAAGACGATGTCGACGCCGCGGCCATGGGTGATCCGTTTGCATTCCCTGATAACGTGCTCGGCAAACCCCACGGGATCGGCGTCGTAGGATTTCGGCGGGAGAATGACATGCCGCGCCCCGAGTGATTCGCAAAACTGTGCTTTGGCGGCCGATGACGTCACGGCGACCGGAATACCGCCGAGCAACTGCGTGACTTGAATGGCGAGCGAACCCGTTCCGCCGCTCGCGCCCCAGATCAGAACGGTGTCACCCGACAGGACCTTGGCCCGCGTGGCAAGCATCCGCCAGACCGACAACGCCGATGTCGTGAGCGCCGCCGCTTCCACCCACGATAATCGCGCCGGTTTGGGAAGCACCTGGGCCGCAGGAATCCGGGCATACTCGGCGTAGGAACCGTCCATCGGTCCGGTTTGAAAGCCCCAGATTTGCATCGATTTGCAGAAGACCTCTTCTCCTGCCAGACATGCCGGGCAGCGTCGGCAGGCACAAACCGGATAGGTGATGACTTCCTGCCCAATCAAAGCCTGGTCGACACCCGATCCCACGGCGACAACGATCCCTGCCGCATCGGTCCCGGAGATATGGGGCAGCGGCAAGCGAACGCGCGGCAAGCCGCGGCGGGCCCAGATGTCGTTGAAGTTCAACGCTGCGGCCTTCACCTTCAGCAGAACTTCGCCGGGGCCGGGTGTCGGTTCGGGAACGTCTCCGTAACGCAACACGTCGAGGGAGCCGTGTTCTTCAAAGTAGACCGCTTTCACCGCAGTACAACCTTGCTGGGGTGGGGATCGTCCGCAATTCATGTGCAGGCATGAAAATACAATCTCACTGCGACTGTCGGCCAGAGCGAGGCCCCACAAAATGAAACTTGCCGAGGAACATTCGGTTAATCCGGTGAATTCGTTCGGTTCGCATGGGGTCGGATCCCATGTTACACTCGCGGTATCACGCTTCTCGCACGGGTTCCTCTCCGGTGCCTTCCATGAATCCGCGGCTGACAACACAGACCGATACACGCGGCATTCTGACAGTGACACTTCAGGTGCCCGATCGGCGCAATGCCTTTGATGCTGCACTGGTCACAGCGATGACAGCGGCGTTTGCAGCGGCCTCATCCAATCCCGATGTTCGTGTGGTGGTGTTGCGCGGCAGTGGGCCCGTGTTCTGTGCCGGCGGCGATATCGAATGGATGCGTCAATGCGGCGCCGGGAATCCTGTCCAACGGCATGAGTATGCGGCAATCATCGCCGATTTGTTTTCCGAGGTCGATCGGTGCCGGAAGCCAACCGTGGCGGTGGTTCAAGGTGCAGCGATCGGCGGTGCCGTAGGATTGCTCGCGGCGTGTGACATCGTCATCGCCGAACGGCAAGCGGCGATTGGCATGAGTGAGGGAACGCTGGGGATTGTGCCGGCGTGTGCAGCGCCGGTCGTGATGGCAAAAATCGGGGTCTCTCACGCGCGGCGATTATTTCTGACGGGGATCCGCATCACCGCTGTCGAAGCCCAATCGATGGGACTGGTCCACCAGGTCGTACCGACGGCAGCCGATCTCGATGCGGCGTTGGAAGCCACACTGAAGCAGTTGCTCACGATCAGTCCCGAGGCGCAGCGCACGGCGAAAGGATTGTTGCGCGAACTGCAACAAGGTCTCGTCGATCATACGGAGGCCGTCCGCAAACTGACGATCGATGTTCTGTGTGAGAGTTGGGCTTCCGACGATGGCCAGGAGGGCATGGCCGCATTTCTGGAAAAGCAGTCGCCGCGATGGAATCGCCCCGTGGATGACGGATTGGTGACGCAGTAACGAGCCACGGTGGTGTTCATCCATGCCTCTCCGGTTTCCTGCCGAGTCCGCCGACCGTTTGTTCGCCACGCATGGCATGCGGCACATGCGGGTCACGCTGCAACTGGATGGTTGTCTTGATGTGGTGCGACTGCGCCAGGCGGTGCAGCAGGTCCTCGACGCGATCCCGATCCTGCGGTGCCGGTTTGTCGAACATCGCTGGTGGCCGCGCTGGGAAGCCGAAGACACCGTTTCCGCTGACGACATTCTGCTTGTGCGTGGACCGTCCGCTGACACGCAACCGAATGCCGAGCCGGCGTTGCCCCTACACGCGATTCAAATCGTCGTGAATCGCGGAGCAACGGATGACCTCGAAGTTCGTTTCGACCATCTTCTCGGCGACTTCCGCGCGATGTTGAAGTTCGTGCAAATTCTCGCCGAGACGTACTCCGCTCTGGAACAGAACCCGCAGTCCGTGCTGGCACCGTGGCCGCCGTTTCAGCGGGGCTTCAAAGAGCTCGTCCAACGCATGCCCGCCGCCGAACGAAAACAGATTCGGCAGGCCGGGTTTCGTGTCATTCAGGAACTCCGCCGAGTCGGCAAATGGCGCGTCTCCCAGAGCGATGCCACCGGTCCCGATGCAAGGCAGCAGGTTGTGCTGCATCACTTCAACCCGGAGGAAGTTGAAGAACTCGAAGTATTTTCACAACAACGGAAAGCGACCGTTTATCAGACGCTGTTTGCCGCGTATTTCCTGGCGCTCGTGGAAGTGTTGCCGGAGTCCGACGACCTGCTCTCCATCGGTGCCCTTGTCGACTTGCGGCGGCGATTTGGTTCAGGAGCACCGTTCAGCTTCGGCAATTTCGTGGGAATTGAGCCGATCCAGTTGCGACGATCGACAGAGACCACATTGGATGCCGTCGTTGAATCTGCCCGTAAGCAGATGTTCAACTCGCGAAAGAACGGCCTTGGGGAAACGTTCAGTTCCCTGTTCTGGGAGTGCCTGCCCATGCCGATTCGGTGGCTGGGGTCCCTGCTTCCGTATGCCTTCTTGAAGCGGCGACATCGGCAGGGACGATTGGCACTCTGTGCGAAGCGGGAACTCCTCACTGTCACCGTGACTTCCGGCGGTGGCATTCGCAGTGACCGAATCCACTTCGGTACCGTTCCGATTCGTGGGGCAGATGCCGAGTTCGCCCCGAATGAAGCCTTCGGTTTTCGTACCTTGCAGATCTTTGGCTTCGATGACCGACTGTCTCTGACTTTTGGCTGGGGTTCGATCGAAGAGCTCACCGCGGTCCGGGACGCCTTCCTGCGAGTTCTTCGCCCCGTGTTCACTCCGGCGAGGGAACCGTAGGTTCATCGATCCACACGACTGGCCAAAACACGGGTTGAGGCAGTCGAGAATAGGGAATAGTGATTCGGTATAAAACAACACACGCCTTCTGGCTATTCCCTATTCCCTACTCGCTATCCCCTCGAACGTCGACACGAAAATCAAGCCGTGCCTCTGCACTACACTTGCCAGGCGAGCCAACTGCGATGGACCCCGCCGCCGACCGAGGTTGCCACGATCATGTCTGCAGGGGACAGCGCGCCGCTGGTGCGGAGCTCATGCAGCGCCACCAAAGGACCGGCACAGCCCAGGAAGCCATGCTGCTTCAGAGGAGACGATGTGGTGGCGAGATCATTTCTCAGGACATCGCGCTCGAGCTGGGTTTGCCGCTGCGTCGGCGCATTGGACAGGAAATGCCGGGCCTGAGCAGCGATGACCGGTTGCAACGATTGAAACTCGGCCATGGTCTGCACACGCAGTTCACGAAGCCGCTGATTGTATTCGGGATCGCTGGCCTGAAATTCATAGGCTCGCGTTTCCACTTCACTGAGTGTGGGAGGCAACGATCCGGGCACGGTCCACGGCTTTCCCGTCACTGGCAGTGTTTCCATCATCCCACCGAGAAATCCGCCGGTCGTTTCACACTGCTGCAAGACAATCGCCCCGGCCCCATCCCCCAGTATCGCTGCTTCCAGAGGGGCATCGCGATTGCAAAAGCGGGATGGCGTCTCTGCGGCAACAATCAGGGCTGTGCGAAAGTTGCATCGAAGAAATTGCACCGCGGTGATCCAGGCGAAAAGCGCTGCAGTTCCTCCGGCACGGATGTCAAACGCCGCCGTCTGCATGCGGCACTGCGCCGTGACATAACCGGCCAGCGAACTGGTGATGCGTGCCGGGGTCGACGTCGCCGTGACCAACAGATCGACGTCGCCAGCCGTGATTCCCGCGGAATCCAACGCCTGGCGCGCCGCCTCGACAGCTAAATCACCAACATGGGCTGTGCTCCCCGTTAACCATTGTCGGCACTGCACGCCATACCGTGTCCACGGTTCATTTGCCGTCCAACCCCGCTTCAGAAGTTCCTGGTCGACGTGACCGGGAAACCACCAGTCGAAGAATGACCGGTTATCCCATTCGGTCCCCACGCTTCCCGATAGATCCACCGGAAATGCCGCTCCCGAGCCGACGATTCTGATTCCACGCACTTCGGGGCAACAGCAAGTCACGTGCGGGTCCTCTGTATCCAAATCTCATTCGGCAGTTTGTGGTCCACGATGACGTATCGATTGATCGTCCGCTCACAGCAGGGTCTCACGACCGGATGCAGAGTAATCCACAACACCGGCGATTTCATGTGGGGTGCATCCGCTGAATGGTGGGCGCGGTGTTGGACAAAGGGATACCCTCGATGGGGTGTGTGCGTGACTGCGGGGTTGGGAACTCCGCGAACCCAAGGAGGGCATCCCATGCTGATTCAGATTACGGTTCGGGTGTCGG
>JBGSUN010000220.1:0-25292 GCA_041753475.1 Planctomycetaceae bacterium | reverse complement strand
TCGCCGCCGCGCGGAACGCCGCCATCACGCTGTGTCGACAGCAAAACCCCCACAATCTCGCCGAAGCCCGACGAGATTTCGCCTGGAATCCCCAACCCCTCTTCACCATCCTCGGCTACTTCACGAACTGAACCGCCCTGTCCGGGTTCCCGTGAAGCTCAAGCAAGGACATCGATTCTCGCTTGAAGAATCTCGCCGCTCCGCTCCCAACTCGCCTGTAACGCAACAACGCTCCCTTTCCCGAAAGAAAGCGAGCGTTGTCACAGGGGGCAACGGGCAGGAGCGCAGACCGTCAACCGTCATTTGAAGCGATAGTCTTCGTTGGTGCGATCGAAATCGACTTCGGCCAGTTGCTGGCGGAAGTGAATCTCAGCGAACGTGTAGTATTCGATCAACGTCTCTTCATCCATCTGTTCGCCTGTTGCCGTCGAACCTTCGTTGGCCCAGCCGAAATTGCGGGCATACACCGGGATATGCCACTCTTTGTCGAGCAGCGTCATCGATTTCCGATAAGTGGGCGAAACGGTCGCATCCCGGTATTCGACCAGGAACGTCTCACAGGGACGCCCGTCGAATTCCTGATCGGCCAGCTTTTCACATTTGGCAATCGAGCCGGCTTTGATGTCCTGCTCGTGAACGCTCAGCATGGTTTTCGCGAGTTCCAGAATTCCCGCGTTGGTAATGGGATACCGGGATTCTTTCAGGGCCAATGAACTGGTCGGCGAGATCGACAACGCCGGCAAACGAGCCTTCCAGCCACCGCCATGAACGATCATCTCGTCGTCGTTCTGACCTTCGATGAAGAGGACCTCGCGTCCTTCGTCACCCGTTTCCCATTTCAGATAGACACTGAACGGACGGTGACGGCACTTGAGGTGAATCGATTGTTCTTCCAACAGTTCGCCGTGGACGAGCTCCTGCTTGCTGAACTGTGCGGTGTAGTCGGGAATCGACTCCAAGAAGGTGCGGCCCTTTTCCAGGAGCGCCATCTTGAGCTTCAAGGTTTGCAGCGCGCGCTCTTCGGGTGTGAGCGGTACAGCGGCAGAATCGGTTGATTCATCGACGCTCGCCATGGCCTGAACCGGGGCCGTCATGGCGATGGTGACTGGCCGGGGCTTGTGACTGGCGCGAGCGATGCCGTTCGCGCCGGCGGGTGTCGGAGGAAATTCCAGGTAAAGTCCGCCCACAGTCATCAGGGCGATCAGTCCGGCCAATCCATTGGCCTTCCGTTCGGGTGTCCATCGGGCGAACGGGAAGAGCCATTGCCGCATGCGTGCCTCCGGCGCGAGTTCTCAAGAATCCAATAAGGTTGGTCGACCGTCACGCCGATCGAAATCGCAGATCAGAAATCCACGTCTATCAGAGAGGAGACGCGGGAAAAACGTGGCGACATCCTGGCGCAGGCGGAAGGCACGTCAGAGTGCCATACTTTAGCTATCGACACCGTCGACAGCAGAAAAAAAGGAAACTGCGGCCTCAGCCAGACTCAACCGAGTGCGGATGATTCGCGTGATAACGCAACTCCGCGCGATCGGCAGGGTTTACCAGACAGTCTCCAGATCGGTTGGTGTTTCAGCAACGACCTCGAAACATCACCGCAACGGATTAGAGACGGACCGTCAACCGAACCGACATCAAACCCGCTGTGTCCAACGGGCAATTTAGCCTCGCTTTTCATCCCGGGTTCGACGCGTTATCTTAAGCTTTCGGTGCAAAGCCACCAGAAGCCGCCAAGCGGTCCTGTTCCCGTAGCTCAACTGGATAGAGCGTCGGCCTCCGAAGCCGAAGGTTAGAGGTTCGAATCCTCTCGGGGATACTTGTTCTAACTCTTGCCGAATCGGGGACTTGCGATACCTGCCTGTGTCGGGCAGTGCGGCTTGCAAGGTCATGAAAAGTGGTACCGGTACCACTTTGGTGACGGAAGGCGCAATTTCTGATGGCAAAACCGCTTCGCATCCCCGCGTATCGTCTGCACAAGCCCAAGAATCTGGGCGTGGTCCGTCTCAACGGCCGCGACATCGATCTCGGCCCGTACGATTCCGCCGCCTCTCGCGCTTTACGACCGCCTGAGCGGTGCCGCGCCCAGCCAGGCGGATAACGCACTCGTGAAGGCCTCCGTGTCGAGAGCCATCAGCCGATTCTGCAACGCGCCGGACTTCAGCTGCGTCCGCGTGGATCAGGAACTTGCGTCATGAACTGCCGCAGATTCCCCGCGGGGGAAATCATGCCGAACGTTCCTTCTCAACCAACACATTCGCTCCGTCACCAACTCACGCCCCTCTTTCCGACCTCGCCATGTGGGCCTTCGGATCCGCCCTGGTAAAGAGCGGCTGGTCGAGTGACACGCTCTCTGTGAGATAGTTATCCTAACATTGCTCGCTCATGTCGGGGGGCGTGACTTTCTCGTCACGCGTAGGCTTCCGCCAGACAAAAGACTCTGCGTAAAGAGAACGCATGCACGCTGCAAGTCATGACGATCCCTCGACGTCGTTGTCGATGCTGGAGCGAGTCCGGCAAAATGAAGCGGACGCCTGGCGGAGTTTGTGTTGTGTCTACGGTCCGCTCGTGTATCGCTGGGCACGCCTTGCAGGACTTCAGGACTGTGATGCGGCGGACGTGGGGCAGGAGGTCCTTAGGGCCGTTTTTGGCAAGGTCGCTGAGTTTGATGGGCTGCGTCCTGGCGCCAGCTTTCGTGGATGGTTGCGAACAATCACACGAAACAAAATTGGCGATTTCGTGCGTCGACAAATCCATCGTCCTGCCGCGGTGGGGGGGACCACCGCGTGGCAGATGCACGAGCAACTGCCCGATGATTCGTCCGACGCCGGTCACCCAGTCCTCGATGAAGCACAACTCGTCTTGTGTCGCACTTTGGAAGTATTGAAGGGTGATTTCCAGCCGTTGACATGGCAAGCGTTCTGGCTGTCAACGATGGAAGATGTCCCCGCCAGGGAAATTGCCGACCGTTTGGGAATGACCCAAACCGCGGTTCGGCAGGCCAAGTTTCGGGTGCTGCGTCGCTTACGTGACGAAATGCAGAATGTTGGGGAAACAGCGCGATCGGCGCAATCCCCTTTGGGGTAGTGTCTTGCAGCGAAGTCTGTAAGCCGAAAACGGCATCAACCTCATGCGAAGACACGAATTGCATAACGCTCGAACAATAGTCTTGTCGTGGCGGTAATCAAAGGTTGACAGAGCGAGTGCGATGCACGCCAGCACTGATGTTCTTGAGCAGTACCTTCTCGGCGATTTGCCGGTCGCAGAGGTACCGGCCATTCAGGAGCACTTGTCGTCCTGCGATGTGTGCCAGCAGACGCTCACCGGGCTGGAAGCGCAGAACGACACTGTCGTGTTGCAGCTGCGACGAGGAAAACCGGTTGATCCCTTCGAAGCAGAGCGTTCCTGTCAGGAAATGCTGTCGCGGCTCGTGAATCGTGAAGATTCAGCGACACACGCGCAGGAACTTTCGTCTGTCGGTGACACAGCCCCTCCGGGCATGATTCGCGATTACCGAATGCTGGAACCGTTAGGCAGCGGGGGGATGGGGACCGTTTATCGCGCGCTGCATACCAAACTGGATCGCATCGTGGCGGTAAAATTACTGCCACCCGAAAAAATGAGTGCGGCGGCGCTGGCCCGATTTGAACGGGAGATGCGGATCGTCGGGCAGCTCGATCATCCGCATGTAGTGCGGGCGACGGATGCCGGTGTGGCGGAGGGGAAGCCGTTCCTGGTGATGGAACTGCTGGACGGCATCGATCTGGATGGTCTGGTTCGGCAGCAGGGTCCGCTCGATGTGTCCGTGGCCTGTGCGATTGTGCGTCAGGCCGCGCTGGGGGTGCAGTATGCGTTTGAGCAAGGAGTCGTGCATCGGGATATCAAGCCGTCCAACTTGATGCTGGCCCGCATCCCGAGCGGTGGCTGGCAGGTCAAAGTGCTCGACCTCGGATTAGCGTTGTTCGATCAACCGCAGATCGCACCCGGCGAACTGACGTCCGATGGCCAGCTCATGGGCACGCTGGATTACATGGCCCCCGAGCAGGGCGAAGACACGCACCGGGTCGACATTCGCGCGGATGTTTACAGCCTGGGGGCGACGCTCTTTCGGTTGCTGACGGGTGTGGCTCCCCTGGCCGATCCGCGGCGCGACACTGTGATGAAGAAGTTGACCGCGCTGGCCACCATCGAGCCGCCGGACATTCGCACCTTGCGTCCCGATGTTCCTGCGCCGCTGGCCGCACTCATCCGGCGGTTACTGTCGAAGCGGCCGGAGGACCGGCCGAGTCGACCGATCGAAGTCGTCGAGTTGTTAGCCCCGTTCGCGGCAGGATGTGAGCTATCCAAGTTGCCTGCCGATCCCGTCACGAAGCGGCCCGTGCTGCCGCGGGTTGATGTGTTGGAGCTTGCGTCCTCGAACTTGCAACGCCGTCAGCGCTGGCTCATCACGCTCGCCGGTCTGGCAGGCGTGCTGTTGCTCGCCGTGCTCGTGTTCAAGTTCACCACGCGCGATGGCATCGTGACCGTACAACTCGACACGCCGCAAGCCATCTCGTCGATCCACGTTGATGGCCATGTCGTGGGCTGGACGCTCGGTGAGAATCCGCAGCAGTTCCGCCTGGAAGTGAAGCCCGGCGCGGTGACATCGATTGTTCTCCGCGCCGAGGATGGGACGGAAATCCACGCCGAGATTCCCGAGCACAAGTTGACCATCGCCGCCGGAAAGTCCTATACGCTGACCGCTTCCACGCAGCGCTCCGCCGTCCAACCTGGCCCCATGGAAGGCAACGATCGCGCGGTCATCGACTGGGTCCGTTCCCTCGGCGGCACCATCGGCGGCGGCAATCCGACCATTGGATACGTCGTGGTCAAATCCGACGAAGCATTACCCCCAGGCCGGTTTGATCTTGTAACCGTTGATCTCTTTCAGCGGTCGGTTCGCGATGAGGATTTCGCACGGCTACGGAACCTGCCCCATTTCACCACGCTGATCGCCGGTGAGACGGCCCTTGGCGATGAGGCCATCGCGCGGCTCAAGGGTCTCCCTCAACTTGAAGGCGTTTATCTCAGCGGCACGAAGCTGACCGATGTGGGTCTGAAAAGTTTGACGCGCTTCCAGAAACTGAAACATCTGCATGTGGCCGGTACGCAGGTGACAGACGAAGGGGTCGCTTCGATCACAGCTTGGGCAAACCTCAGTTTCTTATTCCTCGACCGATGCGCCATCACGGATCAATCGGTCGGCGTGCTTGCCCGACAAACCAGCCTGCGGCATCTGCATGTGGCGGGGACCAAGCTTTCACAAGCCGGTGGCGAACAGCTTCGAGCGGCGTTGCCGCAATGCAAGATCGAATCCGACTATGGCGTGTTCGAGCCGGAATCATCGTCGATGCAGACTGATCGCCGGGATCGAAGTGTTGCTGAATGGGCACACGCACTCGGGGCGCAACTCATGTTGTGCAAGCTTCCGACGAAGAGCTACCAATTGATCCAGTCCGGAGATCCGCTGCCCGACGGGTCTTTCGAGCTCATCGATCTGAATCTCACCGGCCGGTCGATTCAGGACCGCGATCTGGTCCGCATCGACGGTCTGAAAGCCTGCTCGTCGCTCAGTGTCAGCGGCACGGCGATCACGGATGCCGGCCTCGCCAGCCTGGGTGATCTGCCGCAACTGAAGACGATTTCCATCGCCGAGACTCAGATCACGGATGCCGGCCTGAAGGTGCTCGCCGCGAAATACCCGACCTTGACCGTTTTCCATGCGGGACAATCGAAGCTCACTGACGACGGAATTCGCCCGCTCGTCGGTGGGCGAAAGCTGGTCGAACTGCGACTCGACGGGCTGCCGCTGACGGATCAAGCCGTGGACGCGTTGAGCGAATTCAAGGCGTTGCGGATCTTGTCCCTCAAGGCCACGAAAGTCACACGGCCGGGCGTTGAACGGCTCCATGCGGCGTTACCGGCCTGCCGGATTGACTCCGATTACGGCGTCTTTGAATACTCGGAACCCGGTGACTACGCGCTGGAGTTCCATTTCCCGTCGCTCGTCACCGTGCCCACCTTGAAGTACGACGGCGGGCCGGTCACGGTCGAGGTGACGATGCATCAGACCGGCAGCGCGCACTTTTCGCTGGCCATCATCGGCAAGTCGCGAGTGCTCTTCTGGAAGAACGAAGACTGGCAGGGAGTCAAACTGGATCACGATGGGCAGACGCTCGCCGCCATCGTCAACCAAGCGGTTCCGCTCGACCGGACGGTGAAAATGGCCTGCACCTTCGACGGCGAAACGCTGCTCTATTTTCTGGACGGCAAAGTCGTCGCCAGGGGAACGAAGAGCCCGCAGGAGCCGCCGCGCCCCGCCGGGGGATATTTCGGCGGGTATGTCGAACCCAGCTACCGGGGTCAAATGGACGAACTGCGCGTCTCCAAAGTCGCACGCTATGCAGAGGACTATGTTCCGTCCCAACGCTTTGAGTCCGACGCCGACACTGTTGCCCTCTATCACTTCGACGAGGGCCACGGGAATACTCTAAAAGACTCGTCCGGTAACGATCATCACGGCACGATCCGCGGTGCCGTTTGGGTCAAGAATGATCCGTGACGTTGCTCGATAATTGCCTGCTACCGGACGTCAAACTACCGGTCACAAAAGCGGCAGCGCGATTGGTCTGTACCGACAAGTTCCCAATCACTCTTTGAGGATCGTGATCATGTTCTATCGTCTGACTCCGGCTTTTCTTCGGCTCTCCACGATCGCAATTCTGTCGACAGTTGTCGGATGCGACGGATGGATTACCGAATTCACGTCCCCAACAGAGGGACAGTACCATGGGTTCTTCACATCCGCCGCTTGGATTGTCGGGTCGGCTTCACAACGGAGTGCTGCTGCAGCCACAAACACGCCAGAACTTCTTATCGGTGAACCGGCCGGCACGGGAACAAAAGCCGGTACAGGCACCGCGTATGTTTATGGAAAGTCGGCCACCAGTTGGTCGCCTGTCAAATCCATCTTCGATGCCAACGCTCCCGGCCGGCAAGGTTTTGGTCAATCGATGTCTGTCAAAGGGAACGATGTCATCGTCGGAGCGCCGCTGGCAACTTCGTTCGCCGGCAGTGCGTTCGTCTTCGTTCGCTCTGGTAACACGTGGACTCAACAAGGTGAATTGAAAGCCTCCGATGCGGCTGCAAATGACCAGTTTGGCTCCGCCGTCGCCATCCATGGCAACATCGCCATGGTGTCGGCTCCCTTTGAAGATCAGAACGGGACCAACGCGGGGGCGGTCTACACATTCGCCCGCTCCGGCACGACCTGGACGCAAACGCAAAAACTGATGGCAGCGATACCCGACGCAAACGATAACTTCGGAATCGCGGTCCTTCTGGATGGAAGCGAAGCACTGATCTCTTCGTATGATGACAGCGCCGCTTATCCACTCCCGAGTGGTGGCGGTCGAGTTCACCTTTGGAGTTTGACTGGCGGAGTCTGGACCGAAGGCCCGACGCTGCGGCCCAGCGATCCCACACAATATAAAGCCTTCGGATCATCCCTCGCGCGACAGGGCAACTGGCTGGTGGTGGGAGCAATCGGTGACTACCAAACGGCCTCGAACGCCGGTGCGGTTTATGTCTTTGAGCGCGTGGGAACTACCTGGGTCGAACGCCAGAAACTGTTAGCAAATGATGGCACCGTCAGCGCCCGCTTCGGTAACTCCGTGGCAATCGATGGCAACTACATCGTCGTTGGAGCGAGCAATGGCAACGGCAAAGCGACGCAGTCTGGAGCGGCCTATGTCTTTGAACTCGACGGCACTTGGAAGTTTGCCGGGAAACTCATCGCCAGCGCGGGAGTGACGGGTGATCGCTTCGGCACTTGCGTGGCGGTTTCTGGAGACCAAGTTGCTGTTGGAGCGCCGGCTGCCACCGTCCAAGGATTTAGTTTTGCCGGTGTCGGGTACGTCTTCACAATCCCGCAATACTTCGGTTCACAACGCATTCTCACCGAAGCCCGGCATTTCGCGTTCGGTCGCAAGTAACAGACTGCTCATCGACCACAAATGGTGACAACGTCTTCGGAGTTCTTGCGAACTCTTCGCTCGGCGTGCGCGCCTGTCGTTCGCAAACATCATGACGACGGAATTTCGTTCTCGACCATTGAAAGTGCACGGCCATGAAGATCCTCGAAAATGTGCTGGTGGCGTTGCGATCACAGTGGTCTCGGTCACGGAAGTCGCCGGTGCGGCAACTCAAGTCCATGCCACGTTTAGAACCGCTCGAAGTTCGCACGCTGCTGGCGGGCGAGTTCACCGATCTCGGGGCGCTCGGCATCACCGGTGTCATCCGCAGTTCGGTGGCCTGGGGGGATGCGGACAACGACGGGGACCTCGACATTCTCCTCACCGGCATCGACACCACGAATACGTCCCTCTCGGAGGTGTATCAGAACAACGGAGACGGCACGTTCACCGACCTCAATGCCGGACTCGTCGCCGTCCTGAACGGTTCTGTAGCGTGGGGAGATGCAGATAACGATGGCGACCTCGACATCCTTCTGACTGGTCGTGGCAACGGCAATGAGATCCACACCGAGGTCTACCGCAACGATGGCAACAGCACGTTCACCGATCTCAACGTCGGACTGACGGGAGTGCAGTACAGTTCGGTGGCATTGGGGGATGCCGACAACGATGGCGATCTGGACATCCTGATCACCGGCACAGACATCGCCGGTATCAGCCGCATCGCGAAGGTGTACCGCAACGACGGCGGCGGTCTGTTTACCGACCTCAATGCCGCACTCACCGGTGTCGCCAACGGTTCGGTGGCGTGGGGCGACGCGGACAACGATGGCGATCTCGACATTCTGCTCAGCGGCCGTGACAGTGCGAATATCCGCATCGCCAAGGTGTATCTCAACAACGGCAACAGCACCTTCACCGATCTCAATGCCGGACTCAGTGGGGTCGATTACAGTTCAGTGGCGTGGGGGGATGCCGACAGCGATGGCGATTTAGACATCTTGCTCACAGGTCAGGACAACGGGTTTATCCCGATCTCAAAGGTCTACCTGAACAACGGCGATAGTACGTTCACGGATCTCAATGCCGGGCTGACCGGAGTGGTCGGCAGTTCGGTGGCGTGGGGGGACTACGACAACGACGGTCACCTCGACATTCTTCTCACCGGTCGCGACAACACGAATACCCGCGTCGCCAAGGTGTATCGGAACAACGGCAACAGTACGTTCACCGACCTCAGTGCCGGACTCACGGGGGTGGTCCTCGGTTCGGTGGCTTGGGGGGATTACGACAACGATGGCGACCTCGACATCATCCTCACGGGTTATGACAACACGAGTGCCCGCATCACAAGGGTGTTCCGCAACAACGCGGCCACGGCGAACACCGCGCCGGCCGCACCGTCCGCCCTCACCGCGACCGTGCCTACAGATACGTCGCTGACCTTCCAGTGGACGGCCCCTGCTGACGCACAAACGTCGGCGGCCGGTTTGTCGTACAACCTCCGTGTCGGCACGACGCCCGGGGCCAGCGATGTCTTCTCGACGATGGCGAGCACCACCAACGGCACCCGCCGTCTTCCCGCCGCCGGACCGATTCAAGGAACCAGCTTCACACTGGAAGGTCTGACGTTCGGCGAGACTTATTATTGGTCCGTCCAGGCCATCGACACGGCCCGCGCTGGCAGCCCGTTTGCTCCCGAGCAAGCCGCCGCGGTGAACAACGCCCCCGTCATTGGCGGTGCGGTGGCGAATCAACCCGTCAACGATACGGCGACCATCAGCCCCTTCGCGACGCTGACCGTGACCGATCCCGATGCCCAGGCGATGAGCGCGACAGTGACCGTCCTCAATGGCGTAGTCCGCGGCGATTTTACGGCCGCGAGTGCCGTCGGATGGACCCGGGCCGTCATCGGCAACAACATCCGCTATTCCCGCTACTACGGTCCGCAGGCGAACCTCGACAGCGTGATGCAGGCGGCCATCCGCGAGTTTGTTTTCCAACCGCGGTCCGATGCCATCAACCCGAACACCACGGAATTGACCGACTTCAGTATCTTCATCACCGATGGCGTGGCGAGTACCACGAATACGACCACCCGCGTCGTCACTACCAGCGTGAATGATGCCCCCACGGTCGGCGGCGCAGTCGCGAATCAACCCGTGAACGATACGGCCACAGTCACTCCCTTCACCACGTTCACGGTCATCGATCCCGACACACAGGCGATGACCGCGTCGGTGACAATTCTCAACGGCGTGGTACGGGGCGATTTCACCGGTGCCACGACGACTGGCTGGACGCGGACGGTCATCGGCAACAACATCCGCTACAACCGCACCTACAGCCCGGCGGCAAACATCGGGGCGACGGTACAGGCCGCGATTCAGGCCTTCGTCTTCCAGCCGCGTGCCCATGCGATCAAACCCAACACCACCGAAACGACCGTCTTTTCGATAACCGTGACTGACGGAGTCGCGTCTCCGGTTTCGAACAGCACGACGAGCGTGATCACCACCAGCGTGAACGACGCGCCGGTCATCGGCGGCGCAAGCCCGAGTGTCGCGGTGAACGACAACG
This sequence comes from Planctomycetaceae bacterium, assembly GCA_041753475.1. Taxonomy (GTDB): domain Bacteria; phylum Planctomycetota; class Planctomycetia; order Planctomycetales; family Planctomycetaceae; genus DSVQ01. The sequence goes on along the minus strand of JBGSUN010000220.1, from coordinate 14,700 downwards.
CCACGGTGAACCCGCTCAGCACTCTGACAGTGACCGACGCCGATCTTCAGGAAATGCTGATCTCGGTCACGATTCTCAACGGCAAGTTCCGCGGCGATTTCACCACGGCATCGACAGCGGATTGGCCCGTCCGCTACACCACCGGCAACGACATCACCTACAAACGCTACTTCGGCCCGCAGGCCAACGTAGGAGCTGCCGCGCAGGCCGCCTTTCGGGCGCTGGTCTTCCAGCCGCGTAGCAATGCGATCAATCCCGGTACGACCGAGTTGACCGACTTCCAGGTGACCGTCAGCGATGGCGTGGCTCCCGCCGTATTAGGTACCGGCACCCGCGTCACCACCACCAGCATCAACAACGCGCCGACGATCGGCGGCGCAGTTGCCGGTCAGACGATGAACGACAACCAGACGAAGGCCGTCTTCAGCACGCTGACTGTGACCGACCCCGACACGCAGGGGATCCTGGCCCGGGTGACGATCACCAACGGCACGACCCGTGGCGACTTCACGTCAGCGTCCGCGGTCGGTTGGACACGCTCCGTCAGCGGCACGAACATCATCTACAACCGCTACTTTAACCCGGCAGCGAACAACGGTGCCATTGTGCAAACCGCCGTCCGGGCGCTGGTCTTCCAGCCCCGCAACAATGTGCCCCTCGGGACAACCGAAACGACTTCATTCACCGTCTTCGTCAACGACGGTCTCGCGAACATCACCAACAGCACGACCAGCGTCATCACCACCGGCGTGGCTCCGCGGCAGGCTGCTTCCATAGCAATGACTCCACCGTTGTTTCTTGAGAGCGATATTGCCACTGTGGTGGTTCCCAGCAACATAAAATCAAAGCCTGCTTCCCTCGCGAAACTGCTACGAAAGACTCGGTAACGCTCCATGAGTGACGACTCATCCGCCGTAGAGACAGCACCCCTTCCCGCCGGGGCTCCGTCGCCTTTTCAAATTGTCTCCTCGCGGGGATTCACCGATTGGATGGCGGCGCAGCGGTTGAGCATTGCGGTATCGACGTATCACATCGGGGCGGTGATTTTCCTAGGCCTGAAACCGAACCGCGATCTGTCGATGTTCGTCAGTTCGTTCGACCGGGCCATGGGAATGTGCCCCCACGGTTCCGCGTTGTGGCTGGTCACCAAGCACACCGTGTGGAAACTGGAAAACGCCCTGGCCGGGCGTCCGCTGGACGGTTACGACCGGGTGTTCGTCCCCCGCGTGGGGCACATGACCGGCGATGTCGACATTCATGACATCGCCCTGGAAGCCAGCGGCCGGCCGGTGTTCGTCAATACGAAGTTTAATTGCCTGGCGACGCTGGACGATCGCTTCAGTTTCACACCGTTGTGGAAGCCGCCGTTCCTCAGTGCGCTGTGTCCCGAAGACCGGTGCCATCTCAACGGCCTGGCGATCGAAGACGGTCAAGTCCGGTACGTCACCATGGTTGCGAAAAGCGATGTCGCCGATGGCTGGCGGGACTTTCGTGATCAGGGAGGACTGGTCATGGACATCACCACGAATGAAGTTGTCGCCGAAGGGTTGTCAATGCCGCATTCGCCACGTGTCCATGACGGCAAGCTATGGCTGCTCAACGCCGGCACGGGACATCTCGGATATGTTGATCGCCCGACCGGCAAGTTTGAGCCCGTGACCTTCCTGCCAGGGTATGCCCGCGGCCTGGCGATGCATGGCAATTTCGCGGTGATCGGCTTGTCCAAGCAGCGCCGTGAGAATGCCTTCCAAGGATTGGCTCTCGATGCGAATCTGACCGAGAAAGGCGCTGCGGCCCGGTGCGGCGTTCAAGTGGTGGACCTCACGACTGGTGCCGTAGTGCATTGGGCGCGGATCGAGCCGCCGATCGAAGAGTTGTACGACATCGCGATTCTCTCGGGCGTTGTCCGACCGAAAGCCCTCGGTTTCACCAGCAGCGTCGTGGGCGATCAAATCACTCATCGGGATGGCGACAGCATCCAATTCTGGTCCGCAGCCCCGGCGTCACGCATGGCCACGCCTTGAGCGAGGTTCTCTTCACACCGCCAACTGTCCATTTTCCAAAACTGGCGACCAGGCTCAGTGACTCGACCGTCGAGATTTCCTGGCAGGAAAGATCGTCCGGAAACCCGAGTGGCCCCGGTGTTTGTGATCCATTCCTCTGCGAACGGCGTTATCCTGTTGTCCGCGGGGAAGCGGGATTCGATTCCGGCGACGGGAAGCCAACGGAGAGACGCTGTGATTGTGACGACGGGGAATGACGTTCCGGGGTCTCGGATCGCGGAATTTCTGGGGGTCGTCCGCGGAGTGATTGTACGGTCGCCGAGTATTGGGCAGGGAATCATGGGCGGCCTCAAACAAATCGTGGGCGGCAACATTGAATCGTATGCGCGGGTGTGCGACCAAGCCCGGCAGGAAGCGTATGACCGCATGGTCCAGCACGCACAGGCTCTCGGCGCGGACGCCATTATCGGCATGCGCTACGACGCCACGGAGTTTTCCCAAGCCACTACCGAAGTTCTGGCGTATGGAACTGCCGTCAAATTGCTGCAATCGTAAATCACATCGCGATCGGGTGACTGGAGCGCAGTCTTCGCCGCCCCAGTGAAGGCTTCCGTTGTCACTCGGTTTCTGGGGCGTTGCAGACTCCGACACCAGCCACCCACCTGTTGTCGACTGCGATTTCGGATGCATCCGCATTGGTGTGAACATAGAATGAAGCCGCGTGCTCGTTTTTTGGTCTTTCCGCCAGTGGTTTTCGTTGTCGGGATGACTTTCTGCGTGCGGGAAAGCATTCGAGCAAGAGAGGGCGAACGATGCGGGCTGTGCAAGTCTGGGGTTGTTGCGGAGTGATCGCGCTGACGGTCGCGGCCCAGGCGGTCGCGCAAGACTCGACGGGCGTGGAGTCGGCGATGGAACGCTGGCAGGAAAGCATCGAGAAATTCGACAAGACGGTTGTCGAACTGAAGGCGCCGTTGTTGCGTCAGTTGGAGAACAGCGAAACCAAGGCCCGGAACACCGGCGATGAGGCCGCGGCTCTGAAGTTTCGGGCCGAGCGGGATGCACTGGAGACTTCGGGGTTCCTGCCGGAATCGCAAAACACGAACGCCTACGAGAAAAAGATAGAAGCAGCGAATGCCACACTGACCGTTGCGGCCAAAAAGGTGCTTGAAGCATTGGAACGGCTCGACGCGAAAAAAGAGGTCGCCAAAGTTCAAAGTGAGCTGGCAACCTTAACCGCCAAGCCGGTCGAACCCGATGGCCCGGTGGCCGTCCGACCCGGCAAGGATCCGCGGGTGGCGTGGTCCACCACAGCCGGAAAAAACATCTTTCGTCTGCACAAATCGGGTGAATGGGTCGAAACGGTTCCCTCGCAGAACAATAAGCAACATATCTGGAAGGAAGTGCGGCGGGGGACGGATGTGATCGAACTGCATGATTCCAATCGGAGCATCGGCATGCGGTTGTTCGCGAAGGAAGCAAAAGTCGATTACGACTACACGCCGACCAGACAAGCGTCGTTCGGCAAATGGAATGACGGCGGCTGGTACGATCCCGCCAAGGTCAATCCGGCGGATCCGAAATAGGACAGCCCGACAGCCACCTGACCACGGCATCATCAGACGCGAAACTGCCCAGGGAAGAGTGGTTGCAGTCGGAAGTTTATGACATACTAAACGGCTTGATTGGCTTCGACTTCTGACATCATGGTTGCTGGATGACTTCACTTTCCGTGCGTTCGACGCAGCTCGACAACGGCCTTACGGTCATTGTGGAATCGCTTCCCGAGGTTCAATCGACCGCGTTTTCCCTGTGGGTGCCCGCCGGGAGTGCCTATGACCCCGTCGGCGGCAGCGGGACAGCGTCGGTCCTGTGTGACTGGATGACCCGCGGGGCCGGTGACCGCGACAACCGCGCATTCTCGATGGCGCTCGACCGCCTCGGTTTCCAGCATACGGAGCAGGTCTCCGCATCGCAGATGTCGCTGGGTGGCGTCTGTCTGCCGGAGAAACTCGCGGGGTCGATGCAACTCACCGGGGACATGCTGCGAGCACCGCTGCTGGTCGACGATGAGTTTGAGCCCTCCATCGCTTCGGTGATGCACGAGTTGCAGGCCATCGAAGACGAGCCACGACAAAAGGTGATGCTGGAACTGGTACGGCGATGTTATCCGTCGCCGTGGAACCAACCACCGGAAGGGGCTGTGGAGGATGTCGAAGCGCTGACGCCGGAGGCGGTGCGTTCCCATTTTGCGAAGACGATTTGTCCGACGAATGCCATTCTCGGAATCGCCGGTCGCGTCACCTTTGAGGACGCCGTCACCGCAGCCCGCGCGGCGTTCGACAGTTGGAGAACACCAGCAGTACCGACGTTGACGACAGGACCGCGCGGAGACCGTTGTGCTCATCTTCATGCGGAAGCGCAGCAGACACAGATCGGCTTGGCCTTCCCGGCGGTGGCGTATCGTGATCCTGATTACTACGCGGCCTGGGCGGCGGTCAGCGTTCTCAGCGGCGGCATGAGTTCACGACTCTTTACCGAAGTGCGTGAGAAACGCGGGTTGGTCTATTCGGTCTATGCGACTCTCAGCACACTGCGCGACAGCGGTGCCATCCTGTGTTACGCCGGGACCACGAACGAACGCGCTCAGGAAACGCTCGATGTCATGCTTGCCGAACTGGCGCGGTTGCAAGAAGGCATCACTCCCGCAGAATTGAAACGCTCGCAAGCCCTCGCAAAAAGTGCGCTCGTGATGCAGCAGGAATCGTCGTCTGCGCGGGCGGGGGCACTCGCCCGCGACTGGTATCACCTCGGCCGCGTGACGAGTCTCAACGAAGTGCAACAACGAATCGCGGCACTGACGCCAGAACAAGTCGTTGAATATGTGCGCCGACATCCACTTACGGAACCGACCATCGTGACCATTGGACCGACCGCCTTGAAGACGTAACCAGTTCCGTAGGGTGGGTTGTGCCCACCAACCGTCGTAACAGCGTCCGTGTCAAAAATGAAGAAGGTGGGCACAGCTCACCCTACACCTCAACCACCCCGAGTTCCCCGTGACGTTTCATCACACAATTCTCGATAACGGCCTGCATCTCGTCGGCGAAGACATTCCGCAGGCGCAGAGTGTGGCGTTCGGTTTCTTTGTGCGCTCCGGCGCGCGCGATGAAACACCGGAAGTGAACGGCGTCAGTCACTTCCTCGAACACATGGTGTTCAAGGGGACCGATAAATACTCCGCGGAGGACGTCAACCGGAGGTTCGATGAAGTCGGTGCGAACTACAACGCCTCGACCAGCGAAGAAATCACCATGTTCTACGCTGCCGTTTTGCCGGAGTACCTCGAAGAAACGTTCGCGGTCCAGTCGGCGATTCTTTTTCCTGCCCTGCGTGAAACCGACTTCGACACCGAAAAACAGGTGATTCTCGAAGAAATTGGCATGTACGATGACCAGCCGACGTATGTCGCCTATGATCACGCGATGCAGCAGCACTTTACCGGGCATCCGCTGGGGCAGACAGTCCTCGGCAGCCGTGAATCGGTAGGGGCACTGACGGCAACGCAGATGTGCAACTATCACCGGTCCCGTTATGCCACGGACAATATTGTGCTCGCGGTCGCCGGGAAGTTCGATTGGGCCAACGTTGTCGAACTGGCCAAACAAAACTGCGGACATTGGCCAAGTGGCGGTGCAGGCCGCAAGGTAACACCCGCCGTCACACAGCCGCATCGGTTGTGGATGACGCGGCCGCATTTGCAACAGCAAACGGTCGTCGGCTTCTGTCCGGCCCCATCGTCGAGTGATCCCCGCCGGTTCGCCGCCGAAGTGCTCTCGATCATCGTCGGCGACGATTCCAACAGCCGCCTGTTCTGGGAAATCGTGGACTCCGGGGACGCCGACGCTGCGGAAATTAACTTTCACGAGTTTGAAGGGACCGGGGCGTTTCTCACATTTCTCAGCGGCGAACCCGAACAGACGGCCAGCAATCTCGCGGCCATCGATCGCGTCTTCACCGCCGTGAACCGTGACGGTGTCACCGAGGAAGAACTCGAAGTTGCCAAGACGAAACTCGCGACACGGCTGGTGCTGCGGGCCGAACGTCCCATGGGCCGCCTCGGTCAACTCGGCGGCGACTGGCTCACCCGCCGTGAGTACCGCAGTGTGGAAACCGATCTCGAAGAACTGCGCGGCATCACGGTCGAATCGATGCGGAATTTGCTCGATCACTTCCCACTGACATTACAAACGGTCGTCGGTGTTGGTCCGAACACCGCCATCGAGTGGTAACGTCATCCGCTTGCCGCTTCGCAGAATCCCCCCAGTACGGATCGTCATTGCAACGTTTTGCAAGGATGTGGGTAAGTTCCATCCAAAGAGGGTTTTCCTGTGTGCCACTGGCTCTGCCAGTGTGAATTGTCCCAAGGACAGGTGAAGAGAAGACACTGGCAGAGCCAGTGGCACACAGAGACAAACTCCGAACATCGTTCTGCTAAACGTCTTGAATGCTCCCATGCAATACGTTGCATGGACCGGTGCCGAAGACCGGATTGACATTCACCCAATTCCCGATTCCGCTGGTAGAACCACCAATCAACGTGCCTTGATTTGTTGCCGCGGCCGATTACACTACAAAATGAGTCCGTCGACAACATGTCTTGATTCACGGGAGCGCGGCCCATGTTGAATCTGTGGGGTGGAAACCAAGGCACTTTTTGCGATCGCGTTTCCCGACGCGACTTCTTCACCATTGGCGGATTGGCACTCGGCGGACTCACGCTGCCGAAATTGCTGCGGGCCGAAGCGCTGGCGGGCACGCGCGCCACGGGGAAGTCGATCATCAATATCTATCTGGCCGGCGGTCCAACCCACATGGACACGTTCGACCTGAAGCCGAAAGCCCCGCGCGAATTTCGTGGTGAATTCCAGCCGATTTCCACCAATGTGTCGGGAATGGAGATCTGCGAACTGCTGCCGAAGTTAGCCCGGCGGGGGGATCAGTTCTCGGTCATTCGTTCCATCACGGGTCTGCGCGATGAGCACGCGCCGCAGCAGTCGGACTCCGGCTGGTCGGAACAATCGCTCCGCACGATGGGTGGCCGCCCGGGCATTGGTTCGGTGATGTCGAAGTTGTGGGGCCAATCGCAGAATACCCCCAAGGGAGCCGCTCCCACCTTCGTGGATCTTACGGGTTGGACAAAGACCGGGTTCCTCGGACAAGTCAATGCCGGGTTCCGTCCCGATGGCGAAGGCCGCGGGAACCTGACGCTCAATCGCAATGTGAGTCTGTCCCGTCTGGAAGATCGACAATCGCTCCTCTCCGGATTGGATCGCATCCGCCGGGAAGCGGATGGGGCCGGGATGATGTCGGCGATGGACAGTTTCAATCAGCGGGCGGTGGGCATCGTCACCTCCGGGGAACTGGCGAAATCACTGGATCTCCGTAGCGAAGATCCGCGGCACATGCAGCGTTACGGCATCCGGAACAACGAAGCGCATTGGAACGAAAACACGCGGTTCGTGCTGGCCCGGCGGTTGATTCAGGCGGGTTCACGTTGCGTGTCGTTCTCGTGGGGAGGCTGGGACACCCATGGTGATAATTTCAATGCGATGCGCCGGATGCTGCCGCCGCTCGATGTCGCGCTGTCGGCGCTCATCGACGATCTTGATGCCCACGGATTGCTGGAATCGACAATCATCATGATGTCCGGCGAATTCGGTCGCACGCCGCGGGTCAACGGTGGCGCCGGTCGCGATCACTGGCCGCGGGCATCGTTCTTCTTCCTCGCCGGCGGCAGTCTGCGGCACGGTCAGATGATCGGCGCGACATCACGCAACGGGGAAGAACCGATCGAACGCCCGGTCCACATTCAAAGTGTGTTCCACACGATCTACCACCAACTCGGTATCGATGCCAACTCCGTGACCATCGCCGACAACAACGGCCGTCCGCAATTCCTGGCGGACGAACGGAAGCTCATTACCGAGTTGATTTGATCGACTGCAGCTCGTTGAAGTCGCCAATTCTGCTGTGGACGACTGGCCGTCACGCCGGCAGCGGCGTCAATTGGTCACACACATGTGGCATCCGAGTGACGCGCGGCATGATCTCGGGCAGATAGATTTCCAAAAATGCCCGCCCGGTCCGATGACGGTCCCAGTCTTCCTGGCTCGTCCAGTGCTCGATGATGAGGAACTGTTGCCGATCACGCTGGGAATGGTACACCTCGTACTTCACGCACCCTTTTTCCTGCCGCGACAGTGTGATGCATCGCGCGAGATGCCCGGCGACAGCGGGGACGTCTTCCGGAAGCGTGACGGTGATCCAGAGGTTGAGATAAATCATGGGGCGATCGTCAAGTGGTATGGATTGAGTGTCGAACGCCGGTGCCAGTCCGCAGCGGCTGTGCGGAGTTTACCGGGTTGTCGCGTTTTTTCTGAGCCCTTTTTTGACAGGACGGTTTGGCAAGCTAGGTTTGCGTGGTCCGTTGCCCCAGGGCGCAGACGGCCACGTTGTTGTTCACAGGGGGTGTGACAGCAGTCGCGGTTGCAGCGGCGGTGACGGACCGTCCCGGGGGGGAACCGTCATGTCTCGAATCGGTGCGCTCAACAATTTGAGTTCGGCCTCGCTGCAACTATTGCATGGTCTCTCGGCGGCGGCCCGCGGAGTCGATGAAACGACACTGCGGTTGTCCACACTGAAGAAGATCAATCAGTCGTCCGATGACCCTTCCGGAATGATGCGGGCGTCGCGCTTGCAGACCGAAATCGGATCGGTGGCGACGGTTTCCAGCAATGTGACTCGGGCGAAATCGTTAATCAACACGGCCGACACCGCGGCGGCCGACATCGTCGACAAGCTGACGGAAGCCCGGAAGCTCGCTCTGGAAGTCGCTGGTGGAACGCTCTCCGCGGCAGACAAGCTGGCGAATCAAACGGTCCTCGACGACCTCCTGGACGGCATCGATCGTGCTGCCAAGACGGAGTACGACGGTCAGCGACTTCTCGATGGAACGTCCGGTTTCAGTTTATCTGGAGTGGACACCGCCGATTTTCTTGATGTCGATGTCATCAGCAAACAGTCGACCAGCGATGTGACGGTGAGCGTGAATGTCACCACCACGGCGCTGAAGGGCACCAAGGATTACACGGGTGGCGTCCTGGGCAGCGCGACCACGCTGGAAATTACGGGTGCCGACGGGACGGCCACGCTGGAGTTGGCTTCCGGGGCGACAACTCAAGAAATCACCGACGCCTTCAATAGCGTGTCACACCTCACTGGGGTCACGGCCACGCGGGTCGATGCCACCGACATTGACTTTTCCACCGTCGAGTACGGCTCCGCGGCCACCATCAGCATCACGGCGACAACAGGAACATTCACCACCACAGGAACAGGGACGGGACGCGATGCCATCGCCACGGTGAATGGTCGCAGCTTCACCGCCAACGGGACGGCGTTCAGTGTCGCGACAGGCCAGGTCTCGCTTCAGTTTGATATCGCGGCCGCTGCGTCCGGCGCTCTGACCAGCTTCACGGTGGGTGGGAACGGGCTGGAATTCCAGGTCTCTTCCAGTGTGTATGACACCGCCCGCATTGGTTTGGCCAACATGACCACCGCTTCCCTGGGCGGGACGACGGGCAAAGTGTCGTCCCTCCGCAGTGGTCAGGCCAACGCGATTGACAGCGGTGATCCCATCACGGCGATCCAGGTGATTGACGAAGCGCTCAGTGAAGCCCTCACGGCCCAAGCACGAATCGGAGGCTTCAGCAAGTACACGCTCGATTCGGCTGCGAACCTGTTGGAGATGCAGGAAGAACAATTGACCGCCGCGCATTCCGACCTGATGGACGTCAACATCGCCGAGGAATCGGCCCGGTTGACCGCCCGGCAGTTGCAACAGCAATCCGCAATTCAGGCGATGCAGATCTTCCAACTTCGTTCTGATGACATTCTGGGTGTGCTGCAAGCCATCGCGCTTCGTAGCTAAAACCTCGGCGGCTTCGTGATTGCGACGTTCCGGTTCGCGCGCTACAGTAGGCGCAACAAGACCGACAACCGTGGCAGGACGGAGTGAGAACATGGAGAAATGGTGCGGCGGACTGATTCTCTTCATCACCGGATGCAATGCGGCCACGCTGCCGGCTCCTGTTTCCGCACCCAATCCCTCTGCGAACGCCACTCCGGTCATCACGACACCGGCCGCGCCTGTGGAACCGGACACGCCGTTCGCGCTCGAAGAGGGCTTTCGGCTGCTGACCCGCGGTGATTTCGACGCCTTCGGTGCCGAAGACGGAACATGGACAGAGACCCCCGACGGCCTGGCGTGCAGTGGTAAGCCGCGCGGATATCTTCACTCGCGCGAACCGTTTCAGAACTTCACCTGGCGCTTGGAGTACCGTTTTCCCCGGCCGGAATCGCTGACAGACGAAGCGAAGTTCAAAGGGAACACTGGGTTCATGATCTATATCACCGGCGAGCACAAAATCTGGCCGGTGAGTCTGGAAGTGCAGGGCAAGCATGTCCAGATCGGAATGATCAAGGAGAACGGAGGGGCCAGTGCACCGACTGTCGAAGACCATCCCGAGATCCGAGAAGCGGCCCGTAAGCCGGTCGGTCAATGGAATCGTCTGGAGATTGTCAGCAAAGACGGCGAACTGCACGTGCAATTGAATGACCAACCCTTGAGCAAGAGTGCTCCGGCATTCCTCAGTGCCGGTTCCATCGGCATCCAGGCGGAAGACCATCCGTTCGAAGTCCGTCGGATGCGGATTCGGATCGATCCGTAGTGGTGATGGTTTCGGGAGCAGCACGATGTTGCATTTCAAGAGAATGTGGTTCGGTGCGATTCTCTGTGTCGCCTGGTTTTGCCTGCCGATGGAAGCCGCACAAAAGAACCTCGCCAAACAATCCAAGACGCAGAAACAGGACGAGCAGCGGGAAAACGAAGCCGTCCGTAAAGCGTAAGACCAGCTCAACGAAGTCCAGAAGGATTTGAAGAAAGTCGAGTCGGATCTCCGTGAAGCGCAGCAACACATTCAGCAAGCGGTGACGCAACGCCAATCCGCAGCGTCCGCTTTGCAGAAGACGATTGACCGGCTGGAGGGAGACCATGCCGACCTCACCGGATTAACGGCCGCGCGCCGCGCCCTCAAAGCAGTGCAAGCCGAGTTCGACGAGAAAGCCAAGCCGGTGCGAAAAGGGCTGGAATCACAGGCGGATTTTCAAGCTGCGCAACAGGCGCTGGCACGTGCCAAAAGTGCGTTGCAGACGGCCGCCGCCGACGTAACTGTGGACCGCCAACAACTCGCGAAAAATTATGCCACAGCTCAAGCCAAAGTCCGGGCGTTGGAACAGGGTGCGTTTCGGCGCGACGCTGAACTCACCGCGTTGCAGGAAAAAATCAACTCGGCAGAGCAGCAGGTTCAACTGGCGGTCGACAAATTCGAGAAGACAGTAGAACGCGACGGCAATTTGAAAGCCGCCCGGAAAGCCTTCGATGACGCCAAAGTTGCAGAAAATCGCGCCGAGAATGCCCGTCTCAAAGCCGCCAGAGAAGTCGCTGCTGTGCGGACGAAAGTTGCCCAGGCTACACTGCAGTTGCAGCAGAAAAAACTGCAGGATGCTCGTGACGACAACCGCGGCAAGAACAAGGGAAAAAATTGACCCCGGTGGAAGCCTCGCCATTCATGATGGATGACTCTCTTCAAACGTATCGTCACCGTCGACTTCCCAAGACCAGTGCCGTGGCGATCACGACGTCGATCACAAACCGGTATTGCCACACGCGCACACAGAACTTCGGCGATCGCAGAATCGCGCGAGCGGCCAGGACGAGGTAGAGGTTCGACGCAAACAGAAAGGCAAAGTGGACGACCACCGCCAACGGCAACGCTAACACCGCTGTCGCGGCATCGAGTCGCTGCATCAGACTCATCGCCACCGTGTGACCGAATGCCGCGGCTCCGCAAAAGTGGGCCAGCCACCAGGCCGAGAGAATCGGCCGAAAGAACCACGAGCAGTGCGGTAACAGCGCTGCCATGGCCAGCGCGAAGGGCAACTGCGTGTTGTTTGCCGCCTGTGCTTGTGGATTCGTGGGAGGCGGACCACCGAGCCAGCCCATCGAAGCCTGTGCGGCCATGCGGGCCACCATCACGGCGGCGCGACCCGAGATGATCGTTGCCATCAAAGCGATTGCTGCCATCGCCGGGCGATGTTTCGCCAGGCCGACGACGACAAAAATGCCGCTGGCCACCGGCGCGAAGAAGCCGATAAAGAACGCCGCGAGCAAGCCCAGCGTGGTCTCGAATGTGACGTGGACCTCGATTCCTCCCGGCGCGGAATCGGCATCGTGTTCAATGGGAACCGTCACAGCGGACACAAGCAGGACTTCCTGTGGAACAAACTGTCGCCTTCACGGTACCGAGCACCTTCAGCACGATCAATCCGATTTTCCCGCGGGCATCAACTGCGGTGTGAGTTTCACGAATCCTTCGAGCCATTGCCGGAGCAGGGCTTCGCCGAACGACTTGGTATTGCGCATTTCTTCCGGAGTGCGGCCCCAATAGAAACTGATCCATCCCGTGGCACTTTCTCGCGACGCCAAAACGAATTCAGCCAACTCGGTGGGCTTGCATCCCAATGGAAACATTTCTTCGATTACCACGGGCTTGCCGACAGCGAATCCGCGCAGCGTTTCCAAGTCTTCCGTAAGTTTGCCGCTTTTGTGATAGAGGTGGACGCACAGAAAATCGAGTTCGTCCGCAACCGCTTTGGGAACGAATCCCGATGTCAGCCCCGGCCGATCGAGGCTCCAATCAACGAGGCCGACGGTGATGAGATGCCGTTGATCGACTTCGTGAATGGCCGTCACCAGTTTGTGGATCCACGCCTGGGCGATCTCGGGGCGCGGGCGTTGGGCCTGGTCGAGAGAGATCCGTTGGACGAAGTGCTTTCCGCCGAACGCCGGGCCGAGCCAGTCACGATCCTTGCGCGATCCCGCGGGCGAGACCGGTTCGTTCATCAGGTCGTAGCAGAAGACGGCCGGGGACTCTTTCAACGTCGACGCCACGGCCTTCCAGAAGCGGGCCTGCACGTCCCACCGCGCCGATTCCTCCATCGCGTCATACCACGCCGGGACATCCTGCTTGTGATAACACCCCAGCCCGGTGACATCGAGATACAACCGTTCGCGCTCGGCGACCGTGGCGAGCGCCCGCAGTTTTTCCAGCGACTTCGCGTGGGGCGTCTCGGCATCGGTCATGAACTTCGCCACCTGCAAATGGATGCGAACGACATTCGCCCCCAGCGTACGCATCTCGGCAAAATCGGCTTCGACCGTGGGCCATTCCGCGTCCCAATAATCCTCGATCAGCCGACCGGCCGCATCGTGATCGTAGTTGAAGCCCCACGGCACGAACGGCGTTTGTGAGTCGACGGTGACGAACCCGCGGCCATCGTTGGACACGCGGAGGAACTCGAGTTTCTCAGATCCCCAGGCAGGGGCACTGACTCCGATGGCGAGCCACAGGATGAAGCACCATTGACGGGCGGGGATGGAGAATGAAGAGTGGAGAATAAAGAATGCAAAATGGAAAGGGCGGATGCAAACTGGGTGGGGTGAACTACGCCTTGCCAGCCGTCGCGAGGATGCCCGTTCCGCGGCTTTCATTTTGCATTCATCACTCTTCATTCTGCATTCTCCATTCTCGATCTCATGCCGCCGCATCGTTGGGGAACCGCCTCCGCGATGATATCATGCTCTTCACGGCCAGAGTGGCTTGAATTCGACATTGTGACGGAACCGACGATGCCTGCCCCGCGTGTTTGTGTCTTGCGTGCCCCTGGAACCAATTGCGATCCGGAAACGGCGCACGCCTTCAACCTCAGCGGCGGGCAAGCCGAAGCCGTCCACTTGTTCCGGCTGCTCGAACAGCCGCAGCAACTCAATGACTACCAGATTCTCTGCGTCCCCGGCGGTTTCAGCTACGGCGACGATCTCGGAAGCGGCGTCGTCTTCGCCAGCCAGTTGCGGGCCCATCTCGCCGATGTCGTCGCGAAGTTTCTGAGTGCCGACAAACTTGTGCTCGGCATCTGCAACGGCTTTCAGGTCCTGGTGAAAGCGGGAGTTTTGCCCGAGGGAGCGGCAGGCTGGTCGACCACAAATCGCGAGCAACCCTCAGCGACGCTCACCTGGAACGAGAACGGCCGCTACACCGCGCGGTGGGTTCGGTTGAAGGTGGGTAGTTCGACCAATGTCTTCCTGCGCGGGATCGACGAAATCGATCTGCCGATCGCCCACGCCGAAGGGCGGTTAGTGGCCCGCAGTCCGGAAATCGTGAAGCGGTGGGAACAGGGTGGGCAATCGGCGCTGCGATACATACCGTGGTCCGTGTCCGACAACGGCCGCAGTCCTGCCTGGGCGGCGAATCCGAATGGTTCGATTGACGATCTCGCCGCCCTCGGCGATCCCACCGGCCGGATGCTCGGTTTGATGCCGCACCCGGAACGTTTTTTGTTCGGCACGCAGCATCCGCAGTGGACCCGCCGGCCAAAAACGGAATTCGGTGATGGATTACGCATCTTCCAGAACGCGGTGCGGTATTTTGCGTAAGCGAATCCGTCCGAGCCGCGACCGTGAGGGAGCGAGTTCTTTTTAATTGATCGCGAAACGAGGAACTCGCTCCCTCACGGTCGC
>JBGSUN010000219.1:0-1674 GCA_041753475.1 Planctomycetaceae bacterium | reverse complement strand
CCACCCGACCGCTGAAATTGACCGGGCCGGTGGGACACTTTTCGGGAAAACTTCAACGAACAATGGGATCACGACGTGTCCCACTTGCCTATTTTTCATTGATTTCAATACCTTAGGCCAGCCCGCCCCCGGGCACCATTTTTATCGTTTATAAACAGCATGTTACAGATTTGTCGTATTTTGCGGGCCGGCTAGAGCCAATCCCCTGCCCTGAGTTCAATGAAGTTTTTTCTGTCGCGTATCGGTTCCCGCCCGGGAACAAGCAGACATGATGAGCCCGACCTGCTCGGAGGCTTCGATGCCAACTCCAGCCAGGAGCGGAACCGCACCAGATTCAGAGTGACGCATCCGATCACCGTCCCAAGGTTGTCGTTGAATCGGCTCGCCTGTCCCATTGTTCCAGTCGACAAGCCAGCTCAGAATCGAGCGAGAAACGAACAAGGGATTTTGTCCGTCCCCGGACGAATTGACGCGCCGTGCTCCGGTACCATTCTCTGCCGCCCTTAAAGTCATCACGACACGTCAGCGTTTCAGGCGAAGGGTTCCCGCGCTTATCGTCCGGCTTCCCAGGGATTGACGAGCGTTATCGGCAAGCCCGCAAAGTCCTTCGTGTTGCGCGTCGCGAGATCTGCGCCAAGCGCGCCTGCAATTCCGGCGATCATCATGTCCGAGGGCGGAGCATGCAGACCCTGACGTTCCCGCAACGCGCGGTATTGGCCGCAGATGAGGGCGGCGTCTTCATCGAACGGCAGGATGGTCAGCTCGCCGTCCGGCGCGATGAACTGGTCAAAGCGTGAGATCAGTTCGTCCTTGCGACGTCCGTCTTCGAGCCGCTCCAGCCCATAGACGATTTCGGAAATCGTGATGGCGGTCGTCGCGAGCGGCGTGTCTCCGAGCCGTGACATCCATTGACCGATCAAAGGCGCAGGGGCCGGGCGCATCAATTCGGAAAGAATGTTGGTGTCGAGCAGGATCATCGCGTTTCGCGGCGTCAATCGAAACCCGGTGGCCCGCGATCCTCGCCGCGCGCCGGCAAGTCGAGTTCAACGCCCTTGTCGCCGGCAAACAGGGCCCGCGAGCGTTCCCAGAGGCTTTCGCCCGTCACGCCGCCAACGGCCTTGCGAAGAATGAAGCGCGCTTCTTCTTCCATCGAGCGGCCATGCTGAGCCGCCCGGACGCGCAGCCGCTCCTTGATCGCATCGTCGAGGTTTCGAATGGTCAGTGTTGCCATGGCGGGCCGCCTTTCCGGTCAGATCGCGCCTTTATATCACGGTGCAGTCAATGACTGCAATGCTATCATCGTTTCGTCGGCCGGCTGTGCATCACAGTAGACGAGGACTCACGACCAAATCGCACCGTTGGCAGAGACGACGGTTCAGGGTTTCCGGTTCCGTGGGACGCGGTCCAGGAAATGCGCCCGCCACCGTTCCCCACCGCTCGCCCCCGCTCAGGCGGCCAAAAAACCTCGCGAGATTCCCGCCTGCGCGGGGATGAGCGGTAAGGGTTTGGGGGTGGTTTGGATTTTGTGGAAAGTGGCTCCGTGAGCAGGACTCGAACCTGCGACCGGGCGATTAACAGTCGCCTGCTCTACCAACTGAGCTATCACGGAATAGCCGGAACGGGGGGAATAGCAGACCGCGCACCCTGTTCAAGTGCCTAAGTGCGGCGGGTTCA
>JBGSUN010000218.1:0-18607 GCA_041753475.1 Planctomycetaceae bacterium | reverse complement strand
TCGCCGAACTCGAACTGGCCACCGCGACCGCCCTCCGAAACAAACACCACCACCCGACCCGTGTCGCCGGCTACATCCGCAAAACCAAGCTCCCCTTCCGACTCCGACAAGCGGCTTTAACTTCCTGAGGAGCAATAAATGAGCATCAAACAATTGTTTGTTCCAGGCTACTTCTTCGCCCAGTAGTCGAAGACGAGCACCTTATCCAACCGCGGGCCGACGAGCTTCTTGAAGTCTTCGTGAGCGGGATGCGGCAGATAAATCTCGCGGCCTTTCTCATCGGCGAACGTCACGAGAAAACCGTGCGTGAACCCGGCGGCGATTCCTTCCACGCTGTTGTCGGTTCCCCATTCGAAGTCCTTGATGACGTCGATCTTCTTCGGCAACGCGGCAAACGCATCCGCCACTTCCTGCACTTGCGCGGGGGTCACTTCCGCTTTGAATTTGAACAACACAACGTGCCGCAACATCTTTTCGTTCTTATCCGCCGCCATGTTTTGCGTCATCTGCATCGATCCCCACCCGATCACCAATCCCGTCGCCACCAACCAACCGAATCGCGATTTCATGTTGAGTCCTTGAATTGCCGCATGGAAGTCCTATGGGGATACGCTACGGTCCACAGTCCTTGTGAGCAAGCCGCAGAGTTCCGGTCCCTTCTCCCCCGTCTGCGGGGGAGAAGGGACTGGAGAGCGGAGCATGGGAATGAGGAGGGAAAGACACTGTGGTATTCGCCAAATCTTCGTTCTACAATTGCACCTGTCGTTTCTGTATTGGACAAAGTCGGGGTTCGGCACTGTCAGGCCGCACGCGGGTTAGGCGCGAGCGGCGGCGCGGGTGTTCCCGGTGATTCCTTCGAGACGCTCGTCGCTTCCCGCTCGGGACGAAACATCGCAAGCAGACCTCTCAGGCTGGTCTTCGACCACGGCCTCGAAGACGGTCGCACTTCATCTCGGACGATTCGTTCTGAATCACCGGGCTGTCTTCTTCGCCGTGCAGACGGGACTCATCACACGAGGAGAGGACGCCATGTCGAAGTATCGCACCGAACAAATCCGCAACATTGTGCTTGTTGGTCACGGCGCGGTCGGCAAGACCACGCTCGCCGACCTCCTGCTGTTCAAGACGGGCGTCGGCACCCGCGCCGGTTCCGTTGACGACGGCACCAGCCAGCTCGACATTGATGACGAAGAACGCCAGCGACATTTCTCCATCTCTTCGGCCATGGTTCACTTTGAACACCACGGCGTCCGTGTCAATGTGATCGATACCCCCGGCTACCCCGACTTTGTCGGCCAGGCCATCTCCGCACTCTGTGCCGCGGAAACGGCGGTCGTGGTCATTAACTCCGCGGCCGGAATCGAAGCCAACACGCGCCGGACGTTCGATCTGGCGGGGAAAGCCCACCTGGCGCGGTTCATCGTGCTGAACAAACTCGATCAAGAAAACGTCGATTTCCGCGAAGTCGTGGCCTCCATCCAGAACACGTTCGGTCGTCATTGCGTTCCCATGAATGTGCCGATGGGAGAAGGCTCGCAATTCCGCGGCGTGGTCTCGAC
Organism: Planctomycetaceae bacterium; assembly: GCA_041753475.1. Lineage (GTDB taxonomy): Bacteria > Planctomycetota > Planctomycetia > Planctomycetales > Planctomycetaceae > DSVQ01. The sequence continues at coordinate 17,048 of JBGSUN010000218.1, read as the reverse complement.
ATTGCGCCCCGACTCGGCCACCAACGGATCGGCGTCGATGGCGTTCGAGTATGGTGCCGCGCTGCTGGAAGCCATCATCGAAGCTGACGAAGAACTGATGGAGCGATATCTTGAAGGCGAAACGCTGGCCGCCGATGAAATTCTCGGCGGGGCGATCAAGGCGGTCGCCACCGGGACGTTGATTCCGATCTTCTGCACTTCGGCCCGGACCGGTGTGGGTGTGCCGGAATTTCTCGATGCGATTGTCGATTTCTCGCTGTCACCCGGGGAACTGGTCCGTCACGGCCGGAGTGAATCGGGTGCGGAAGTCGATGTCCCCGCCGCGGAGGACGCGCCGCTTGTCGCGCAAGTCTTCAAGACACGGATTGATCCGTTCGTCTCGAAGATGAGTTTCCTGCGGGTTTTCTCGGGGAAATTGACGAAAGACACCACGGTCCGCGATCTCCGTACGGGGAAGGGGATCAAGATTCATCAACTGCTCGATGTGCAGGGGGGGCATGTCGAAGCCGTCGATGAAGCGCATGCCGGGGATGTCATTGCCGTCGCCAAAATCGATGACTTTCAGGTGGGAGACACGATCGTCAGCAACGGGGATGGCGTCTTTCTCCCAACGCTGGACTTCCCCACGCCCATGATCGGCCTCGCGGTCGAACCGAAGAGCCGGGCCGATCAGCAGAAGATTTCCGGGGCGCTGCACAAGATCGAAGAGGAAGACCCCACGTTTCGGGTCTCGCGCGACCCGCAAACGCACGAAATGGTGATGCGGGGGATGAGTGAGCTCCATCTGCAAGTCGTGCAGGATCGGTTGCATCGTCGTGAGAAAGTGGACATCGTCACGCATCCGCCGAAGGTGCCGTATCGCGAAACGATTCTCGCCTTCGCCGAGGGAAGCTATCGCCATAAGAAGCAGTCCGGCGGCTCGGGTCAGTTCGCAGAAGTCCATCTGCGGATCTATCCGTTGTCGAACGACATCGACCCCGCCGAACATTTCACCCGCGCACGCTTCGAGTCGCTACGTTCTTTCCACTACGACCGCGATCTGAATTTTGCGTTCCTCGATTGTGTCTCCGGCGGATCGGTGCCGAACCAGTTCATTCCCGCAGTGGAGAAAGGGGTCCGCGAACAGATGGACCTGGGTGTGCTCGCGGGCTATCAGGTGCAGGACTGTGCCGTCGCGCTCTTCTTCGGCAAGGACCACCCCGTCGACAGCAACGAAGCCGCCTTCCGGACTGCCGCCGCCCATTGCTTCCGTGAAGTCTTCATGAAAGCGAAGCCGGTGCTGCTCGAACCAATCATGCAACTGGAAGTGATTGTCCCCGGTGAAAAGCTGGGCGACATCAGCAGCGATCTCAACACCCGCCGCGGCCGGGTTGAAGGAATCGATTCTCTCTCCGGGGGCATGCAACAGGTGACCGCCCGCGCCCCGCTCGCGGAACTCACCACCTACGGCCGCACACTGTCGGGACTTACCGGAGGGCAGGGTTCCTTCGCCGTCAGCTTGGGCCATTACGAAATGGTCCCACCGAACGAACAGCATAAGATTGTTGCCGCTGCGGGGATGCATCGCCCGGAATAACCAGGACGATTCAAGACGCCCAGAGAATCTCTTCTCTGGGCGTCTTCCTTTGGATCTGGCTCGCGCGCATCGGTGCCATGACGCCTGAGTCTGTCAGTCGCCGTCGTGGAATCCGTCCCGTCGGATCTTGCGATCCGATTCACGACTTTGCAGACTAGCCCAGACTCGTCGTCGTTTTCTCAACACCGTTTCCAAGTAGCCGCTATGAAATCCATTCTTGTGACCGGCGATTTTCTGGTGGATCACCATATCTACGAAGGAAAGCGGCATCATTTTGGTGAGCAGAACTGCCCCGGAGTGTCTGTCAAAAGTGAACTAGGTGGAGCGGCGTTGATCCACCAGCTCGTGAACGAAGTCCTATCGGCTGCCGGCCCCGAGTACCAGAGTGTGCTCGCGATTGATGAAACGCAGGCCTTGTTGCCGGTGACAGCGAGTGCTGGTGCCAATAATGCCAACCAACCGTTTTCGGCGTATGCCTTCTGGCGTCCCTACCGATCATCGGGAAAGAGCCAGGATGAGTACTGGCGCGTCGCGAAGGCGATGGGCTTTGGCGGCGGCCCGGCGACCAATGGCCATTGGCCGTGGACCAAGGCGAAAATCCTTCCTGCGCCACCCGACGTGTTGGTGATCTCGGAGGGCGGGATGGGATTTCGTTCGCGGATGAATGTGGCTCACTGGGGCTTTCCGGTCCGGGACAAACGGCTCCGGGAGTTGTATCAGGAAGCGCACCAAGCCGCACCGGCGTCGGCGTTCCCTGTCACCGAGCACGAGCCGGCCTGGATCGTCCTGAAGATGTCGGCTCCCGTGGGAGAAGGGGACCTCTGGCGAGAGTTGTCGCAATTCCATGCTGAAAGACTGGTGACCGTGGTCTCGGCCACGGAATTGCGTCGCGCCAATGTCCGCTTGGGACGCGGACTTTCATGGGAGCAGACGCTGGAAGATCTTCATGCGGCACTCAAGTCACATGCGGGGGTGCAGTCTCTGTTGAAGTGCCGGCATTTGATTATCACCTTCGACTGTGAAGGAGCCGTCTGGATCCGGAATGAAGGCGACCAGCGCAAGGCCACGTTCCTGTTCGATCCCGAGGCCGTGGAAGGAGAACGGCGTCGCGACCAGGAAGGCGATGTTTACGGGCAGATGTCATGCATGACGGCGATGATCGTTGCTGAACTGGCAAGTGCCGTGGACAGTCCAAATCTGGAAGCCGGGATGCGGCGGGGACTGGTTGCAATGCGGCATCTCTGCGAACAGGGGCATGGAAACGCGGCCGTTCCCGGTACCGGCTTTCCTGCCCAGGCCCTGGCCGCCGCCACGACAAAAGAAAATGCCTCCGCATGGCTGCAAGGACGAACCATCGATTGCGATGATGCCACTTGCCCCGTCCGAAGTGGCTGGAGCTTGCTGGCACTGCATGAATCCTCGGCCGCCCGCGCTTCCGGTGTCCCGCTCTACGGCATTGCGCGACGCGTCTTGATTCAGGGTCCGCGGGCTCTGCGCGCCCCGATTCTCAAAGTCGGCGATTACACCACCGCGGATCGGGGCGAGATCGAAGCGCTGCGCAGCCTCCGCCAACTGGTGCATGGATACGACAAGGATCTGAAGGCCGACAAACCACTGTCCATCGGCGTCTTCGGTCCCCCGGGTGCGGGAAAGTCCTTCGCCGTCAAAGAGCTGGCCAAAGACCTGCTGCGCGACCGCTTGGGGTGGCTCGAATTCAACCTTTCCCAGTTCAATGGCCCGAAAGATCTGATCGGGGCACTCCATCAAGTGCGCGACAAGATTCTCGAAGGCAAGACTCCAGTCGCATTCTTCGACGAATTTGATTCACAGAATCTCAACTGGCTGAAATACCTGTTGGCCCCCATGCAGGACGGACGCTTTCAGGAAGAACAGATCAGTCACCCCGTCGGTCGTTGTCTGTTCATTTTTGCCGGGGGGACGAGCCATTCTTTCGAAGATTTTGAAGCGAAAGCGCAGGATCGTGATCGAGAAAAAGCTCACCACTTTGTCCTCTCGAAAGGACCGGATTTCGCCAGCCGACTCGACGGCCGCCTGAATGTCATCGGGCCGAATCCCCGATCGGCAACGTCAACCGAAGATCGCGATATCTTCTTTCCCGTGCGGCGGGCCTTGTTCATCCGCTCCAAACTCAAATGCAAAGAAAACGAACGACTGGCTTTGTATCCGAGTCTCGCAACGGCACTGCTGGAACTACCGAAATTCAAACACGGGTCCCGTTCGCTCACCAAACTGCTGGATTCACTCAAGACCCATCGTCAGTCTCAGCCCACCGCGCCGCTCGGTCTCTCCGCCTTGCCGCCTGAGGACCAACTGGTCTTGCACGTGGAGATCGAGAAGTTCGAGGCCTTGATTCAGCGCGATGAAGCCACGGCCAATCGCCTTGGCGTCGATCAGTTGGCCGAAGGCGTTCATGAGTTTTATCGTCAAAAGGCAAAGGTCGAAAAATGGTTGAAACCACACCACGATTGTGATTTCGCCGACCTCGCGCCGTTCGATCAGGCGTCGAATCGTGCTGCCGCCCGCCGTATTCCCGCGATTTTGGCCTTGGTTGGTCTGAAACTGGACGATGGGCACGCGACGACAGAGGAACGGGCCGCGGTCGATGCCGTGCTCATCGCACAGGAAGATCTGCTGGGTGAAGCCGAGCACGATGGCTGGATGGACTGGCACTTCGAGAACGGATGGTCACGGTCCGAGAATCGGGACGACGCCCGGCAATGGCACAACCGGCTCGTACCGTATTGTGACCTTCCGGAGAAGGAGCAGCGCAAGGACAAGGATGCGATCCACCACTTCCAGGATATCGTGGACCGCGCGGGATTAAAAATTGTCTCCGGCGCGCCCGCATAACCAGTCCGCAATCTCCGGTCAAGTCCCCGGCTTGCGCTTTCGCCCCGTGAGCGGGTCGCGCCATTGCCGGAGTTGTTGTTTGGTTTCGCGGAGATTGAGCAAACTCGGCGGCAGGTCGAGATCGGCGTCGAGATCGAGCGATCCCGTTGCATGATCGGCATCCTGCACGCGGTTGAGTTCATCCTCAAGTTGCCGCAGCCAGGGCGGGACTTCCAAACCAGAACCGGAGGTCGTCTTGAGGTAATCGTCCACCAGCTTTTGCAGCAGACGGAAGGGATCGGGCCGGTGCGATACCACGCCGCGTGATTTCGGCAGCGGTTCGGGGGGCGCTGTGGAACACGCCGGGCCGATGAGCGCTGCCATCGTGTTCACTGAGAGCGGTTTCACGAAGCGTTCACGGAGATGGTTGCTGATCGATGGCAGCCGCATGCCGTATTGCCGTTCGAGCTTGGCCAGATCGGCGAGATGCCGGTCCGCCATGTCTTCGGTCTTGGTGGAAAAGACGTCTTCCCAAATCTGCGCGGCGTCGTCTTTCCCCGTGCGCGATAACACTTCATGGGCCAGACTCACCGGCACGAGGTTCCAGGCATCGCGGTCATAGGTCGTTTCCAGTCGCAGGAAATCGAGCAGCGAATGGAAGACCTCGCCGTAGTCGGACTGCGTCGTCGTCGTGTTGTATTCGAGGAACCGGTCGTACCGCTCAACCACAATCTGGTAGATCAGCCGCAGATGGTCGATCGCATCCTCGCGTGAGATTTCATTCGTTTCGAGATCACGCAGCAGTTTGAGGGGATGGAGCGGATCTTCATTCTCGATGAGGTAATCGAGGAAGCGATCCACTCCCTGATGCAAAATGGCCCGGACGTTGCCGAGCGTGAGTTGCCGGGCATGGAACAGTTCACCCCCGTATTTTTGGATGAAGGCTTTCGTCTCTTCCCAGACACCATCGAGCTTCAAGGCCTCGACCGTCGACAGCCGCATGGTGCCGCTGTGTTCGAGCCATTGATCGAGGTACAACTCGACGATCGAACCGACGAATTCGATCAGTTCTTCGTCGGTGAATCGACCCGATTTCCACCGTGTGGAGGCTTGAATCACGGCTTCTAGAGAACTCTTCAGCGCGATGCGGAACAGACGGTCGTACTCGGTGACGGCTAAGCCTTGCGGGCGCGACGAACGCTCCATTTGCTGGGCTGTCCGCAGGACGTGCCATGTTTCCCGCAGCAATCCGAGTTTCGGCAGATGACGCAACAGGAACCGCATGAGGGCCTGCATTGTTCGCGCGGCAAGAATCTGCGCGGGAGCGCCGCCGTGATCCAGCGGCACGTACAGCAGTGGCTCTTTCTTCAGCGCCCGCAACAATCCCGGGAGCGCTTTGCGAACTTCTGCCGCATCGCCGCGCACCAGGTACCGGAAGAGGGCCAAGCTGGTCGCTTCCACCGGGCCGCGGTCCCCCTTCGGCGGGCTTTCCGGCAGCGCGGCCCACAGCACCCACTGCGCCGTGCGGAAGGAGACAATCGTCGACAACGTCACTTGGACGAGATACAGCTTCGTCTGCAACTGGGCGTCGTATTCGACATTGGCATCGTGATCGCCGGCCGGGGCCGAGAGTTCCCGTTCCCACAGTTCGTTGCTCAGCCGTTCGAGATCGCGCTGCACATCGACCACGCGGGTCAACCAGCCGCTGAGATGTTCCGCCGCTTCGGTGGGAAGCGATTGCTCGGCGGCACTGCGACCGCACAGTGACGCGGCGGTTTGCCACAACCGGGCCAGCATCCGTAGAAACTGCAGCCGCGGTTCGAGGTGCCGCTCAAAAATTTCGAACTCGCCGGCATCGGGAAGACCGCCGCGGTCATCCGCCGTGTCACTGAACTGGCCGTCGTCGGCACTGTCCCGGAATGTGACCCCTTCGTAAGCGGCCCCATACAGTTCGCGGTCGGGATCGTCGTCCTCCGGACTTTCGCCAGGTTCTGGAGTGGCGTTGCCCACGGAAGCATCGCCTAATGTCGGCACCAACCAGAATTCCCCGGCGTTGGCTTCCAGATACGCAAACAACCGCCGCAGCAACGGCCAGATTTGCGAGTTCTCAGCGGTTGCGGCTTCTGCGCGTTCCGTCCGGGCGAGATCGCCCAGCGTATCAATCCAGCGGGTGAGCAAGCGATCAAACGACAACGGCCCGGCAACCAGACCGACCTCGTCGGCCTGTGACAACCATTGCATCAGCAAGCCGAGGGATGCCACCAAGTCTTTGCGATCGAGCAGGGCGGTGACCACCTGCGCGTAAGCCCGTGCGGTTTGAAACTCCTGCACGTGTTCCCGCCAGAACGGAATCTGCCCCGCAGCTTCTCCGGCGGCCCGCCATTCAGCCAGTGCGCGGGCCACACGGCGGGCGGAATCGAGATGATCCTGCGCCAACACCGTCGGCAAGTCCTGCACGGTGACGGAACCGAAACGGTCCCAGAAATCGGCAAACCGCTCAAACCGCCGGTCGACGTCCGTGACCACCAGCGTCATCGCCCGCGCGGCGGCTTCTTCCAGCACGCGCGTGTAACTTTCCAGAATCCCTTCGACCAACTGCAACAGGACTTCGATCCGCTGATCGGGCACACTGTCTTCGCGCGTGGTGAAGAGCGGGAATTGTCCCTGAAAACCGAGGATATTCCACGGATCAACGAGCGCTCCGCAGGCAATGCCGCGATGCAAACTATCTTCCGCTTCACCCAGCAGCGTGACCGCTTCGTTGACGTTGCCCTGATCGACGGCGTGCTTGATCGCCGCGATCCGCCATTGGATTTCGCTTTCAAACCGAGCCGATGCCGAAGGGATGATCGCGGCCTGTTTGCGGGCGGCGTCCGGTCGCGCCATGCGGGCATACAGATACGCCACGTGTCGGCGCTGGACCTGCTGCGTTCCGTACTGGGCGAGGTAGAAGTTGAGGTATTGCCGGACATGGCCGAACGGTTGCTGCGTGGTCTGCGCATGCTTGTTGAGTCGTTTCGCGCGTGACCCCGTGGCAACGGCCATCAGTCGGGCATAAAAGGCATCGCGCTGACGGGCCACGCGCGGCAGCAGCGTGGTCAACGAGACCGTGGAATCGTGCGTTCCCGGACCGGCCCCGCTGATCGCCGACGCCATGAGGATCGTTCCCCCCAACACCGCGGCGGCGTCAAAGAGGACTTCCTCCATCGAGACTCGCTTCTGCTCGCTGATCCATTGCTCGAGCGCGTCGAGAATCACTTTGCGGATGATGAACCGCCGGTAATGGCCCTTGATGTCGATCTGATGCGGGTCCCACTCACCGAAGAGATAGTTCGTCCGTTTGTTGGCGGGATGAACGTGATCGTGGGCGCGGGGATCGAGTGCTAGTTCGTCCATATGGTCGAGCGTGAAGTGGGCGTCGGCAAGCAGTTCTTCCGGCATCGCGCGGAGCAATTCCAGCGAGCGCGAGATCACTTCCCGAAACGGTCCAATCGCAATCCCGGCCCCTTGTAGATAAAGCGGGAACGGCCGAAACCGTTCGTGCGGATAGGGCTGCATCTTCTGGCCGTTTTCCAGCACGGCAACGGGACGGTAACCGATGAAATCATTCAACCGGTCCAGCGTTCGTTCCACGATCGCCGCGGTTTCGTCCCACGGCCCCCCTTGTTCCAGCAGAACTTCCCACACCCGCGCGAGAAAGAACGGCTGGTGGAAATCTTCATCCGACAGATGAAAGAACAGGTCGCGATGGAACTCCCGATAGGCTGGGAGAACGTGATCAAAGGCCAGCGTGATGACGGACCGGGCCTGCAGACTGTCCTCAAACGCTGGGGCTTCCTGCTCCAACTGCGCGAGGGACTTCAGCAACGTCGGCCCGAGCTTTTTCCACGTGAACTTTTCGGTGAGATCGTTCACCAGGCGCTGGAACGAGGGGTCCGGACGCCCGCCCGAGAAATTCAGGTAGCCCAGCACTTCGCGCGTGGCGGCAAGATCCTCGGGACGACGTTTCAACGGTGCGAGCCTTTCCTGGAACCGGATGATCCTTCAGGACATAGATTAAACAGGGATTGCCAAAGGGGATAGCGAACGGCGATCCGGGAATGGTGAATGCAAAGTGAAAAGTGAAAAATGCAAAGTGGAAAATGGGGGAGGGGACGGTCGCTTGCAGCGGCGAAAACTGCCGACAACGCGAAACCATTCCTGATCGGTGTGCAATCGGCGCTTGTCGCTTTGCAGAGACTCGACGCCCTAAACCATTCCCAATTCATCGTTTAACGTCCTGCGAAGCGACAAGCGGAGACGTTCCGGGGCGTCTCGTCCCAGACAAACTCCATCGACCTGCGCGATTGTGCCGATTATAGGGTACGAGACTGTTCCGGCCGTCCTTCAGATCGAGACCCAACGGCGATGAGTCGCCATCGCTCGGCACATCCTGCGATTCAGTTGTTTCCCTTCCTGGCGGTCCTCGTCAGTGTGATGGGGGCGCTCATCTTTTTGCTCCTCGTGACCAGCAAACGGATCCCGCAGGTCGCCGTGGCCCGGGCGAAGGCGGCTCAATCCAGAGTGATGACACCACCGATGGAAGCCGTTGGGCCGGTGTTGTCGATCCCGGAGTTGTCACCGTCCCCGGCCGAAGCCGACCTGCCCGAGATGCCTCTGGCGGAACTCGATGCCGAAGGCCCATCCCTCGCCGAACTGCAAGCGCAGGAACGGGACGCGGCCCGGCAGGCCGAGCAGCAATCGCTCATCGATCAATGGCGACGGCGAATCGAAACGTTGCAACAGGACCGCGACGAACGGCAATCGACCGTGCTGAAGCAGCAACTCCTCACCACGGCGGCGGAACGACGGCAGTTGCAGATGCTCGCCGAGCTGCAGGAACTCGAACGCAAGCTCGGCAGTCTCACCGGAAAAATGTCCGTCGGGTCGATGCAAACCGGCACAGCGGACCGCGAACGGATTCAACTCGAACAGCGGATTCTCGGTTTACGCCGACAGATGAAAGCGACCGCTGATCAACAGCGGGCGGACGCCGGGAAGTATTCGATCGTGCCGTTTGATGGCAAATCAGGCACCACGCGGCGGCCGATTCTCGTGGAGTGCACATCGACCGGGTTCCGGTTTGTCCCCGAGGACGTCTTCGTTTCCGCAGCGGATATCGAAGGGTTCACCGAACGGCAGAACCCGTTGCTCGCCGGGGCGGTGGCCCTCACGCAGTATTGGAACCAGGTCAACCAGGAGCAGGGCGGGGCGACACCCGACACGCAGCCGTATGTGCTGCTGATCGTTCGGCCCAGCGGCACTCTCGGTTACTACGTCTCGGTCCGATTATTGAACGCTCTCAAACAACACCACGGTTACGAACTGGTCGCGGAAGACGTCGACATGAAATGGCCGGCGGTGGATGTCGGTGCGCAGGCCGCATGCCGGGCGGCGGTGGAAACGATGCTCGCTCAACGGGGAGCGATGGCGGGACAGCCCGGCGGGCCGAACATCGCGGGTGATATGGTCGGAGGCGGTCCGGGTAGTGAACGCATCGGCGGTAGTTCCGGAATGCGACCCGCGGGCGGCGGTGGCAGCGGCCCCGGTGGGATGACTCGCGGCGGCAACAGTCCGGGCGGCAGCCCTGCATCGGGTGGTCGCAGCGGCTTCCAACTTTCGGATCTCGACACCCCCAGCGACGAAGTCGGCAACCGCAGTTGGGAAGACCCCAGCCGCTTCGGTGGCATGGAACATCGCCGGGATAAAACGAAGGCGACTGGCAGCACACGCGCTGCCACCGGTAGCGGTGGTGTTCCCAGCGGAACTCCGATTGGCAGCGGTTCGTCTAGTGGACCGCGCGGGAACACCACGCCGAGCAATGGTGCTCCCAGTGGGCCCCCCGCGGGCAATGCGCCGGCGAAGCTCGCAACGGTGGATGAACCGCCTTCGGATCCACCCGCAACTGGGGCTACTCCCTCCAAGAATACGGCCGCCGAAAAGCAAAACTGGACGGCACGCCCCATCTCCAGTTCGTCATCGCGGACGACTGCCAGGAATGACGACGCAACGGTGCCAACAAGCGAAGAACCACCCCCGACTTCGTCCGCACGGCCTTCGTCCCCACTACCGGCGAACGGTCCGCGCGGGGCGGCACGACCACGCAACGGCGGGCCACCACCGAACGCCGATCAACGGATGGCGCGCGGCCCAAAGCGCGGCAACGGGCAGGACATTCCGTACGAACATCTGCAGCGCCGGCGTTGGGGCCAGTTCGATGACGGAGCGAACATTGGCGTCGAGAAGCCGGTCACGATCCGTGTCGACGCCGAGCAGATGATCGTCGCCAATCAGTTGATTATTCCGATTCGTCCCGGCGCGACCCGCAATGAAATGTTCGATCAGCTGCTCGCGGCCATTGATGAAAATGCCGCCTCATGGGGACCCGCCGCTGCGGGATTTTTCTGGGTACCGTCGTTGCGGTTCGTTATCAGCCCCGGTGGCAATCAGATTTATGATCGCCTCACGCCACTGGTGACGCGCAGCGGCTTGCGGGCCGACGCGGAGTTCACACTGGAACGCCCCGATTCGTCGGTGCAGGGAGGGCGACCATGAGTGCCCGGCATCGCGGTGAACTGCAGTTCGGCTCCGACTCGTTTCTCGACGTCGTGTGCAACATCGTCGGTGTGCTCATCATTCTGCTGGTGATGGCCGGGATGCGGGCCAACCAGACACCGGTGGTCCTACCGGAGGCCGATGCCACGGTTCCTGCTGAGGACGAAGAGACGGCGCCGTCTGCGGCCCCCGCGCTTTTGGCTCCACCGCAGTTTGCCGAGGCCTCCGCGATCCCAGTCGAACCCGAGATGGAACTCTCCTCGGCCCCCGAATTTGCACCCAGTGAAGCGGAACCGCTACCACCCTTGGAACCACCGCCGCAGTTCGTCGCCGCGGCAAAATCCCTGGACGAAGAGATTCAATCGCTCAATGAAGCGGCCAAGTCTGCGAAGCGCAAGCTGACGGAGACCCACGAATCGCTGGAGAACATCGAACAGCGCTTGCAGTCGATGAAAGCGATCTATGGACGCAAAGCCTCCGAAGCGGTTGTCGTCGAACAGCAACAGGCGGCAACCACCGTCGAGTTGGAAAATCTCCGCACAACGATCGCGCAACTGCAGGGGCAACTACGGGAAGTCCAGGCCCAACCACCGGCCGTCGGCAGCCAGATCGAACATCGCATCACCCCCCTGAGCCGCGTGATTTCCGGCGAAGAACGGCACTTTCAACTGCTCAACAACCGGGTGGCGATTGTGCCGATGGAGAAATTCAAGGAACGACTGAAAGACCAGGTGGAACGGAAGAAAGACATCCTCGCCAAGACGCGGCAGCATCACAGCCAGATCGGCCCCATCGACGGCTTCCTGCTCAAATTCATCATGCAGCGTGACAACCTGACCGGCATCGAGGAACTCCGCAACGGTCCCGGCATGTACCGCGTGAGTGTCGTCCATTTCGAGATTGAACCGCAGCGGGATCTCTTCACCGAAACCGCGGATCAGGCCCTCACACCGGGTTCCAAATTCTATGCCTCACTGCTGGACGCCCCGCCGGACACGACGATGACCTTCTGGGTTTATCCGGACAGCTTCGAAATCTACGGTCGGCTGCGGAAACTTTGCCACGAAGAAAACTTCCTCGTCGCCGGTCGCCCGATGCCGGACGGCATGCCGATCGCAGGGTCACCAACGGGTTCACGCTCGTCGGGACAATGAAGGTTCTCTGAGACTCGGGAGATCGCGCAGATTCCGGTCCCTTCGCCCCCGTCCGCGGGGGAGAGGGTTAGGGTGAGGGGGCTTGTTGAAGCGAACACCCCCTCATCCGGCCTATCGGCCACCTTCTCCCCCGCGGACGGGGGAGAAGGGACTACGACGTTGCTTCGTCTCGTGAATTGAAGATCAACGATCCGGGCTGAACATTCGTTTCACCTATCCGCTTCCACCACCTTCAAATACCGCCGGATCGACTCATCAAAGCTCGTGAAATGGTCGCCGGGGACCGTTTCCACTTTGAGCTTTTCCGTGGTGGATTTCTGCAACTTTTCGACGACGTCATCGAACGGATCATCGTCGATGCCGACGTAGGCGTAATGGGTCCGCTGCATCAGTTGTGTGTTGCCCACGAGCAATCTCACGGACCGTTCACGCGGCGTGTTCTCGAAGGGGATGGTATCCATCCAGCCGAGAAACGTGAGTTGATCGTACATTCCGCCGGAACTGCCGCCGTGGCGAATGGGGACGTTGTCCATCATCGAGAGCATCGCCGAGACACCGCCGCCGATGCTGTGACCGAACGTGTAAATCCGGTCCTTGTTGACATACGGTTGCTGAGCGAGCCATTGACACGCAGCCCGCGCATCGTCGATTTCCCCGTAGAACATCTCGAATTCGCCGGGGTTGCCGTTTTCCCCGCGGAGCATCGGCCCCATCACCACGAACCCGGCATCCATGAACGGCTGGCACGTTTCCGTCAAATCTTCCACGCCGAATGCAAAGCCGCCGTGGAAATAAACCAGCGCTGGCCGCGGTTCTTCCACACCGGGCGGACGGTAGACGCACGCTTTCAACTGCAAATTGCCGGAGGGATAGATGATCTGGGTCACATCTGGTGGCAGCGGTTCGTCTTCATAGGGCTGTGGAGACGGGCCGTGCTGGGTCAATTTTGTGGGGGAACTAGCGCGCCATTGCTCGAAGGACATCCCCGCCGGGGCCGTTTCTCCCACGGTGAACTGACGAAACGCAAACAACCCAAAGATCGCCGGTCCGCCGCAACAAACCACCACCAAGCCGCCGAAGACAACGGACAGGCCGATGGCCCACTTGGCACCGGTACTCATTCCCGACGAGGAGGCTTTGGTTTTCTTCGGCTTGCTGCTCCCGGACGAAGACCCACGGCGGGTCGATTTCCGGTTGAGTTCTTTGAGGAAATCGTCCTCGGGATTGTTCAGACCATCGTCTTCCGTCAGATCGTCCAATTCCTCCGCGGCGGCTGGCACCCGAATCGCTGCGTCACACCCTTTGCATTTGATCTTCTTCCCGGCGAGTTCGTCCTTGAGATCATAACTCCGGCCGCATTCCGGACAATCAAACGAAATCGTCATGACAAGCTTTCACGCAGGGCAGGGGACGTGAACGGGAGATGACGGTAGTGTGAAAATCGGCGGGCGGATGGTCAACCCGACGGGAAGGAAGTTCCAAATTCCAAGATCCAAATACCAAACAAGTTCCAAAGGCCAAATTCCAAACGAAGAGATTCGTGAATGACCTTTGTACGGCAGCACGCCTTCCCGTTCTCGTTTGGAATTTGAAACTTGTGATTTGTTTGGGATTTGGCCTTTGGAACTTGGAATTTCCCTGCGGATGCGGTTGGACTCGACAGACGCCCCGGTCCTGTTCAGAATAGCGGCTCAATTGGAACCTGGGTCACGATTTCGGGAATTGTGGTGATGAGCGACCATTCGCACGACGATCACGGGCACGGAGTGACCGCGACGGCGACGCTGGATTCTTTGCGGTTCGAAAAGCAGGAACGGGAATTCTTCGATGAAGAAGACCGGAAGGCCGGCGTCGCTATCGGCCAGCTCCTGGCGGTGTTCTTCTGCATTCTGCTGACGCTGATGGTCTCGGTGACCGTGTGGATGTGCTACAACGCCAACGCCAGCGACGACCCGCACAGCGGCACCGGGGCCGCGTATCACACCGACGAGCACTAACCATTTAGCCCCCGGTTGTCTTCAACCGGGGGTTCTTCGTACGGCGCGATTCCCCCCCCGTTGCGGACAACGGGGGGCTAAGTGGGGTCGCCCAACCGTTGCCGCGCGAGTTCTGCCCACGGGCCGCGCTGGTCGAACGTGAGATACGTCTGCCAATGGTGCCGGGCGGCCAAAGCGTCGCCGAGCCGTTCCAGCAGTTGCGCCAGGTGGAAATGGGCGTCCGGGAAGTCCGGGTGCAGATCGAGCGCGACCCGGAACGCATCCCGTGCGGCGTCGAGGTCGTTGCTCTCCGCCAGCGTGCAACCGAGTTGTGTCCACGCTTCCAGAAACTCGTGGTCATGCTCGACGGCGACAAAATACCGTTCGATCGCCCCGCGCAAGTTCCCTTGGCGATACAGTGTATCCGCCAGATGAAAATGGTAATCCGCCTCGTTCGGACTGGCGATGAGTGCCAACCGGTACGCTTCCACCGCGGCGGCGAGATGGCCTTCTTCCGATAACCGGCAACCCTCGCGAAACCAGTGGTCCGGCGGATGCGCGGGCGTGTCCGGTCGCACGGCGGGGAAGGGGACGCTCGTCACGGGTTCCGGCGGCACATCGTTCGGCGGCGACGGTTCCTCGAACGTGAAGACACGCTGACCCGAGGACGGTTCCACCCACCCTTTCGGATCGCGGTAGAGAACATGCGATCCCTGCGTGAGCAACTGCAATTGGGCGAGCGGCCGATCTATCCCCGGCACCACATGTCGCAGGCGGTCCAGCGAGACCGCTAACGATTCCGCCGACGCTCCAGACGCAATCAGATCGGCCAACCGCCGGGCGGCGACGACTTCCGCGTAATCAAAATACGGCAACCGCATCACCCGGCGGACGGGATGAATCAACCCCATCCGTTCCCACCGGCGAATATCGTGGACGGATAATCCGAGGAGTTGGCTCAGCGTCGCCGGGGTGTACAACTGATGCGGCCGCACCGCTTCCAACCCGAGCGCCGTGAGCCATTCCGATTCGCTCAGAATCCGCAGCGGGGCTCCTTTTTGTTGCACCGCTTGCGCTTGAATCAGCTTGACCGATGGCTGCCCGTCTTCTTCCAGCGGCCACCCTTCTTCCCCGATGACCAGCAAGGTCGTTTGTTGCGTCACATGCTGCACCGGCTGTCCGCCGTGCTGTTCGACGAGTTCTCCCGCCTGCCGATGCGTCATCGACGCTAAAATGCCTGTGAACGCGACGCGCTCCCCCGCCAGCAGCGGGGAAGAGGCAACAACAGGTTCAGCGGGAGCGTCGGGCATTCTGCGAAGTCTATTTGGTTCGCAGGATTGCAAAGTGCAAAATGAAAATTGCAAAGTGCAAAATGGATCAGACAACGGTTTGACGCCGTTTTCTGACTCAATTTGCAATTCTCAATTTTCACTTTTCAATTTGCACTCCTGTCATTTCTGCGACACTCAGTCCGTGCCGATCCCAGTGCAACTCACGGTCGAGATGGCTACAATGCGTCATCGCGGCCCGCATTATAAGACGGGCGGTGTCGGAATGTCGCTCTGCCGCTTGCGAAGGAAATTTTGACCATGTCCGCGCTCTCCGCGTTCGATCCCGCCCTGTCCCACGCCATTGATGAAGAGCGGGCTCGGCAACGCGACGGTCTCGAACTCATCGCTTCGGAAAACTACACCAGTGCCGCGGTGCTCGAAGCCGTCGGGACGATCCTGACGAATAAATACGCCGAGGGTTACCCCGGTCGGCGGTACTACGGCGGCTGCGAGTTCGTCGACAAGGTGGAAAATCTGGCGCGCGATCGGGCCAAGCAGCTTTTCGGTGCCGAACACGTCAACGTGCAGCCGCATGCCGGATCGCAGGCGAACATGTCGGTCTACATGTCAGTCCTGCAACCGGGCGATGTGTTTCTGGCGATGGATCTGGCCCACGGCGGGCATCTCACCCACGGCATGAGCCTGAATTTCAGCGGCCAACTCTACCGTCCGGTCCATTACGGCGTGCGGCAGGACGATCACCGGATCGATTTCGATCAGGTCGCAACGCTCGCCCGGGAACATCGCCCCAAACTGATCGTCGCCGGGGCGAGTGCCTATCCGCGGGAGATTGACCACGCGAAATTCGCGGAAATCGCGAAGGAAGTCGGGGCGTTGCTGATGGTCGACATGGCCCACTATGCGGGTCTCGTCGCTGCCGGGATTCACAACAGCCCGGTGCCGGTTGCGGACTTTGTGACCTCGACATCGCACAAAACGCTGCGCGGCCCGCGGTCGGGGTTCGTGCTCTGCAAGGAAGCCCAGGCGAAGGGGATCGATAAAACCGTCTTCCCCGGATTGCAGGGGGGACCACTGGTTCACGTCATCGCCGGGAAAGCCGTCTGCTTCCAGGAAGCGTTACAGCCGTCGTTCAAAGAGTATGCGAAACAGATCGTCGCCAATGCGAAAGTCCTCGCGGAAACGCTGATGGCCGGCGGGCTGAAACTCGCCAGCGGCGGGACCGACAATCACCTGATGCTTGCCGACGTCACCACCATCGGCCTGACCGGGAAGATCGGTGAACAGACGCTCGATCGCGCCGGCATCACCGTCAACAAGAACATGATTCCGTACGATCCCCGCAAACCACTCGACCCCAGCGGCGTCCGCCTCGGCACCGCTGCGCTCACCACCCGCGGCATGAAAGAAGCCGAGATGAAGCGCGTCGGGGCATGGATTCTCACCGTCCTGAAACACGCCGATGACACCACGGTGATTGAACGCACCCGCAGCGAAATCAAAGAATTCTGCCAGGCGTTTCCGGTACCGGGGATTGGTTAACGCACGGCCTCCGTCAGAGCCGCGACCGTGAGGGAGCGAGTTCGTTTTGATTTGACGTTGATCGCAG
>JBGSUN010000217.1:0-10159 GCA_041753475.1 Planctomycetaceae bacterium | reverse complement strand
CCGCCGCGCGGAACGCCGCCATCACGCTGTGTCGACAGCAAAACCCCCACAATCTCGCCGAAGCCCGACGAGATTTCGCCTGGAATCCCCAACCCCTCTTCACCATCCTCGGCTACTTCACGAACTGAACCGCCCTGAGCGCGTTCTGTTCGATAACGATCGTAAGAACACGCTCCCTGACGGTCGCGGCTCGGAGAAATCAGGCAATTGTCAGCAGGAACGCTTGCAGAGGAATAGCGGTTACCGGTTACAATCCCAAACGCCACCGTTGATAGAACCATCCCCGACGGATCATGCCGCGGCGGGGTCGCAGACGAACATCTCAAGGATCGACTTCATGAAGCGTTGGGGACAGGGATTCGCGGGCCTCTGGCTGGTGCTGACGTGTGTTGCCACAACGGCGACCGCGGCGCCGCTGCTGGAACTGCAACCGAACGATCACATCTGCATCGTCGGTGGTACGTTTGCCGAACGGATGCAGCATTATGGCTGGCTCGAAACGATGATTGTGACGCGATTCCCGCAACACAATCTGACGTTTCGCAATCTGGCCTACAGCGGCGATGAAGTGAACGGTTTCCGTGACAGCAACGCGCGGATGCGGTCCATGTCCTTTGGGTCGCATGATGAATGGTTGGCAGGATCCGCCCCGGTCCCGCAACCGAATAAGCTGTCGTCGCGCGATCAGGGAAAGGTCAGCGAAGACCGGCTGGCACTGACGAACACGAAAGCCGATGTCATCTTCGCCTTTTATGGTTACGGCGAATCCTTCGGCGGCGAAGCCGGACTGCCCAAGTTCAAGGATGATTTGACGGCGTTTATCAAGCACACGCTCAGCCAGAAGTACAATCGGAAAAGCGCCCCGAAGCTGGTGCTGATCTCTCCGATTTCGCACGACTATGTGAATGACCCCAACTTGCTGACCAAGGCGCAGGTGGACACTGCGAACGCCCGGCTGAAGCGGTATGTCGAGGCGATGGCGGAAGTCGCCAAGGCCAACGAAGTCCCGTTCGTGGATGCTTTCACGACGTCTTTGAAGACGTTCCGCGGAGAACCGCTGATGCTCGACGGAGCGGCGGTGAAGATCGAGGCCCCCGCGACGATCAATGGGATTCATCAGAATGACAAAGGCGACTGGATTGTCGCGACACACATCGATCACGCCCTCTTCGGAGCGCGCACGTCGAAAGTCGAAGACGTCAAGAACGTGCTGGCCGCTGTCAACGACAAGAACTGGTACTGGTACAACCGCTACCGTGTGACCGACGGGTTTTCGACCTACGGCGAACGGGCCTTTCTGAAGTTCTCGGAAGGTCCCGGCGGCTACGGTGACGGGCTCTCTAACTACTCCGTTGGTGCAAAGGAACTCGAAACACTCGACGTGCTGACGTCTAACCGCGATCAAGCCGTGTGGGCGACGGCTCAAGGCAAGGACATGAAGCCGGCCGACAACAATCTTCCCGGCTTTCTGGAGGTCATTTCCAACAAACCGGGCAGTCTTGAAGGCGGCAAGCATCTCTTCCTGAGTGGCGAAGAAGCCATCAGCAAGATGACCGTCCACAAAGGGATGAAGGTCGAACTCTTCGCCGATGAAACGATGTTCCCGGAACTGGTCAATCCGGTGCAGATGGCGTTCGATACGAAGGGCCGGTTGTGGGTGGCGTGCTGGATCACCTATCCGCACTGGAAGCCCACGACGCCGATGAATGACAAGCTGCTCATTCTCGAAGATACCAACGGCGATGGCAAAGCCGATGTCTGCAAGACCTTCGCCGGGGACCTGCACAATCCGACGGGTTTCGAGTTCTGGAACGGTGGCGTACTCATTTCGCAGGGGCCGACCATCGTCTTCCTGAAAGACACCAACGGCGACGACAAGTGCGACGTGAAGGAAATGGTCGTTCACGGTCTCGACACGGCGGACACGCACCATACGGCTAACAGTTTCACGCTCGATCCGGGCGGGGCGATGTATTTCCAGGAAGGGACCTTCCATCACACGCAGGTCGAATCACCGTGGGGACCGACCCGCCGTGTCGCGAATGGAGCGGTGTTCCGTTACGAGCCGCGGGCCCAGAAGTTTGATGTGTACGTCTCGTACGGCTTCGCCAATCCGCACGGCCACATTTTCGACAAATGGGGTCAGGACATCGTTTGGGACGGTACCGGCGCCCAACCGTATCACGCGCTGCTGTTCTCCGGTGATGTCGATTACCCGAACAAGCACGCCCGGACGCCGCAGGTTTACCAGCAGCGGACGCGGCCCTGTTCCGGTGTCGAAGTTCTCAGCAGCAGTCACTTCCCGGAAGAACACCGCGGCAACCTGCTGGTCGCCAACGTGATCGGTTTCCAGGGCATCCTGCAATACAAGAAGGAAGACAAAGATTCGAGCTTCGGCGCGGTGGAAGTCGAGCCGATCGTGTACTCGTCCGATCCGAACTTCCGTCCCGCGGACATCGAAGTCGGTGCCGACGGTGCGATCTACTTCACTGATTGGCAGAACCCGATCATCGGCCACATGCAGCACAACCTGCGGGATCCCAGCCGCGACAAAGAGCATGGCCGCGTCTACCGTGTCCGTCACGAAAGCCGCGAGTTGCTCAAGCCCGCGCCGATTGCCGGGGCCAGCGTCGAAGCGCTGCTTGATAATCTCAAGTCGCCAGATGATCGCGTGCGGTACCGGACTCGCATCGAATTGTCGGGCCGTCCGCGGGAAGTTGTGCTGACGACGGCGAACAAGTGGCTCGCCGGTCTTGACCCGAAAGATGCCGAGTTTCCGCATCACCAGTTGGAAATCCTGTGGCTGCACCAGAACCACAACGAGGTCAACGAGCCGCTGCTGAAGCAAGTCCTGCGATCGCCGGAATCCAAAGCCCGCGCCGCGGCGACGCGCGTGCTGGTCGGCTGGCGCGATCGTCTGTCCGATCCGCTCGAATTGCTGCGGGCGCAAGTCAACGACGAAGCCGGCCGCGTCCGTTTGCAGGCCGTGTGGGCGCTCAGTTACTTCAACGGGGCGGACGCCGCCAAGGCCGCAGAAGTGGCGGTCGAATCGTTGCTGTATGATCAGGATGCGTATCTGAAACACACGCTGGACGAAACCAACAAGACGTTGGACCGGCGCATCAAGGCTGTCAAAAAGTAACCTGCTCCAGGAAGACGCCCGGCATCTTCGGAGATGCCGGGCGTCTGTATCTCGCCGTTAAAAATCCAGAAGCCCGGCATTTCGGAAAATGCCGGGCTTCTCCGTCGCCGAGTGAAGTTCTCGCCATGACATTTTTACGCTTTCTGATGTCCGCTCTCCTTGCTTGCGCTGCGCTGTTTGCGGTCGCCGTGCATGCCGAAGATCCTCCCAGCGCCGTTGGTCCGCTGATGAAACTCTTTCAGAGCGGACGTTTGCCAGCGGAACGGCAGGGTGCGGTCGTCGAGATGATCTGCAACCGCGGCAACGAGCACGATCTGCGCGTGATTTTCGACAAGCTCGTCGCCGCGGAGGGACTCCCCGCCGAGATTCGACCCAAAGCGGTGGGATGGCTGACCGACGCGGCGGTGACACGCAAGATCAAGCCCGCGGGAGAACTCGGGGCACTGGAGTCGCTGGTGGTTGGTCCCGCAGCGGCGAAAGACCCGGCGTTGCAACGCGGTGCCTTGCGCCTCGCCGCGGCCTGGAAAGACACTCACATTACGCCCGCGCTGCAAAAATTGGCGCTGGATAAAAATACGTCTGCCGAACTTCGCCGGGCTGCGATTGACGGCTTGATGACGATCGCCGATCCGCGGGCCCAGGACACGTTGAAACAGTTGGCCGCGGATGGTCCGACGCCGGGGATTCGCATGCAGGCCATTGTCGGACTGGCAGGCTTCGATATCGCTACAGCGGCCCAGCAAGCCGCGCGCGTGCTGCTGACCGCCAAGCCGACGGACGACACGGGCTCGATGCTCGATGCGTTTTTCTCGCGAAAAGAGGGCAGCGACCGGTTGGCCGCCGCCATCGACCAGCATCCGCCGTCGGGTGATGTGGCCAAAGTGGCGCTGCGGTACATGTATTCGGTGGGTCGCAGCGACCCCATGCTATCGGGTGTCCTCAGCAGGATCGCCGGGATTGCCGCTGACCCCGCGCCGCCGACGCCGGAAGAAATCGGCAAGCTCGTCGATGATGTCATTGCCCACGGGAATGCCGCGCGTGGGGAACGGATCTTCCGCCGGAAAGACTTGAGCTGCATGAAGTGCCACAGCGTCAGCCGCGCCGGCGGTCAAGTCGGCCCGGAATTGAGCGCCGTTGGTGGTTCGTCTCCGGTCGATTACATCGTCAATTCGATCCTCAACCCCAACCTCGCGGTGAAGGAACAGTACGTCACCAAGGTCTTTTCGCTCGACAGCGGCAAAGTGGTGACCGGCGTGGTCATTGATCGGGATGAAGTGCGCGTCAACGTCCGCGATGTCACCGGCGCGACGGTCACCGTCCCGACCGCTGACATTGAAGAAGAAGCGGACGGCAAGTCGCTGATGCCGCAGGGACTCACCAAGTTCCTCACCCGCGATGAACTGCTGGACCTCGCGCGGTTCATTTCCGAACTGGGTAAGCCAGGGCCGTACGCCGTCTACCAGGGCAAGACGATCCAGCGCTGGCGGATGATGGCCCAACCGCCGCAGGAATTGACGGCGGAAGTCCCGCACCTCGAACACTTCCGCCAGTATGTGGTGGGCAGCGAACCGTCAGCGTGGGTCCCCGTGTATGCTCTCGTTCCCGGAACGTTGCCACTGGAGGAACTGCGGGCCGGTCAGGAACCGACGATCCTCATTCTGAAAGGGGAATTCGATGTCCGGACGGCAGGCAACATCGCTGTCAATGTGACTTCTTCCGAAACGTTTCAGACGTGGATCGACGCCCAACCCGCGCCGCCGGAGCAGCCCATCGTGATGGAACTGGAAGCGGGTCGCCACACGGTCACGTTGCGTGTCGAAGTGTCGGCGCGATCGCAACCGGAACTGCGTGTGGAACTGTCGGTGCCAGACGATTCTTCCGCGACCTACGAAATCGTCGGCGGGCAGTGATACGAACTCGTTCCCACGCTCCGCGTGGGAACGCACGGCTGCGACGCTCTGCGTCGCAGCCCTGTCGATTTCACCAGAGGAAGTCACGACCAAAGTCGACGCGGAGCGTCTCGGCCGTGTGTTCCCACGCGGAGCATGGGAACAAGAGGAGCAGCATGACAACATTCAACGCGGCTGTGGTCGGGACCGGGTTTATCGGGCCGGTGCATGTGGAAGGACTCCGCCGGGCCGGTGTGCATGTGGCGGGAATTCTGGGATCGAGTCCCGACAAATCACAAGCGGCGGCGGAACGGCTCGGCATTCCGCGCGGATATCGCGATCTCGCCGAACTCCTTGCGGATGACACGGTCGATGCGGTGCATCTCACGACACCGAATCGGCATCACTTCGCCGAAGTGCAGGCGGCGCTGGCAGCGGGCAAGCATGTGCTCTGCGAAAAGCCGTTGGCAATGACGTCGGCGGAGTCCGCGCAGCTCGCCGATTTGGCTGCGGCTTCGGATCGCGTGTGCGGCGTGAATTACAACATCCGCTTTTATCCGCTGTGCCTTGAAGCGCGGGAACGCATTCGCCGCGGCGATCTGGGCGAGGTCTTTCATGTCTCCGGCGCGTACGTGCAAGACTGGTTGCTGTACCCGACCGATTTCAACTGGCGGGTGCTGGCCGACGACGGCGGTGAACTCCGCGCGGTGGCCGACATCGGCACGCACTGGCTCGATCTGGTGCAGTTCCTTGTGAATCAACCGATCATCGCCGTGTGCGCAGACTTGAAGACGGTGCACACCACCCGGCAACGCCCCCCCGCGGGAAGCGTGCAGACATTCACCGGAGACGTGGCAACGGACACGACGCCCGTCGAAATTACCACGGACGATTACGGTGCGATTCTGCTCGAATTTGCCAACGGTACCCGCGGTGTCATGCACGTTTCCCAAGTGACGGCGGGACGCAAAAACTGTCTGCGCTGGGAAATCGCCGGGGCGAAGTCGGCAATGGCATGGGAAAGTGAACGCCCCAACGATCTCTGGATCGGCCACCGCGGCGCGGCGAACGAACTTTTGATTCGTGATCCGTCGCTGATGTCGGCCGCGGTTCGTCCCTACAGCGATTACCCCGGCGGTCACAACGAAGGTTTCCCGGACACGTTCAAGCAACTCTGCCGCGCGTTCTACGAGTATATCGCCGCGGGGGATCGTTCGGTCGCACCGCCGTTTCCGACCTTCGCGGACGGGCATCGTGAATTGTTGCTGTGCGAAGCGGTCTTGAAGAGTCATCGCGAACGACGCTGGGTTAAAACCTAGGCAGGTCTTCGGAACCGAGGGCCGGACGAAGGTTGCGGACCTTCTGCGGCCGTGTGGCGGCGTGCGAGTCACTGTCAATCAATCAACATCCCCGCAATTGCAGCGTTCAGCAGCGTGGCGGTGAAGCCGACGAAAAGGGCACGTCCGCCGAGACGGGCGAGATCGGCGCGGCGATCGGGTGCGAGCGCTCCGATGCCGCCAAGTTGAATTCCAACCGATGAAAAATTCGCGAATCCCGTCAGCGCAAATGCGGCGAGTTGGTACGACCGCGGCGTCATGAAACCGTCCGTCGTCTTCCACTGTTTCAATTGCAAGTAGGCGTAGTGCTCGTTGATGGCGAGTTTGGAACCAAGCAGGCTGCCGACTTTTTCGGCATCGGCGGAATCCACGCCCATCAGAAATGCCGCTGGGGAAAACAGCCAGCCGAACATTTGTCGCAGCGACAGATCATCGGGCCAGACGGCCAACCCCTCGGCCGACACACCGCAGTACAGCAGACCGGGTTTGATGCCCCCGAGGAGGGCATCGATCATGGCGACGAAAGCAATAAAGACAATCAGCATCGCCGCGACGTTGAGTGCCAGTTGCAGGCCATCACGCGTCCCGGTGGCGATGGCATCCACCGCATTCACGTACGGCGATTTGCCCTGATCGAGTTTCACGGTGCCGCCAGTCTTGGGGGTGGTCGTTTCCGGCAGGAAGAGCTTGGCGAGATACAGGCTGCCGGGACACGCCATCACACAGGTTGCCAGAACGGCGACCGGGTCGGCACCATAATTGATATAAACCACCATCATGCCGCCGGAGATGTGGGCGAACCCGCTGACCATCAGCGTGAAGAGTTCCGAAGCGGTCATTTCGGGGACATAGGGCTTCACAATCAACGGGGCTTCGGTCTGCCCCATGAAAACGTTCGCGGAGACCGACAGCGTCTCCGCACCGCTGGTTCCCATCAGGTAAACCATCGCGCGGGACAGGACGCGTACAAAGAATTGCAACACGCCAAAGTGATACATCAACGTGAAAAACGCCGAGGCAAACAGAATCGGCGGCAACGCCTTGAATGCAAAGATGAACAGAAACTCGACGCCAGGATTAAGGGCGAGGTCGCCTGGCCGCGCGAGGTTACCAAAGACGAACTCGGCCCCCTGATCGGAGAAGCCAATGAACGATTTCACCACGTGCCCGGCGACTTCGAAGGCCCGGTATGCAGCATCGACCTTCAGTACCAGCACCGCTAACGCAAACTGCAACGCGACGCCCCATCCAACGGTTTTCCAATTCACACGACGCAGGTTCGTGGAGAAGAGTGCTACCAGTCCGAAGAAGAAGAAGAAGAAGAAGAAGAAGCCGCAGGCCGAACGGAAGCGGGCACCACCGACCTGGTCGAGTCCATAGGCCGCAGCAAGAATGATCGCGAGCCCACCGAGGATACCAAGCCGCCATGTCAGTGGCGTCGAATTGTGCAAGTCCGGCGGAGGGATCTTCGACGCCGCTGGGATGTTGCGTTTGCTGTGAACGGGTGGCGAGTCGCCCATGAACTGCGCTGCTTTCGTTGCGGTGAAAGAAATTCGCGCCGGTGCAAGTTACGTTGTCACAGCACTGTGTGCAAGCAGACGGCACTGCCGGGATTCTGCAGACTCCACTGTCAAGCGGCTCTGATCGCGATGAACGGAAGCGGTCTTTGATCCCGAAAGTGATTGCAGACGATGTCGGTGATAAACGAGTCACGCCGCCGGAATTGTCTTTCTCCTCGCAAATGACAAGACTGGCTCCGCCTGTCGATGCGCAAGGCGACGAAGTTGTTTTTCTCCGGGATCTCCATGTTTATGCTTTCGACTGTCTGGAAGCTGGCCGAGCGGCTGTTGACAACGCCCTATCATCCGCAGGCAGATGACCGGTCGTTTCTATCCCGAGGGGAAACTCAGACAGAGGGCCACGTCACTGTCACGGTGGCGATTCCCGATGTCCGCGAGAGTGAAAAGCTCTTCGGTGTCCCGTTGGCACATCACGGGTTACAGCCCGTGTTGCTGCGGGTGAAAAATGACTCCCCCAACACGTTGAGGTTCCAGTTTCGCACCCTCGATCCCCGTTATTCTCCACCGCTGGAAGCCGCGGCACGTTGCCACTTCTCCATTCTCAAACGGTTGTCTGCCTTCGGGCTGTTGGGCTGGCTGGTCTCGCCTCTGTTGCTGCTGATCCCACTAAAATTGATCACCGCACAATGGGCGAATCAGCGGATGGATCACTGGTTTCAGTCGCTCGGTTTCCATCGTCGCCCCATTCCCCCCGGCGACACCGCGGAAGGGTTTGTTTTCACGACTTTGGACGCCGGGACGAAAGTTGTCCGCGTTTACTTAATGGCCTTGAAGAGCAGTTCGGCCTCCAATCTCGCTGCACCAACTGAAGGTACAAGCAACCCGCACGAATCGATTCCTACGGATATCGATCTGACGTTCTCACTGGCAGTGCCGAATCTTGCAGTGGATTATGAGCATCAACAATTGGCCCAGCGGACAAAATCGGCCGAGTTTGAGTCCTGTACCGTTGCGATGTTGACGGAGCGTCTGCGCGAGACCGCAGCGGTGACGACGAATCGCACGTCTCGTGGTCAGGGTGACCCGATGAATCTGGTCATCATTGGTTCGTTTGAGACATTACTCCGTTCATTCGTCGGTCGATGGGACGAAACCGAAGCGATCACGCTGGCCACCTGCTGGAAGACGGTTCGAGCCTTTTTGCTAGGGACCGAGTATCGCTACTCTCCGGTCAGCCCGCTGTACCTTTTCGGCCGCAGTCAGGACATTGCACTCCAGCAGATTCGCAACTCGATCAATGTTCGATTACATCTCCGGCTGTGGCTCGCGCCGTTTCGTCTCCACAATAACCCGGTGTGGATCGGCCAAATCAGCCGTGATATCGGCGTACGGTTTACAACCAAAGTCTGGAATCTCACCACGCACCGAATCGACCCCGATGTCGACGAAGCGCGTGATTACGTGCTGGACGATTTGCTCGATGCCGAACATGTCGAAGCGGCCGGCCATGTGGTGGCCATGGAGCCATCGACAGCCTCGGCTCCGCGACGCAATCTGACCGGCGACCCTTATTTCACCGATGGCCGACGCGTGGTCATCCTGCTGTCCGATCACCGCACCCGCCCTCGTTTCGTCGAGTGGTCCTCGCGCGGATAACGGCACGCCCACTTTCTTAGACGAAGGCAAGCCGCCACCGACCGTTCGTCAATAATGAGTGTTGATTGCCATCGAACCAAACCCAAGCTCCCGATTGCCAGCTCAACGGCCAGCGATTAAACTGCAATTTCGCTGTCGTGGTCGATGAACGGGCGAACTTAAACTCCCCCACAAGTTGTCCACACCCCGGAGAGGTGGCAGAGCGGCCGATTGCACCGGTCTTGAAAACCGGAGATGGGGCAACTCATCCCAGGGTTCGAATCCCTGCCTCTCCGCTTGATTGACTGCCCGCGAGACGCAACTGATTGCCTCGCGGGCAGTTGCCTTTCTGGAGTCTTCTGGCTCCTTCCCGTTTGTGGCGCTGTTTGTGGCGTTTTGTGGTGGGAGGGTTCTCTGCTGGGAGATGTCCATGGCAACTGCCAAGTCTCGTTCACGGCATACGGAGACCGAGTTTCGCGTCGGTAAAGTCAAAGGCTATCGACGCGGTCTGGTCTGGTATCTGTACTACTATGAAGAAGGTCGGCGGCGACGGCCGCGGGTTGGTCCCAGTCAAGACGTCGCGCGTCAGATGGCGGCACAGATCAATGGACAGTTGGAGGTCGGTGCGCCAGCCGC
>JBGSUN010000216.1:0-10133 GCA_041753475.1 Planctomycetaceae bacterium | reverse complement strand
CGCGACGCTGTGGAACCGGCTGAGCCTCGACATCAACCTGGCCGGAATGGCCGTCTCGTTCACCGTTTCTCAGATCCACGACATGGCGAACACGATCCGCACGCTTTTCCTCGGTTTCTACACCTAGAAACGGAAGAGCCCATTTTACCGCGCAGAGCCCACCATGGGGGCGATCACTTTCGAGGAAAACTCTTTATCGTGGCGAACCTTATTGGTTGCGACGACGGCGTCGGCGGGGAAATCGATGGTGAGGGGCTTGCCGGTCTGTGGGTTCGGTTCGTAGAACGGGGCGCCGGTGCTGGCGAGCGTGACGCGGATGCGGTGGCCTTTCGCGAAAATCTGGCTGAGCGAACCGACGTCGAACGCGACTTTTTCCACTTTGCCCGGTTCGAGTGGCACCTCTTTTTCAAAACCGTCGCGGTAGCGCGCCCGGCGGACATAGTCGATGATCAGAATCGACCGGCCGTCGGGATAAACGTCACTCACACGCACAATGACATCAGTATCCTTCGCGGTTGATGTCAGGAAAATCTCCGTCTGCACTTTGCCAGTCCACTCCACCGGGGCCGTGAGCGGTTCCGTGGTGAAGGTGAGGACGTTCTTCTGCGTTTCAAACGGCCGGGCATCCTTCGCGCCGGGGAAGCCCGCGGTGGCGGGGATCTCCGCGGGATGCAACGGGTCCGACGTCCACGCGGTTTCGCTGTGGGAAGCGGTCGGTTTGTCGGTGGTCAACTTGCCGTCAGCGTGCAGATAGTACGGCGTGGTTGTCGCAGGAATCGGCCAGTCGGTCGCCGAACGCCATTCGTTGCCGTGGGCACCGGTTTCGCCAACGGCGCCCATCACGTAGTACCGCACGGCGGGGTCGCGGTCGACCCCGTTGTCGACGCCTTTCAGATGATGGTCGAACCACTTCACCATGTGCGTGAGCATGTCGAAGCTGGCGTTGTCGGGGTACGTCACCTCGTTGACTTTGGCCTGCTTGTTGAAGCGGCCGTGCAGCCACGGGCCGAGGTAGAGTTGCTGCGTGCCGCGGGATTTCGGGCCGCCGCGATGTTGGCGGCCGACGTAACTGTCGATGGAGCCGACGGACATGAAGTCGTACCAACTGCCGACGGTGAAGCACGGCACGTTCATCTTGTCGAAGTGCTGCGAGCAATCTTCCGCGGCCCAGTAATCGTCAAACGTCGGATGCGCGAACCACTCGTCCATCAGAGCGCGGTTGTGTTCCGGCACCCGGCAGACCTCGCCCATCTTAACGAAGCGTTGCGGCCGCGTGGTCCCGCCGATGCGGTAACCCTCTTGGTACAAGCTCAAGCCGGTATCAATCATGTACTGACACACAAGATGCGGCGGTTGCGTCACGGCCAAAAAATTCTGTGCGAAACCGGCCTGGGAACTGCCGAAGGTGCCGATTTTGCCCGTGCATTTCGGAAGTTTTGCGAGCCATTCGACGGTGTCGTAACCGTCTTTCAGTTCCCCCCAACCGAGAGCCCGGTAACCGACCCATGTCCCTTCCGACTTCTGCGAACCACGGAAGTTCTGCAGGGCGACGATGTACCCCTTCGATGCCAGTTGCGCGAGTTCCTTGCGTGTGCCGAGGGCGCGGCCGTTGGCGTAGCGCTGTTCGAGCAACCCCGGCCACGGACCGTCCCCCGTCGGTGTGTAGAGATATACCGACAGTTTCACGCCATCACGCATCGGCACCATGACGTGTTCTTCGACCACGCCGGGGACATCCAGCGGTGGCTCGGGCGGTTGGGCGAACGCCGATGTCGTGAAGAATCCGATCAGAGACGCAAACAGAACCAGTCGAATCGTCATTGAATTTCTTTCCTGATACTGCTGTCACACGCTCGCCGACTCCGCTTGCGGTTTCGCGCTCCGCGCGGAGACCGCTCAGTGTCCACCAATCGCGCGCGTCAACAAATTGTGCGTGATCTTGTGCACGCGCTCATCCGGTCCATGGGGGCGCGTCCAGTGCGACCACGGCAGCACATGGCCCGGTGGTGAACTCAGTCCCTGCGACCAGAAGATCGTCGACGCATTGAACACGAAATTATTCTTCGGTCCCGGATAAGTCGTGGCGACCCATTGTTGCGGTTTCACACCACCGACGAGGGCGGTCCCTCCGCCGACCACTTCGAGGCCGGGAATCGCGGGGGGATCGCCGTGGTATTCCCAACCGACGAGGCCGGGGATGCGGTCGCCCTTCTTCACACCGGTGCCTTTGAAGATCCAGTGCTCGGGTTTGGTGACGACCCAGTCCGCGCCGCCGTTGACGGGTTCCACATTTCTCGCCCCAATCAAAAAACCTTCGTCGGGGCCACGATGCGGGAACGGGCCGTTGTCTTTTTCCCGGTCGACGGCGTACTTGTAATCGCCACCGTAGGGACCGCCGCGGAAGATGATGCGGTTCGCACGACCGTCGTGGCTCTCACGAAACGGCGTCACCCAGCAGACAGCGTTCCCCGAGAGAAACAGCAACGACACTCCGGAGTCACGCATCTTCACGACGCTTTCATACTGCCGGATGTCCCAGTATTCATCATGGGCGAGGCTGATGAAACACTTCGTCTTCAGGCCACGGTCGGGCGTCACCATGTCGCTGTTGGAACAGTACGCCACGTTGTAACCGTGCTGTTCGAGGAAGTACGCCAGCGGAAACTCGAAGATCAACCACTCACCGGAGCCGACGGACAATGGGTCATTCACCACGCTGTTGTGTTGGGCGTACCGGCCATACGGGCGATCAAAGCTCACATCGGCCCACGGTCCCTGATTTCCCTTCGGATGCGTGTAGATCGAGAAGTTCGACGGCCACGCATTGTAGGCCTGCCAGGTGTTGTCAGAGCATTGCAGCAGGATGTCCGCGGGGCGGTCGTCGCGGACGATGAACACCACATAACTTTGCCACGCGGCTTCGTTTTCATCCGGCGGGATCGTCGACAACCGGCCGAGATAGACACCGCTGACCCACTCTTTGGGAATGGTGATCGTTGTCGACGGCTTCCATTTGCATTCGTGCAGGTTCTTCTCGCCCGGTGAGGGAGTGGGCTGCGTTTCCCCCTGGAACGGCCCGAGCGTGGACATGAGCCGCGCCCCTTTGCCGCCGTAGTAACCGGTCCGGAAAATCTCGATCGTGAACGGCCGCGGTGGATTCGTCGACACCATGATGTCGAGTGTCTCACCGGCGGCGACGCTCTGCTTCGAGCAATAGCCTTCGATCAGCGAGGTGCGGCCCTGATTGGGATTATCGAGCTTCACCCGCGTGAGTTGCCAATCGCTGGAGCCCGGCAGCGCGTTTTCCCGCTGGATGACGTTGGGTTCGACGGCAACGGCTGTCGATGCCATCCAACACAGCACGAACCCCATCACCAACTGCCCGCATCGCCGCATGCTGAAATTCCTTGTCGACCAGAGCGATCACCACCCATCAGAGGATACGCATGTAAATCGGCCGCGACCAGTGTTCGGAAGTAAACAGAATCGGCCGCAAAACGTCGCAGAGGACGCATGGAGAAGGCGAATTTCGCTTCCTGATTTTGCGTTCTCTTGCTCCTTTTCGCGGTCAGCGGCTCTGCTTCAGCCGGGAACATTCTGCTGGCGGTGAGTACAATCACCTGACCCTCTGGAGATCAGAATCGATGCGAAACGTCTTGTTGTTCGGCGTGCTCTGTGGCTTGGTCGTGACCATGCCCGTGGTCCTCACTGCGGCTGACGGAGTGCCGCCGTATCGTGATCCGTCACCCAAACGGTACGACATCACGGCGCGGGCCAGTGAAATTGACAAGCGAGCGAAACCGCATCCGGAGATTGGGTTCGTCTTCGAGAAAGACGGCAAGCCGACGGACATCGAACACGCCGCCGTCGACACCCGCGTCGCACCGCAGGGGAAGCTCGTTATCTGGTTAATGGGGTACAGCGCCCCATTGTTCGACCGCGTGAGCGGTTACGGTCTGCATGCCATTCAAGTGCACTACGCCAACGGCTGGTTCGGCAAGTTGAACACGGAACCGCCGCCGGACGATCAGCATCTCGGCCGCATCCGTCTGGAAGCCGCGACGGGGCAGGACATCAGCGAGGCGATCGACGTTCCGCAACCCGACGGCATGATGGAACGCTCGTTCCAGTTCGTAAAGTGGCTGGCGAAAGAACATCCGCAAGGCAAGTGGGAGCAGTTCCTCACCGCCGACAAAAAAAGTTTGCAGTGGGATAAGGTGATCATCAGCGGCAGCTCACACGGCTCAACGACCTCCGCCCGGTTCGCGCTGCATCAGAAAGTTGACCGCGTGGTGATGTTCTGCGGGCCGCGTGATCAACTTGAGAACTGGTACAAACTGCCGAGCGCGACGCCTAAGAACCGCTTTTTCGTCTTCACCCATGTCTTGGATGGCGGTTGGACCGGTGACCATTACTGCCGATCGTGGGAACTGCTTGGGCTGAATGAATTTGGCCCGGTGGTGAATGTCGACGACACCGCCGCCCCGTTCGGCAACTCCCGGCGGCTGATCACCACCGCCGACGTGAAGAATGACGCCAAGCGCGCCCACTCCAGCGTCGTCCCCGGCGGTGCCGCGGTGAAAGATGCCTCCGGCCAGTTCGTCCACGAGGCCGTGTGGAAATATCTCTTCACGCACCCGGTCGACCAGGTCGGCGACCCGGTGCCGCATGATGCGGAGTGTCGGTTGGATCTCACTAAGCCGCCGAAAAAGCCGTAGCGTTGGATTAAATCAAAGCGTGTGCCACGGCCGTGTCGGCCGTGAGACGTGGCAACACGCCCTGCATAATCGCGCGGCCGACACGGCCGTGGCACACATTCCCAATGATCGGAGTCAGCGATGCGAACATGGTGGTTTTCGATCATTGCTCTCGCGGGGACGGCATCCTCCGTCACCGCGGCGGAACCGTTTGTGGTCACCGCTCCGCCGCCGGAGTTGAAGGTCGATCCGTTTCATACGAAATACATCGACGCCGACGGTTACCCGATCGTGGCTTCGAAGAACGTCAACGATTATGCCTTGAAAGAAGCGGCGTACTGGGTGTCGAAAATGTTGTCGCAGCGGCCCGACGTGAAGCGGGCGATGGTCGCCGGCGGGTCGCGGATGTGCATCCTCGGCTACAACGAGTACACGACCGATCTGCCGGAGTTCGCGTGGCTCAAACCAAAGGATTACTGGGACGCCCGGGCCCGCGGGACCGGTGGTTCGAAGACCGATCCGTATTGCAGTTCGGCCGAAGAAAACCTGCTCGGTTATCCCGGCGATCCGTATCATCAGGAGTGCATCCTGATCCACGAATTCGCCCACAACATCCATCTCCGCGGGATGGTGGCTGTTGATCCGACCTTCGACGATCGGGTCAAAGCAGCGTATGACAAGGCGGTTGCCGCCGGGCTGTGGAAAGGGAAGTATGCGGCGACGAATCACCATGAATACTTTGCCGAAGGCGTGCAGTCGTGGTTCAACAACAACCGCCCGCCGGACCATGATCACAACCATGTCGACACGCGGGCCGAGTTGAAGGAGTACGATCCCGGACTCGCGGCATTGTGTCAGGAAGTGTTCGGCGATTTGGAACTGATCTACACCAAACCTGCCACTCGGTTGCAGGGACATCTCGCCGGATATGATCCCGCCACGGCCCCGAAATTCGAATGGCCCGAACGATTACAGCAGTCCCGCAACGAAATTCGCCAGAAAGTGTCGGAGCGAACGAAGAAATCGGACAAGACTTCGGCAACGACGACGAAGGAGTAGACGACACGCGTCTGGTCCTCTCGCCCCCGTCTGCGGGAGAGGGGGTCAGGGGGGCGTGTTGATACGCTCACTCCCTCAATTCGTCCTTTGGCCACTTTCTCCCCCGCAGACGGGGAACGGTCCTCATTGATGTCACGTTGGCAGTTCATCACGCTTTCGATTTTATCGCTCCTGCCGATCGTGCTTTTGGCGGGGTTTGGCGGATGGAGCTTGTATCAGTCCGGCTACTGGTTCTGGCTCTGGTGGACGATGCCGATCTGCTGGGGACTGGCGTCGTGGCTGTGGCGTCGCTGGGGGGCACGGGTTGATATTCCGCAACCACCGCTGGATCGAACCCACTGGACACCATTGGATCAGGCCGCGACGGCGATCGTAGAAGCCGAACAGCAGCGCGTGGGCGAATTCACCAGCCAGCAATTGAGCGACCCGCAGTTCTACACACAAGTTACGCAAGACCTCGCGCTGAAAATTGCCCAGCATTATCACCCCAAAGCCAAGGACCCGCTCGGACAGCGGACGGTCGTCGAAATCCTCGCCGCGGTGCAACTCATCTCCGAAGACGTGGAAGACTGGTTTCTGAAGTACGTCCCGGGTGGACATCTCGTCACGGTGTCGCAATGGCGGATGTTGTCGCACGCACCGGGCTGGTGGCAGGCGGCCAGCAACGCCGGGTGGGTGGCATCGATCCTGCTCAATCCGCTCAACATTGGTCGGTTTCTGGCATCGAAATTCGCGGTCGATCCGCTGTCGGGACAAGTCCAGCAGAACCTGCTGGGGCTGTTCTACACGGCCTACATCCGGCAGGCGGGTTACTACCTGATCGAACTCAACAGCGGCCGTTTGCAGGGTGGTTCCCAACACTATCGACGCTGGATGAAACAGGTCCAGAATCCGACACCGGTTACAGCTTCAAAGTCCGCTCCGGTGGATGTCCTGGCAGAAGCCCCGGTGACGGTCACCATTGCGCTCATTGGCCAAGTGAAGGCGGGAAAATCGAGCCTCGTGAACTCGCTGATCGGTCGTGAAGCGGCGGTGACCGATGTTCTGCCGGCGACGAAGCAGGTCGCGCGGTATGCCTATTCGCCACCCGACCGCGGCGATCGCTTCGTGCTGCTCGACACGACCGGCTATAGCGATGCCGGGGCAACCATCGAGCAACAAACGGAAACGCGCGAAGCGGTCCGGCAATCGGACCTCGTGCTGCTGGTGCTCGATGCGCGGTCACCGTCGCGTGATGCCGACGTGAAAACACTCGCTGGGTTAGCCGACTGGTACGCCGCGCGGCCGCAACTCAAGCCGCCGCCGCTCATCATTGCGCTGAATAAAATCGATGGACTCAGTCCCGTGATGGAATGGTCGCCGCCGTATCACTGGCGGAAGCCCGTCCGCCCCAAAGAAAAGAACATCGCCGCCGCCGTGGAGTATGCGCGTGAGGTCTTTGGTGCCCAGGCGAAGGCGGTCATTCCCACCTGTTGTGATCGCCAGCACAACCGGTTGTTCGGCATCGAGACTGATCTCGTCCCCGCGATGGCCGAACATCTGGACCACGCCCGTGCCGCATCGCTACTGCGTGAACTGCGGCGATCGATCGATCAAAACCGCTTCTCCCAAGTCGCCGGGCAAGTGTGGGAGATCGGCAAGAAGATCAAGGATGCTGTCGCCGAATGGCCCAAGTAGCCTTCAGTTCTCCTGCCGAGCCGCGACCGTGAAGGAGCGGATTTTTCGTGGCGTGGCGATTCCGAACTCCCTCCCTGACGGTCGCGGCTCGGAGAACCGGGGTGAGTGCGCAGCGTCGTTCGTCGGCTGCACACGCAAACTCTCAGGGGGCATTCTGCTCATGTTCTCTCGCGTCTACTTGAAAGACGATACTTTCGCGATAGAAATGACCACGCCCCGCAGACCCGAAACCCTGTGGTCGATTCTTGACCGATCACGCTGCCGAGTCGCGCGATGCCACCGTTTCACCCGAGGCGACCGGTTCCCGGACGTAGTCCGCTTCCACCACGATCACCCGCAAGATCTCAGCGACCAATCTCAAACTTCAGACATGCGCCGTTGCGGTCGTCCGGCTGTAGGCGCCGTGACGGGCCATAATCTCCGTCGCCTCCGCGATTCGACCTGGTGCCTTCACGGTGATGATGGTCCGCCCTTCGTGCAGTTCTTTTTCATAGAACTCCGCCTCTTCCCGAGGAATCCCCATGCCAATTAATGTTCCTGCCAGACCGGCGGCTACGGCTCCCGCCGCCGCGCTTGACAGGACGGCCGCCAGGGTCCCCCCCGCGATGGCCGGACCAAGGATCGGCATCACGCCCGCGACAATTCCGGCCCCCCATAAAGCCCCCAAGCCGACCCCCGTCGCAACGCCGGCCGCGGCCCCCTCGCCCACATACGTGTCTTCCGCAGCGATCAACTCTGCGTCGCCGGAATGTCGACGAATCACGCCTAGGTCAATATCGCCGAAACCAGCGCTCCGCAATTCTGCGAGTGCATCCCGCGCTTCCGTATCATCCAGGAATGCTCCCACGACCGTATGTGCATCTCGAAACGACATGATCGATGTCCTTTCAATGGAGACAAGCCCGCAACTTTCGTGGCAGGAGAGGTCTGCAAACTACGTTCCTGCTCGGAGGAAAACGGCGTGAAAGACCGGCAAACACTCGACGCACCAATGAAGCGGCTCACTGAACCGGCGTGGAATTGCGAGAGAAGAACCGCTCGGTGAACTTTCGGTGAATGTCCTCACAGGAGGACCATACCGTGCATCCGTCACGCTTGTGGGATGTCTTGTGCGCTGCACAGAGTTGAGGGCAATTGTGCGGTGTCGATCAGAGTGGAAGCCGATCGATCGTTGCTGACATGAGAATGGAACACCCTTGGGCTCGCGACGAACTGCTGTGGCTTGCACTGAGATCAAAACCTCACCCGCAAAGGTTCCGGCAAACAAGAGATCGCCCAAGGGGCAAAACACCGTGCGTGACACCCTGGGGTGGACCCCGTTGTCTAGACCAGAAAACGAGTTTTATTAGAGAGACTGGCGCCAGCCAGGCTCCCAACCTCGCGTGTGGTGGCAGTGGCGCAGCGCAGGTGAGCGCAGCGAACCGGAGCGGAGCCACTGCCACCACACGCGGCGACCCTCTCCCGGTTTCTCAAATGCGAGGCTCGGGCCCCGCCACGATGACCTTTCCGCGATACACGTCCCACGGTGTCGCGTATTCCAGACTTTGATGCCGACGCTGCCGATTGAAGAACTCCAGGTAGGTGTCCAACCCCTGGTGCAGTGACGCCACCGTCTGATGATCGTGTCGATAAACGTGCTCGTACTTCACGCTCCACCACAGACGCTCCACGAACACGTTGTCCAACGCTCGACCTCGACCATCCATGCTGATGGACACTCCGGCTTGTTCCAGTCGGCCCGTGAATAGCCGATTTGTGAACTGGACTCCCTGGTCCGTGTTGAAGATCTCCGGGCATCCCAACTCCAAGGCCGCCTCCAGGGCCTCGACGCAGAAGCTGCTTTCCAGACTGTTGGACAGCCGCCACGACAACACGTAGCGACTGTGCCAGTCGATCACCGCCACCAGGTACATGAATCCCCGAGAGATTGGCACATAGGTGATATCCGTCGCCCACACCTGATTCACTCGATTGACCGACAGACCTCGCAGCAAGTACGGGAATTTGCGATGTTCCTTGTTGGCCTGAGACAACCGCGGCTTCGGATAGATCGCCTCCAGACCCATCCACTGCATCAGCCGCTGCACTCGCTTGCGATTCACCGCATGACCGGCGTGTATCAGCCACACCGTCATCCGACGACTCCCGTAGAACGGAGTCGCCAAGTACTGCTCGTCGATCAAACGCATCAAACACAGGTTCGCCTCGGTTTCTGCCACCGCCTCGTAGTACAGAGTCGATCGGCTCAGGCCGAGCAACTCGCATTGACGACGAATGCTCAACTTCGCAGAGTCCTCGTCAACCAGCACCCGTAAAACATCCACCGATTCTCCACGCTCAGTCAGGCTCTCCCACTTTTTTTTGAGCCACTCCAGTTCCATCTTCAGTCGACCGATCTGCTCGTACAGCGCATCAACCGACACCTCGTCCGATTCTCCCTTCCGTGGACGACCAACCGTGCCGAACAAGCCTTCAGCGCCTTCCAACAAATGACGCTTCCATTGATGAATCTGTGACGAATGAACCGAGTACCGGCTTGATAACTGTGCCACCGTCTCTTGTTCACGGACTGCCGCAATCGCCACCTTCGCCTTGAAACTCACACTGTGGGACTTTCGCTTCCCTGGCATTCTCTCCCTTCAAAAATGAACCTCGGAAATACGACCTTATTTCCTGGTCCAGTTTTTGGGGTCCATCGTA
>JBGSUN010000215.1:0-18715 GCA_041753475.1 Planctomycetaceae bacterium | reverse complement strand
GAGAGGGTTAGGGTGAGGGGGCGGATGGAAACGCT
This sequence comes from Planctomycetaceae bacterium, assembly GCA_041753475.1. GTDB lineage: Bacteria > Planctomycetota > Planctomycetia > Planctomycetales > Planctomycetaceae > DSVQ01. The sequence goes on along the minus strand of JBGSUN010000215.1, from coordinate 18,680 downwards.
CACCCCCTCATCGGGCCTTCGGCCACCTTCTCCCCCTCAGACGGGGGAGAAGGGACCACATCGTCGCCAAACCTCGGAGAATCGGATATCCCAATGCTGCAACCGCTGCTCGGTTCGACGAACATCTCGCTGCTGAAACAGGTCGCGCGGTTCGCCGAGCGCCGGCAGGAAGTGTTGGCCGGCAACATCGCGAATGTGGACACGCCGGGATATCGCACCCGCGATCTGCCGGCGGCCGCGTTCCAAACGGCGTTGCAGCGGGCGGTGGCGCAATCACGAACGCCATACTCCGCTGCAAGCGACGCACTCGGACTGCAGCAACCGATCAGCCCCGGAATGAGCACCGCGACGCCCTCACGGATCGAGGATTTGTTTCCCGAAACGCTCTTCAAAGCGATGACGCCTTCCGAACAACCGGGGCTGACTTTTCAGGACGCGAATAATCGCAGCCTGGAGCATCAGTTCCTCGAAATGACGAAGAACTCCCTCCGGCAGCAGTTCGCAGTGCAGGTGCTGCAAGGCCAGTACGATCAGTTGCAGACGGTGATCTCGGAACGGGTGTAGGAGTTTGTCCGTGGTCAGTTGTCACTTGTCAGTTGTGAAGCGAAGAGTTCCCAATCGCAATTCTTTCCAACTGACCACGGACAACTGACGACTGACACTTTGAAGGAGATACCCCCATGTTTCGCACACTCGACGTCAGTGCCAGCGGGTTGGCGGCGCAACGCCTGCGCATCGACACGATCGCGGGAAACATCGCCCATTCGCATACCACTCAGGACGAAAACGGGAAGCCATCACCGTTTCAGCGACGGCTGGTGGTTCTGGAAGCGCAGCACGAAGCCGCAGCACAAACTCGCGGTGTCGGAGTGACGGCAACGGTCGATGTCGACAATCAGACGCCACCGCGGAAAGTACACGATCCCGGCCATCCCGATGCCGATGCCGAGGGTTACGTCAGTTATCCGAACATGAACGTGATCACCGAATTCGTCAACGCCATGGAAGCGTCCCGCGCTTATGAAGCCAACGTCTCCACGATGCAGGTCACGCGCGACATGATTGAAACCACGTACAAACTGCTCGGCTAGATCGTGGATCAGTCCCCGTAGGATGGCCCTTCCTACAGAAGATGACAGCCATCGAGTTCATCAAGAGAGTTCGCCATGGTCAGCCCGCTTTCGTTCAATCCTGCTGCCGGCCGCATCGCCTCTCCGGCGAGTCCGTCGCTGGCTGCAACCGGAACGCCGGTCGGCTTTCAAGAATTGCTGATGGAAGCCCTTAAGACCACGCAGGACCTGAATGCCAAATCAACAGCGACTGTGCAGCAGAATCTCATCGGCGACGAATTGTCGCTGGTCGAAACCTTCACAGCGATGCGCGAAGCCGACCTGGCACTGAAGCTCACCATGCAGGTACGCAACAAATTGCTGGATGCCTACAACGAAATTCAGCAGATGCGGTTCTAACAGCGTCGGGTTTTCCGAGTCCGCGAGGCGCACCAACGTGGAGACGTTACCAATCTGGTCCCTTCTCCCCCGTCTGCGGGGGAGAAGGTGGCCGCTAGGCCGGATGAGGGGGTGAGCGCTTCAATACGCCCCCTCACCCTAGCCCTCTCCCCCGCGGACGGGGGAGAGGGGACCGGAGCCGACATTCCCGTTGTATCGATCCGTAATTCTCCACTCCCTTTGATTTAGCATTGCCGACATGGACGTTCTGCAACGCATTACCCGTCAATTCATGGAGCTCTTCCGCGGCATGGCACCCAGCCAGCGGATGACGCTCATCGTCGTGCCGTTGATGGTGATCGCCGGGTTCGTCTGGCTGCTCTACCAGCCGCGCGGAGAAGCCCTCACCGCCATTTCCTGGGGCAAGGTTTACACGACGGAAGAACTGATCGCCGCCGAACAGGCATTTATTCAGGACGGGCTGACGGGATTCCGGCGCGAAGGCCAACGGATCATGGTTCCTGCCGCGGACCTGCCGAAGTACAACGCGGCCTTGTTGAAGTTCGATGCGATGCCGAACGGGCTGGGCGAGGAACTCCTCAAGCAGTACGAAACGATGGGGCCTTTCAGCACCGAGAAAGAGCGGCAGGAACGCAAGGACGCGATGCTGTTGAAGGAGATCCGCCGGATCATCCGCGCGGTCCCCGAAATTCAGGACGCCCGTGTCGCGATCGCGTCGTCTGGCAAGCGGAGCTGGAGCCAGCGCTCGCAAACCACGGCGAACGTCACCGTCACACCGCGAAACAATCGTGAATTGTCCGCCCGGCTGGTGAACTCGATTCAATCCGCCGTCGCCAGCATGGTTCCCGATCTCAAGCCGTCCGATGTCACCGTTTTCGATAACGTCAACGGCATCAGCTACAAAGGCGACTCCGCCGACGAGCCTTTCGACAGTAAGCTCGTCAGCCGGATTCGGGAGTTCCAAAGCAGTTACCAGCATCAGATTTCACGGGACTTGTCCTACATTCCCGATGTCGGCGTGACCGTGAATGTCGACATCGAGAAAGTGAAGACGGAGTTCGTCCGCAGCCAGGTGATCGACCCGAAAAAGACCGCGCCGTTGTTCTCCCAGGAAATGAAACTGAAAGACACGCTGCAACAACAACCGTCCAAAGGGGAAGGGGGCCAGGTGGCCAATCGGCCGGGTTCCGTCGGCGGAACACCAGGGATGGATCGCAATCGGCAGTTCAGTGACGAAAGCAGCCAGGCCCTCAACGGAGTCTCCTTCGAGACTTCGGAGAAAGAACTCATCGCCGCGATGCCGAAGGCCGTGCAGGTCAGTGTCGGCATTCCTCGTGATTACTACCGCAATGTCGCCGCGCAGCGCAAAGCCGCAGGAGAAGCCGATCAGGCCAAGCTCGATGTGGCGGCGATCGAGAAGGAAGTCTTGGCGAACGTTGGGAAGTCGGTGAAGTCACTGATTCCTGCCGATTCTCCGCCGACTGCGGTGACGGTCACCTCCGTGGACCGGGTTTCCACGTCCCCACCCGATGTGAAACCGACGTTCATGGAATCGCTGACCGAATGGATGAAGCAGTGGGGCAACACCGTGATGATGGCGGTGATGGCGATCATCGCCTTGATGATGGTCCGCCGTTCGATGCCGGCGATGCCTGCTGATACGCCTCCCGCATTTCCTCCCATGGCAACCGCCCCCAAGGCCGGAGAAGCAGAAGAAGTCGTGGTTGAACCACCACGGGAAGCCACAAAACGCGACATGCTGCAGGGCCTCGTCCGTGATAATCCCGAAGCTACGGCGGCCATCATCAGCAAATGGTTACAGGCCGCGAAATAGTACCTGTGTTGCCAGTTCCTTTTAGCAAGATGTATTGGCTATGGACGCCGTCCGCAAAGCTGCGATTCTGTTGTTGAGCCTGGACAAGTCCCTCTCGGCCGAGGTGCTGAGCCAGTTGCCGCGCGAGCAAGTCGAAAAGATCATGGTCGAAATCGCGAGGGTGGACGACGTCACCCGCGAACAGCAGCAAAGCGTACTGGAAGAGTTCGACGGACAGTTTAAGGAGCTCGTCCCGATTGAACGGGGCGGAATCAACTTTGCGAACGAACTGCTCGAACAGTCGCTCGGCAAAGACAACGCCGGTCAGATTCTGGAATCCGTCAAACAGTCGATGAACTCGGTCCCGTTCGGATTTCTCCACAAAGCCGGTTCCGACAACCTGTTGACGTTTATTTCCGAAGAACATCCGCAAACCATCGCACTCATCATGTCGCACCTCCCCGCTCCGTTGGCGGCGGAAATGCTGAGCGGGTTGGGCTCAAACAAACAGCTCGATGTCATCCGTCGTGTGGCGAACATGGAACAAACCAATCCCGATGTGATTGCTGACGTTGAGCGCAGCTTGCAGATGCGAATGTCGAACACGTTCAGCCAGTCGCTGGAAAAGCGCGGCGGCGTGCCGATGGTCGCCCAGATTCTGAACGTCACCGACCGGATGACGAACAAGGGAATTCTCGAAAGCCTCGAACAACAGGACTCCGAACTTGCGGACGAGATTCGTCGATTGATGTTCGTGTTCGACGACTTGTTGAAGCTCGATGACAAGGCGATCCGCAGCCTGCTGAAAGAAGTCGAGAACAACCAGTGGGCGATTGCACTCAAGGGGGCCTCTGATGAAATCCGGCAGAAAATCTTCGGCAACCTGTCGCAACGCGCGGCGGAAACGTTGAAAGAAGAAATGGAATTCCTTGGCCCCATCCGCTTGACCGATGTGGAAGGGGTGCAGCAGCAGATTGTCGACATCGTCCGTCGCCTGGAAGACGCTGGAGAAATCGTGGTCGCCGGCGGTGGTGGCGGCGATCAATTCATCGCCTAGCAATCAATTGTTTGTGATCCGCGACTCCCCAATCCCTATTTGCTTATCACCCCATGTCACTCGATTCTCCACGCGTGCTGAAAGCGCATTCGGTCCGGCAGCCCGGTCCGGCGGCCGTCTTCAATTTTGAAGACCTGCGGGCGCACGCCATGGCGCAAATTGCGGAGGCACAGAAGCAAGCTCAGGAAACCATCGCCGCTGCGCAACGTGAAGCCGATGCGTTGCGTCAGAAAGCGACCTCCGACGCCAGGGAAATTGGACGTCGTGAAGGGATGCAGGACGCTGCCACTCAGATCGAAAAACTGGCAAAGCAGCAGGCCGATCAACGTTTCAGCGAGCACTTGAAGACCACGCTGCCGGCCCTCAACAAAGTGGCGGCAGCGTTGCAGCAGGAACGCGACCAATGGCTTGTCCGTTGGGAAACCGTGGCCATTGAACTCGGGGTGGCCATCGCCGCAAAGCTGTTGCGAACCAATCTGGCGGCGAAACCCGAACTGGCCACCGGCATGATTTCTGATGCTCTCCGTCTGGCCGCCGGACAACCACAACTGCGCGTATTCCTGCATCCGGATGACTTGGCTCGACTCGGCGATAAAGCGGAACAAGTCGTGCAAAGTCTCGCGGCGTGCGCTGCACCGGAACTGATTGCTGACGCTTCTTTGCTGCCGGGCGACTGCCGCCTGGAGACGCGGCATGGTGAGATTGATGCCCGTCTGGACACAATGTTGCACCGCATCGCTGAAGAACTTTTGGCCGCATAACTCCACCCCCCGAGCGATCGTCATGCCTCCCACGCTGCCGGTTTCTTCTGGAATGACCGATGCATCACGAACGCCGCGCCGCGCACCGTGGCGGCAACGACTCGTCGAAGCGGAACGGGGTTTCTCCTGCGGCCTGCGGGGCGACTGCACGCTGTATGTTTACTTGTTCTTCGATTGCCTGCTCGTGGCCGTCGGCGTGATCTTTCGATTGTCGAGCTGGCAATGGATTATCGTCGGCATGGTCATCACGCTGGTGCTGACAGCGGAACTGTTGTGCCAGGCGTTGCGAGCCCTCATCAGTGAACTGAAAACGACACATCCAACGGGCCGGTGGGATCCAATCCTGCAACTGGCCACGGCCGCCGTCACGGTGGCCCTCATCGGCGGCTCATGTCTGATCGCCGCGATCTATTGGCAGCGGATCCGCGATCTCTACGGGCTGTGATCTTCGCTTGCGGTTTCGCGCCCCGCGCTGATCCTCGCAGTGCCATTGATTGTCGACCGAATTCCGCTGACCGGCGGTTCCGGACATGGTACGATTTCCGTGTCTCAACCTCGTGTCTTTCGGAATCGTGTCCATGGCTGAATCGAAACCCGGTCCGCGCAAACCGGCGACCAAGTTCCCGCATCTGCAAAAGAAGATGCTCAAGAACGCCATCCCCAAAGTGCTCACGCCCCCACAATACGGCGGCAAGCCAAAGGGGAAGTAGTCGGGACACGCATTTAGCCCCCGGTTGTCCTCAACCGGGGGGCCGCAGTTGGTAGTCGTCTCCCCCCGTTGCGGACAACGGGGGCTGAATCAATGCATCCATAGAGTCGCTACATGAATCCCTGGTTGTCTCGTCGCGATTGGTTCACGACCACGCTGGCAACCGCCGGGGCGTGCCTGCTGCCCCGCGGACGAAGCTTTGCCGCCGAGGATCTCCGCCTCGAGATCGAAGAAACGCGGGTCATCAGTTGGAAGCCGCCGCTGTATCACGGCTGGCCCACTCTGACGCGCCGTAAAAATGGCGAGCTGTGGCTCGTGTTTTCTGGCGGCCGCGAATCACATGTCTGCCCGTTCGGCCGGTTGGAAGCGATGCGGTCCAAAGACGGTGGCAAGACATGGGGCTGGCCGCAGGTCTTGTATGACGGTCCCATCGATGACCGTGATGCCGGTATTGTGGAAACGGCCAAGGGCTCGCTGCTCGTCACCACGTTCACATCGTTGGCCTACCAGGCCGTACTGCTGAAGGGTGAAGCCGTGCAGCCGGGGTCGCCCGGAGCCTTCACGGAACTGCAAAGCCGTGAATGGCATGCCGTGCATGACCGGCTGACTGCGGAAGAACGTCAGCAGGAACTGGGTTGCTGGATGATCCGTTCCACCGATGGCGGCGTGAACTGGTCCGCCCGGTACCGCGTGCCGGTGAACAGTCCGCATGGACCGGTCGCCCTCAAAGATGGTCGTGTGATCTACCCCGGCGTCGATCTCTGGGGTGCCGATCGGAAAGTCGGTGTGTGCGTATCGAATGATGACGGTGTGACATGGTCGTGGTTGTCGGACATCCCCATCCGTCCGGGAGACAAGTCCGCGGAGTATCACGAACTGCACGCCGTCGAGACCGGCGATGGCACGATCATTTGTCATATTCGCAATCACAATGCGCCGAACGCGCGGGAGACGCTGCAATGCGAATCGACCGACGGCGGCAAGACATGGTCGACACCGCATCCGATTGGCGTGTGGGGCTTACCGTCGCATCTCTTGCGAATGAACGACGGCCGTCTGTTGATGAGCTACAGCTACCGCCGCCAGCCGTTCGGTAACCAGGCGCGCGTTTCTGCTGACCACGGCCGCACCTGGAGCGCCCCGGTCACCCTCAGTGCCGACGGAATCGGCGGCGATCTCGGTTATCCGTCGACGGTAGAAGTCGAGAACAACCGCTTCGTCACCGTGTGGTATGAAAAACTGAAAGAGTCACCCCTGGCGCAACTTCGCCAGGCTCGATGGTCGCTGAAGAGTTAACAAGTTCCCTCTCGACTTTCCGTTTTCGGATGCTACGATTGAGTCGCGAGCAAGGATTGCCCGCCCGGCTGGGTGCGGGAGCGGAGTCTCGCGATTCTTCTTCTGTCCCGGTTGGCGCTCTCTTCGGTATGGCCCGCAGAGTCGGAATCACCGGCATCTTCGGAGAGCGAAGCAGGAATCCTACGGCGCTCACAACCTGAACAATGTGCGAATTGTGCACGTTCGGGCAAAGCCGGGTTTTAGTCGACCCGGTGATGGTGAAACGACGAAGGTTTCCTGAGAGCCCCGTCCCCCGTCCCCCTTTTTCAACGGTGTATCGCCATGCCGACTCGTGTTTGGGTCTGGATGTGCGGAACGACCCTGCTTGTCGGGTTGGCGGCGGGGGCATTCCTCGGACACGACATCCGCAAAGAAGTCCATGCCCGCGGGAACGACGCCGGGTCGGATCGCGCCTGGCAGGAACTTTCGCGGGACACGGCCTCGCTGCAGCAGATCAGCCAGACGATGGCGAAGATCGTGTCGGCCACGACGCCGTGTGTGGTGCACATTCAAAGCGAACGCAATTCCAGCCGCGGCCGGGTCGAAGAAACCGGCTCCGGCGTGATTATGACGAGTGCCAAGCGCGATGGACTGTATGTCGTCACGAATCGCCATGTGATTGATGGGGCATCACTCGATGCCATCATGATCCAACTGCATGACGGCCGGGAGATTCACCCCGAGCGCGTCCTGACCGATGCCGCCACCGACCTGGCCGTCTTGAAGGTTTCTGGACAGAATCTGACACCCGCGCGGTGGGCCGACAGCACTCAGGTCGAGATCGGCCATCTGGTCCTCGCCATGGGAAGCCCGTTTGGACTCAGCCGCTCCGTAACGCTGGGTATCATCAGCGCGAAAGCCCGGCGCCAGTTGAAGCTCGGGTCCGCTGAGGTGCTCAATCAGGATTTTCTCCAGACCGATGCGGCGATCAATCCCGGAAACAGCGGCGGGCCCTTGGTCGACCTGCAAGGCCGGGTGGTGGGAATCAACACCGCCATCGCGTCCAGCAGTGGTGGTAATGAGGGGATTGGTTTCAGCATCCCCAGTAATCTCGCGCAGCGTGTGATGGAACAGCTTCTGGAACACGGTGTGGTTCACCGGGCCTATCTCGGTGTGCGGCTCGATCCACAGTTCGATCTGAAGACGGCCAAGCAATTGAAGCTGGAGCGGGCCCGCGGTTCCCGCGTGACACAGGTTTACCCGAACACGCCTGCGGCACGGGCGAATCTGCAAGTGGAGGATGTGATCCTCACCTTCGACAGCACCGATGTGCAGGATGAAAATCATCTGATCAATCTTGTCAGCCTCACACCGATCGGCCGACAGGTGAAGCTCACCGTCTGGCGGAACGGAAAAGAAATCGCGCTGACGTTAACACTCGCCGATCGGAATGATCTGCATCAATCGAGTGAAGCCCCGATGGAACCGGGCATGGGCGTCCCCGTCCGGCAAATGGGTCTCACGATGCATCCGCTGGACGGCGATCTGGCCGAGCAACTCGGCTTCGAACGGACCACGCGCGGGTTGCTCGTGCTGAAGGTTGAACCGACGAGCCAGTTGGCATCAACCTTGCAGGTGTACGATGTTGTTGAATCGATCGGCCGGCGGACGGTGAACAATCTCGATGACCTGCAATCCGCGCTGGAGGCTTCCGATACCACGGGCAGCGTGATGCTTCAGGTCCGCCGCAGCGGTCAACCGCAGCCGAAGACGCAGGTCGTCATCTGGCACCGGTAAGGCGATCGTCTTGCCAGTGAAACTACCGATATCGCGGTCATTCTGTGCGTTCACGATGATGCTAAGCGTTCACCCCTTGTGACGCTATCTCCTTCAGCGACAGAGGTTAGTGCACTTCATCAAAAGCCCGCAGTCCCTTCGGCACGTTGATTGCGTAACGACTTCCCTCGTTGAAAACGCGCTCGGAGTACGCGTCGCCTTGAGGAAGTCTGATGGCCATTGGTTTTTTGATCGACATGGACGGCGTGGTTTACCGCGGGCACCAGGTCATTCCCGGTGCCGATAAGTTCGTGGCGAACCTGCGGGAACGCGGGATCCCCTTTTTGTTTCTGACCAACAACAGTCAGCGGACGCGCAGGGATGTCGCGACCAAGCTGACCCGCATTGGGATCGATGCCGAAGAAGGCGATATCTACACCTGTGCGATGGCGACCGCCAGCTATCTCGCCCAGCAAAAGCCCAACGGCACCGCCTACGTGATTGGCGAAGGCGGTCTGCTGCAGGCCTTGCATGAAGTCGGTTACAGCATTGTCGACCACGATCCGGACTATGTCGTCGTGGGTGAAGGCCGCACGTTGACTCTGGAAATGATGGAAGTCGCGGGGCGACATGTGCTCGGCGGCGCGAAGTTGATTGCGACCAATCTCGATCCGAACTGCCCGACGCAGGATGGCATTCGTCCCGGTTGCGGTGCGTTCGTCGCGATGCTGGAATCATCCACGGGTGTTAAGGCCTTCAGCGTCGGCAAGCCGAGTCCCGTGATGATGCGGGCCGCGCGGAAAGCGCTCGGGCTTTCCACCGATGAAGTCGTCATGATCGGCGACACGATGGAAACCGACATCCTCGGCGGCGTCCAGATGGGCTACCGCACAGTGCTCGTGCTCACCGGCAGCACGCAACGTGTGGAACTCGACCGCTATGCCTACGGGCCGAACTATATTGTCGATTCCATCGACGATTTGTGCAGCCTCGATCTCTTTGAAGACGAATCGGTGCTCGCGCTGCAGGCGAGTTAGTGTTCGTCAAATACTCGGGAGGGCGAAGCTCCCGCTGAGCCGCTGATTGTCTCAGCGTCCTGATAACGTTGCCCACATCGAGGATACCCCGAAATGTCGCCGGACATTTCGGGGTAATTCTTTCAATCTCATGATCCAGAGAATCGCTGGATTCGTTTTGACGTTCAATTTGGAAGTCGGCATAATCAGCTACAGGCATAGTGTCTGCGGTCTTTCCTGGTTGCAGTGCCGCTGTCCGGTCCCGTCGTGAGTTGTCTCGTCTCCATCTCGAAGAAGGCGTGTCATCATGGTGCAGGTGGCTGAACGTCCTCGCGTACGAAATCAGCGACAGGACATGCCGGCGCTCGTCGCCGACTTTGGACTCGATGACGAAGCTTCACCGTTCGGACTGCAGGGACTGAAACGGGAAATGATGCAGCTCCTCAAGCCGGAGTGCATCAGCCGGCTGGCAGCGACGCTGGCCTTGCGAGGCACGCCGCAACAGATTCGCGACCCGCAGTTCGTGCAATCGATTCTCGACCGCAATGAAAGCTGGGTCGATGAATACCGCGTGGTCCATCTGATCGAGAAATCTCTCTGGATCAATGGCCGCAGCGATCTCGTGATGACGCTGCTGAAGAACCCGAGTCAGATTCCAGACAACCCGCCACGCGAAATCCATCAGGCCTTATCCCGCGCAAACACGCTCCATCCCGACGCCACCATCTGGTACGGCGTGCCGTTGTTCGGCGAAGACGTCAACGAAGACGGCTTGCCGATTCCGTTATCTGCAACGGAGGTGCATCAGGAAGCCCAACGCCGGATTGCCGCGGCACAGCAGCAGGCATTGCGTTGGCGATGGTTCTATCGTGGATTGGCCGGCGCCACGCGCGTCCCCCGCATGATTGGTCACGCGTGCTACACACTCGGAATGCGGTTCTATCGCGCCGGCCAGCGGATGTCCGAGTTCTACCGACAAGCCCGGCGTGACGCGAAGAGGCGCGCGATTGCCGCAATGCATGCCGAGATGGAACGTCAACGCTATGGTTGCTCATTCACGAGAATTCCAGAGCATCGACATCCGACAATGATCGGCCGTTGGGCCTTGTTCGTGATTGAAGTGGGATATTTTTTCGAGCAGGCGTTGAATTATGCGACCCCAATGAGCGAAATCGGCACGGAATCGCTACCCCACTCGCTCGCCCAGGTGATCCCCTTGTTCCTCGTGCCGCTTACAATAGTCACCGCCGACCCGTTCCTGTTCGTCGAACTCTCGAACGAACCCGGCAAACTCCGCCACCTCGGGCATTGGTATTGGCAATCGCACGCCGATGGCCAACAGAAACTGCATCTGCACGCGTGAGGATCGATAGCGAGAAAACAGCCGTGGGGTTTGTCGAGTCTGCGCGGCGAACCATACGGCTGCCTACCGACTTGTTGGGGATGACGCGATTCTCTCATCACAACAGCAGGATTACCGAGAATGACCATCGCGTCTTCGCTACTGCATCTATTCCTCGCAGCATCTCTAGATGGTGCTGTATTGCCCGATTTGTCTACGATCCGAAGGCAATACGAACAGACGTTGTCCGCGTTTCATACCATCGATTGCGAAATGAAGACCACGCAGAACGGAATCAAGAATATCCCTGGAGAACCACCGTCACCAGTATTTATTCATTCTAACATTCATTTGTGGAAGCGAGCCGAACGCCGTTCCGTTCAAGTGGAGTTCATTGACTATCGCCAAGTCATTTCGATTGAGAAAAATCTCCGATTCAACGGCAGCCTGTATGCATCGTGGACGGTTCCTCGCGACTTGGGTGACGCGCCAAAATGGTCTCCCGGCGGCACGATGAGCAGTTCAAAAGATAATGCCCTGTTTGAAACTTTTACCATTGATCGATTGATTGGAAGCACACTTTATGCCGGCGACTTTCCTCTGCAGCATTTGCTGGCTATGCCGGGAGTGATTGTGGAGAAGATCGATTTGATCGACGAAGCCCCTTGTCTAAAAGTATGTATTCCTCGACATGTCCGTTCAAAGAAAATACCAAACCTGATGAATGCCGAAACCATTGCTTGGTTCGATCCGGCTGTAGGTTGCCTTCCAAGACTTATTCGTAATCGTATTTTCCAAAGTGAAACAGATGAGCACCCACAAGAGTACGATTTTAGAACGACACGATACGAGAAGATCGTTGGTGCTGATGGAGTACGATATGTATTTCCGATGGCAGGGCGTCGCACCGGCTCGAAGATTGACGAATCAGTAGAAGTTGTGCGAATCGAGATCAATCGCGAGATCGATTTGCACCAATTTGAGCCGAAGTTTCCACTCGGATCCGAAATTCTTGTAAAAATCCAAGGGCTTGCACCACAAAGGATTATCATTGATAAATGATGAGAGAGACGCTCCAACTGCGTGAAAACTTCTCTGCGGAGCCGCCGCTGCTGGCTGGCAGGCACGTGAGTGGTTTATTACGGATGCTCCAAGAACCACCGCACCGTCCGCGGCATCGCCTCCGCGAAGTCGATCGCGGGGTTGTATCCCAGTAACCGGCGGGCGCGGTCGATGCTGTAGTCGAGGTTGAGGCCGAGGAATTTGATGCGGGCGCTGCTGAGAAGCGGGGCTTCTTTCTTGCCGAGCAGGCGGTACGTTCCTTCCAGCACTTTCGCCAGGAACTTCGCGACGCCGAGCGGAACCGTCGCCGTCGGCAACGGGTAACCGGCGGTTTTGGCGATGGTTTCGATGAACTCCTTCTTCGTCACCAGCCGCGGGTCGGTAATGTTAAAGACCTGACCGAGGACGGTGTCGTTCTCGATCGCCAGGAAGATGGCATCGACGAGGTTGAGAACGTAGGTGTTGTTCATCAGCTTGTCGGGCGCCCCGAGATAAGCGAACTTTTGCGTCTTCAAGCGGGTCATCAGTTGCGGCAGAATCGTGCGGTCGCGCGGGCCGTAGATGAAGCCGGGCCGGACGGCCACCGCGGGGAGACGACGTTCCTTCACATGCCGCAGGACGAGTTGCTCCGCTTCAACTTTGGTGCCAGTGTAGCCGTCGATCCCGCCCACATTCGGCGGCTCGTCTTCATCCGTCCCGTAGTGATCGCGGGCTTCGTAGACCCCGAGCGAACTGACGTGGACAAAGCGTTTCAGCTTGCCGGTCTTTTCGGCGGCATCCAGCAAGGCTTCCAAACCAGTCACGTTGATTTGCCGGTACCTGTCGACCGCGCCCCAATCGCCGACCTTCGCCGCACAGTGCACGATGACCGTGGCGTCCGCCGCGGCTTTGGCGACGGAGGCGTTGTCTGAGAAATCGCCGGTGAGAAGTTCGGCCCCCATGTCCTTGAGGTAACCCGCGGATGATGGCGACCGCACCAGCGCTTGCACGCGCCAGCCTTCCTTGCGGGCCCGTTCGATGACGTGGCTCCCCACGAGTCCCGTTGCGCCGGTCACCAGCATCACATCGTTCTCAGTTCGTTGCACCGCAATCATCCTTGGGAAGGGGGAATCGATTCACCGATTATGCCGGAACAGGGTCGGCGAGGTCGAGAATGAGCCGGGCCACCTGCATCGCGGCGTCGGGTCGACCCCGGCGTTTCATCGCCGCAGCCAGAGTTGCCAGCCGCGCCGGGTCGTGAGTGAGGATGTTCCATTCCCGCGTCAGCACAGCGGCAGTCTCCGCTGGATTCGCCTGTTGCTCGACACACACCGCGGCCCCCGCTTCGACAAAACTTGCGGCATTGCGTCGCTGATGATCGTCCGCGGCCTGCGGGAACGGAATCAGAATCGTCGGCAATCCGACACATGCCAGCTCCGACAACGTGGTGGCTCCCGCACGGGCAATCACCATGGCTGCGGACTGATACGCCGCGGCCATGTCCTTCACGAAATCTTCCACGCGCGCGGACAATCCCGCGGTCGCGTAGACCCGCGTCAATTCGTCGACATCATTGGGGCCGGCCTGATGCTGGATGTGCCAACCGTCGAGATCACCCGGCCGTGATGTCACCCACGCCGCCACTGCGCGGTTGAGGCCACTGGCTCCCTGACTGCCGCCGAGAATGAGTAGCGTTTTTGCGTCGGTGCTTCGATCCTGTTGACCGAGCACGGCGACTTCGTCGCGCACGGGATTGCCCGTCGCCACGGTCTTGCAGCCCGGCGGCAACCGCGCGGCCGCCTCTTCAAACCCGAGACACACGGCCGCAGCCGATTTGGCAAACCAGCGCGTCGCCCGGCCCGGAATCGCATTCTGTTCCAGCATGACGATGGGTGTCCGATGGCGCGTGGCCTTCCACAACGCAGGCACGCTGGCGAATCCGCCGAGGCCCACCACGACCTTCGGTGCACGTGGTGTCCAAAACTGTTTGACCGCAGACCAGGCTTTCCAGTTGGATGAAAGAAACGTGAACGGTCGGGGCAGTCCGAGAGCCGGGGACATCACCGGCAACGGCGTGTGCGGCCACGGTTGGTCCTGCATGATCCGTTGTTCGATCGGGCGATCACTGCCGACAAAATGCAGCCGCCAATCGGGCCGCAATTTCGTCAATGCCGCGGCGACCGCCAGACCGGGAAACAGATGCCCGCCTGACCCGCCACCGGTGAACAGCACATCGACATTGGCCTGAGCGTCGTTCCTCATGCCGCGATGCCCGTGAGCGGTTCCGCAGCCAACCGCGTCTCATCGGTGTGATCCACCGCTGCCGAATGTTCGGTCGGTGTCCGAAGCAGGCTTCCCACGATCCCCAGCAGCAATAGACTGCCGACTAGATTACTCCCCCCCGCGCTGAGCAACGGGTGCGAAATCCCCTTCGGCGGGACCATCGCGGTCACCACGGCGACGTTCATCAGTGCCTGCACCACAAACATCGTCAACAATGTAAACCCGGTGCGAAACGCAAAGGAGCGGAAATCCAGCACGGACAACAACCGCACGCCGGAGAGATACAGACCGCTCCACACGGCGAGCAACCCCAATGTCCCCACGAGGCCCAGTTCTTCCCCCATGACAGCGAAGACAAAATCGGTGTTCGCTTCCGGAAGAAAACTCAGCTTCTGAAAGCCTTTTCCCAAGCCTTCGCCCCATAGCCCGCCAGCGCCGAGTGAGACGAGTGACTGTCGGATCTGATACGGTGCGGCGTCGAGATCGTTCCATGTTTCCAGGAAGCCGATAATGCGGCGTTGCTGATACGGCTTGAGGAAGAGGAACCCCAGCCCCATCGGAAAGATGAGGAGCAATCCCGCCGCAAAATGACGCAGCGGCCAGCCACTTACCCACAGCGCGACGACGGTTCCCAACACCAGAAACGCCGCGGTGCCGAGATCAGGCTCGATGAGCACCAGCGGGGCGGCCACCAGCGTCGGCGACAGCACCCACAGGAGTTGCCGCCAGGTCCGCTGTTCATTCCGCATCGACCGGGCGAGCAACCAGCACGTCATCATCGGCACCACAATCTTGGCGATTTCCGACGGCTGCACCGACACCCCGGCAATGCGAATCCACCGCTGGGCCCCTTTCACGCGGGTCCCGACACCGGGAATCAGCACCGCGACGAGAAGCACAATCGTCAGCGCGAACCAGATCGGAGCGGTCGCCCGCCAGAATTTTTCGGACCGTGTGAAGGCAATCGTCGCCAGACTGATCCCGACCACCGCCGCCGCCAGATGTCGCCGCAGGTGCACCCACTCAAACTCCGTAGGCCGCGACGTAATGCTGGAACTGTAGACCATCAACAGCCCCAGCCCCAGCAGCACCCCCACCAGCGCCAAAAACACTTTCCGCGGCAGGTCCACGAACCGAAGCTCCCTCACCAGTCAACAACGATGCCATCCGGCAATCGTCGGCGCAGAGGATTCGAGGCTTCAGCGATTCACCGCCGAGGAAACGATTCCGCTGAGGATCATGTCCACCAGGTCGATCGTGCGGATCATTTCGACAAACATCAACTATGGTGACGGCAGATTCTCACGGCTAAGATACTGCCCACTTCTTGAGCATCCACTCTGATTGCGGGCGCAGCAGCCATGTCTGACATCCCCCCGATTCCACGCAAGAAGAAGCGGTCCGGAAACAAATCCTCACGGAAGCGTGGTATTCGCCCTCTCTGGATCATCGCCGGCATCGCGGTTGTGGGCCTGTTGAGTCTGCTGATTTGCCTGATGGGATCGTGGCCGGGGATTTCGCGACGGATGACCGAGTTGGCTCTCATCCAACAATACGAACGGACCAATGGGGTCAAACCGGTGCGTGTCACCCCGCCCGATGACCAGCAACCCTGGCGGGTCTTTTGTGACCCTCAGGAACTTTTCGACGTTGAGTTGACAGGGTGGGTGCTGGAAGGCGTCACGCGGGGCAACGGAGTGGAAACCCGTGAATTCTATGCCTTCGACCCAAAGAAATCGCAGTCATTTACTGTCACCGTGTATCGACTGCGGCCTGAACAAGCAGCGAATCGTGAGGTGGCTCTCAAACTGATCCATGACGCGCAACGTGATGGTTTGCAGCAAACCGAACCACAACCTTTGACGTGGCAAGGTTATCCTGGCTTCGAAGCCCGTGGCATGGCAAACCCCGCGGTCTTCAAGACGGTGCAGCCGCATTTCGCCCGTGATTTCTTCGTTCAGGGCTTGTGGGTCAGCCTGCGTGCCGAAAGCCCGATCGGTCCGTACGATGAGGCCGATGCCCTCCGTGCCGCAAACTCCCTGAAATTCAAAGTGTCCGTGGAATAGCCGCAACCGACAACGCGGCGCGCTGTGCCGGAATTAACGAGTTCCGACGCGCACCGAGAACCGGGAAATGACAAAACCCCCGGAAATCCGGGGGGTTTCATCGAACAAGGTGGCGGTGGTCGGACTCGAACCGACGACACACGGCTTATGAAGCCGTTGCTCTAACCGACTGAGCTACACCGCCGCAAACGCTTATCTCGCCTTGATTTAATCGCCGAACCGAGGTTTGAGGCCCCGGGCCGGAGTTCGTTCGTGCCGCATTCTAACCGAAGCGGAAAGACTCCGAAACCGACTGCGAGGGATGTTTTCTTTCGGCTTCTTCCTGCGTTGTGAGAGAGCATTCCCACCGGAATGGTTCGCCGCTGCGGCCGACAACGGTTCCTTGCATTCCGTGGACTGTCTCGTCGTGAGTGGAACCGAGGATTTGTCAAAACCACTGTTTTTCTGTCCCTTGGCTCCTGACTCGCCACCATTGGCCCGTGCGTGGCAACTTCTGCCGGATGAATGGCTCGCGCGGCAGGACAAATTGTTGCCGGGGTGGCTGACGCAACATGGTCGATGTACTCCGTGTCGTTGATGGTGGCGCGGCCTTCCTTGGGGCCCGTGATTCGAAAAAGTCGTCACTCTCAACAAACTCACCGCCCCGCTGACGGTGGAATTGTTCGGCGGCCGGAGCAGACCATGAAGGGTTGGCGGAGCGCCTGCATCGTGCTGGGGTGGACAGCCACCTGCCTCACAGCCGCTCCCCAGGCCACGGTTCGAACCGAGAAAATCTGGTACACCAATTTCGCGGAAGCCTTCGAGCAGGCCGACAAACTGAAACGGCCGTTGCTGGTCCATTTCTACGGGACTAGTTGCCCTCCCTGCCGGGCGATGGAAGAGCAAGTCCTTCACCAGCCGCAGACAAAAGAACTGTTGCAAACGAAAATCGTGGGCGTGAAGGTGAACTCCGGCAAGGGGTGCACGCAGGACGAGATCAAACTCGTTCAACGCTTCGGCGTCCACAGTTTGCCAACGGATATCATCTATGACCCGCAAACCGGTCAGGTCTACAGCCAGTCAAGTGGGTTTCAAGACCTCAGCCGCTACCTGTCGGTTGCCGACAACAGCGTGAAGAAATTTGAAGAAGCGGAGCGACTGGCCTCGCTGGAACAGGAGAAGAAGCGCGCGCAAACGCGACCGCCGCTTGATCCCACGGAAGACAGTCGATCTCCGGAAGCGTCATCAAAACCGATTATCGGTCTGGAAGGTTTCAGTCCGGTTTCCATTCTGGTGAAGAAAGAATGGGTCCGTGGTTCAAAAGAGTTTGCCTTTGAATTCAAAGGAATCACGTATCACCTGATCGATCAGCAGGAATACGACTCCTTCCGCGCCGCACCGGAAGACTTTGCGCCGCGACTGCTCGGATGCGATCCGGTGGTCCTGTGGAAGTCGGACCGGGCCGTCCCCGGCACTCCGACCTATGGGGCGTTCTACGACGGTGAACTGTACCTGTTCGAGTCGCAGGAAACCCGTGCGGCCTTCAAACAGAACCCGCCGAAATACATCCGCATCCAGCACGTGCTGAACATCGACAACATCGAACGGAAGACCGTGGTGCGATGAGTCAGCGAGTTTGACTCGTCATTCATCGCTCCTCATTTTGACGCTGGCCGTTCAACTTTCACGCCGTACACCAGCAGGTCATCAAAGCTGCCGGTGTCGTCGAACGAGCCGATGCCGACCTGGCCCCAGGTGAAGGTTTTGTCGACGGCGGTCATCGCCGGGGTTTCCATGTCGTCGAAGAAGACCTCGATCTTGCCGGAGTCGACGTCGCGGACGATGCGGGCGTGGTGCCAGGCGTCGTCCCACGGCGTTCCGGCGGTGGTTTTCGTGGAGATCTTTTTGCGGGGTTCGTTGTTGACGATGAAGATCTGGTTGGCGTGGTCGTCGGTCTTCTGGCCGAAGTGGGTGTAGTACATGTGGGCCGGGTCTTGATAGCCATAGAAAAGGCACAGGCTGCGGTGGGGATAGTCGCGGGCGGTCGACTGGAACTTCAAGTCGAGGACGAAGCTGCCGACGAGGACGTCCTT
>JBGSUN010000214.1:0-11431 GCA_041753475.1 Planctomycetaceae bacterium | reverse complement strand
CCCCCGCAGACGGGGGAGAGGGGACCGGGGCAGGCGAGTGTGACTTTCTGGAGCCGGCATCGTGTAGGGAGCAAGTTTAGCGAAAATCGTCCCATTCCAGGAACGCGCTCCTTCACGGTCGCGGCTCGGACGGGCGGCTTTTGCCGCTGCGGATTCGGTGGCCATAGGCGTTTGTGATCGATCTCAACATGTGAGTGCGAATCGCGAATCCGCTCTTTACGCAATCGCGGGGATGAATTAACACTCCCCGTCCCATCGGCGGAACTGGGGGATTCCCCTCGTTAGACCTGCGGGACTGATCGCGATTCGCTCTCATTTCGAACGACGCTCCTCAAACCGTCCACGACGGCGTATAGGGAACACAGCGCGCATGACACGCCAGGCACGCGGAGAACGCTGTCTGCGAGAAACCACTCCGTGGTCGGCGTATGCGCTCGCCCTCGGACTGGTCGCGTGCAGCTTTGCACCGGCATGGTCGCAGGAGCGGCTCTCCGGAGTCGGCTTCTCCGCCCCGCAAGCCGCACGGCAAACGGTCCAGAAACCGGCCGCAACATCGAACCTGATTGTCGCCGTGAAGATTGACGGCCTGGACCCGAAAACGGCGGCCGACCTGGCCTCGCAGATGCGCTGTCGTGCCGGGCAAGCTCCATCACGGCAACTGGTCGATGACGATCTCGCCGCGCTCTGGGCTTCGGATCGGTTTGGAAAAATCTCCGTGCGTTGGGACCAGTTGCCGCATGGCTGGCTATTGACGTATGTCGTTGCTGAGCGGGCAGAACCGTTGGTGGTCCGCGGGCAATCGGATGATGTGCCGACGAATGCCGGCTACACGGCACCGCCGGCCGCTCCGAAAAGCAAGACGTTCCAGCCGATCAGGAAAACGTCGATCGAGATTGACGGCGAAACGACTCGCGCCGAAGTGAATGAACTGCTGGAGGAACCGCTGGCGGAAGTGCGGCTTGAAGGTCTGATCACGCTGGTGCAGCGCGATGTGGAAATGAACATCAAGACCCGTCCGGGCCGCAAAGCCACCCCGGAAATGATCCGCCAGGATGTGGAAGCGCTGACCCGTACACGCAATTTTGCCTCGGTTGAGCATGTCCTCAGTCGGACCGAAGCCGGTCCAGTCCTGACGTATAAAGTGCTCGAACGTCCCATTGTTCGCAACGTGGAATACCGCGGCTGCAAGGGGATCAAGCAGGCGAAACTGGAATCGCTCACCAACCTCAAAGTGGGCAGTCCGTACGATGTGAGCGCCAACATCGAATGCGCCCGTCGCATGGAAGAAATGTATCACGAAAAAGGCTTTGCCTTCGCCACCGTGGAACTCGAACGGGGCAATTCCAAAGATGATCGTGAAGTGATCTTCGTCATCAACGAAGGGCCCAAGGTCTACGTTTCAGATGTCGATTTCCAGGGCAATAAATTCTTCAGCGATGCCGTGCTTGATCTGAAGTTGCGCACGAAGAAGCGGCTGTTCTGGGTCTTCGGCGGCAAGTACGACCCGACGACGATTCCCGATGACGTCGCCGCAGTCCAGCAGTATTACCACAGCCTCGGGTTCTTCGACGTCGATATCAAGCACGACCTGAAATTCAACGAAGACAAGTCGCGCGTGCAGATCGTCTACAGCATCGACGAAGGGATCCGTTACAAAATCCGCAACGTCGACATCATGGGGGCGGAAATCATCCCCGAAGCCGATCTACGCAAAGACCAGAAGATCACCAGCGGCGAGTATTTCACCCAACGGAAGATCGCTGGTGATGTCGAAAAAATGCGTGATCAATACGGCAAACTGGGCCGGTTGTTCGCCAAAATCGATGCCCAACCCCGCTACACCGAAGAGCCGGGCGTCGTCGACATGCTCTTCAAGATCGACGAAGACAAAGTCTACCGCGTTCGGGAAATCAATGTGCATGTCGCCGGGGACTATCCCCACACGCGGACCAACCTCGTACGGAACATCGCCACCATTCAGCCCGGCGATCTCGCGGACCCGAAGAAGATTCAACAGACGAAAACCCGCCTCGGCGGCTCGGGGTATTTCGAGAACGATCCGCAGAACGCACCCCGATTGGACATTCGGAAAGTCGAAGAACCGTGGCTGCAAGTGCCGGATGTCAGCGTGGCTCGCGGTCAAGATGGTGACGTGATGCTCGCCCAGGGCCGCGGACCGAATCCGCCGGCGCAGAACTACATCTACGACAGCAGTCCGCAGGGTGATCCGCTACGTCCCGGTGTGAATGCGCCGACCGACAATCTGTGGGAGCAAATGCCTCCACCGGAGTTTATCGACATTGATGCCTACCTCGCCGAAGCCCGCACAGGTCGGTTGATGTTCGGCGTCGGCGTGAACAGCAATTCCGGTGTCGTCGGTAACATCGTGCTGCAAGAGAACAACTTCGACATCCTGCGGGCGCCGACGAGCTTCGAGGACATCTGGAACGGGACCGCATGGCGTGGTGCCGGGCAGAAGTTCCGCATCGAAGCCTTGCCGGGAACGGAAGTCAGCCGGTACCTGGTTGACTGGCAGGACCCGTACTTCCTCGACTCGAACGTGAACTTCGGCGTCAGCGGGTTCTACTTCCAGCGGTTCTATCGCTACTGGAGTGAGCAGCGCCTCGGCGGACGCATCCGTGCGGGCTATCAACTGAATCAGCAGTGGTCGACCTCGGTGGCCCTCCGCATGGAAGGGGTCCAGATTTCGAACATTCCCGCGGGGTCGCCTCAGATTCTGCAGGACGCGAACGGCGACAGTTTCCTCTCCACCGTCCGGTTGGGCCTCGCGCATGACACCCGTGATTCCGCATTCCTGCCCAGTGCCGGGCACTTTGTGGAATTCAGCGTCGAGCAAGCATTCGCTGAGTTTGACTACTCGCGGGTTGAAGTCGAAGCCCGGCAATACTTCACCACCTACCAGCGGGCCGACGGCTTCGGCAAGCACACGCTGGCATTGTACGGCAACGTCGGCTGGACCGGTGACAGCACGCCGATCTATGAACGGTTCTACGCCGGGGGCTTCCAATCGTTCCGCGGGTTTGCTTTCCGCGGCGTGACGCCTTTGGAAAACGGCATCGAAGTCGGCGGCCAGTTCCAGACACTCGGCTCGGTGGAATACATGCTCCCCGTCACCGCCAATGAAATGGTGAAAGTGGTGGCCTTCAGCGATTTTGGTACCGTTGACAACGACGCCTCATTCGACAAGTTTCGTCTGTCGGTCGGTGCCGGTCTACGGATCACCGTCCCCGGTATGGGCCCCGTTCCCATCGCTCTCGACTGGGCGGTCCCAGTCCTGAAAGAAGATTTCGACCGCGACCAGTTGTTCAGCTTCTATATTGGGATCAACCGGTAGGAAGTGGATAGGGGTTGGTGGGTCGTGGATAGCCAGAGGTGAATGCGCTCTGCTATCTTCTCTGCCTATCCACGACCCACCATCCACTACCCACTCATCCCCCCATGATCCTCGAAGGTCTCGTCACCACCATCGATGCTGCGGGCGTGGTAAATTTCGCGCCGATGGGGCCGATTGTGGAGCCGGATTTCTCGCGGTTTGAACTGCGGCCGTATCAGACTTCGCAGACGTACCGCAATCTGAAGGGGCATCCGCAGGGCGTGCTGCACGTGGTGGATGATGTGCTGCTGATCGCCCAGGCGGCGCTGAATCGCTTGCCATCGCCGTTGCCCGCGACGTGCCCAGCCGGGTGTGTGGCCGGAGCGGTCCTGACCGATTGTTGCCGCTGGTTCGAATTCCGTGTCATTGCTTTAGACGACAGTGCGGAACGGACGTCGATTATCGCCGAAGTGGTGCACGCCGGCCGACGCCGCGATTTCTTTGGTTTCAATCGCGCCAAGCATGCCGTACTGGAAGCGACGATTCTCGCGACACGGCTGCATCTGATCTCGCGAGAAGACATCCTCGCGGAGTTGAAGCGGTTACAAGTTCCCGTCGACAAGACCGCAGGACCCCAGGAACGCGCCGCATGGGACCTCGTCCGCGACTACATCGATCAGTCCGTCCCCGACTGACGCTTCGCGGGTCCCAGCGAAACACAAGCGAGGACTTCTCTGGCTCTAGACACTTGACTCTGGTCACTTGACCTCCACCAAACCCATCTTGCCCCCACTCCGTGCTTTCCGATAGACTTCACCCGACTGTGGGGGGCCCGTGCAGGATGTCGCTCGGGGTCCGCAGCATCCGTGACGCAGCGGTCAAGGGGAAGGGACTCCAGTATGACACGCACTCTGGCCCAATGGGCCGAATTCATCGGCGGCACCGTCGCCGCAAAGGATCAAGCCGAGGCCGCGACGGTCTCGATCACTGGGGCCGCAACGCCCGAACTAGCGGGTCCACAAGACGTCGCCTTTCTGCAAAACCCGCGCAGTCTGCATCGCCTCGCGCGGTGTCGCGCCGGAGTGCTGCTCGTTCGTCCCGATGACGCCCTGCTGCCTGAAGCGCAAGCGTTTCGACAGATTATCATCGCCGACCCGCAAACAGCGTTTGTTCGTATTCTCGCTGAAGTCCGCCCGGTCCGTGTCCCGCCGCGTGGCATTGCCCCGTCCGCAGTGATTCATCCGTCGGCGAAAATTGGCGAAGACTGTTATGTCGGTCCCGGCGTCTGCATCGGTGAAGACGTCGTGATCGGCTACGGGTGCGACATCTACCCTGGTGTGGTCATCGGCGGCGGTTGCCAACTCGGTGAGCACGTCGTCCTGTATCCCAATGTGGTTCTCTATCCCGACTGCCTGCTCGACGACCGCGTGATGATTCATGCCAACGCCATCATCGGAGCCGACGGTTTCGGTTATCGCTTCACCGAAGGCCGGTTCGACAAAATCCCGCAACTCGGCTGGGTCCACATTCATCGTGATGTGGAAATCGGTGCCGGGGCGGCGGTCGATCGCGGGGCGATTGGTCCCACGGTGGTCGGAGCCGGGACGAAGATCGACAACATGGTGCAGATCGCCCACAACTGCCAGCTTGGTCGACACAACGCCATCGCGGCCCAAGTGGGGATGGCGGGATCGAGCAGCACCGGCGATTACGTCCGTATGGCAGGCCAGGTCGGTGTCGCCGATCACGTCCACATGAACACGGGTTGCACGCTCGGTGCGAAAGCCGGCGTCCACAAAGACATTCCCGCAGGGGAAACCTGGATCGGCATTCCCGCCCTTCCCGAAGCCGAACAGAAACGGCTGCTGTTCTCCGCCCGCCGGTTGCCGGCAATTCGCGAAGACGTCAAGGCCCTGGAATCGCAGGTGAAAGAATTACAGGCCACGCTGGCGGCATTGCAGGCCAACATGCCCACAGTTCGTGCCGCATGACAGCTCCCTGATCACAGCCCGGAGCGCGAGCGACGGGCGAATGTTTACGATGTGTGATGATCAATGAAGAGTTCGGCAAGAAGCCGATTCCGATCATTCCACGATGATTGAGGACTTCTTTCTCCCGTCGCTTGCGCTCCGGGCTGCGAAAGAAATCAGGATTCCACGTTTGAGGAAAGCATGACGCGACCCCTCATGACGACTGCCTCCCCCGATGTCCTGCCCTTCCCGCCACGGGTGGGGTTGCTGGCCGGGGCCGGTCGTTTTCCGATTGTCTTCGCCGAAGCCGCCCGCCGACAGGGTCTCCACGTCGTCGGCGTGGGTGTGATCGGCATGGCGCCCGATGAACTTGGCGACATCTGCCACCAATACTTCACCACGCCGCTGGCGCGACTCGGCCGCATCATCCGCATCTTCAAGAAGCAGCGGGTGCATCAGGCGGTGATGGCCGGGAAGATTGAGAAGACCGTTCTCTTTCAACCGTGGCGAATTCTGCGATTGATGCCCGACTGGCGGACCATTCACATGTGGTATCGCTACGCCCGGCAGGATCGCAAAGACGATACGCTGTTGCTGGCCGTCATCCGGGAGTTCGCCCGCGATGATATTCACTTTGGTTCTGCCCTCGACATTTGTCCGGAGTTACTCGTGAAGCACGGATTCCTGACGAAACGCCGTCCGACCGATGCCCAGTGGGCCGATATCCGCTTCGGTTGGGAACTGGCCAAGGAAATGGGCCGCCTCGACGTCGGCCAATCGGTTATGGTTCACGATTGTGCGGTCCTCGCTGTGGAAGCGATTGAAGGGACCGACCGTGCGATCCGTCGGGCCGGAGAACTTTGCCGCCGCGGTGGGTTCACCGTGGTCAAAGTCGCCAAGCCGCAACAGGACATGCGGTTCGATGTTCCCACCATCGGCGTACAGACAGTGAAAACGCTGCACGAATCCGGTGGCCGCATTCTCGCCGTGGAAGCCAACAAGACGATCCTGCTCGATCATCAGGAAGTCGTCGACCTCGCCGACCGTCTGGGCATCGCCATCGTCGCTGTCAACGCTGATGAGCTTGAGGAACGTCTGGCTGCCTGACCAGTGTCGAAATTGGTTTGTGCCAGCCGCGGTCAAGAGCGCAGTCGCTGCTCTCGCCAGAGCGCGGGAGTCTTTCCTCTGCATCTGGTCGCCTGCGGATTGATTGCGTGCCACGGCCGTGCGGAAGTGCCAAATCGTTCTGCAAACCGCACCGCCGACACGGCCGTGGCACACAGAATTGAAGATTTCAACGGACTGCGTAGCGACCGCAAGACTGGTGTTTGACTGCCGGGTTTTGCAGCAGTTACGTGAATTCTGGGATCGAGAGTTCTGGATGGAATCGAACTTGCAGAGTGTGTAAGCATCATGGGTGATCGGAATCGCCCACTTTCCCCACACACTGCCTGCAAAGCGCTCACATCGGTATGTTCTCTCACACGCTTACGGTCCTCCTCGCGGGGGGCGTGGGGTCGCGACTCCACCCGCTCACCGCGGATCGGGCCAAACCGGCGGTCCCGTTCGCCGGAAAATATCGCATCATTGACTTCACTTTGAGCAACTGCCTGCACTCCGGGGCGCGGCGCGTGCTGGTACTCACCCAGTACAAATCGCATTCGCTCCAGAAACACCTCCGCGACGGCTGGTCAATTTTCAATCCGGAGATTCGGGAGTACATCACCGTGGTGCCGCCGCAGATGCGGACTGGCGATTCGTGGTACTCCGGCACTGCCGATGCGATCTATCAGAACGCCTATCTGCTGGAACGGAGCGGGGCCAAGTTCGTGCTGATTCTCTCCGGTGATCACATCTACCGGATGGACTATCTCGCGATGCTCAAGTTCCACGCCAAATCCAAAGCGGATGCGACCGTCGCCTGCATGGAAGTCCCGCTCGATGAAGCCCGCGAGTTCGGCGTGATGTCGGTCGATCAGCGCAGCCGGATCATCGAGTTTCAGGAGAAACCGCAGCATCCCAAGCCGATGCCCGACCGCCCCGACCAGGCTTTGGCTTCGATGGGCATTTACGTCTTCTCCCTCGACACCCTCTGCCGGGAACTCGAAACCGATCACGCCGACCCGAACTCCAGCCATGACTTCGGCAAGAACATTCTCCCCAAGCTCATCGGCGAAGGCCGAGTGGCCGCCTACCGCTTCGGCGGCAAAGCAGGCCGGGTGACACAGGACCGGTACTGGAAAGACGTCGGCACGATCGACGCCTACTACGACGCTAACATGGATCTGCTCCAACCCGTGCCGCCGCTCGATTTGTATCAGGATGATTGGCCGATCAGGACGTATCACGGTCAGAACCCACCCGCGCGGATGGTACCGGGTCATTCCGGTGCGCAGGGCGAGTTGGTTAACTCGATTCTCGGTGCGGGGACGATCATTTCCGGCGGGTGCGTGCGGCACTCGATCTTGTCGGCCCGCAGTGTCGTGGAAGACGGTGCCCTCGTGGAAAACGCGATCCTGTTCGAAGGCGTCCGTGTTGGTCCCGGTGCGCAGTTACAACGCTGCATCGTGGATAAAGGCGTGCAAATCCCGCCGGGAACGCAGATCGGTCACGACCTCGCCGCCGATCGCGAGCGGTTCACGGTCTCCGAAAGCGGCGTGGTGGTAGTGCCAAAGGGGTATCGGTTCAGCGACACACCCTGAACCGATCATCTCGGAAAGAAGCCCGGCATCTTCCGAGATGCCGGGCTTCTTATTGGCGCTTACGCCACAACCCCAATCATTGCTGCACTTTACGTCCAACTCTTTGCAGCAGCGGACTTTCCGGCATCTCCATTACGCCCGGCCATTCCCCATCGTTGCCTGTTATGGACGCTGGCAACAGGGACAAATCAGGGACAAACTCTCATCCTTCTTAGCGTGGTCCACACTGGTCGCGATGATGACCCTACTCGCGACCGCGGTCAACATCGGCATGGGCGAGGGCGGAGACCAGGATGATGGTGAACGGACCAGTGCCGAACTGGATCAGATCCATACCGATTACCTGACAAAGTTTGCCGATGCCCCCCGAACCACGCGCGGCACAGCTTATGCGAGGTTCTCCACACGGTTCCAGGAGAGTATCGCGGACCAGATCCGGTTCATTCTCGAATGGGCGCGCGCTCACGGCATCTATGTTGCCAGGGAACACATCTTTTTCGACACGGCCGTGACGGGGAAAAAACAGCGGCGTATTGGAATCCAGAACTGCAAAGTTGTGCTGGAGCGACGCCAAGTCGAGTGTGCTTTATTCTTCTCGACGAGCCGACTCTTTCGTAACCGCGTCGCCCTGCCCGAATTGTTTGAGGAGATCACCCAGAAATGGAAGCGTCGCTGCGTATTCACGACCCAGAATCTCGACTCTGCCGACCCCAAGACCGAGATGATGTTGCCGCTGTTCGGGTGGATGGATGAGTATTTCACCAAAGCCAGCGTTGCCCATATCCAATCTGCCCATGTCGGCCTGCTTGAGGACGGCTTCGTCTTCGGCACGGAGACCTATGGGTATACCGGCATCCCCGTTGAAGGCTTGACCACGCGGCTGGGACGGCCCAAGCGTAAGCTTGCCATCGACGAACGCACCTCGAAGGTTGTCCAGTTGATTTTTCACTGGTTCGGCACCGATGGGGCTACGATCGAAGAGATCGCGAGGCGGCTGCATCAATCTTCGTATCCAGTTCCCGCAAAAGCGAGCGCGGGCTGGACAACGAAGGTCGTTGGAAAGATGTTGCGGAACGAACGTTATCAGGGAAATTGGGCGTATGGCAAGATGAAGGCCCGGTTTCTTCGCAAAGAAGACTACACTCGCCAGGAACCCCGAGAAAAGCCGCTCGCGCAGGCCTCATTCGCGCACCTGCGGATCATCTCTGACGAGTTGTGGTTTGCTGTCCAACAGCGACTGGTGAAGAACGTCCGTCCCTCGGGCCGACCACCAAAGACGCTATCAGAAAAGCGCCCGCGATTGATCGAGGGGCTGGTGTTCTGTCCGACTCATGATCGCCCGTTAGTCGTCTGCGGTGCCTATGGAAGGTTCCTACGGTGCCCGCTTTGTCGACGGCTTCCTGGCGCTGAGCGTCCCTTGTTTACTCATCTTCGCAGGGAGCAGGCGGAGCGCCAGCTTTTGCGTTTCCTCGCGGAGACCCTCGTTCGGGATGACGCTGCCGTCGATGATCTCGTGGAACAGTGCCGGATTGCGGCCGAGGCGGCGGTGCTTCCTGATCCACACTGCATGGCAGACCTGGAACGGCGCGTGAAGTCCCTGACCAATAAGATCGATTTCAACCGCCGCACGGTGGGCGATGGTGTGGACGAGCAAGCGGAAACGGAGCGCATTCTTCGAGATCTCACTAGCCAGCGACGTTCTGCCCAAGCCGAACTGGATCGGCTCCAGTGCTCGGCATCCCAACAGCCTCGGATACTGACACGGGGAGAGATTATGGGGCGACTGGTCGAACTGGACCAAATCCTGACGGGCGACCTCGGTAAAGATCCGGACGTGATTATGAAACTGCGTCGCGCACTAGAACTCATCACGGGAGGGCGAATCGATCTGGAACAGCGCGGCGAACGAACCGAGAAAAAGGGTTGGCTGGTGGGTCGTTGCTCGCTGCGTCTGCTGGACTGGATTCGAGGGACAGACTCTCATACTTGGTCTGATGAACCCTCAGGGGCACGCGAAATCGCCATCGAGTTTCGGGATGTTCCGCAGTGGTTGCAGCGAGCGAACCAGGTGCAGGCGCTTGTGGAAGAGGGGATATTGCCACACGACATCGCTCAGCGATTCGGAATGAAGCCGAGAAGTGTTACTGTGCTCTACCATCGCTGGTATGCGCATCATGGCCTTCCGATCCCGGAGGAATACCAACGATTGTCGTGCAAGTCGGCGGCTGAACGGACCGTACCGGTCTGTCAGCGCATCGCCGCGGAAGTGCAGCGACTTGCCGATCAAGGCCTCCCGTTGCAGGACATTGCCGAACAATGCGGCGTCGATCGCAATATCGTCACAGCGACGATGAAGTATCTGGCCAAACAGCGCGGGGAACGACCGGTGGACGGCCGCGCTCGGCGGAAAATGCTTCGGATCGCACAGGAGACGCGGAACCTCGAACGACCTGAGGGTCCGTGATGCTTGTGCGGTCGGTCGGACCGCACAAGCATTTTTCTTAGCCATTCCACGATCCGGAAGAAATCTATTAACCGGTGGGTTCTAGGTTCGAGCGTGGGGGTGAACCGACCACCGCAAACAATAGCGGGATGATCTGCGGCGTTGTCCCCACACACGTGGGGGTGAACCGGCACGAAGTACACGCAGGACGCGGGGATGAAGAAGTTGTCCCCACACACGTGGGGGTGAACCGCCCCGTTGCTGGTCCGCGATCACACCGCGGAACGTTGTCCCCACACACGTGGGGGTGATCCCCGGGCGATTGGGCCGGACGGGAAACCGAAACCCCGCCGGCCGTGGTCGCGCAGCTTCACGAACAAGCAGGTAAAAAGGCTGAAGCATCTCTTCCGGTGGGGCGTCTCCTGGGAGCATGTCCCTTCGTCGGTCGCCGATTCACTGTCGACGGTGGAATCGCTCGCGGCTGGTGCGACCGAGGCGGCTGAATCGCGTACGCGGTACGCGGTGCCGATTGAGAAGCTGCAGGCGGTTCGGCTAGAGCTGTCCGAACGCTCGCGGGACATTTTTGACCTATTGCTCCTCACAGGGGCCCGGCCCGGCGAACTCATCGGATTGGCGACAGGGATGCTCGATCGGTCCGGCCCGGTGTGGCGGGCCGATCTGTCGAAGCACAAAACCTCGCACCGCGGCAAATCGCGCACGCTGTTTTTCAATTCGAGCGCTCAGGCGATCCTGTTGAAGTACATGAAAGCGGATCCTTTGATATCAATGAAAGAGCGAAGGTTGCGAGTGATCGTTGGTTGGGCTAATCCGGTGGGGAGTTTGATCCCCATCCTCTTGCCGGAGAACCATGACCATGTTTTATCTTGGAATCGATCAGCATGCTCGCCAACTCACCATTTCGTTGCGGGACGAACAGGGTGATGTCGTGCAGGCGCGGCAGGTGTCCACGCAGCCGGAGAAG
>JBGSUN010000213.1:0-3583 GCA_041753475.1 Planctomycetaceae bacterium | reverse complement strand
CGTCGAAACGCTGCTGACCACCATCGAAACCTGCCGCCAGCAACAACGCAACGTCTTCGAGTTCGTCACCCAATCCGTCCAGGCTCACTTCCACAATCAACCCACTCCCTCACTGCTCACCGACCCGTGAACGGTTACCCGTCGCCGAACATGAAGCCGGGGATGAAGGCTTATGACTTCCACTCTCTCGCTTGGGATATCAGGGAAGGAGACGTTTGGACGCAGCGATTCGCCATCAGTCGGGAAGACTTTGAGAGAGGCGCCCCACGGCGATGGGTCAGCGCGTTGCATAGCATCGACTCAACCACCGGGACGGCGATTCTCAAAGTCGCAGAGAGCCAGCCGCCCGATGCCAAGGGCAGCGTCCATTTCGAGTATTCGTGCCGTGAGTGGGATTTGTTGCACAACCAGCAGTTGCGAATGATCAGGGTGTGTGTCAATCCATTCGAACTATACGAGGACACAGCCGAGAAGTAGGTCAGGCTGTGCCTGACTTCTTTATGACTTCGTAAAGCAGCCACGAAACGAAAGAAGTCAGGCACAGCCTGACCTACTCGCTTCATTCAGATTAATGTGCCACGCAAGAATTGCCCGGTGAATTCGCGCATAAACAGCGCCTATTTCCGTGATGTGAATAGGGTTGACTACAAATCACGCCAAAGTATCTTCAATGAGTTTTTATGAGATAAACACAGCTTGGCGGTAGAAGGAACGCACATGGCGCATCCGATGGACTTGCGAGAGTTACTGGAGGCCCGAGACGGCCGGCCGTCTGAATGTCAGGCGGCTCGGAAGATCGCCACCTTCGCCGTCATCCCGGCGGCAATCGTTGGTCTGCTCGCCGGCACCCAACTTGTTGGTATCGCCGATCCGATTGGAAGGCTTCTGTGGGTCTGCACGGCGACTGCGTTAGCATCCGGGTTCGGCATCGCGTTCCTGGTGTTGGGTGTCTACCACTTGTTTGGCTTCCGTCCGGTCGCCGTACTCGCGGACGCAATGGTGGGCGTTTTCTATGGCCTTTTGTGCGGGGCGACCTTGGCCCTGTTGCTCATGTGGGGAAAACTTGTCCACCATGGCCGTGCTTTGTGGGCGTTGCTCATGATCCCGCTCGGAGCCATCGCCGTTCCATTTATTCGGGCCTGGAGGGGAACGACCGGGTACCACCGGCCGCCTCAACCGGTGCCGCGTGAGCGGACGGAAGCATCCCGAACCTCGTTCGAATGATCAGAACCGAGCTGATTTCTCCGCGTATCTTCCGCCGGTGATCAGACCCTCATGTAATAAATGATCGCCCATTCTGGTTAGGGGAGCGTCTTCGGAGGCTTCCAGCCGCTGCGCGGCACCGGTTGGGGACAACCGGTGGTACCTATACTCAGATTCCGCGGGTGGCTCAGATGGCGTGCAGCAATCTGAGCCACCCTAAGTTACAATCGTCGTCTGGTCCACCCACCACTGACAACGGACCACTGACAATCCCCAAGGTTTCGCGTGCAACTAACGCGCTGCCGGTTGAGTTTTCATGCCCATTCGCATTTCCAATTTACGTCTGCCCTTGGGGACTCCCGAGGTGGTGTTGCCCGGTTTGCTGGCGAAGCGGCTGGGGGTTTCGGCCGGTGATTTGCAACGCTGGCGGATTCTGAAGAAGAGCCTTGATGCCCGGTCGTCGGCGAATCTGCAATACGTCTACACCACGCTGATCGATCTCCCCGAGGCAGCGTTGAAATCGCCCGCGGTGCAGAGCCGGTTGCGCGATGACGCCGTGCTTTACGAACCGCCGCCGTTTGATGATCCGCGCGGCGGCGATGAACCGTTGGCCGAGCGGCCGATTGTCATCGGGTCGGGACCGGCGGGATTACTCGCGGGGTATTATCTCGCGCTGAAGGGCTATCGGCCGATCATTCTGGAACGGGGCCGTCCAGTGAAAGAGCGCGTGCCGGCGGTGCGGGCGTTCGATCGCGGCGGGCCGTTTGATCGCGAGGACAATTACCTCTTCGGCGAAGGGGGCGCGGGGTGTTTCAGCGATGGCAAGTTGACGTGCCGGCTCGAAGGGCCCGATGTCGAATGGTCGCTGCAGGCCTTCGTTGATTGCGGCGGGCGACCGTCGATCATCTATGAGAACCGGCCGCATCTTGGGAGCAACAAGCTGCCGATGCTGTGCCGCAACTTTCGTCGCAAGATTGAAGCGTTGGGCGGAGAGTATCGCTTCGGCTGTTGCGTCGAACGGCTCGACATCCGCGATGGACGTATGCAGGGTGTCTTCACGTCGTCAGGATACATCGCCAGTTCGCAGGTGATTCTCGGCATCGGTCACAGTGCCCGCGACACCTACGAAACGCTGCATGCCCAGGGCGTGCCGTTTGTGCAGAAGGCGTTTCAGCTCGGCTTGCGGATCGAGCAACCGCAGGAGCAGATCAACAAGCACAAGTACGGCAAGGCCGAGTACCTGCAGATGCTCGGAGCCGCCGATTACACGTTGCAGGCCCGTGGCACGAAGGACGTCTTCACGTTCTGCATGTGTGCGGGCGGGATCATCATCCCGAGCATTTCCGAGCCGGAATGCTTTTGTTCCAACGGCATGAGCAACTCCCGGCACGACACGCCGTTCGCCAACAGCGGCGTGATGGTCACGCTGGAACCGCACGAATTCGGCGGCGACCACCCGCTCGCCGGAATGTATCTTCAACGACAATACGAAGCGGCGGCGTTCCGATTGACCGGCGGGGAATATCACACACCGATTCAATCCGCCCGCGAGTTTTTGTCGGGACAACGGCCGTCATCGGACACACATTATGCATGCAGTTACGAGCGCGGCGTAAAACCCGCGAGCCTGGACGGTGTGCTGCCGCCAGTCGTGATTGCGGCGATCAAGAATGGCCTGCCGTTGTTAGACCGCAAGTTGCGTGGCGACTTTTTGAAGCACGCGATTCTCGTCGGCCCAGAAATGCGCGGCAGCGCCCCGGTCCGAATCGAACGCGATCTGCAATCGCGCCAGTGCCCGAACATCGCGGGGCTGTATCCCGTTGGTGAAGGAGCGGGCTACGCCGGAGGGATCGTCAGCGCCGCGGTGGATGGACTCCGCAGCGCACGCGAAATCGTGCGGCGGTTTGCGCCGTTATCGGTAACTTGATGGTGTGCCACTGGCTCTGCCAGTGTCTTGTATTCCATTGAGCGACAGAGCACACAATTGCAAAGACACTGGCAGAGCCAGTGGCACACAGAGGTGTCTCGATTGGTCGGAGGTGATTCATGAGCATCATCGTCTACCGTGCCGGCCGGGCCGCGATGCGATGCTGGTGCGAGGTCTTTCTGTGCAGCGAAGACCGTGGTCATCTTGCGGCGGTGGCGGAGTTGGCGCTCGATGAGATTTCACGTGTCGAACGGGTGCTGTCGCGGTTTGATCCGGCGAGCGAGGTGTTCCGGTTGAATCACGCGGCCGTGGGTGTGCCGATGCGTGTGTCGCCGGAGTTGTTCGTGATTCTCATCGACTGCCGCGACTGGTGGAGACGCACCGACGGGATGTTCGATGTCACCGTGGGATTGGGCGCGAAGCCCGGCATTTTCCTCAATGCCGGGCTTCTGC
>JBGSUN010000212.1:0-2003 GCA_041753475.1 Planctomycetaceae bacterium | reverse complement strand
AGCCGATGGCAAGCGGCTTGGCTGGAGCACCCAGCGGCAGCGTGTCTCCACGCTCAAAGACTGGTTCAAATGGCTGACCAAACAAAACGTGCTCATCCACAATCCGGCCAGCGAGATCGAGCTTCCGCGCATGGAAAAGCGCCTACCCGGCGCGGCCCTCACACTCGCCCAGGTCGACGCACTGATGGCCGTTCCGACCCTCGCCGATCCGCTCGGCCTGCGCGACCGCGCCATGCTCGAACTCTTTTACTCGTGCGGGCTTCGCCGCACCGAGCTTTGCCGGTTGGAGTTGCCCGACTTCAACGCTGACCGACGAACGATCCATGTCCGGCGCGGCAAAGGCAAAAAAGACCGCATGGTGCCGGTCGGTGAATGCGCCGTGCAATGGATGGAAAAATACCTGGTCGAAGTCCGGCCCCGGCTGTGCCTGGACACCCGGACGCAAGCCGTGTTCCTCACCGGCTACGGCGGGCCGTTCAACCCCGATGTGGTCTCCCGCATGGTCTCCAAACTCATGGAAGCGGCCGGGCTGAGCGGGAAGGGCAGTTGCCACATGCTGCGCCACACCTGCGCAACCCACATGCTCGAAGGCGGTGCGGACATCCGTTATATCCAGCAGTTGCTCGGACACGAAAAGCTGGAAACGACCGCGATTTACACCGAAGTCAACATCCGCCAGTTGCAGGACGTCCACGCCCGCTGCCACCCTTCCGGGCGGCTTGCTTCCGTTCCCGAAAGCCGGTAGTCTCCGGCTTCATGACGCTGGCCGCTTCTTCTTTTTTAGCCGCTTCCGCCGCCTGTCCCCGGCGGCGCGTTCCCGCGTCGAAAAGAACGACCTCCCCCCTCAAAACTCGCGTCGGGGGTTTTGGGCCGCGCCCATCGGGTCGCATGTCACGGCCACACCCGCAAATCCCTGTGTTCATGCCGGGTTGCAGGCCGTTCGGCTACAAAACCGCATCGGGTCGGGCAAGATGGCTATCCCGCGATCCGATGGGTGAAAGTGACGGGCCGAACGTGTATTCCTACGTTCGGAACAACCCGGTCAACATGGTTGATCCTAATGGCCTTTGGGGAATTGGTTGGGGCGACGGTGCCGGAAATGTATCTTGGAATATTGGCTGGGGTGATCCCACGTTGCTGTTCACTCCTGATTCGGGAATGGACGTGAGCATGGCTGCAGCCGCCACGCTGGATGGGATGAATCCTTTTGGTGATCCGCTTGCTGACATGGGCGCATATGACCCGTGCGATCCGGCCTTCCAGGCCAGCCAGTGGGGCGGAGCAATCGCCGCTGGTGCTTATGGCGGACGTTTGTTGGCCGGCATGAGTTGGGTTGGAAACGCAAGAATGGGCTGGAAAGGCGGTGAGTTGACATTCACTCGCCCAGGAGCTCCGACGCCTGATCTTCGAATTAATCCCTTCGGTGGTTCGGGAAAGCCACCGCATTACCATCGCCGACCAGGCATTGGAAAACATCGCCCGTGGGAAGGCGGATTGTGATGAGCATTTGCTATCCAATCATTGTTCTAGCAAAGGACTCCGGTGAAGTGTCAGTTTATCGATCTTTTGAAGAACTCGAATGCGCGGTTGAGCAAATTGACATCGAGAATAACGAATACAAAGCTTGGGACTCCGACGGAAATGCACTCGTGCTCGGAGTCCAGAAACCGAGCTGGCTTCGCGTTGAATTATCGGAACCTGATGAATCGGGTTTGCGAACGGCAGTTTTAGAGTTTGCCTCGTCGCTCGGTATTCCCCGCGATCAAACAGATGATGCGCCGATTGCAAGAATCCTTGCGGAGATCGGCAATCAGCTTGGAGCCAAGCCCAAAGGACTGTTTGAGAAACTCCTAGGCAAATCGTGATAGCAACGCCGAGCCGCTGCCGCGAGAAGCGACGAACGCCAACCCTCGCGTAAACTCCGATGAACCGCACTGTCTCGCTGCCTGCTGATGGGGCGAATCGAGCGGCTTCGCGTATGTGTCATAAGGGTGAAGAGCTGT
>JBGSUN010000211.1:0-137867 GCA_041753475.1 Planctomycetaceae bacterium | reverse complement strand
GCGACGCTGTGGAACCGGCTGAGCCTCGACATCAACCTGGCCGGAATGGCCGTCTCGTTCACCGTTTCTCAGATCCACGACATGGCGAACACGATCCGCACGCTTTTCCTCGGTTTCTACACCTAGAAACGGAAGAGCCGGTTTTCCGCTTCCCAGTGCACTCCCGAGATTTCGACGTTGAAGCCGAGTGGAGGCAACGGTGTCCCGGTGTTATCACGAACGATGAGTTCGTTGATGGACGCATTCAACAGGTCGAGGTTCACACCATTCAGACCGTTGCCGTTGATCCCGCTGCCGGCGATCGTCACGCTGGGCATACCGGTCACGTTGGTGAGATCGATCAGCACACCTTCACCACCGTTATTCGTGGAGTCGGTGTTGGTGACGGAGATGTTTCCGTTCATGTTGGTGTTCGCCACCACGATGCTGATGCCGTTCCCTGCGTTGCCGTCTACCACCAGGTTATCCACGGCGATGCCATTGTTGCCCGCACCGATGACCACACTTGGCGGCGTGATGAACGATGGTTGGACAATCGGTCCAATGGTTGTGACATTGGTCATTTCCAGGTCGATGCCGTCCCCCTGATTGTTCGAGATGGGGTTCAACCCGGAGCCAACGAACTCGGCAGCCGCGAGGCCGGTATTGCGGATGCGAACGTAGACGCCGTCATCGTCACGGTCGCCGTCACCATCGACATCAGCGAACAGATTGGCCGCGTTTCCGTTGTTAGCGGCACCCCCAGCGAACCGGATGCCGGCGATATCCACACCGTTGGCATCGAAGAAGACCCCGGCACCGGCTTGCGGATTGACGTTCGTCCCGACCACGGCGGTACCGTTATTGTCAAAGGCGTTGTCGCCTTCCATGTAGAGCACACCCTGCGTGAAGGCATCGCGGGCAATGAACTGGACACCGCTGCCGTTCACGTTGTCGTTGGCCGTCACGCCGTTCCGCATCTGGCCGAGGAGGATCGAGCCGAGGCTGACATCGAAGCCGAAGCCGTTGAGCGTGGAGTTATCCGCTGTCACGGTCTCAAAGTACGACTCGACGATGCTCGACTGCGTGGCGATCACGGTCACGTTGTTGAAGGTTCCGGCGAGACCGTTATCCGACAGCGAACCGCCGACCACCACCGTCCGCAGTGTGCTACCGGTGTTGGCTTCGACGTAGAGTCCTTCTTCCTGGTTGCCGTTGACCGTCGGAGTGTTGAACCGGGCGAAGCCGCCGGCGGCGGTCGTCGTCAGCAGGTTGATCCCGCGGTTGGCGTTGTTCGAGAAGCTGCTGGTTTCGGCCAGGATCGAGAACGACGCCGCATTGTTGGCGATCACACTCATGCCGTCACCACCGACCAAGGCCCCGTTGCCGTCCACGGCGACGTTGTCGAGGACAAACGTGGCGGTGCTCAGGGCCCCATCCACAAAGGTCTGGATCCCGGTCGCACCGTTGTTCTCGAACGAGGTTCCGTTGCTGGCGAGGACGATCAGATCACCCCGATTGGTGACGTTGAAGAGTGCCCCGTTGAGGACGTTGCCATCCACCGGCGTGTTGTCCAGGCGGATGAAGGCCCGCGAGTCGGTGAGGTTGAACCCGTCCACCAGCCCGTTGATCCCTTCCAGATCGTGGTTGGAAAGATCGCTGTTGATGAAGTTGGCGTCGAGGTTTCCACCCGAGAGAACATTGAACAACAAGCCCCGCAACTGCGGCGATGTGCCCGTCGTGTTGGTGATGGGCGTATTGATGATGTTCAAGGCCGCATTGGCGTTCAGGCTGACAGTGATGTTGATCCCGTTGGAGGGGACCACCTGGCCGCTGTCGCTGAAGTTGCTGTCGAAAGCGTTCAAGGTCAGGCTGGTGTTCACGCCACCCGCCACACCGTCGGCGAGCATGCGAACGGCGTCGAGACCGGCATTGGTGCCGGTGCTGCCGTTAATCAGCGTGAAGATCCCTGCAGCCCCGTTGAGGAACGTCAGGTCGAGGGCACTCTGTCCGGCGTTATCCAGCGGGCTGGCATCGAACAGGGCATTCACCGTGGTGCCGAGATCGGTGGCCACGACAAACACCGCGTCATCCAACGCATTGGTCACCGGGGTGTTGGTCAAGCTCAGGTTGACGATGCCGCCGGTCGTGGCGACACCGAAGATGCCCGAGCCTTGCACACCACCCGCGCCGCTGCTGTCCAGCGAGCTGTTGTTGATGTTGGCGTTGATGGTGCCGCTGTCGGAGGCGAACCACAAGAATCCGGTTTCGCCGCTGTTGTTCATTGGCGTACCCTGAATGTTCAGGTTCGCCACAGAGCCCGGATTGGCAACGGCCAGCGCGATGGCATTCATCGTGTTCAGCGACATGTCGCCGTTGGTGTTGTTGAAGTTCAACACCGATCCGGTTTGCAGCGTGGCAAACAAACCTCGTTGCTGGAAGTTCAAGCCGAAGTTCGTCGTCGGCGTGTTGACGAGGTTCAAGTCCACCTGGGCTTGATCGAAGGCCCGAATGTGCATCGCATCCTGCGTTCCGACGCCAAGACCCTGGAAACCGCTTTCCGAGAGGTTGCTGTCGACGAAGTTCCCGACGAATGTCGATCCGGCGTCGGAGATATCAACTTTCAGGCCGTTCTGTCCGGAGAGGATCACAAGGCTGCCGTTGAAGACGTTGACCGCGACATCGGCATCCGACCGGATGAAGGCGTCGATCCCGTTCGCGCCGCTGAAGTTGATGGCCGAGTTGTCGACATCCAGGCGGAGTTGGCCACCAGTCTGGGCATCGATCCGCACGCCGCTAAACCCGCTGAACGAGCCGTCCGAGTTCACCATGTTGATGACGGCACTGCCGTTGGTGGCCACGGTGGCATCGATGGCGTTGTCGAGATTCGAAGTCATGTCGACGGCGTCGAGATTCGCCGTCACAAGGCTGGCGAAGTTCGAGCTGATCCGCAGACCATCGGCCTGGGTGGCCGGAACCGAGAAATCGTTGTTCAGTGGAGCACTGGCCACATTCAGCAGCACGTTCGAAGCGTTCGTCGCAAACACGTTGATCCCGGCGCTGTTCGCTGTGAACTGGCCGTTGTTGGAGTACGAACCACCATTGATGCGGATCTCGTTGTTGCCGTTCACCGAGACGAGGAACAGGCCATCGCCACCGTTGTTGTTGGCGGTGACGTTATTGAAGTTGGCGAAGACGGTACTGTCGACGTTCACACCGAGAATCCCGCGTCCGCCGGTGGTCAGGCCGCTGTTATCCAGTTGCACACCGTCGAAGTTGAGGTTCATCACGCTGTTGCCGGTCGCAGAGAAGAACAGTCCGTCCGCTCCGCTGCCGGTGGCGTTGACGTTCTCCGCGGTGAGGCTGACGATCGAGAGATTGTTGGCCCCTACCTGGAAGGCGCTTTGCAAGTTGTTGTTGAGGAACGTGTTGCCGGTGAGCGCGGCCTCGATGTTGGCACCGTTATCACCCAGGAACACAAAGCCGTTGCCGGCGTTTCCTGCCGCACTGACAACGTCGAGGAACGCCGTACCGGTGCCGCCATTGTTGGCAATCACAATCCCGTTGCCAGCAACGCTGGCCGAAGCATCAACATTGCTGAAGATCAGGTCCATTCGCGCACCGTTGGTGAATTGCAGGTTGATGTTGTCCTGCACGTTCCCGGATGCGTTGAGAGAGTTTGCGGCCATCGCCAGCGAGCCACCATCGATGAAGGCTTGCAGACCGGGTCCCGCGTTCTGCGACGCGTTGACTGTGTTGAAGATCGCGACCACGTCCGAGTTCAGGGCATTGATCCGCGTACCGGCCGCATTGCCGATCGTGCTGACGTTGTTCATCGTGACGGTCAGCGGCGAGTTGCTGGCAGAGAGTTCGATGCCAACAGCCTGAGTACCCGGCACCGACGAGTTGCTGGTCACGTCCTGGATGATGAGGTCCAGCGGAGCGTTGTTGACAATCTGGATGCCGCCAAGAACGTTGTCCAGGGCGTTGCTGCCCGAGACAACACCGATCCCGCTGGTGTTCTGCAGGAAAATGCCGCGTTGATTGTTGACCATGTCAACGCAGTTGATATTGAAGTTGTGCGAACCTACGAGCGGATCGTTGGTGATCGCCGATCCGCCAGCGTTGATGAGGTTGAACGCAGAGACTTCGTTGTTGTTCGCGATGGTGATGATGTCACCCGGCGCGGTGATTGTCGGGTACAGTCCGTTGTTCACGAAGCCCGGCATCTGGAAGACGCCACTCAGCACGAGCTGTTCAAACTGTGCGTTGGCGGCAAAGGAATGCTCACGACCTTCACCCAGCAAACGCTGGTTGTCGAAGAGCTGCACCGGGCCGTTGAGCGGCACCACATTGGAGTTGCCGCGGCGGACGAGAATCAGGTCGGCTTCCGGATACGGCTGGCTGGGTTGGAAGTCCTGATACGGATTCTCAAAGCTGCCGTTACCCGGAAGCGGATTGCTGTTGTCGACCCACACCACGAAGTACGGGTTGCCGGTGCCGGGATTGACCGCAGCAATCGGCACGTTCCGATTGAACGAGGCCATAGAGATCCGGCCGTTCCGTTGCACCGAGCTCAGCATCCGTTCGCGCGTCGTCCACTGTGGGAAGTACCGCGTCGGTTTGAAACCGGAGAAGCGGAAGTCGACCATCGCGTTCACATTGGTTCCGAAGCGTTGGTCTTCGGTGACATTCACGCCGATCGTCAGATCATCGCTGACCGTGGCTTCAAGTCGGCCGCGGACACCGACCGGATCGGAGCCCGTCGCCGTGTAACCGTAGATGCCAGCATAGGCGCGAAGCCATGGAGTGCCGGGTGTGACCGGAGTCCCGACTTCAACGTCACCACCGCGAATCGCTTCCTGGAACTGGCCGACGCCGATGAAGTTAATCCCGTTCCCGGCAAAGACCGGCGTGTTCCCCAGCGAGACCGCCTGGACAAAGTTGCCGTCATTGGTCTGCGGTAAATAGAAGTTGGACCGCATGTCAAACAGTTCGCCCAGCGATTCGAAGCCGAAGCCGAGCTGGTTGTAGTTAAAGCCTTCAAACGACTGTTCGAAGTCGCCGTAGATGTTAAAGCCCGAGATCCGGTCCGTGTTCGGAGAGTACCGGCGGAATACACCACCGATACTTCCACCCACGTTCTGATTATTCGTAAAGAAGATCCTGCCGGTGGGGGCCACCAGCGTGTCCTCGTCCATCCAGTACGGCACGAAGGCACCGATGTTGGTATACCCGTTGGTATAGCCAACTCCGCCTCCAGAGAGGTGCTGGATGTTGAAGTACGCCCCGCCACCCAGCGAGACGCCTCCACTAAAATCCTGCAATGCGGCTACACCTGAGTCGCTTTCGAGCTCCGTCTGGGCGGAGGCCGAGCAGACCCATGAGACACACAGCAGGCACGCGAGGCTGAGCTTCACACGTTGCATGGACGTCGCACTCCGGCGGGATTCGTGTTCGAATGTCCCGTTTATCCCGTCCTTACCGCGCTGGAGAAACACTCCCGGCGCGCGGACTCGAACGGATTTTTCGCGTCTTCTGGTTATTCGGACCGTGAGGCGCGACCGGATGAGGAAAACCTTGCGGCCTATGACGAGGATTCGGAAAATCCGGCTCGCAACGGTCCTGCCGATGCTGCCGGTTTCGCCGCCGAGGACCGGCTCAGACGAGATCCACGCAACGTAGATGCGATTAAGTCACATGCGGATAAGATGTTGCGGCGAATTGCGGGTCGCATACCAGTCTGTCAACACATCTGTAAGCCGCAAGTTTATGTGAATTAATGACTTGAGAGATATCTTCTGTGTCTTTCCACAGCTCCAAGTGCGATTGTGATCGCCGTTGGGTCGCTCCTGGGAAGGAGATTCCGTGCGCGAGAGGACGTTTACCACGGATGGCTTTCCTGTCGTGGAGTGACAGGATTCCGTTAAAGAGGCAACGCAATCATCTGGTTTGAGGCCGCACTGCGAGCCACTGCTTCCGTGAACTCCATGCCAGCCGCTCCGATGTCGAACGTGTTCAACTGCACGGGTTCTTCTCCCCGAATGGCAGCAATGAACTCCTCTTCGACACGCCAGCGGCCACACCGGTCCGGTGGAACTTCCACCCGACGGAGTGCTGAGTCTCCGAGCCGTCCAATCCAGAGTTGTTCACCGGCGGGTTCAAACAACACCTTG
Source organism: Planctomycetaceae bacterium (assembly GCA_041753475.1). Lineage (GTDB taxonomy): Bacteria > Planctomycetota > Planctomycetia > Planctomycetales > Planctomycetaceae > DSVQ01. Next base: position 131,712 of record JBGSUN010000211.1, on the reverse strand, counting down.
ATGGTTCCTGACGAACCGTACAGGTGGATCTGCTTGCCGGGGCCGAAGAGCGTGACACCACTCATGTGGTACAAACCGCGGACGCCTTCAGCAGACTGCGTAAGAACCTGGGCATGGTCGGGAACCGTCACCGGCATTTTCTGCGGGCTGTTCGGGTCCCAGCGCTCGGGTTCAAAGGTGTGAGTCTGGGCGAAAACCCGAGCTGGCACCGGAACCCAACGCATCGCTGTTTCGTGCAGAATCTCGAGCGTCAACAGGTTCAACCCGCTCTTCGACTGATCTTGCCGCCAATGGAGCGGGCGGCTGTAGTCATGAAATTGGTCGTCGATCCCGAGAACCACAAAATCCCGCAGGTCTCCCAGAAACCCATCGCGGATCATTTCGACGACCCGTTGCCCGACGGTGAGGCCGAATGGACTGGGGACCAGCATGGCCACCCGGTCCGGATGAGCGAGCGCTGCCGCTTGCATCTGCCGGGCTTCCGCCAGGTTGCGTGCCATGCGGGCTTCTGTCAGCACGTGTTTCCCCGCCGCCAAAGCGGCACACGTCACCGGCGCGTGAAGATCAGGCCAGGTTCCGACCACTACGGCGTCAATCTGCGGATCGGCGACCAGGACTTCCCAGGTGGGAAACTGTCGAGGAATTTTGAGCAGGTCAGCCGCTCTGGCTGTGGATTCCGCGGTGCTGTTGACGACGCCGGAGATTTCCACGTCCGCAATCGCCCGCAATCCGGGGATATGGCGAACCTGCGTATTTTCTCCCGCACCAACAATCCCGACCCGAATCATCCCACGCACCTTTCGGAAGCACCTCAACGAAGCCATGCGCCCTGTGGGGCGAGCCCCATAGTTTAGTCTCCCGAAGGCCTACAGACCATCGCAGCGAGTTTTTGACCAGAAAATGAGGTGAGTTTGTGATTCTACGTGTCGGAGATGGGGTTCCACGACGAAAACGTCGCCGCCTGACCGATGCGTTCGCCGGCGGGAGAAACGAGATTCCACACGGTCGCTTGCTCGATCAGGAATCGCTTTCCGGTCCGGCTGATGCGGATGCCGCGGTAGTCGTTAACGTAGCCGTCGCGCGTGGTCCGCTCCAACAACCGAGCCCGTTCGTCGCGGTGCAGTGGCTCGGCGGTGAGCCGTGACGGCATCGTTAACAGTGTAGGAATGTCGACTTCCCACAGTTCGAGCGCTACCTGGTTGGCGTAGTTCAAAATCGGATCGGTTTGTGTGCCGTGTGAGACCACGACAAACGGTGCGTGGAACAGCGCGTCCGCTTGTTCCTCCGCCGCTCCTGTTCGCGGAAGGAGTTGTTCTCCCACCCAGCGGTAATAGGAATCGAGAAGGATTTGGGTACGGGCGACCCAATCGGGTGGAATGAGAATCATCGGGTGGTATCGAAGTCGGAGGGCACGGGGTGGGATCGGCGCGGGGCGCGAAACCGCACAGCGGGGGATGGACGATTTTCGATGCGATCGGAAGTCTATGGTTGGGCACCCTGCTTCGCGTGTTGGATCGTGAAGTCGATCAACTCCTGGCAACGAAAGAAGCCTTCCCAGAAGTTATGACCTTGCCCCGCCGGGACGATGTTCGACACGGCATCCTTCGCCCCGGCGGCACCATAGCGTTTGACAAACTCGGCGGTGTTTTCTTTAAGCGGCACCACCGTGTCGACGTCTCCGTGAATGAAGAACGCCGGGATTTTCTTCGCGGCGAGGATGCCGACTTTCTCGATCGGATTGTGCTCGGCGAGTTTCTCCTGCAACGCCGCAGGGGTGAGTCCGTAGGCCGGGGCGGCGCGATCGAGACCGGGGTAGGTGCGGAAGTCGAACACGGGATAGATTCCCGCAATCCCCGCCACTTTCTCCGGATTCGCGGCGGCCCAACTCGTCACCCACAACCCACCACGGCTACGACCGAGCAGGCACGGCTTCTTTGCAAACTTGCGGTTGATCGTAAGCTCATCGTACATTGCCGTGAACAATTCACGACCGGCGGGACTGCCATATCCCTCGCCGACATCAATCCCCGCTACGGCGACTCCGGCCGCAAGAAACTGTTCGTGCATCCATTTCTCGTGGCTGTCCGGGTAACCAGCGAGTGTGGGCGCGTAGAAGACCCACGGTTGTGGTGTCGATCGCTTCGCATCTTCCGGCCACAGGATAAACGCTGGCCGTCCTGCCACCAGGAACGCTTCTCCCGGAAGGATCAATTCCTTCACCGGCGCGGCCACGATTGTTGTCGGAAGCCAGAATGACAGGCATGTCAGTACTTGAAGGATCGTCTTGTGTCGCATGGTGGTCATCCTCTTCCTCTTCAACCCGTCCGAAGTGCAAACAACGGTTGATTTCGGATCGCAAAAACTACTTGGTGGATTCCGACTCCGTGTTCGTCGGTGCGGGGACAATCTGCTGCAGCTTCAACCACTCTACCGCAGGTTCAATCCATCGGTGAATCGCGGTTCCGCTGACCGATCGCAATCCATAACCATGACCGCCAGCCTGATAGACATGGAGTTCCGCGGGGATTTTTAGCTCTTTCAATCGGGCGTAGAACCAGATGGGGCCCAACGATGTCGATCCGTCATCGTGGGTGTGGACCAGAAACGTCGGCGGCGTCTGCGTGGTGATCGGAAACTCGGCAGACAATTGCTGCGTCTTGTCGTCGAGCATCTGCCACGGGTAGATCAGCATGGAAAAGTCCGGCCGACACGACGGGGCATCGGTGGAATCGAGGGGGGCATACTCTCGATTGCCAAACCGCGTTGTCGTCAGGGCGGCAAGTTGTCCCCCCGCAGAGAAGCCCATCACGCCGATCCGTTTCGTATCGTACTTTTGTTCGGTGGCTTGCGCGCGAATCAGACTCAGGGAACGCTGCGCATCTTGCAGCGGCCGCTTCCAGACCGGCGTGCTCATGTTGTCCTTGGTGCGATATCGCAACACGACGCCGGTGATTCCCTGCGCATTGAGCCACTCGGCGGCTTCGGATCCTTCCTTGTCCACAACGACGTAGTTGTATCCCCCGCCGGGCAGAATCAGGACCACGGCTCCGGTCTTCTTGTCCGCAGGCGGTTCGAAGAACGACAACGTGGGATGTGTGATGCTCCCAATCCGGGTGGTGGTCGGCTTTTCCACAACTTTGCGGAAGATCGGCACGCCCGCATTTTTGGTCGTCTCCCCAGGAGCCATTCCCGGCCAGACATCAATAACACGATCGGGATCGCGGCCCCATGCTGTCCCAAGGCTCCCCAGCAGAATCCCAACGCAGACCCACGTTCTCAGACCCGATGCCATCCGTTGATACCTTTCCCAACATGCGGCCAAACCTGGTGTCATCTTGATGCAAGAATCATCTGGTGTTGGCAGTCTGTTTTCCAGTCGCCGCGCATCGAAATACGTGTGACACTTTCGAGGCCAGGATTGCGTTGACGGAAGTGCCTTCGCAAACGGTTGGAACTCGGGCTACGATAGAGAAACGAGGAGACCCATTGTATGGCACTGACGGTTTGGCACTGGTCGCTGGTGGTGGGATCGGCTTGCAGTCTCATGGCGGCGCTGCCGGCGCGGGCCATGGAAGCGCCGCCGCCGATGTCCGCACAAACGGTGCAGGATCTCGTTGCCAAGGTGAAGCCCTCGGTCGTCGTGATTACCTTCACCGGCCGCGAAAATGACCGACAAGGTCTCGGCTCCGGCTTCATCGTTCGCCCCGATGGTCTGATTGCCACCAATCTGCATGTCATCGGCGAGGCCCGCCCCATTTCGGTGCAGCTCAGCGATGGTCGCAAGTTTGATGTCGTCGCCGTGGAAGCCACCGAAAGGCATCATGATCTCGCCCTTTTGCGGATCGATGCGAAAGACCTGCCCGCCTTGCCGCTGGGCAATTCGGATGAACTGAAAGAGGGCGAAGCGATTGTGACGATCGGCAATCCGTTGGGATTGGAACGGAGCGTAGTCGCGGGAGTATTGTCGGGCCGACGCGAAGTCGAAGGCCGCACGATGTTGCAGATCGCGATGCCGATTGAACGCGGCAACAGTGGCGGCCCGCTGCTCGATCTGCAAGGCCGTGTGCATGGTCTCGTCACTTTGAAATCGTTGAAGACGGAGAATCTCGGTTTTGCTGCGCCGGTGAATCAACTCAAGCCGTTGATGGAACGCCCCAATCCGATTGCTATGGAAAAGTGGTTGACCATCGGCGTGTTGGATTCCGACTTGTGGAAACCGCTGTCCGGTGGCCGTTGGCGTCAGCGCGCCGGCCGCATTCAGGTGGATGGCCGCGGGGGCGGACTCGGCGGCCGTTGTGTTTGCTTGTCGACCGTCGCAGTCCCAGAAGAATCCTACGAAGTTGCTGTCAATGTGAAGTACAGTCCGGTTGATGGCGCTGCGGGATTGGTGTTCGCGGCAGACGGGGGTGACCGGCATTACGGTTTCTACCCCAGCAATGGCGAACTGCGACTGAGTCGCTTCGATGGCCCCGATGTCTATGCGTGGACTGTCCTGCAACAGGTGCGTTCGCCGCATCTTCGCAAGGACGACTGGAACCTCATCAAAGTCCGTGTCGAGCCAGAAAAGATCCAATGTTTCGTCAACGGCGAGCTCGTCATCGAATCCCGCGATGCTAACCTGCGTGGCGGGAAAGTCGGGCTGTGCAAGTTCCGTCAAACCGATGCTGAATTCAAAGAGTTTCGCATCGGCAAGAAGCTCGAATCCACCGCCCCGCCTGCCGAAGTCACCGCGCAGGTGACCGATGCCGTTCGACAGATCCCCGAGAAGGGCGACGCCGATGAAGCCCTCTTGGCCCGGTTGGAAACATCCGGTCCCTTGGCGCTGGCCTTGCTGGAAGATCAAGCCCGCGCCCTTGAAAAGCGGGCCTCGAAGTTGCGACAGATTTCGGCAACGGTTCATGATCGCCGTGTGCGGACGGAGTTCGCCAAACTCGTCGGAGGTCGAGATGACGAAATCGATCTTACGCGCGGAGCCTTGCTCATCGCCGCCGCGGACAATGCCGAGTTGGATGTCGATGCTTACATGCACGAAGTCGATCGCATCGCCAAGCGGATTCGCGCGACCTTGCCGGAGTCGGCGACGGACGCGGACAAGCTCGCAGCAATGAAGAAAGACCTCTTTGAGGAACAGGGCTTCCACGGCAGTCGGCATGATTACGATCACCGCGCGAACAGTTACCTCAACGAAGTCCTCGATGACCGTGAAGGCTTGCCGATCACGCTCGCCGTGCTCTTCATTGAAGTCGGGCGCCGGCTGGAAGTGCCCGTAGTCGGGATCGGTCTGCCGCGGCATTTTGTGGTACGGCATCTCCCGACCAGTGGACCGGGGCCGATCATTGATGTTTTTGATCGCGGCAAGGAAATGAGCGTCGATGATGCCAAGGCGAAAGTGGCAAAACTCAGCGAGATGGAATGGGATGACCGGTTTCTCGAACCCTCCACCCGGCGAAGTATTCTGGTACGAATGCTGCGAAATCTGTTCGGCAACGCCCGCGATGCGGAAGACTTTGAACGGATGCTGCGGTATACCGAACTCGTACTGGTGCTGACACCCGACTCGGCGTCCGACCGGTACTACCGTGCGGCGTTGTGCCTGCAGACGCAACGGTTAAAACAGGCCCGGGCCGATGCGGAATGGCTGCTCGAGAAACAGCCAGAAGGATTGTCGCGCGAAGCCATTGAAGAGTTAAACCGGGCGATCGCGAGGGAAGCGGCACGGGGTGAGTAGAGAACTGCGTGGAAGCAGCGCGGGGTGCGAGACCGTGAGCGGGACGTTTCTGTTCTGGACCAACAGTCGTGTTTACGTCGATTCCGCAATCATGGCGTTGACGGCTTCCGAGCTGCCGAATGCGAATAGGGAATCGCCCGGTTGAATGATCGCAGACGACGGAGGTGGCATGAGGCGTTCGCCGTTCGCGCGACGAATGCCGATGATCATGACGCCCCGTTCACCCAGTGCGGTCTCCATGAGCCGCTTGCCTGCCAGGGGGCTTTTCTCGCTGACTTGAATATCGGCCAATTCCAACTGGCTGCCGTGCTCATCGGTCACTTCCAGGAAGTCTTCGACGCTGGGGTTCAGCATGAAGCGGGCCATCTTCGTGGCCCCGCTGCTGTAGGGACTGACCACGCGGTTCGCCCCGGCCCGTTCCATTTTCTCGATGGCTTTTTCATCACCAGCCCGTGCGATGATCTGCAATTGCGCGTTCAGTAACCGGGCCGACAGCACGACGTAAACATTGTCCGCGTCTGTCGGCAAAACCGCGGCTAACGATTTGGCATGAACGATCCCTGCGCGGCAGAGCACTTCGTCATCGGTCGCATCGCCGACAATATGGAGCCAGCCCCGTTCGCGACTGACGGATTGCAGTCGTGCGGCATCGTTATCGATAATCACGAATGGCCGACGACGTGAGTGTAAATGTTGTGCGATGGTCTGTCCCATCCGTCCGTAACCGCACACGATGTAATGGTCCCGCAGCCGATCAATTTCCCGGTCCATTCGTCGTCGCTCCATCAATCCGCGCAGCTGCAGGGACAGGATCGATTGCCCCAGCACACTGACACAGTACGAGAAGATCCCGATGCCGGCCATCAAATAAAAGATGACGAACAGCTTGGTCGTGGGACCGAGAACAAAATCGGGACTCGATGATAGTCCCACCGTCGTCATGATGACGACGGAGTAATACGCGCAGTCGATCCACGGCCAACCTTGGCACATTCGGAAGCCGATGGTGCCAATCACGGGAAACAGCACCAGCACGCTGACAACAGCGAGAATCCGATTCATCGCGCTCCGCGGCCCCGTGGAAGAACGTAATCTCTGTGCCGCGACACTTTACAGACCGAACAGCCAGCGGGATAGCCCGGCCGTCGGTAAATCGGGGGCCGCAATTTTCGTCGGACGCCCCAACTTGGACAGCACATTTTCCGCGGCAAGAAACCCACTGCGGACGGCCCCTTCCATCGTGGCGGGCCAGCCGGTCTGTGTCCAATCTCCCGCGAATTGCAGGTGCGGAATCGGTGATTGTTGTGGCGGTCGTAAATCATCCGATCCGGGTGTCACAGAAAAGACTGCGCGGTGTTCGGTGACAAGTCGCCAATGCCGTAGTTGAGCCGCTTTCACCACCGGCCAGATGCGCGCCAACTCGGCCAGCACCTGATCGCGAATGGTTTCGCTCGGCTGTTCGAGAACATGGCGACTGGCACTGATCACGATCTGATAGTAGTACGTGCCTTCCTGCGAACGATTGAACACCCACTGCACCAACCCCGACACAAACACCGCATGCGGCAAAGTTGCTAGCGGCCGGTCCACCCACAAATGCACGCTCGAAATCGGTGCGGCTTCCAGATGCGATAGCTTTGTAACGACCTTCGCCGTTGACCACGGCTGCGGTAACAGCCCGGCGATCCGATACCACGGCACCGCCAGAATCACTTGCTCCGCGGCGATTCTCTCGCCGGACTTGAGTCGCACGCCTGTGACCGTGTCATGAACAATCTCGACCTGTTCGACGTTCGCCTGTCGCCGCACCGTGCCGCCGTGCGCTTCGATCCATTCGGGTACGCGGCGACCGAACAGTTCATCCAGCGATTCGGTCGGGATATCGACTGCCCAACCGTCCCGATGTCGCAGGAAACCGTCCACGAACACTTTCCGCGCGGCGGCGACGCTGATGCGGTCCAGCGATTCACTCAACGCGCTGACCAGCACAACCGTCCAGAAGCGTTCGATGGCCTGCGGCGTTTGTCGGTGGGATTGCAGCCATTCAGAAAACGGACGTGGATCGACCGCCGAGGACTTCGCCGCCAGGGCTTTTAAGCCGAACGCCAATCTCAGCTTGTCGCGCCACGTCAGATACGACAAGCCCGCAAACGATGCCGCCAGATGCAGCGGCGCGGGCAGGGAACTCGCGCGGAAACGATGGACGCGACCGTTGTCCGGGTTGATGAAAAAGAGTTCGGGTTGCCGTTCAAAGCACCCATCAATGCCCGTCGTCCGGCAGAATTGGTGAAAGCTGGTGCAACAACCCATCGCCACATGCTGGCAGTTGTCGACCCATTGCTCGCTGTTCGCATCGGGGAAGGAACTCGCGCGGCCACCCAGCCGCGGGCGTGATTCCAATAGAGTGCAGCGGACGCCCTGTTCGGTCAGTGCGACCGCCGCCGCGAGTCCGGCGAGACCCCCACCGACAATCACCACCGTGTCCGACATCCGTGTCCCGTTGTTTCAAATCACGGGAACGGTTTCAGCCGACGGCGTCCCCAGAAAGTGTTGCATCCGTTCGTGACGATACCGGAAAATCGTCTCCAGATCACGGCGGACCATCAACCAGTGAATGAGCGGTCCCCCGGGGACTTTGTAATCGACCGTGTCCTTCACCAGCGTGCCGCCGTCCCGTTCCTCGAATTCATGCAGGTGATGCCACAGGGAATAGGGGCCCTTCAGTTGCCGATCGACAAACCGCCGCGGTGGGGCCCATTCGCTGATCTCGGTCCGCCACCGCACCGGCAGTCCGTGCAGCCGCAGCTTATAGTCAATCAACGCGCCGGGCGACATCGCAATCGGCTTCGGCGTCATCACATGAAAATGCAGCCACGGCGGCGTGATGTCTTCCAGCTTGAACGCATCCGCGAAGAACTCGAAAACCTCATCGATCGGCCGCGGTAACCACTGCTCCATGCGGAGTTGATACGCGCCGCGCAACGTGGGATGTCGTTGAATCATCATTTCCTCCGTCATACGCAGCCCGGAGCGCAAGCGACGGACGATACGGATGTGAGGAGTCGCATCCTCCACTCATCCGTCATCACTTCGCACTCATCACTTTCCGGACTTCCGTCGCTCGCGCTCCGGGCTGGGAAGTCGACAAAACTGGCGGGTAAATCACTCATCCGAGTTATAGATATCTCGGCGAGAACGCTTGCGGTTTCGCGCCTCGCGCAGAAACCGGACAGTGTCTTCGGTGACACTGTAAAGCGATCAGAGTGGGGCGCGAAACCGCAAGCGGATTAGGCGAGCATTTCGTTGATCACGCGGCTGCTGTCGGGCAACAGCGGCATGGGGCGGCCGGTCTGATCAGGGATGATCGAATGCGGATCGATCCCCAGCAGATGGTACATCGTCGCCAGCGCATCCTTCGGACCAACCGGAGTCGACACCACTTCCCCGGCGTGTTTATCCGTGGCTCCCACCACCCGGCCGCGGGCCACGCCGCCACCGGCGAACAGCGCGGAATAGGCTTGCGACCAGTGATCGCGGCCGCCCCCTTTAGCACTGTTGATCTTCGGAGTGCGGCCGTGTTCGCTGAGGCAGACGACCAGCGTGTCGTCCAGCATGCCGCGCTGTTCGAGGTCGAGAATCAACCCGGCATAACCGCGGTCAAAGCTCGGCAGCAACTGGTCGGTCATGCGGGGATAATGATTCCAGTGCGTATCCCACGCATCGCCGGCCAGGCCGTATTCATCCCAGAAGACGCTGACCAACCGCGTGCCGGCTTCCAGCATCCGGCGGGCGGCAAGGCACCCCTGTCCGAAGAGCGACATCCCGTAAAGATCGCGCGTCGCCTGCGATTCCCGCCGGACATCCAGCGCGTCGGCCACCTGCGGCGATTGAATCAGCGCGTACGCCATCTGCTGCGTTTCGGACAGGCTCTGCACGCGCTCGGTTTCGGCAAACGCGCGGCGGGCGGAATCAAACTGTTCCACCAGACTGCGACGCCGGTGCAGGCGGTCGAGTGTCAACTCTTTGGGCAAGGTGGTCGACGACAACCGGAAGTGACTTTCTGGATTACAGGCGACATACGGGTCCCAGACTTCCAGCGATTTTTCCCCCAGCGTCTTGTGAACGGCGCGGGAGGCTTTGCCGTCGTAGTCGGTCCAGACCGGGTTGTACTTTGATCCGAGAAACGCCGCATACGGACCGGCCCGGTGCACTTCCCCTGTCCGTTGTGAACTGAACGGGAACGGTAGCGCCACGTTCTGCGGAAAGGGCGACATCCCGCCGCGCTGTTTGCGGTCGAGATACTCGACGGCACAACCGAAGTACGGGTGATGCTTCGGATCGCTCGGCGCGAGCTCCATGTTGACGTCGATCACCGGCGTCCCGGTCATCGCCCACGCCACTCCGTGGATGGGATACTGATGATTCAGCGACCGGACCACCGTCACACGATCCATCATCTTGGCCATCTGCGGCATGTGCTCGCAGACATCGAGTCCCGGCAGCGAGGACGGAATCGGTTGCATCGTGCCGCGGATTTCCAGCGGCGCTTCCGGTTTCATGTCGACGGTTTCGAGCTGACTCGGCGAACCGTAGAGAAAGATGACGATGCAGCGTTTCGCACGTCCGAAGTTGTCGGGCAGCGATATTCCGGCTTGAGCCGTCGCCCGGTCGGAGTCGAGCATGTTGACCAGCGACAATCCGGCGAGGCTGCTGCCGCCGACTTCGAGGAAGTCGCGGCGCGACACGCCGTTGCAGAACCGCTTGCTCGAACCGAGAACATTCAACATCCAACCCGCTCCCGAAGATATATCAAGGGCAGTTTATGCCATCGGCGGGCGCGCGGCAAGGTCTGCTACATCATTTACACAGTCTTCGCCCCCCGTCAATGACGGGGGGAATTCGGTCATGTTCGATGCCGCACAACCCCCCGGTCATTGCAACGTTTTGCAAGCAAGTGGGTAAGTTCAATCCTAACAGGGCTTTCCTGTGTGCCACTGGCTCTGCCAGTGTGAATTGTCCCAGGGAATTGCGAAGAGAAGACACTGGCAGAGCCAGTGGCACACAGCAAGGAGATGCCACTAACCGGGGACGAAGACATCATGACTCCGTGCGGAAGCGCCACCAGCCGATGCTGAAGAACGCCGTTGCGAAGCAGAGCAGGACCGCACAGTAGGTGGTCACCATCGGGATGTTGATGACGTCCACCGTCAGCACGGACTCAAACGCCTGCAGTGCCCAGGCGTGCGGCGTGGCGAGGCTGAGTTTTTTCATCAGCGCGGGGAGCCACATCCGGGGGATGAAGCAACCACTGATGCCGCCGAGGATGAGGACCATCGACGTGCCGTAGGCGGAGACTTGCTGATCGGTTTTCACCAGTGTGGCGAGCATCAGCCCCAGCGAGGTCGCCGCCGCGGACGTGCAGAGAATAACCGGGATCAGGTACATCGGTTCCGGTCCCCACGGCATCGAGAATAGCAACCGTCCGCACAGAAACAACGCCGACGTTTGAATCACCGAACAAATGTAAAACGGCAGCGTCTTGCCGATGAGGACCGACACGCGCGAAATCGGCGCGAGTCGTAACCGCCGCAGTGTGCCAACGTCACGTTCCGCAATGAACGACCGGGCCATGATGTTGATCAGGAAGAAGACGAACATCACCGTGAAGCCGGGGACCAGGAACTGATAGATCTTGTTGGTTTCCGGCTTCGGCGCTTCCGCCACTTGAACGGGTTTCGGTTGCTTGCGGGCTTCGAGGATTTCGTTGGCCCGGCGACGTAGGAAGTTGCTCTTCTGGGCGACCACCGGGAAGATGGCCCGGTAAAGTTCGCTGACGAGGAAGTATTTCGTCAATCCTCCCTCAGCGAGCGTCGACTTGACGTCCATCGTCACATCAAGCGCTTTGAGTTGCTCATCCGGGTTGCCTTCACCGCCGCCAAAGAGATCGTCGACGACCATTTCGTCCACGCGCTCGGCAAAGTTCGGACCGACCGTCACCACCGCGGCGACTTCCGCCTTGCGCAACATCACGGCGGCGTTCTCGTCCGAATTGATCGGCAGCACCTTAACGTCGTTGAACTCCTGATACTGCGCGAGCAGCATCGAAGACGTTTCGCTCTCGTCGTGGTCAACGAAGCCGATGGTGTATTGCTGCTTGTCGCCGCCGGTGAAGAGTTGCCCGGTGGCCATGCCGAGGATGGCGATGAACCCCATCGGCAACAGGATGAGCAGCACGAGGGCGCGGCGATCGCGGACCAGCAGCTTCAGGTCCTTGCGGGTGATCTCCAATGCGCCGCCCACGATATCATTCCCTATACGAGCCCGAAGCGCCGGCGCCGGGTGCAATTCTTCGTTGAAAAAATTCGGAGACCCGGCGCTCGCGCTTCGGGCTGGTTGTTCGATCAATCGCGTAACTTCGTGCCGGTCAGTTGCAGGAACAGGCGTTCCAGATTGGTTTGCTGCGTTTCGATCCGTTCCACTTTCGCCCCGGCGGATTCGATCTTCTCGAGGATTTGCCGCAGGCGATGGCCCTTGTCTTCGCCATCGCCGGGGACGACGAGTGTCTGACGTCCGTCGTCGCTGGTTTCGATCTTCGCCAAACCGGTGACTTCGCCGTTGAGATGTCCCGACGACAGGGCAATATGGACATCGGCGGACATGCCCCGCAGCAGGTTTTCGACGGAGTCGTAAGCCAGCATCTTGCCGTGGTCGATGATCGCCACGCGCTGGCACATCGCCTGCACTTCTTCCATGTAGTGGCTGGCGTAGATGACGCCGACCCCGGCCGCGGAGACGTTCCGCACGCAATCGAGCAGATGCGCCCGTGATTGCGGATCGACGCCGACGGTCGGTTCGTCGAGGATCAATACCCGCGGTTGATGGAGCAGCGCGATGGCAAAGTTGAGGCGGCGTTTCATCCCGCCGGAATACTCGCCGGACTTTCGCGCGGCGGCGTCGGTGAGGCCGACTTGATTCAGCACGTCTTCGCAACGAGTTTGCAGGACTTTGCCGCGCAGGCCGTAAAGTCGACCAAAGAACCGCAGGTTTTCCCATGAGTTCAACTCCGGGTAAACCGCCAGATCTTGCGGGACCACACCCAATTCACGGCGGTCAGCGGGCTTGGAGGGTTGAAACGGACGACCATCGAGCAGGACTTCACCGCCATCAGAGGGCAGCAATCCCGCGATCATCATCATTGTTGTGGATTTACCGGCACCATTCGGACCGAGCAGACCGAAGACTTCGCCGGCGTGGAGCGCAAAGCTGACATCCGCCACCGCAACGTGGTCGCCGTAGCGTTTCTGCAGATGTCGCACTTCGAGCAAAGGCATTCGACGCAAGTCTTTCGCAACAGATCGGCCTTGCGATGCCCCGCGTCGTTCGGCAGATTCAGCCGATGAGCGCGAAGTGCAGTGCGGTGCCGATCGGGATACTGGCAAATCCCACGCGGAGATTATCGTTCATTCGAGACGGCAGCGATTCGAGAATTCCCGCAAAGAAGGCCGTTGTCCCGGCAACTGCCGCGGCGACCAACCACGAAACCCCCGGACGCGACTCGCCCCAATACACTACAGTACCAAGAATACCACCCATCCCCCAGAAACAGAGGAGCCCTGTGAGGGTCTTGCCTGAATTCCACGGTAATGGTCGACCGCCGAACAGCAAACCTCCCACAGTCGCGGAACCATCGCCAAATGCGAGAATCGCTAACGTCAGCAGACACAACTCTTCTCGCCCACGGCTCACACACATCGAAATCAGCACGGGGAAGGCATAACCGAGAATCGAACTCCGGCCATCCTGTTCACCCGGACGAGCGAAGGCCGCGAATTGTCGCAAGCCATTGATGACGACCATCGCCGTCACGCCAATCACCGCATAGAAGAGGTATGGTCCCCACGGATCGGGATGGGGAATCGCCCAGAGGACGAAGGGAAAGAGTCCCGGCAGCATGTGGAGCATGCGCCGGCGCATTTCGGCTCCCCGCAACCGTGCCCAGCCGGGAGCGCTGGTCGCCGGGGCGTCCGTGGCCGGCAGGGGATAAACCCGCAGCGGCCAGGCGGGTGTGAGAGCTTCCGTGTCTGAATTCAGGCGGCGTGCACCCATCGTGGGCTGAGCTTTCGGACTCGAGACGTGGGAACCGCGTCTTCCTCCAGGCGGCAGGCCTGCAATCGCGCTCCGCACGATCGCACAGGCAGACTCACCACCTCATCGGCGGAATGGCTGCCGTATTTCTCGCACGATTGCCTCAGCAGGCGTGACAGGCATCCGCGGCAACATCACAACATCCCGCAACCCTTCCACAGGCCGCAGAGTCAAGGCTGTGTGGAGTGAGTTGGTTGGGAAAAGTCTGAGCGCAGCAAACTTTCCAGCGACATAAGTTGCAGACATTCGGAGAATAGTGATGAATGACATCGTGGTCGGAAATGTTCCTGATCCCGAAGGGATCGCAGAGGGTAGCCGGTGGTCGCAGCGGAGACCACCGGTTGGAGTGCTCTCTTGTGACGCATCCCGGAGGGATGCCAGACGTTTGGCACGCAAGCTTCTGGCACCCCTCCGGGGTGCGATTTTTCAAGACCCTTTTCCGGTGGTCTCCGCTGCGCTGCGACCACCGGCTACCGTCTGTGACCCCTGTCGGGGTCGGCAACGCAAAGCCTCAGTGTCTGTTAACCACTCATCACCGGATCCCCCACGGCAGTCCCTGGGCTTCCGGGGGGGCTTCGACGACTTGAGAGGAATTCGTTACGATCTTGTGAGATCACCCCCTCTTGATTTCCATCTCGGGAAGAACGCATGCGCTCACTCGTTCTGCTCACCGTTTTTTTATTGAACGCCAGCCCCATTGATGCCGAGTGGCAACCGAAATCGGCCGCGTTAACCACGCGCTGGGCGAAGGATGTCACGCCGGAGAACGTACATCCGGAATATCCCCGGCCGCAGATGGTGCGTGAGACCTGGCATAATCTCAACGGCCTGTGGGACTACGCCATCGTCGGCAAGGACGTCGCTAAACCGACAGCGTGGGACGGGCAGATTCTCGTACCGTTTCCGGTCGAATCGGCCCTGTCCGGCGTGATGCAGACGGTCGGCCCCGAAAAGAAGCTGTGGTATCGCCGGACGTTCGCCGTGCCGAAGGATGCCGCGTGGAAAGACAAGAACGTCCTGTTGCACTTCGGTGCCGTCGATTGGGACACCACCGTCTGGATCAACGGCAAGGAAGTCGTGAAACATCGCGGCGGGTTTGATCCGTTCTCCGCGGACATCACGGCCCATCTCAAAACCGACGGCGACAACGAACTCCTCGTTTCCGTCTTCGATCCCAGCGACGCCGGTTACCAACCGCGTGGCAAGCAGGTGCAGAACCCGCACGGCATCTGGTACACGCCGACGACGGGCATCTGGCAAACCGTCTGGCTGGAACCGGTGCCGAAGACGTACATCCGCTGGGTGACGATCACGACCGATCTCGATCACACCGGCTTGACCATCAAGACCGATGTGGCCCATCCGCAACCGGGCTGGAAGCTCGGGATTTATGTGGCGTCGCAGCCGAAAATGAAGCCGAATCAGCCGCCGGTCTCGGGCTTTCATGGGCGAAGCTGGCAATTTGATGTCAACGAAGCCCACGAAATTCACATCGACACCCGCGGCGTCAACATCGAGCCACACGTCTGGTCGCCCGATCATCCGCATCTGATCGACGTCTATGTGGCACTCGTCGCCGACAAGGACGCCGACTTGCTCGGTTTCGCGAAGGAGTGGATGCCCAAGCTCGACATTCCGGGGGAAAAGCCCGCCGATGCTGTTCCCATGAAAGACTGGGTCAAGAGTTACACGGCGCTCCGCAAAATCGGCATCGGCAAGGACGACAAGGGAGTCACGCGGATTCTGCTCAACAACAAACCGCTCTTCCAATACGGCACGCTCGATCAAGGCTTCTGGCCGGACGGACTCTACACGGCACCCACCGATGCCGCGATGAAATATGACATCGAGATCACCAAACAGTACGGCTTCAACATGATCCGCAAGCATGTGAAGGTCGAACCGGCGACGTGGTATCACCACTGCGACAAGCTCGGCATGCTCGTCTGGCAAGACATGCCCAGCGGCGACAAAGAAGCCAAGTGGGATCCGTTCGGAAAATTCGATCGGACCGAATTGCAGCGCTCCGAGGAATCGGCCCTCAACTTCCGTGACGAATGGAAGCACATCATCGATTCCACACGGAATTTCCCGTCCATCGTGATGTGGGTCCCGTTCAACGAAGGTTGGGGCCAGTCCGATACCGTCGCCGTCACGAAATGGACGAAGGAGTACGATCCGTCACGGCTGGTGAATTGCGCGTCCGGCGGCAACGATTTCCCCGTGGGCGATGTGATCGATGTGCATCGCTATCCCGGACCGTTCGCACCGAAACCGGAAGAAAACCGGGCCGCGGTTCTCGGCGAATACGGCGGTCTCGGTCTGCCACTGAAAGGCCACACCTGGCAGGATCAGAGGAACTGGGGCTACCGCAGCTTCACTTCGCAGGAAGCGTTGACCGAGGCGTATCTCGACCTGATCGACAAGCTGCAACCGATGATCGACCGCGACGGTTTGTCCGCCGCGATCTACACGCAAACGACGGATGTCGAAATCGAAGTCAACGGCCTGCTGACGTATGACCGCGCGGTGGAAAAATTGCCAGTGAAGACTCTCGCCGAAGCTCACAAAACTCTGTGGCAACCGGCGGTGCAGCGCGAAACAAAAACGATTCTGCCGACCGCGGAAACGGTCGCCGCAGAGTGGCGATACACGCTCGAAAAACCCGCTGGGGAATGGTTCCACACCGAGTTCGACGTCACCGGCTGGAAGACCGGGACCGCGGGTTTCGGCGAACCCTCCACTCCGGGCAGCAAGGTCCACACGAACTGGAAATCCCCCGACATCTGGCTCCGCCGCGAGTTCACCGTGACCGAGTTACCAACCGGCGAACTGCGGTTGCGCGCGCATCATGATGAAGATATCGAGGTCTACCTCAACGGTGTGTTGCTGAAGAAAGCCGGCGGCTACACCACGGAATACCAGTCGTACCGCGTCACGGCTGAGGGAGCCAAGGCGCTGAAGACCGGACGCAACGTGCTCGCGGTGCATTGCCACCAGACGGGTGGAGGTCAGTACATTGATGTGGGTTTGGAGATCCTCGCTCCGATTCCATGAGGCAGCCGGTGCGGTGCGAAGGAAAACTCGTCTTGACGGGGGGACGGGCTGCGGCCTAGCATTCGCTCGACACGTCAGATTCCAGGATTGTGTTGCCCGCGGTCGCGGATGCAACAGAATCAGGACTCCCTGAGTCTTCCCTCCTTCACAGTCAGGTTGTGGACTCATTTCGTCGGGGAGGCTGCCGCGTCGGGAGTTGGTTCACGGGATGGAACCGCAATGCTCTTCCGGCGGACGATCTCGGGTTGGATTGCGCAGGCACCTGCCAAGGTGAACCTGTTTCTGCGTGTCGTTGCTCGCCGTCCTGATGGTTTCCACGAACTGGAAACCGTGATGGCCAAGCTCTCGCTCGCCGACGAGCTTCTCTTTGAACCCTCGGCGGATACGAACATTGAATTAACGGTCCGCCTGGCATATCCGTGTTCGCTGGGGGCGATGGAAATCCCCGCGACAGCCGACAATCTGGTCTACAAGGCGGCTGACTTGTTACGGCAAGAGACCGGGATCACGCGCGGGATTCGCATTGCGCTCACGAAACATGTTCCTGCGGCGGCGGGACTCGGTGGTGGTTCCAGCGATGCGGCCACCACGCTGGTGACGCTGAATCGACTCTGGAATCTCGGACTGAGCAACGCAGATTTATGCGTTTTGGCAGCCCGTTTGGGTAGCGACGTGCCCTTTTTCATCGCGGATGATGCCTGCGCGTTATGCACGGGGCGCGGCGAAAAGATGGAACCGATTGCCGTGCGCCAGTGTCTGCATCTTGTGCTGGCCAAGCCGCGTACGGGGCTATCCACCGCAGCGGTGTATAAAGGCTGCATACCGGAACCAGACGGCCCGACTGCGGCCGATTGGCTCCGGGACTGGCAAGACGGGGCGATCCTGCGGGCGGCACGTGGTTTGCATAACTCATTGCAGACGCCAGCGGAAAACCTCAACGCTGACGTCACGAGGATCAAGGAACGATTCTCGCAACTACCTGTGTGTGGTCATCAATTGACCGGAAGCGGATCGGCTTACTTTGGGATCTGTCGCGACGCAAGGCAGGCCCGCCGTTTCGCGGCGATATTGCGTCAACAGGGAGTCCCTTGGGCGGTCGCGGTGACCACCAGGGCGTAGATGCACCGCAAGGAAGCGTAACAGCGTGCACGAGAGACATCGAGGACGTCGGCTCCCCAGCCACGAAGACCGGGGGTGCCGCGGGTAAGACACCCAGAAGGAGCAGGGACGTGGAAATCACCGAGATTCGCATCAAGCTGATGAGCGACCCGAACGATCGCTTGCAGGCATTCTGCTCGATCACTTTTGACGGGTGCTTCGTCATTCGCGATCTGAAAATCATCCAGGGGACCAAAGGCTCCTTTGTGGCGATGCCGAGCCGCAAACTCACCGATCGCTGCCCGCGGTGTTCTGCCAAGAATCATCTCCGTGCCCGTTTCTGCAGCGATTGCGGGACGCGATTGCTGGAAGAACGCGCGGTGAAAGCCGACGATGGTCGTGCCAAACTTTATGCGGACATCGCTCACCCCATCAATTCCGACTGCCGCGACATGATCCAGCGGAAGGTGATTGAAGCCTACGCCATCGAGTTGGAACGCTCACGGTTGCCGGGATATATCTGCTCTTATGACGACTACGGCGAAGAATGCTTCGCCGCTTTGGGAGAGGACACTGAGGAGATTCTCGATCTCCCGCGTGTGGCGCCTGCCGAAACCATGCGGCGGCGTGACGGCGTGCCGGGCTATCCCGCAGGATCACACCATCTCCGCAACGGTCGCGACAACGGCCGTCTGGTGGTGGCCCATCGAACGGAAGCCACTGACGAAGACAACTTCGGTGCCGGGTTGATCTGAATTCACACTTGGAAACCCAGCCATCGCCAATGGCTGGGTTTCTTCGTTTGCACTTTTCTGCCCCGCCTTCCCGGCGATACAATTTCTCACGGGGGCCGTGTGTTCCGCGGAGAGAACCCGCCATGGGAAAATGCAGCATTGATCGTCTGCTGATCGGGATCGTCGTCACAGTAACGGTTGTTGCTGTCCGCGAAGCCAGCGCTCAAGCCGTAACGGTACAGCAACCGGCTGTGCGAAGTTTCTCGGCATCAACCACCGTCTCGATTCCCGATCGAGGTTCGATTCACCTCGGTAGTATGGGTTCCGCGTCTTCGGGCCGAGTGTCACCGGGACCGTTTCGTCCGAGGACGTCAATCGGATCGGAACGCACGGGGTCCGCAATGACTGTGCACGTCTTCATTCACGATCTGCAGGCGATGGATGAAGCGCTGCTCGCCCAGGGTCGACCCCACGATGCTGGAGCGGACCCGTGGTCATCACGACTGGCTGAACGGCGCGCGGCAACCCGATTCGGAGTGACTTCACTCCCGGCAGCCGAGAGCCGAGCGAAGGCGGCACGGTACGAGCAACTCGCACGTGACGCCGAAGCAAAACAGAAGCCATCGACGGCACGGTTACACTGGCAGATGGCGGCCAAGCTCGGATCATCGATTGCACAGCAACGGCTGACGAATCCTAAGCCGTAGATTTTTCCGGTGTGTCGAAGATTGAAAACAAAAGAAGCCCAACCATTGCGATGGTTGGGCTTCTTTATTGTGTTCGCTGCCGCAGACTGATTCCGATTAGTTTGCCGCGGCAGTGGTGCGGCCGGAGCGGATCGGCTCGACTGTCTTTGGCGTTGGATTTTCTTCGACCTTCTTCTTGGCCTGGGCCAACAGGGCCTGAGCCCCGAAGAGTTGTGCCTGGGAGAAGTAGGGCGTCGGCGGAGCACCACCCGTGTGTTGCAACGCCTTGTTGGCGAGTTGTTCCCAGCTCATCTTATCGGTGATATGCCAGGCAGCAGCCTGGGCCGCTTGTGCATCCAGTTTACCAGTCCCGACGGCGACGAGAAGTTCTTTCAAGACGGGATCGTCGGAGAATTTTTCGACCGGCACGAGAACATATTCCGCTTTGACGGTTGGATCGGGCTTGCCGTGTTGGAGACAAACGGAGTTGAACGGGATCGAGCCGATCTGTTCTGGGGGGATGCTGGCCGCGCCCCCACCGAAGAAGCCTCCACCCCCGCCACCCAATCCGCCACCGCCAAGTCCGCCCCCTTGACCACCGAAGCCGCCGCCGGTTTGCTGTTGGCCGCCGCCGCCACCCAGGCCCCCGCCGCCGAGTCCGCCTCCGCCGAAGCCTCCTTGGCCACCACCACCAAAACCACCCCCGCCACCAAATTGCGCGAGATGCTTGGGGACACCCACTGCGGCCTGCGGAAGCTTGACCGTCAACGGTTTATCGGTCGTGTTTTCAATCAGGACGTTTCCGCCGAACGCATTTTGCGGAATGAGCTTCACCTTCAACTGGCCCGATTCCATCCCTTTGAAGAGGTCCACCTCTTCAGCGTTCGGATCGTAAGTCAGTTTCTTCAGCGGCCGCTTCGTGTTCTGCTTGCCCGCGGCCCATGTTGCCGAGGTTGCGCTCAAGACCAGGCAAGTCGCCGCAATGGCAACAGTAACAGCGCCGAGTACGGCGATCGAACGGCGGACCATCGCACACCCTTTCAGAAGAATTCACGGGACGGGACCGCTTCGCCCGGCTCGATCAGCCGTCCGACGTGGTCTCTTATCTTAAGCCTCGCCAGCGGCGGCGAGCAACGAAAAGTTTCTTCCCCGCGCAGAATTTGGTCTTTCTGTGCCGGGTCTGTCGAAGCCTCCGCTTTCACCGTTGAGGCCGCCGTCCCTGTGCCACCGTCCGTGCCGGTTGATCGTCTCTCCGTTTTCGACCACCACACCATGAATTCCGGAGCCGGAGTCCTGGCCGCCGTGCAGTCGGGAGAACCGTTCGCCTCGGGCCAGCAAAAACGCAACTGCCGTAAGAGTTTGCGCCGTCACCCCAGAACGCTCCACGGATCCGATTTGAGTCGTTCCCTTTACACTGCCGATCAATCCAATTATCTTGATGCGAAGCGCGTCCTTGAGTACTCCTTCGGTCGGAATCGATCCATGGCGAACCACCACGCGCATCCGCATGCCTTCATCGACCTGAATGCCCGTTGTCGTGAAGGGCTAGTCGTCCATGGACGGCGAAGCATGCTCAAAGCCAGTCTGGCGGGAATGGCCGGGCTGACGTTGCCCGGTCTGTTGTCGGCCCAAGAATCATCACCGGTCGGATTGTCGTCGACCCGGCAGAAAAGCGTCATCCTGATTTGGATGACTGGCGGTCCCAGCCATATCGATACCCTGGACCCCAAGCCGAACGCGCCGATCGAAATCCGTGGGCCGTTCGACGTCATCCCCACGGCCTTGCCGGGGGTGCAGATTTGCGAGTATCTCCCCAAGTATGCGGCGATGCTCGGCGATTTCACAATGATCCGCTCGGTGGATTGCCGGCACTCCAACCATGAACCGAACATGGTGATGCAGACTGCCAATCTTGCCGCCGAGCCGCGCGAAAATCGGGAAGCCGAAAAATTTCCGGCGTTGGCGTCGCTGATCGCCAAGCATCGGCGTGACAGTTCGCGCGAGATCCCACCGTATGTTGTGCTCAACATGAAGTCTCGCAGCCATCTGGCTTGGGGCGGTTATCTCGGCAAGGCTTATGATCCGTTTCAGGGAAACAACGTGGAAGCGTTGTTCAAGTTGCCGGGGGGACTGACACACGAGCGGCTGGAATCGCGGCGGGATTTATATACGAATCTCGACCGGATGCGGCGTGATCTGGATCTGGCCGGTTCATTGGAAGCCGCGGATCGTTTCACGCAGCAAGCCGTGGACATCGTGATGGGGGCGAAAGCCCGGGATGCGTTCGATATCAGCCGTGAGTCCCCGACGATTCAAGACCGCTACGGCAAGCATGAATGGGCACGACAGGCGCTGCTCGCCAGGCGGTTGGTCGAATCCGGCGTGAGTTTCGTTACGATCGACCTCAGCAACCACGGTGCCTCGGGGACATGGGACACCCATGGTGACAATATTCCTCCCTATGGTGGCATCTGGAATGGTTTGCGACCGTTGCTGCCGGTCTTCGATCATCTTTTCACCACGCTCATCGCCGATCTCAAAGACCGCGGATTGCTTGATGACGTCTTGGTTATCGCGATGGGTGAGTTCGGCCGCACTCCACAAATCGGCACCCAAGGGAGTTCCGACGGCCGCAACCACTGGCCAGTTGTAATGTCGATGACCCTTGCGGGTGGTGGCCTGCGACACGGGCAGGTCATCGGCAGTTCGGATCGGGACGGCGGGCAGATCAAAGAGCGTCCCGTGACCCCTGGCGATCTAGCAGCAACGATCTTCCGTCACATGGGAGTGCCCGAAAACCTCATGTACAACGACAGCCGTGGCCGTCCGCGCAACGTCTACGAAAGCGGCGCAGCGATGCGCGAGTTGTTCGGGTAACGTTTCGCTGCATTGGTGTGCTACTGGCCTTGCCAGTGCTCTTCTTCGACAGCAAAGATACCAGCAAGGCCAGTGAGTGGCACACCGCTCTTGAGATTCTACGCCGCGCGGGCCACGTCGCGCTTGGCGGAATGGGGTTTCACACCGCGGCCGACGATCAGGCCGTCACGGATCGCAACGGTGCGTTCGAGACCGGCTTCCTGAAGCCAGTGCTCAAGTGTGGTCTTTCGGCAGGGCTGATGATGCGGGGCCGTGAGTCGGTCGCACATCGCCAGCCGGGCACGGTCCCGCAGGGCTGAGGGCGTGCAGGTGTCCAAGGCATCCGGCGGCGCGATCGGCAGCAGCCGCTGCAACCGGCGACCGATGCCTGGAATCTTTCCCAGGGCGAGTTGCAACGGAAACAGCACGTTGACCAACGTCTGCGCCAAGGACATTGCCTGGGCAGGCGGCATCCGCATGGTGAACCAGCGCAGCCACGCGGTTGGTCCGATCCGGCGGAACCAGCGTGGTGGGGCGATATCCACCGCGAGCTTTCCCCCATCGCGCAGTTGCGCGGGCAAGGCCATCAGCGCCCGATGCGCATCGGGTGTCCGATGCAGCACGCCGAAGCCATACACGCCATCGAACAACTCGGTTCGAAACGGAAGTGCGAAGACGTCTGCTTGCACAAGATGCAGTCGGGGATGATCGCCCAGGTTTCGGTGGCACACATCGATTGCCGATGAGTAATCGATTGCCACAACATGAGCACCACTCTCCAGTGCAATCTCGGTGAAGCGACCGGACCCGCAACCGATCTCGAGCAGCCACCGATCCTGCAGATCCGCTGTGGACCAGCCCGTCATCCGGTGAAAGCGATCGCGCGAATGGTGTGTTCCCAGAGCACTATCGAGGAGAGAGTGACGGAACGTGTCCCACAACGCACCAAAGTTCTCTGCGTAGTTGGTGACCGGAGCAAATCGTGGAATGCCGTTGACCAGCGGGTAGCGGGCGACGCACTGCCAGCAATCGAGCCAGCCACCGCGGACATCCTCCGGCGTGCCGTCCTCGATCTGCAACCCCAGCCGGCCCCGGCATCGGGGACATCGCAAGCGGTCATACAAGGCTGGTCGCATCGATCCGCTGTCCCGTCTTCCTAGCCATCGTGGCGACGGCTGGAGTTTGGATTGAAACCGGCATTTTCTGCCGGTCGCGCGGCCGGACTTGTACCTTCGCTGTCAGGTTGCCTCAAGCCCGGTTTGCGAGAGATGTGCAGATTTCCCGCGGAAAAATGGTGACGCCGAGCACGTTGCTCAAAAGAAAGAGACCCAGCCACGAGAATGGCTGGGCTTCTGGGGGACGTGGGAAATACGGCGAGAGTTACGCCACTTTGCGATCGGG
The DNA here is from genome assembly GCA_041753475.1 of Planctomycetaceae bacterium. GTDB lineage: Bacteria > Planctomycetota > Planctomycetia > Planctomycetales > Planctomycetaceae > DSVQ01. Next base: position 108,007 of record JBGSUN010000211.1, on the reverse strand, counting down.
GCTGGGCTGCAAGCGTTCCGGCATCTGGAGGATGATTTCCTGTTCATCGACCGCTGCCAAGGGCATCTCCTGGCAGACACGGGCAAACAATCGGAAGAGATCGTCCAGTCGTTGCAGCGGGGCATTCGCCGGTGATTGCCCGGCGGCTTCCAGCGTCGCCACCAGCCCGTCTTCCCGGGGCACGGAATAGATGAACTGCCACGCGCTGGCGGGTGTGGTCAACGGCGCGGCAGTCCCCTGCCAGTCGAGGACCAGGTCCGTTTCGGAACTGTCCACGGCGGAACAGCGGAGTTCGAGACTCGTCCCGCCCATTTCCGCGACCCGTTTTGAAACCATCTGCCAGATTTCGAGCCTCGAACGGGGATCAAAGCGATCAAGACGGGCCAGCAAGAACCGCGTCCGGAGAACGCCGGATGTGTCTGCCAGCAACACACCGAGTTCCTGCATATGGCGGAAGAACAGTACGGTTTCCTGGTAGCCGAAGATGCGGCCGACGATCAAGGTCACCAGCACCGATCCGCAAATTGAGAGTCCGGCCCATTCATTATCCAGCATCGAAGCCGTGAGTGCCGCGGCGGCCATCACCAGACACAACCCACCGATCGCCAGCAGTGCTTGCTTGCGGGATAAGCCGTGATCTTGCAACCGATGGTGGATGTGACCGCGGTCTCCTTCGCCAATGCCACGGCCATTCAGTTTTCGACGGACGATGGCCATGAATGTGTCGAAAATCGGCACACTGATGAGGACCATCGGTACGGCCAGTGTGTAACCGGTCGCCGATTTGGATGAGGCCTGAATCGACAACGCTCCGACAAGGAAGCCGATCGTCAAGCTGCCGCCATCTCCCATGAAGACACGGGCCGGCGGCCAGTTCTGTGTCAGAAATCCGGCCACACTTCCCGCTGCGATCAAGGCAATGACGGCAGCCCCGTATTGCTCCTGCATGCCGAACAGCGCCGCAACGGTCAACAGCGAAATCGTGCCGACCGTCCCGGCAAGGCCGTCGAGACCGTCAATCAGATTAATGACATTGGAGCACGCGACCAGCCACAGAATCGTGAAGGGAACGGCCACAACCCCCAGGCTCAAAGGCATCCCCAGCACATGGACCGTATCGATCGCCGTCGTCATCAGCGCGAACGGAAGACTGGCCAGAATCTGGCCGAACAGTTTGGTGCGCGGCCGCAAGGCAAAACGGTCGTCAATCACTCCCAGGATGCAAAACAGCCCTGCCGAAATGAATAAGGGCACGGCCAGTTGGACCGTCATCGGGTCAAACAGCCATTCCTGACGAAACACCGCTGCGGCACCCATCACGATCAACATCGCGGCGGAAAACGCCGCGCCACCAATGACGGGCGTTGGTCGTTTATGCAGCTTGCGCCCGCCATCGGGCTTGTCAACCAGCCCCACATGCGGTGCCAGGACACGGGCCAAACCCGTGAGCGCCGCACTCAACAGCAGTGCCGCAAACGGTGCAACCACCCAGGGCGCCGTCAGCAGTCCTTGCATGGCGTCTCACCTTATGTCACGAACTGGCTGGCCAGGTCACGATTGCGCATCGCGATGGATCGGCCGTCAGACCTCGTGGAACCGACACCCCCTCATCCATGACGGCGTGTCGATTCAGAAAAATGTCGATGTGAATGGAGGCACTGCGAATCGGACCGGTTTCCGGGGACGGCGTCGACGCAACGATCGACGACGGTCCGGCTCCCACAGAGGGGTGGCGGAGTATATGCGCCACCTGATTCCGGTCAAGTTCAGATCGGCAACTTCCGCCGATCCCGCATGGGGCATTGCCAGCGTACGGGAAGGCCTGTGACTGGGATTACTGCGGTGCTGGGGGAACTGTATGGCCGGCGGTGCGACAACAACTCGGGCAGAGATATTCGACCACCCACCTCGGCGCGATCTCTTCCTTCTCTGTGACGGTTTTCACCAGCTTGGTGCGCGTTTTCACTTCCGCACACTGAGGAAACCACAGCCAGTTCCGTTTTTTGTTGTACGGCTCGCCGCACTCCTCGGTCCCAGCAGCCGCTCCGTCCGCACACCGGACACGCTCACTCGGCCCTGGAATGCAGACGTCTTCGTGTTGGAAAGTGTACGTTGTCTTTGGGACTTTTTTCGTCTCGCAGATCATCCGGCAGACTTTCTGGGGAGAACACGCGCAGCCGCAATTGTCGCAGCAAGACCGTGGCGCGCCGGCGATCAGCCACCGTGGCAGACTCAGCGCCAATGATCCCGCAGCCAACAGCCAGTGACGTCGTTTCATGATTCACCTCAGAAATCAGAAATCCACCTGCACGCGCGACACGAACAAGTCGGCCTGGCTCCAGCCGCGGGCCGAGTTATCGAGCATCGCGTGAATCCAGTTAGCCTGAATTTTCGTGTGAGTATTGAGGAACCAGGTGATGCCGAGCGTTGTATCCTGCAGGATGCCGTTGCCAGCTTTGCTCGTGCCCGTGAAGGTATTTGTCGCGGCGTTGTAGTAGTGTCCGTCGAGTTTGTTTGGGTTTCGCAGGTCGATGATCGACCAGCGGGCACCGATCTCCCACGCGCCCCAGCCAACGACGCCATCCCTTTTGAGGGGAATGAAATCGGTGAACGGAACGAGTTTTCCCAAAGTGCCGGTTTTTTTGTCGTAGGCTCGATGTTCCCCGGTGAGACGATACGCAATCTGGCCGTAGCCGCCATGATAGAACACCGGGCCGACGACGCTGTTGACCGTGGTAGCCATGTACTCGGCGGTCATGCCGAGTGGCCCCCACTGGCAGACGGTTTCCAGTCCGGCCAGGTGGAAGTTGTCAGCTTCGTACCGTCCGGTGTCGACGAATGCGGGCGTCCCGTTGACCGCGCTGCCGAACGGGCTGCCGAGTTCGGAATAACCCAGCGATCCGAATTCCGGCGAGGTGCGTGCCTGATAAAACGGCCGCGGGCTGCCGGCATTCCCGGTCGTTCCGCTGCCGATGGCATCATTCGCCCCGAGGACGCTGAAGTTGTAACCGCCGCCGATGTGCCACAGGTAACGGTCCTGTGCGAAGTCATCATAAAACAGCAGGTGAGTCATTCGGCCCGAGAACGCGTATCCTCCGATGTCACCGAAATCGGTGGCAAAGCGATCGTCACCCAGCGGTGCGTTGTTGAACCCCCCGGAGCGATAGACACTCCCCGCCCAAGCGGTCAATTCATCGTCGCTGAGGTTGGATGACTGAATGCCGACACGGCGAAAGGGCACCAAGGCCAGAAACGGAAGCGATCGTTCCAGAAAGGTGAGATTTCGAAATCCGGTCAACGAGTCCACACTGAAGGGCTGGCAAAACTGGCCAACCTTGACGGTCCCGAGTTCCGGGATATTTCCCTGTTCGACAAAGCAGTCAAAAAAGCTCGGTCGACCGGCCGTCGCAAAGTCCATCTCCAGTTGATAGGACGTGAACTCGGCAACCTTTCCGTTGACGGCTAGACGTGCGCGACGGAAACCGGTGCCATCCTGGGCGTCGCCGACAGTCCGCCGATTTTCCGGCGACTGCGAATAAATCGCCGAGTCCAACTGGGTGAAGCCGGTAATCTTGAAATTCGGGAACTCCGGCTTTGCAGACTCCTTTGCCGCCTTGGCTTTCTTCCCGTCGGCTTCCAATTGTTCAATGCGTTGTTGTAGTTTTTTCAGTTCGGAAGCGAGGTCGTCGTCGACAGCGACGGTCTGCACGGCTTGCGGTTCAGCTACATCATCCAGCCACGTTTCAATGGCGGCTGTGCCCGTCGGATGTGGCGGCAGTTCCTCTTGCGCCCGAACGAGACTGTTAAAGAGGAGCAGAAGTCCTGCCAGGAGACAGCAAGGCAACCTCGTCGTTCGGAGGGGGACCATGGCTGCCAATCTGATAAAGGCATGGACGCCTGGCAGGGGGAAGCGGAGACCTGCAACAACCCACAGATCAAAGCACCTCCGGTGGTCCGGTTGGCACGGTTAAATCGAGTCTGCCGGTTACATCGACTTTAACTCGACAGTTTCACCCGTGGGACTTGAGAAAGTCTGTCGATGAATTGACGTGAAGATGCCTGCTTGCAATTTGCTAAACTGAGCGCCAGCAGGGACTTGCAGTGAAGCTGGGCTTCAGGAAACGAAAGCATCCCCGCCACGACCTGCTCCTCCGTGAGCAGATCAAGATCGGGGAATCATTCGCAGAAAAAAGAAGAACCCCTGTGGAAATCTGATCCCTTGTCTATGGGTGGGTGTTGGGGCGACTGAAGAAAACCGGAGCAGAGTGGGTCGAACTGCGGCCGGAAGCCATCAAACGCGAGACAACAGGATCATATCCTCTCCACAGGGGTTCGGGCTGGGTGAGGTTGACAAGAGAACGATTAGCATGTGGCGTGCCAGAACCGACAAGCGCCGAAAAAATGCCTCCATGAAGATTCGCACATCCACACAATTCACGTAACTTGAATGTTTTCAGGAGTTATTTCATGATGGGATCGCTTGTTCAAAAAGTGAACAGCAAGGAGTGACATTGGCTCGACACTCGAAGTCGGCGCTGATAGACGCGTTTCGGCGCTTTTTCGGCGCTGTCGACACGGAGGAACCCGCCCATGTCCGATCAACCCAATCGCTGGCTTCGTCTCTGGCTGATCCTGATCGGGGCGCTTTCGACTGCGTATTGTCTGGTCGTTCTCGCCGTTGTTGCGACCACCTCTGATCCTGGCTGGCGCTGTCTGCTGATTGATGCCCGTTCCGAATCCGCACAGGCGGCCGATCGTGTCCCAACGGGGGTGACCTTAACGCAAGTCGGGTGGGGTACGGAATCGCCGCTCGGGCTGCAGATCAATGATCGACTGATTGCCTGGAATGACCAGCGTGTCGAGTCCTCCGCCGGGCTTTCACAGCACCTGCTGAGTTACCGGCCGGACCGCGATGGTCCGGCGACGGTCACGATTGAAACGGCCGCCACTTCCGGAGCGGTCCCTGTCCGTCGAACCGTTACGGTTCCTGCCGAGCCGGCACCGATGACCGAGAGCGTGTTGACGCTGTTGTGGCTGCTGCTGGAATTGGTCGTCCTGGGGTTAAGTGGCGTCGCTGTCTGGAGACGACCTTACGATCGCCCCACGCGCGTCTTCTTCGCGATGTGTGCCATGACCATGGGGGCTTTTGTAGGGGGCTTCCACTGGTGGCTACTGTCGGGCAGTTTGTGGTTGACGATGCCCTTCGCCCTGTTTGCGCTACTGGTCCCGGTTGTCACGCTGCACTTCTTTCTCGTCTACCCGCGTCCGAAATGGCCGTTGCTGCTGTGGCCACGAGGGACGTGGGTCGCCGTTTACTCGATTCCAGTGGCAACGGTGATCTGGTTTGTGGTTGTCGAGGCCCTGCTGTGGAACAGCCTGTCACAACCGGAGTCGATTTCGCAGCGCTTGCTGTCCACGCATTGGTTGAGCGTGATTCAAAGCAGCGTCTACTTTTATCTGCTGATCGGCGCTTTGTATTTCATCGCGACACTGGCCGCGCTAGTGCACAGCGTCTCGACGACGCGCAATCCGCTGGAGCGGAAGCAGGTGACTTGGATTCTCTGGGCTGGCCTCATTGCCTCGGGCTTCATCGGCTACACGTTGATGCTGGCGTTCTGGGACCGCGTGAATTTCGCCCGTGGTGGTGGCCGCTTCCCCATGTTCATTGCCAGTTTGCTGTTCACGCTGGCCTATGCCGTGGGGATGGTTCGCTTCAAGTTGATGCTGCCGGAAACCTGGACCGGACGGCAGTTCGGGTACCAGTTGTTGCGGATCTCAACAACCATTGGCGTGGCGGGCCTCAGTGTCGCCTTGGTGCTGTGGGTTGGCTATCGGATGGCGGGTTTGCCCACATGGTCGTTGTGGCTGCTCGGCGTCTCTGTGCTCATTCTGCAAGTCGGTCTCGTTGGGGGCCGGGATCTCATTCAACTGGGACTGGAACGCCGGTTCTTTCGGGAGCGACACCGTCTCGACAAGACACTCCAGCGGATTCATCATTCCGTGGGACAACTGGCGGATGCGCAGTATCTCTCAGAGCGAACACTGGGGTTGTGTCGCGACGCCCTGCAAGCCGATTGGGCCGCGCTCTATTTACATGATCGTTCCGGCGAGCAGTATCGCTTGACCGCGGTGGAGGGCGTTGTCACCACTCTGCCGCTGCAATGGTCAGCCCCGGCGGCATGGCTGGCCAAGCTCTCCCAGGAAGGCCCGTGGTTTGCCGGCGGTCGGGAAGCGGACCCCTCGAACGCTCCGCTGGCGGTCTTTGGTGCAGAAGCGGTCCAATTGCTGGAAATCGAAGGAGATGCGGCCGGGCTGTTGTGGCTCGGACCGAAGCAGGCTGGCGGACTTTACACGACCGAAGACGCCACATTTCTGACCGCACTCACTCAGATCACCGGTGTGGCGCTGCATTGTGCCCGGGTGCACCAGGACCTTGCGCAAATCAACGAGCAACTCCGCATGAAGGGTGAACGGATCGCGCAGCAGAAGCAGCAGATTCTCATGCTTCAGGCGGAACTCGCAAATCGGGAAACCAGCGTCGCCACGGTCGAAGAAGAGTTCCACCGCGAAACGATCAAAGGGACCAGCCCCGCATTGTTGCGGGTCCTGGAGACCGCCCGCAAAGTGGCCGCGAGTGAAACCTCCGTGCTGCTCCGCGGTGAAAGCGGCACCGGTAAAGAGCTTCTGGCGCGAGTTCTGCACGAGAACAGCCCGCGGCGAACGGGACCGATGATCTGTGTCCATTGCGCGGCCTTGGCCCCGTCGCTGCTGGAAAGCGAACTCTTCGGCCATGTCAAAGGGGCTTTCACCGGTGCGACTTCCGACAAACGCGGCCGGTTTGAGTTGGCTCAGGGCGGAACGCTGTTTCTCGACGAAATCGGCGAGCTCACCCAGGAAACACAGGTCAAATTGCTGCGGGTTCTTCAAGAGCGAGAAATCGAGCCCGTCGGTGGCAGCGGCCCGGTTGCCATCAATGTGCGTCTCATTGCAGCGACCCATCGTCCTCTCGAACAAATGATCCGCGAAGGGAAATTCCGCGAGGATTTGTACTACCGGCTCAACGTGGTCAGTCTCGCGTTGCCACCGCTGCGCGAGCGGAAAGAAGACCTGCACGAACTCGCGGCGAGCTTCCTGCAAACGGCGTCAGCCCGCGCGGGGAAACGGGTCTCCGAGTTCGCCGATGCCGCCGTCGATGCTCTGTTGCGCTACGAATGGCCGGGCAACGTTCGCGAACTGGAAAACGTCATCGAGCGCGCGGTGGTGTTGACTGATGGTGAAGTCATCACCCTGGCCGATTTGCCCACCGACATCCAATCGGGGCTGCGGAGCGAACGTGTCTCTCCGGCTTCGGAAACTCTGCTTTCCGGGAGTTCGGCCTTCACCACCCTCACCGACGCCGACTGGCGGAACTTATCGACGTATGAAGAACGCCGCAAACTCCTCGGAGCACTGCAGCAGTCACAAGGCAATAAAGCCCGCGCAGCACGGTTGCTCGGTTTGCCTCGGAGCACGTTTTTCAGCAAGTTGAAGAAACACTCGCTGGCAGAATGAGAATCGGAAACCCGTAGCGCGAAAGAAATGGCCAATCCAAGCAAGGAAACTGCTGTTGCTGATCGTCTCAGGGAGTCTCCTCCTGTTCTCATACCAGTCGCCGAACTCAACTGCGCGGCTGAAGCGTCTTCTGGGAGGGCGAAGCTCCCGCAGAGCCGCTGATTGTCTCAGCGTGGGGAAGCGCTCGCGGCGCAGCAGGAGCTTCGCCCTCCCACACGCAGACAAGTCCTGCGATCGGTATCATTTTGAATTTTGTGGTTCCTTCGGGTTGCGAGCTGCGGATTTCGGATTCACTCTCGCCGTCCGTTCCTCCCGACTGCTCCCTTCCTGCGATAGAATCACGGCCGTCATTTCTTGTCTGACGGTGATCCACGCATGTCTGACGTCACGCAGATCCTGAATGCGATTGAACGCGGCGACGCTGCGGCAGGGGAGCAGTTGCTGCCGTTGGTTTATGACGAACTTCGTCGTCTCGCGACGCAGCGGCTGCGGCATGAACCTCCGGGGATGACGTTGCAGGCAACGGCCTTGGTGCATGAAGCCTTTCTGCGGCTGGTTGGTAACGATCCGGCTGCCCCGCGGTGGGAGAATCGGGGCCATTTTTTTGCGGCGGCAGCCGAGGCGATGCGCCGCATTCTGGTGGAACGCGCGCGCCGGCAGCGGAGCGTCCGGCATGGAGGGGAATTCGAGCGTCATGACGTGGAGGATCTGCCGATCGCCGTGCCAGAAATTCGGGAAGATCTCATCGCGTTGGATGCGGCGCTTTCAAAACTGGCCGAGGTGGATCGGCTCGCCGCAGATTTGGTCCAACTCCGGTACTTTGCCGGGTTAACAATGGCGGAAGCTGCACAGGCGTTAGGACTTGCGCCGCGAACGGCAGACCGCACCTGGGCCTATGCCCGGGCTTGGTTGCATCGGGAAATTGCTGGTGCGGAGTCGGCTGGGCCGTAACGGCGAAGATTTTTGGCGCAAGAATCCTGTCGCGATCGCATTAACTTTCAGCAGAGCCCGATTTCACCACCTACGGCATGGTGACACGATGAACGAACGCGAGATCTTCCAATCGGCGATCGAGATTGCGGATTACACCGAACGGCAGGAGTATCTGCACAGCGCGTGCGGTCCCGATGGAGCGCTCCGCCAGCAGGTGGAACAATTGCTCCGCGCCCATGCCGACGCAAGCCAGTTCCTCGCAATTCCTGCCGCGGCACAATTGACGCCCCCAACCGACGATCCGACAGAAGTGACGACGTTCTTGCCGAATGGCACCTCAGCTCCGAATGTCGATTCACCCGCCGAGGATGCTGGCGTTTCGCTGGCGTTCCTCGAGCCCAGCAGGAAGCCGGGTTCACTCGGCCGGCTGGCCCACTATGAAGTTCTGGAAATTCTGGGCTGCGGTGCGTTCGGTACCGTGCTGAAAGCCTTCGACGAGAAATTGCACCGGATGGTGGCCATCAAGGTGTTGAACTCGGAACTGGCCGCGACCTCGCCACCTCGGAAGCGTTTCCTGCGTGAAGCTCAATCATCCGCAAAAATCCGCCACGAGAATATCGTCTCGATCTATGCCGTCGAGGAGCAGCCGCTGCCGTATATCGTGATGGAGTACATCCCGGGAGGAACGCTGCAACAACGGCTCGATCAGACCGGCCCGTTGAATGTCGAAGAAATCTTGCGGCTGGGACAACAGATCGCGCTGGGTCTCGCCGCCGCACATGCGCAGGGATTAATTCACCGGGACATTAAGCCGGCCAATATTCTGATGGGCGCGGGGGTTGAAGAACGTGTGAAAATCACGGACTTCGGCCTGGCCCGCGCGACCGACGACGCCAGCCTGACTCAAAGCGGCCTCATTGCCGGCACGCCGATGTACATGGCACCCGAGCAGGCCAAAGGCCAATCCCTCGATCACCGCGCTGATTTGTTCAGCCTGGGGAGTGTGCTCTACACAATGGCTTCCGGGCGGCCACCGTTCCGTGCCCCGAACACGATCGCCGTGCTCAAACGTGTCTGTGAGGACATCCCCCGACCGATTCGGGAGGTCATTCCGGAAACGCCGTCGTGGTTGAGCGATATCATCAGCAAACTGCATGCGAAAGACCCCGATGATCGCTTCCAGTCGGCGAAGGAAGTCGCCGAGGTGATGGGACAGCATCTCGCGTTTGTGCGAGAGCCCATGAAAGCACCGCGCCCGGCACCAATTGTGTTACCGGCAGAGTTGGAGACCGTGGTCACGCCCAAGTTGCGTCGTCCGGAGAAAACGCCGGGGTGGTCGCCCACGGCGATTTTGCTGACGGTGATTGCCGGGCTGCTGGTTCTGCCCGTGGTGGGGATCGTGCTCCTGATCATCGGCTGGGCGATTCCGGCGTATCAGGCGGCCGGAAGTCGGATCACGATCACGCCAGGGACCGGCACGCTCATTGTGCAATCGGACGAACCGTTTATCACCGCCGTGGTCGATGATCGCCGGATGCCGTTACCCGGTCGTGAGGAAATCGAGCTGACGCTGCCCGCTGGTCCGCATGTGGTGACGTTCTGGAAAGAGGGACAACGTCTGGGCACGAAAACGATTCAGGTTGTCGCCGGTCAAAATCATGTGGCTCGTTGGCCTGATCAACCCGGCACAGTGCTGGTCGATGTCTCGAACTCGACATGGCAATCCCTCTTCAACGGTCGCGACTTCACCGGTTGGCAACCCAACAGCCATTGGAAGATCGAGAACGGTTGCATGGTGTCACGAGTTCCGCAGAACGCCGGGCTGACTCCGGCGATGCTGGTCACCGAACGGGCTGATCTCCGCGACTTCCACGTGCGAATCGAAGCCAAGATCAACAACGGCGGTGACAGCGGCCTGTTCTTCCGCTTCGGCGAACAAGGGGACAAGGCCCTCCAGGCGCAGATCACGGCGGCTCCAACGGCCATCGGCAGCCTTCTGCGCGAAGTGACGACGATCGCTGCCTCGACGATGACCGTACGTCCTGATACGTGGTTCACGCTGGAAGTCATCGCACAAGGACCGCACATCACAGTTCTGGTTGATGGAGTGGGCATTGTGCGCTGGGCCGATCCCACAGGCGAAATTCCCATTGGACCATTGGCGTTTGAATCCGGGTTTCCTGGTACGGAACTGATGATTCGAAAGGTGGAGTTAAAATCGCCAGCACCCTCCATGAGTGTCGTGGACCTCGCCTGGCAACCTCTCTTCAACGGTCGCGATCTCACGGGGTGGATGACGCATCCCCAGCAGCCTGGCAATTGGCGCGTTGAAGAGGGAACAATCGTCGGTGCCGGATCGGTGTCGCATCTCTTCACCACGCGAGATGACTTCCGTGACTTCGAGTTCCGCGGGGAAGTCCGGCTGAGTCAGGACGGCAACAGCGGGGTTTTTCTGCGGACGCCGTTTGCCATGTTGGATCCCAACACCTCGAACACCAACCCTCCCGGTTACGAAGTGCAACTGGTCGAGGGAAATCAGGTTCATCCCGCGCAGAGCTATCTCTCCGGCGGGATCATTCCGCTCGCCAATCCCAACGGGGCGAATCTGATTCAACAAGGCCAGTGGTACAAGTTCCGCGTGAAGGCCGACGGCGACAAGTTTGAAACCTGGATCGACGATGTACAGACCGTGTCCGCCATCGACCCGCAGCGCAAGTATCAGGGCGGACACATTGCGCTACAGGTGTGGTCTGCAAAGTCCAAAGTCGAGTTCCGCAATCTTGAAGTCCGAAACCTGTCTTCCTCTGCGAAAATGCCCGTCGAATTCAACGGCACATGGGACTCCGTGTGGGGACCGGTCACGCTCACACATGCTCCGCCCAACGGAGACCAGCCCGTGGAGTTGACCGGGACGTACACCCTCAACGGTCCGGCGATCATCCGCGGCACCCTCGATCCGAAAACGCGGACATTCCGTGGTCGCTTCATACAAACCGCCCAGGAGGGCCGGCTGCAATTGACGTTGTCCGAAGACGGCAAGTCGATCATCGGATGGTACGACTATCTGCTTAATGAGTCGTTTGAGAAGACGCAGCCGCGGAGTTCCTGGAATCTGACTCGCCAGTTACCGCGGATTGACTTCAACGGCGAATGGGACTCACGCTGGGGCGTGGTTACCTTCCAGCACGGTCCGATCAGCGCCCCATTGCCGGGACCCGTCAATGGGACGTACTACAACGGCACGGGGACCATTGAGGGAACCGTCGATCCGGTCACGCGGCAGTTTATCGGCATCTTTCACGAAAGCAGCGGGATGTCCGGCCGCATCGAGTTAAAGCTGTCTGAAGATAACGCCGCCATCTCAGGGACTTATGTCTATGCAAAGAATCCAGATCAGAAATACGACTGGATTATGACACGAAAAGGCTTGCCGAAGAGCCCACCAACGGCGATCGCCCCGTTCGATGCCTCACAGGCCGTAGCCCACCAAGTAGCGTGGGCGAAGCATCTTGGCGTGCCGGTCGAGTACACCAACAGCCTCGGAATGAAGTTCCGCCTGATTCCGTCAGGTGAGTTTCTGATGGGGAGTACGGCCGATGAAGTCCAAACGTCGATCAAGATCATTCAACAAGTCGCCCCCAACGACGTGGATTGGCAAAAATATGTCCACAGTGAATCCCCGCAGCACAAGGTGTTGCTCACGCAGCCGTACTACCTCGGCAGCCATGAAGTGACGCAGCGAGACTACGAAGCCGTGATGGGGGGCAATCCATCGCGCTTTGCAAAGACGGGCCAGACGCCCGAAGTCGTCGCGAAAGTGGCCGGTCTCGACACCGCCCGCTTTGCCGTAGAAAACGTCAGTTGGAACGATGCCGCGGAGTTCTGCGCGAAGCTCAGTCAGCGCGAACAACTGAAGCCCGTCTCTTTCCGGGCGGGAAACACGGTGACAAAACTGGACGGGAACGGTTATCGACTGCCGACAGAGGCGCAGTGGGAGTTTGCCTGCCGGGCGGGAACCACAACGAGGTTTTCGAGCGGCGACGGCGGAGACCGGGATTTACTTCCCAGCGGTTGGTTCTGGACGAACGGCGGTCAGCGGATGCACACGGTTGGTGAATTAAAGGCCAACCCCTTCGGTCTCTTCGACATGCACGGGAACGCATCGGAATTTGTCGAAGACGCCTGGGGGCCGGGGTACTACGAGCAATTCACCGTCGACCCGGCGATAGACCCTCCGGGCGCGCCGCTCGGTGAAGGAGAACGAATCAACCGCATCCTCCGCGGGGGTTTCTGGCAAAGCGGTGCATTGGCGTGTCGGTCGGGAAGCCGCTTCGCAAACGATCAACTGGGCGTCAGCGAGCACGTTGGTTTCCGGGTTGTGTTGCCAATTGAGGCGGTGAAACAGTCCCTGTCTCAGAGCAAGGCGAAGCCGGCAGAAATCGCAAGCCTGCCACCAACTCCCGCGCCAGCTAAGCGGCGCTTCGCCAGCGAGGAATGGATCGACGTCCTGCCATTGATTGACCCTCAACTCGACAAGTGGGACGTTGTCCAGAAGACCGGCAAGAACGCCTGGCGGATAGAGCGAGGCGAATTAGTTGTGGCACGAGACCCCCGCGCATCCAAGCTGCTGCTGCCACTCGATTCCGACTGGCCGGCGTTCGAGTGCGAACTGGAACTGACACGCCGCGCGGGAGAGAGCGGTCTAAACTTGAACATTCCAACCAGACCCGGCGAATGTCCGCTCGTCTTTGATCCGCCGAAGCAGGGAGGAGTCCATCTCGGAGCATCGGGCAAGGGCAAGGTTTTGGCGACGGGCACCCAACTGACAACGGGACAACGGACGACGATTCACGTCACCGTCCGTCGTCAGCAGGAAATCGATCAGGTCTCTGTCGCCGTCAACGGGGCCACAGTCGGAGAATGGAGCGGAGACCGTAACGCGATTGCCTATACGTTCTACGAGGGCTTTCCGAACGACCGCCGCCTCAGCCTGTGGGTTCACGGTGGCGGAAATGAGTTTGTCTTTCACCGGATTCGTGTGCGGATGCTCGATGGCGGAACGGCAGAGACGCTCCGTCCTGTTGCCACTGACGCCATGCAGGCCGCGCGGGCGGTCGTTGTCGAAAAAGAACTCTTCCGCGATCAGATGCAACAACGCCACGACGCCGGTACGGCATCGGCATTGGAGTTGATCGACACGGAGATCGAATTGAGTGAGGCCACTGCGCATTTGAATCGCGTGGAAGGCAAAACGATGGGCGTCCTGGCGGCGCTCACGAATCTCGTTTCCCTCCGCGAACGGGAACACGCCTTGATCGCCGAACTGGTTACAGCCGGTGTTCGGATCAATAGCGATCTCTTGCAGGCCGATGCCCGTCTTCGGGATGTGCGGGGCCGTCTCGACAGCGCGTTGGCCAGTACGCCTGCGGTGGTCCCATTCGATGCCACGCAAGCCAAGATTTTTCAATCCGCCTGGGCGAAGCATCTTGATGTGCCAGTCGAATACACGAACGCCATGGGAATGAAGTTCCGCCTGATCCCGCCGGGAACGTTTCTGATGGGGGCGACCGAGGACGAAATCCGCCAACTCTCACGCGATCTGGAACAGGCCAACGCCAGTGATTTCGATAAGTTCGTCGCACGCTTCGCCGGGCCGCAACACTGGGTCAAAATCACGCAGCCTTACTATCTGGCAAGCCACGAAGTCACCGTGGGGCAGTATCGGGAGTTCATCGAAGCATCGAGGCACATCCCAACGATGGAACAGTTGGGCGTGAAACGCTTCCACTGGCAGGACTGCGCCATTGAACCCAATCCCACGAAGCGGGCCGTGATCGGTGTGAGTTGGGACGATGCGTCTGCGTTCTGTCGCTGGGCGAGCAAGAAGCACGGCCTGAAATACGAACTCCCCACGGAAGCGCAGTGGGAATACGCTTGTCGCGCCGGCACTACCACCCTGTGGTCGTTCGGAAATGATGTCGCAGAGCTTGCGGAGTACGCCGTGATAGGACGCGATTCGTTCTGGCCGGCGGAAGTGGTCGGGACGAAGAAGCCCAATCCCTTTGAATTATGGGACATGCATGGTAACGCCGACGAATGGTGCCTGGACTGGCACGATTCGGAATTCTATCGCACAGGTCCGCCGAACGATCCCGTCTGCCTGGCGAATCCGAAAGACAAGAACTCCGGCCGCGTCGCGCGCGGGGGAACGTCGCATTCCACACCATGGTGGACCCGCTCCGCGACGCGACCGTGGGACTTCCCCGCCACACCGAACAATCCGAAAGGCTTCCGACCAACGCTGACAGTAGAGACGGTGAAAGCGGCGATTCAGGCCGTCGCCGCCACGATCCCCGAATCCGAGTGGCAACCCCTCTTCAATGGCAAAGACCTCGCCGGTTGGAAGCCGCATCCCGACGATCCGGGCGAATGGCACGTCGAAAACGGAGTCCTCATCGGTTCAGGGAAACAGGGTTACCTCTTCTCGGAACGAGATGACTTCACGAATTTCCATTTACGGGCGGAAGTACAAATCGACGAGGGTGGCGACAGTGGCATCGTCTTTCGCAGCACTTTTCTCAAGCCCGATCAAGATGGACTGCCCGCTTACGAAGCCCACATTCAAGCCGGTAAACCCCGCACCGATGGCTGGAATGCCGGTGCGATCGGTGGTTGGTTTCCGCAGGATCTCTCTGGAATTAAGACACCTGCAGAAGTACCCGTGAACGCGAACGAACCTTTCGTGCTAGAGGTGATTGCGCAAGGCGACAGGATCGAGACTCGCGTCAACGGCACGAAGGCCGCATCCTCCCTCGGCCGCCACTACACCCGTGGTCACATCGCCTTACAGCCCCCGGGGCTCAACACGAAAGTACAGTTCTTGAAGATTGAAGTTCGACCCCTGTCACCGTGACAACCCAGGGCTCTTCAACGACGATCGTCTGGTGTCCTCGGTCTTGATCCGATATCTTAAAGACCTTCGTTTGATCGGGAAGGTCTGCACGGAGGCGACAATGCTCACACCACAGCAGCTTGAACGTGTACAGGCGGCCGAACAGCTTTACACGACGCAACTCCGGTCGCATCTGGAACCGGCTCACAACGGAGAGTTCGTCGCCATCGAACCCGCCTCGGGGGAATACTTTCTGGGGAAGACTCTCAGCGAGGCGATTCAGGCTGCTCGTCGCTCGCACCCGCACTCGCTCCCCTATGCGATGCGCGTCGGAGAGCAGCCAGGAATCCATATTGGGACATGGCGATGATCTCGGGCCGGATCGATGAATTCGGTCGGGCTTTGATCAAAACTCGATCCGGGCCATCAGTGACGGACCTTCACACCCTGTGGACGTCTGGATCGATACCGGATTCACCGCCGAGTTGGTTGTGCCGAAATCGCATGTCGAAGCGTGGGGCTTAACAGAGTCGGCGATGGTCGCTGCCGCTTTGGCAGACGGAACTCAAAACGTGCTGATGACGTATTCGTGTGAGCTGGAATGGTTCGGCGAGACGCGGATGATTGAAGTGATCGCCAGCGAGGGGCGGATTCCGTTGCTCGGTGTCGGATTGTTGTTGGGGCATCGATTGATTGCCGACTACAACGATCTGACATTGACCGTGGAATGAGGCTGACCTCCGTTCTGCGACCACAAAAACACAAACCGTCCGGGTCCATCATGGACCCGGACGGTTCGCGGAACAGACGTTTGCAACTCACAGGGGGGAAGGTTGCACGCACTGATGAGACCCTCAAGATTTTCGTCTCCGGGTCTCGTTGATCTCAATGTGATCTATCGACGAAACGTATTCCGCACATTCTCATTCGCGGTGCGGAAGAAACTCGTTGTGGCACCGCGCATCGTTTGAATGGCGTTCGGTCGCGCGGCTCCCATGGGCGGTGGTGGAACGGGGATTCCGTCCAACTCGGACTCGGGAACGGGAATCGGTGCCGGCATCGACAGCGGGGCGGAATACCCGCCTGACGGTTGGTCGAACGACTGCGATGGAACCGAATAGACCTGGTTCGACTCACACGACTTGCACTTGCCGCGGGAGAGGGAAGCACAGCCGACCGATGTCAAAACCATCACGGTCGGAATGGCGAAGGCAACGAATGAACGCAGCACAACGGTCATATTCTCACCTTCACACATTGGGGTGATGTGGAACACACGGATTGATCGGGAAACACGATGCGAATGGGAATCGCCGGGGCTGCGGATTACAGCGATCAGCGACACCCACAACATCGTCTCAAGGACGGCCGGTCAAACACGCAATTCCTGCCGTTCGGTACGTGCCGACCGTACCGCGTCCACCTGTGCGGCCTGTGCCTAACTGTCGGCAAGCACCGATGATCCGTGATGGTCGCGGCAAAGCGGACGCACTGATCGTATCGGCAGGAATCGCCGATGTCGGATGATCGTTACAGTCGCTACACACGGTCGTGATGCTGGCGAACTCGTCGGACAGACGCTGCGCCGCGCGCCGATTCCGCTTGCGGTTTCGCGCTTCGCCGCGATTTCATCACGTGCTCCCCGACTTCCTCATTCGTTACAGTAGGGGCTTCCGTGTCCTGCTGGAGTCCCTCCATGTTGTCATTCGCATCTGTCGACGATCTCGAAGACGCCTTGAGCCGACCGACACCGGGCGTGCTGGAAACACTGGCGGCCATTCCCGGCGATCTGCTCATCCTCGGCGCGGGTGGAAAAATGGGGCCGACTCTCGCGCGGATGGTTCGCCGGGCGTGTGATGAATTGGGCCAAACGAAACGGCAGGTGATCGCGGTCTCGCGGTTTTCGAGCGAGACGGCTGCCATACAACTGGAGCATGTGGGAGTGCGTGTGGTCCGTTGTGACCTGAATCAACGGGATGAAGTCGCTGCCTTGTCCGATGCACCAAATGTCATCTACATGGCCGGGCAAAAGTTTGGCACGCAGTCGGACCCCGATGCCATCTGGGTCGCGAATACGGTTCTGCCGGCGATTGTCGCCGAACGATTCCACTCGTCACGCATGGTGGCGCTCTCCACCGGTTGTGTCTACCCGCTGGTTCCGTGGGAAGGGCCGGGTTCCTGCGAGGACGATCCGCTTGGTCCCACGGGGGAGTATGCGAATTCTTGTGTCGGCCGGGAGCGCGTGCTGTGCTACTTTTCGCGGCGACATGAGTTCCCGCTCTGCCTGGTGCGGCTCTGTTATGCGATTGATATGCGCTACGGCGTGCTGCTCGATCTGGCGCAGCGGGTTCATGCGGGCTTACCGATCGACGTCACGATGGCGGCCACGCATGTCATCTGGCAGGGGGATGCCAACGCCCGGATCATTCAATGCTTATCGCACGCTGACAATCCACCGACTGCCGTCAACGTCACCGGTCGCGAACGCTGGACGATTCGTGATCTCGCTGCCCGATTCGGTGCCTTGCTGGATCGCCCCGTCCGCTTCACCGGGGAACCGGCGGCGACGGCGTGGGTGTGGAACGCCGACAAATCGTACGATTGGTTCGGTTCACCCGCGGTGTTGATGGATGACATGCTGACCGCGACCGCGGATTGGGTGCGGCGCGGTGGTGAAACCTTGAACAAGCCGACGCACTTCGAAGTGCGGGATGGAACGTTCTAAGCTTGCTTGCCAACGGCTTCTGCCAAGGCGGTCGCGAGCTCCGTCAGTGCCGCGTCATCATGGGCCAATGTGATTGTGACCCGCAAGCGCGCGGTTCCCTGCGGCACGGTGGGCGGACGAATCGCACCAACGAGAAAGCCACGCTCTTCCAACTGTTCCGCGATGGCCATCGTCCGAGTTGCATCGCCGATGATGATGGGGATGATCGGCCCACAGACAGAAGTGGCGACAGCGATGTTGTTCGCTGCTAAGAGTTGGCGAAAGCGGTCTGATCGGGATTGCAGTTCGGTCACCCGTTGCGGTTGCTCATCGACGATGTCGATCGCTGCCACAGCGGCAGCGCACACCGCCGCCGGGAGCGCCGTCGAAAACATCTGCGTCCGGGCCGTGTTCCACAGATAATCAATGAGCACCTGCGGACCGGTCACGAAGCCACCGAGGCAACCGAGCGCTTTGCTCAACGTACCGATCCTCACGGCGACGCGGTCTTCCACGTGCATCAACTCGCACACTCCACGGCCGGTCGGTCCGAACACGCCCGTGCCGTGGGCTTCGTCCACGATCAGTCCAGCCCCGTAACGCTCGGCGAGATCACACAATTCAGGCAAGGGAGCGACATCTCCGTCCATGCTGAAGACACTATCGGTGACAATCCAGCGGCGTGGCGCACCGCTGGCTTTGTCGAGTTCGCTGGCGAGTTTCTCCAACGCATCGTGTCGATAGACCCGCAACTTCGCACCGGAGAGACGGCAACCGTCGACCAGGCTGGCGTGATTAAAACGGTCGCAGAAGACCACATCTTCAGGACTCACCAATGCCGCAATCGTGCCAACATTTGCCGCCATTCCCGTGGGAAACACGATGGCAGCGGGTTGCCGTTCAAATGCGGCGAGGCGTTGTTCCAGCCGGTCATGCCACGGTGTGCGACCACAGATGAGCGCACTGGCCCGCGCTCCGACGCCATATTCTTCCATCGCGCTGTTGGCGGCCTGGCGGAGACGATCATTCCTCGCAAGGTTCAGATAATCGTTGCACGCAAAGTCCCGCAACCGACGGCCGTCGCGCTCGCACCAGCCGTTGGGCAACGGTCGGCAGACGTGCTGTTGTCGCCGCAGTTGCGATTCATCGAGTCGCTCAAGCGCGGCAGTCAGCCAGTCCCAACGCATGCGAAAACGCATCTCACAGAAGGTGGACGCTGTTGGTGCATCCGCTCATCACGCGGAGCGTGATGGCCACCAAAGTAGCCATCACGCTCCGCGTGATGAGCGGAACGTTTCACACACGTCGACGACATCACAAATCGAAATCAACCCAGATCATTCCGGCCCAGAATCACACCCGTCGCTTGCGCTTCGGGTTGCGAGAATCAACTTCAAAACAGCGAAATGCTATGCTGACTCAATCGTTCATACCCGGTGGCGGTGATCAGGTAATTGTGTTCGATGCGGATGCCGCCGATGCCTTCGACGTACAGGCCTGGTTCGAGTGTGAGAACATCGCCCGCCATCAGAATGTCGTCGCTTTCGGGGACGAGAATCGGCGGTTCGGGATGCGCCAGTCCGATGCCATGTCCGGCATGGTGAGCAAACCGATCGGCCATACCGGCGTCCCGGATCGGTTTCTCGGTGGCGGTGAAGACATCGCGCGCTTTGGCCCCAGCGCGGAGGACGCTTTCACCATTCTTTTGCGCAGCCATCACAATATCGTACAGATGCCGTTGCTGCGGTGTCGGTTCTCCCACGGCGAGAGCATTGGTGAAATCGCTGCGATAACCTTCGAGGACCACGGAGTAATCCAGCACAAAGAAGTCGCCCTTCTGCAGTTTGTACTGTGTCGGCAACCCGCCCGCTTTCGGCTGCGTCGGCGTGCAGGCGCGGAAATCGCCGTAGACGTACCCTGCCCGACCGGCTGCCGTGAGGGCTGCCTTCTGGACTTCGAGGAACACTTCCATCTCCGTCACGCCGGGGCGCACGACTTCTCTCGCGCGAAGCTGACCTGCTTCACAGGCCCGCATGCATTCCTTGAGGAGCGCGATTTCGTCAGCTTCTTTCTGACGCCGCAGGCTGCGGACTACGGTGCCGAGATCAACCGGTCCCCGCCGCGCGGTGCTGCGGGTTTCTTTCTTCACCGAGTGGGCCTCCTGATCGAGCCCCAGCAACTCGAACGCGCCGACCGGCAACCATTCCGCTTCCACGGCCCCGGACCGACCGAACAGCCGCTCGGAAATCTGCTGACAAGCTTGCAGCAAAGCATGATCGCGGTTGATGACCGAATGCTTATGGTCGTACCACTTGACCATCACTTCATCGTCGATCACCGGGGTCCCGGAGCGCGAACGCAGCGTGAAATTGTCGCCGAGCAGCGTTGCTTTCCCGCCCCGCTCAAGCAGCAACCAAGCTCGTTCTCCCGCGGAAAAACTGAGCGGGTTCACGAGAAAATTGCTGAAGTAATGCACATGCCGCGGATCGGCAACCAGCACCCATTCCAGTTCGGCGGGAAGTGCGTCCCACAACCGGGTCCGTCGCGCGAGGCAACCTTCTTGCGTCAGCATGATAGTTCAATCTGATTATGACGAGCGGAATTGTCTTCACCACGGACAACTGACAACTCAATGAATCCCCTGTGTCACCAGCCAGCGTTCGGCATCAAGGGCCGACATGCAGCCGGTTCCGGCGGATGTGATCGCCTGCCGGTAATTGCTGTCGGCGACATCCCCCGCAGCGAACACACCTTCGACACTGGTGTTGGTGCGGAACGATTGTGTCCAGACGATGTAGCCCTTGTCGTCGGTTTGCACCTGACCCTTCAGGAAGTCCGTGTTCGGCGAATGGCCGATCGCACAGAACATCCCGGTGGCATCGAGTGTTTCCATTGCCCCGGATTGCAGGTTCTTCAACCGAACCGCGGTCACACCGTTGTCGTCGCTGCCGAGCACTTCATCGACCGCCGAGAACCATTTCACATTGATCTTCGGATTCTCCAGCGCCCGTTGCGCCATGATCTTGCTGGCGCGAAACTCACCGCGGCGATGGACGAGGTAAACCACGGACGCGAACTTCGTGAGATAGCTCGCCTCTTCCATCGCACTGTCGCCACCACCCACGACGACGAGCGGTTTGTTTCGAAAACGCGGGAGCGCACCATCGCACACCGCACAGGCCGAGACACCCCGGTTCTTGAACGACTCTTCCGAAGGCAACCCGAGATAGTTCGCCCGCGCACCGGTCGCAACGATGATGGTATGGGCCTGAACAGTCTGCCCTTCTAATGTCTTGATGGTGAACGGTCGCTGCGACAGATCGACCGACACGACGTCATCGGTGACGATCCGCGTGCCGAAGTTTTTCGCCTGTTGCCGCATCAGTTCCATCAACTCGGGCCCAGTAACGCCATGTGGCGCGTTCTTGCCACGATAGGGGACGAGGTGTTCGGGGAGTGCGGATTTGAGATAGGCCGTCAAATCGCCCGAGGGAAAACCCGCGTAGTTCTCAACTTCGGTGGTCAGGCTCAATTGACCGAGTGGCAGCGTCCCTTTGAGGCGGTTGTCCTCGGTGATCGCTCCCTCAAACACGAGCGGTTCCAGACTGGCCCGCGACGCATAAATCGCCGCCGACCATCCCGCCGGCCCCGACCCGATAATCACCACGCGCTCCGTCACCGTCTGGCTCCCGTCGATCTGGCAAGTTCATCTCAAGCTGCGGCGATGCATCGCCGTGAATTCGTGTCCTTCACAATATCCCACCAGCGCCGGAGCGACAACCGAGACGTCAGAGACGATCAACACGGACGATTCCGTAGAGAGCTCAGCGTTAGTAGCGGAAGCCATTTCTACGGATGTGCACATATGGTTGCCGGTCGTTGAAGCCGGGTCCGCGGCTGGCGGCGGTGATTTCGATGGCGTAGAGAACATGATCGCCCGCCGTCCACTTGTCGCGAACAGCTCCTTCCATCCATCCGAGGGCCTCCGCGAGCATCGGCAATCCAGACGGACTGCGGGCTAACGCAATTCCGGCGAACGCGGGTTCATCCGGAGCGAAACCCGCACCGAAATGCTTCAAATACGGCTTTTGTTCGTCGGCAATGATGCTCAGACCGAGCACGGGACGTTCTTCGAGCCAAGCGTTCACATACCGTTTGCCGTTGACTGCGACGGTAAGCATCGGTGGTTCAAACGAAACCTGCTGCACCCAACTGGCGAGCAACCCGGTTTCCAGTCCGGAATTGTTGGCCACGGTGAGAATGAACAGCCCACTGGGGGTGCGTCCCAGCACGCTGGCGATGCCTTCCTGCAAGTCTGGGGGAGTGTCCGTCATCAGCAAGTCTCGCGGCACGGAAGACGATACGGCGTTCGGTCTGCGTAGCGTCGAGTGCCGCGAGCGCGGTGTCAAGCGTGGGAGTCATTGGTCCTTAGTCATTGGTGCTTAGTCATTGGTCATTAGGGTAACGGCCACCGCCTGTCCGCATCTTTCCTAATGACTACGGACCAATGACTAACGACTCTTCGTCCCCCGTTTCGGCTCCACGGCGAATTGCGGCGCATTGGCGGGGATGTGACGGTATTCGAGCGCTTTCCGCAAAATCTCTGCGGCGGCGGGGGCGGCAACACGGCCACCGAATGCCTCTCCCCCGGTGGTTGCCTGATTGACGACCACCAGCACCAGCAGTTGCGGCTTCTCGACCGGAGCACCGCAGACGAAGGATGCGATGTATTTGCCGTGCCGATAGCCGACGGAGGGTGACAGGCTCTGTGCCGTGCCCGTTTTGCCGAAGACGTCGTACCCCTTGATTTGCGCTTTCTTGCCGGTGCCGCGGGTGATGACTTCCCGCATCGGAACCCTCACGACCCACTCGGCAGATTCACGGCCCACGATTTGCGCATCATTTCGACGGATCGACGCCGTTTCGGGATCGACGTCTCCCATGAGCAGACGCGGCCGGACCAGGCGGCCGCCGTTGGCCAACGCGGCATGAGCACGAATCAACTGCAACGGCGTCGTGGCGATTTCATGACCCATCGGAATCGAACCGGTGGAATACGTCGTCCACTGGGGAAGCGGTCGCAGGATGCCCGCCAGTTCCCCAGGAAGTTCGATGCCCGTCGGTTGCCCGAAACCAAACCGGGTCGCAGCAGCGTGCAAACCGTCGTTGGTGAGCTGTTCGCCGATCTTTGCCATGCCAATGTTGCTTGATTTCACCAGTACATCGGTGAGGCTCAAGATGCCGTATCCATGATGGTCATGCAGCACACGGCGACCCATGCGATAAACGCCCCGCTCGCAATTGAACTGGTCGTCACGCTGAATGAGCTGTTGATCGAGGCCGTACGCCACAATCATCGGCTTGAACGTCGACCCCGGTTCGTAGATGTCGGCGATCGCGCGGTTCTTCCACGCATCGGGAGAGGCCTGTTCGGGGCGATTGGGATCGATCGTCGGGCGCGACGCCATCGCCAGGACATCGCCGGAATGGGGATCGAGCACGATCGCACAGGAACTTTCCGGCTTGAACTCGGACATCAATTGATCGAGCTGCGTTTCGGCAAAAATTTGCAGCACGCTGTCGATCGCGAGGACCACCGATTCGCCATCCCTCAAGGGGCGTGATTCATCGGCGGTGATGTCGATGACCCGGCCGCGGGCATCGCGCGTGAGGGTGCGGCGTCCCGGTTGGCCTTTCAATGCCGCTTCGCAACCCTCTTCGATCCCGCCGCGACCGACTCCATCAACATCGCGCATCCCAATGACCTGCGCCGCGAGCATCCCCTGTGGGTAGATGCGGCGATACTCGGCCCGGAAACCGTAGATGTCATCGGGTAGTTCGAGCGCCCGGATCCGTTCCACTTCATCATCGTTCAACCGCCGTTTCACCCAGAGAAAGTGCTTATCGGCGTGACGGCCCAACCGCTCAAAGAGATCTTCGGGAACCATCTGCAATGCGTCAGCCAGTTGCTCGGCGACGTTCCAGGGCTTCGACAGCCGTGACGGGATGATGTAGAGACTTTGCGCCTGCACGCTTGTTGCCAGCAAACGGCCCTGGCGATCGAAGATGTCGCCGGGGCGTGGGGCAAGCTCTTCGACGACTTCCCGCTGCCGTGCGGCCCGGTCGCCGAGTTCGTCCTGCTGCCAGAACTGCAACTGGACGAGCCGACCGACCAGCACCATCCATGTCAGCCCGACCACCGTGACGACAATCCCCGCGCGACGACGAATTGTCATCATGGTCGCAGAGGAGTGGTCGCCCGTCTTGGTTTGCATGTTGCTGCCGTGGATTGCACCCCGACTGCTTCCGAGCAGCCGGGGTGCTGGCTCTCGGCAACGCAAGCATCCCGGCTGCGAATAAGCCGCCGGGATGCGGCTTACAGTGTCATCGTCGTGTTCCGCTTCGTGGGAGTCCGCCGGCGATTACCGAAGACTTCGGCGGCACCTGCGTCAACATGCGGGTCGCGGTACGGCGTTGGTGCGTAGCCAGGCGGAGTTTGGTTGTGCGCTGTTGCAGTTCGTCGAGTTGGTACTGCTGCTGACTGACACGACGGCGCAGAGTGAGCGTCTGCTTTTCGAGCGTGGTGCCCGCCAGCGAAACCGCAACGACCAGAACCATGCCGGCCAGAAAGCGAAAATACATCGAGATCGACCCACAAGGCGCGTATTCGTCGGGGTCTTATCTATGTCGCGGGAAAAGTGCAGTGCAAAGTGACCAATGAAAAATGCAAAGTGCAAAATGGGGGAAGACATCCAGCACACGCTTGCCGCTTTGCGGAACATCACGCGCTCAGCTCAATCCCGCTTCATTTTGCACTGTTCATTTTTCATTCTTCAATTTGCATTTCCTTCCGCAACGCCCGGCGGCCGCGCCTCACTTGCCGATCATCGGCGCAGTGTTCCGTCCTCGATCACCGCAACCCGGCTGGCGTCGGCGGGGAGTTTCAAAACCGTGCCGGGATTGAGGGCATTTCCGTCTGTAAGGACGTCGCGGTTCATTTCGAGAATCTGTATCCATCGTGACGACCGTCCCAGATACGTCTGCGCGATCTCGCTCAGGGTGTCCCGCGTGCCGACCCGATACATCGGTAGCTCTCCCATGCCGATGAAGAAGCCCGCGGGTTCGTCCGGTTGGTAACGTTCCGGTTGCGTCTGGCGCAACTCCTGCACGGCGGGGGCGGCGGTTGCGATGAGTCGCGGGTATTTCGCCTGCAACCACGCGGCTTTCGGCGCGGCGAGTTTCATTCCCGGCTTCAACTTCTGCGGATCGCTGACGATGGCGGCGTTGTGCTGTTCCAGAGCGCGGAAATATTTGCCGTCGCCGTAAAGGCGCTTGGAGATTTCCCAGAAATTGTCGCCGGAAGCCGCAGTGTAAACATCACCTGGTAAGCCAAGGCTCGTGGGGTCTTGTGTCGTGTCCTGTGTCCCGGCGGCGGCCAGCAATTTCGGAAAGCGGGATTGGAGTTCCGTCGCGGCGGGAGTGGCAATTTTCAGTCCAGGCTTCATCTTGGCGGGATCCGGCACGACGGCGGCGTTGTACTGCGCGAGGGCTTCAAAATATCGGCCGCTGCCGTAGACCTTCTTCGAGATTGTCCAGAAGTTGTCGTTGGGTTGGACAATGTAAGTCTCTCCGGCGAAGGTCATCGGAGCCGAATGTCGCTGCGGTGTGCGGATGGGAGTTGATTCCATACGGAATGGGACCGGTTCCGCCCGCACAGGAATTTCAGGAATCGCCGCGGGGGTGCCAAACGGGTCCGGCTCGTTGACGGGGGCCGCAGTTTGCGTTGGTGATGCCAAGCGTGGCGTGGGGATCGCTTGTGCAGGGACGGGAGTACTGTCTTCGACGAAGAACGGATCGGGTTCCTTCGCCGCGAGTTGCTGCGTGGGGAGCGTTTGGGCCGGTTCGGTTCGAGCGGGGAGCGTCAAGGACGGCTCGACATCCATCACTTCGGCCGCGAAGGTCGACCGCTCGGGTGGTGCTGCGGAACGAGCCGTGATTTCCACCGGTGCTTCGGCCGCATTGTTGAACTGGTTCTCGGCTGCCGGTTCGGGATCAAACTCGAGGCGTCGAGTTGGCGCGGCAACCGCGTCTGTGGGGAGTTCGATGTCGGTTGCGACCGGTTCCTCCCGCGGGAAGCTCGCAGTGGTTTCCACGGGTTCGGCGATGACCGGTGGCTCGCGCGGAGGAACTTCAATCGTCGCCGCACCGAACGGATCGGGTTCATTCGTAGCGCCGGGAGCGGCTTCCAATTCGACGGCAGGTTCTGTTCGCGCGGTGATCGGTGACGTTTCCCCAAACGGATCGGGCTCACCAGCAGCGGCGGTAGAAGCCGGGACCGTGATCGGTTCCGTCGGTGCGGCAAACGGTTCTACCGATGCGGGTGATTTTGCCGCGGGGGTTTCTGTCGTCGCACTGAAGGGATCGGGCTCTGTCGACACCGTGCGCGTTTCCGCTGTCGTGGCGTTGGGGGAAGCCTTCGGTGCTCCAAAGAATTCCTGTTGATCCAGGTCGACCGGCAACTTGGGCCTGGTGCGGATCGTTTTGATGGCCGCGGGCCGTGCTGAGAAAAGTTCCTCGCTGCGCGTGGGAGCGTCGGTGACTGGTTCGATGGGCGTCGCCGGTCGCCGCGGAGTGGCCCGTTCGGTCGGGATGGCGGCTAACGGAGTGGTCGTTGCCTCCGGATCATCCAGCAGGCCAACGGCGGCCGATGGAGGCGTTTCGTTGTCGCCATCTGGGGTTTGTTCGGTCTGCGTGGTGGCGACGAGGTCCTTCGGCTGATGCAACCGCTTCCACACCAGGAAGCCGAAGGTCGTTGTCAACGTCAGCACCAGCAACAAGCCAAACTTGGTTTCGCGGGTCATGGTTTCATCCTTGAACCGAACACGGTGCTGTCCCAGCGGACAAACCGAGAAAAGTGACAAATTCAATCAACGACGACGGGCAATCCGAATCTTTGCCGAACGGCTGCGCGGGTTGACCCGTTCTTCCGTCGGCGTCGGAAGGATGGGTTTCGGAGTGACGACGTCCCAAACGGTGGCGTCACGAAAAGCGTCTTTCACAAGGCGGTCTTCGAGAGAGTGAAATGCAATGACGACGAGCAAACCGCCGGGTCTCAGACACTGCGGGAAGACGTCGGTCAGCGCCTTCTTGACGTGTTCCAGTTCGCGATTGACGGCCAACCGTAATGCCTGGAAGACGCGCGTCGCCGGATGTTTATCGTTACGGCCTTGGTGCCCAACGACGCTTGCCACGAGTTCGGCAAGTTCTTGTGCAGTGTGGATGGGGTGCGTGGCCCGCTGTTTGACGATGGCGGCAGCGAGGCCCCGGCTGTGGGGTTCTTCGCCGTATTCGCGGAAGATTGTTTCGAGTTCTTCAACCGGCGCCTTTGCCAAAAATTCTGCTGCCGTTGGGCCTTCTCCGCTATGAAACCGCAGGTCGAGCGGCCCCTCGGCGTGGAAACTGAAGCCGCGCTCACGGTCGGCAAGCTGATCTGACGACAGCCCAAGATCAACCAGAATGCGATCCACTGCCGTGAGATTTTCCGCGTTCAGAAACTCGGGCAGATCGACATAACTGCCGCGATGCAGCGACACATTCTCGGCTGGCAGAACGAGACGAGCGCGTTCGAGCATCGTGGGATCACGATCAATTCCGATGAGCCGCCCGGTGGGGCCGATTTGTTCACAGATTTTGAGGCTGTGACCGCCACCACCGACGGTGCCATCGACGATGATCAGGCCCGGTGTCAGTTCCAGTGCGCGAAGGACTTCGCGCACCATCACCGGGACATGCACGGAGGGTGCAGTCACAGGCGGCACAGCGGCAGCGGGTTCGGGATCCACATGATAACCAGAAAGGAACCGAGTGACGCGGAACGTCACGAATTAGCATTCCCACGCGGAGCGCAGGGACGAGTTGCATCAAAACAAATGGGATTGATCGAGGATGGGAGAGTCGCATCACCGGCGGAACACGCCGATCGAGGCGATGGGGTTGTAGTTTCCCCGCGATTTTTTGGGAAGACCGAGGTGAAAACGAAAGGCGCGCAGATGCATGCTGACCGTAGGGCGGCCCTTCCGGGCCGTCACTCTCTTTGGAATCAATGACGGCCCAGAAGGGCCATCCTACGAAAGAGGCCGGCGATGCCGTGCACTGAAAAGTGCGGTTGCGACGAAAAACAGAGACCCGCTGGACAACGGCATCCAGCGGGCCTCGTCTTACAAGCATTGAGCGTTCCGCCGGGAGCAGCGTCCGTGCCGCTCCGAGACTCATGCCTCATGGCGAATCACTCCGACGGTCGCCGCACTGCCGATTGGCGTCCGTCGTTGTCCAGTCGCAGCGGTCCGTGCCACGGCTGGACTTCCGCAAAGCCCGGCAGCCAGCGGAATCGCGTTGTCCCGTCCTCGGGTGAGAACGGGGCAGGGTGTCTCCATCCTTGAAGCTGGGTCACGATGCCAGAAAGGCCTCGTTCGCCAGCCGGTCAAACTCGGGGGTCAGCCGACTGGAGAAGGATTCCCAAGTCGCCCGATCCCAGATTTCCGCATGATCCTGAACTCCCAGCAAATACGCATCGTGTTGCAACGCTGCATACTCTGCCAGCCGGTCCGGGATCCGAATCCGTCCTTGGCCATCAAAATCAACGCGCTCAGCCGAAGAGTAAAACAACCGCAAGTAATTCTGGTGACTGGTCTTACCGGCGAAGCGAGTTCCTAACTCCGCAAAACCAGCGGGACTGTAAGCCACCAAAGATCGATCTGTGCCCGGGGCGATGTACAAAAATTCAATAGATGGGTCGCCGAAGTCGTCGCGGAGCCGCTTGGGAACCGCCAACCGACGCTTGTCATCGAGCGTCCGCAGATAGGTTCCCGTCAGCGGCATGTTTCACCACAATCCCCCACAACGCCCCACGGCGGCCCAACTCTACCAACGTTTTTCAGAGTTGCAAGCTTCAACATTCGAGAGGGGGCGGTTCCCGACCACGGTCCGCGGCGTAGCCCGTTATCCGACACCACATTCGGAATTTTCGGAAATCTTTTCCGGCGCGTGTTTCCGCACTCGGTCAAGGGGCGTCGGCAGCGAGTTGACGGTACAAGGCGACGTAGCGGGCGACCATCGCTTCCGTTGTAAACTGTGATTTCACAGACTTTTGCGCCGCGAGTCCTACGGCCAGCGCGGTGTCGGGGAACTTCATCACTGATACGATGCGATGGGCCAAGGCCTGAGGATCCTTCGCCGGAACCAGCCATCCTGTCTGGCCTTCTGCGAGGAGTTCGCTCGTGCCTTCCACTCGGGTCGCCACTACCGGCAGACCGGCGGCCATCGCTTCCAGAACGACGTTTGGCATTCCTTCCCATCGAGAGGCCAGGACGAAGAGATCGGCTCCTGCCAAGAGCTGGGGGACATCGGTCCGCCGACCGAGAAACCAGACTCGATGGGCGAGTGCGAGTGATACGGAACAGGCTTTCAGTTTTGTGTGGTCGGGACCATCGCCGACGAGGGCTAAATGCGCACTCGGAAACTTCGGAGCGACGATGGCGAATGCGGTCAGCAGATCGTCGATTCCTTTTTGTTCTTCGAGGCGACCGATGGTCAGCAGGACCTTTGCGTCATGAGGCAGCCCCAATTGTTGCCAGTTGAACGGTTCTGCCTGCAAGAACGGTCGGGCGTCGACGCCGTTCGGAATGACCACGGTCTTGGCCGGAGAGAAGCCACATTCTTTTTCGCAGTAATCGGCCACCCCCCGACTGACGCACACGTTCCGTTCCACCAGTCCGTTCGTCCAACGGTCCACGCGACTGAAGAACCGGCTGCGACGATCGGCGACACGAATCCCCGACACAATGTGTGGCACCCCAGCCGACCACCCGGCAAAACGCCCCAAAATATTCGCGTGAAACAGAAAGGTTTGGAGGATCACGGGCTGAAAATTCCGCCAGTCGCGCCGCAGCCGCCAGACAATCCGCGGGGCGTCCCAGGCATGGACGGCATCCAGACAGTGAACCGGAATTCCCGCGTCGGTCAGCACGCCGGCATAGGGCCCCGCTGGTCCCAATGACCACACCTGCGGCTCCCATTCGGTCCGATCCAATCCCAAGACCAACTGTGTGAGAATGCGCTCCGCCCCCCCGGCGTCGAGTTCCGTGATGCAGAAGGCAATCCGCGTGGGAGACAAGGGCGGCGTCCTCGAAGTGGCAACAACTCAGGTAAGGCATTCCCTGGGCGTCGATGGGGTTCTACTTCATTTGCGGTGTTCGATGCTACACTTTCGTCACCCTGGTGGATGAAGATGGCTCGCATCCCGGCTGCTTGTTCGCAGCCGGGATGCTGGCGTTGGTGTCCTTCAGCAACCCGGCTGCCCGGAAGCAGCCGGGTTGCGACTTCCCTGCTTCCGCATATTCCAACAACATGCCCCCATTCACCCACATCGATGCTTACGATTACGTCTTGCCGCCGGAATTGATTGCGCAGGAACCGCCGGTGGAGCGTGATGGCGGGCGGTTGATGGTTCTTGATCGGCAAACGCAGACGATTTCACACCGCAAGATCCGCGACCTGCCGGAGTTTCTCCGGCCGCGCGACTGTCTGGTGCTCAACAACTCCCGTGTCGTTCCAGCGAAACTGCAGGGGGTGCGGACCAAGACCGGCGGCAAGTGGGAAGGGTTATTCCTCGGGCTGGCAGCCGAACATGATTGGAAGCTGATCGGTCAAACGCGGGGCCGTCTCGAATTGGGGGAAACGGTGACGGTGCGGCCACCCAACGATTCGACGGAGACACTCGCGCTCGAGTTATTAGATCGTGGGACCGAGGGTGTGTGGATCTGGCGACCGCAATCCCATGACGATGCATGGGCATTGCTCGACCGGTTCGGCAGCGTCCCGTTGCCGCCCTACATCAGCCGAATGCACGATCATCCACAGGATCGGGAGCGGTACCAGACCACGTTCGCGCAGACCCCGGGCTCCGTCGCCGCCCCGACTGCCGGTTTGCACTTCACACCGGAATTGTTGGATCGCTGCCGTCAACAGGGTGTCGATCGTGCCGAAGTTACCCTGCACGTCGGCCTTGGTACTTTCCGGCCAGTGAGCGTCGCCGATGTCCGGGAACACGTGATGCATCCGGAATGGTGCACGTTGTCGCCGGAAACCGCTGGACGGCTGCTGGAATTGCGAGAGCAGGGCGGCCGTGTGGTTGCCGTGGGGACAACAGCATTGCGGACACTCGAAACCGCGGTCGCCGCGCAGGGCTGGTCTGGATGGGAAGGGGAATCGCGACTGTTCATCACACCGCCGTACGAATTCCGCGCGGTCGATGTCCTGTTGACCAACTTTCACCTGCCAAAGTCGACCTTGCTGATGCTCGTCAGCGCGTTTGCCGGTTATGAGTTAACACGGTCCGCTTACGCCACTGCCGTTGCCGAGGGCTACCGCTTCTTCAGCTATGGCGATGCGATGCTGATTGTCTGACGCGACACCCCGCCGCGTTGCCACTTCCGGCTCTGTCGGATACGCTCGTCCATTCGCGAAAATCGGCACCGACATGCATGTGGTGCTCTTCGTGGATGGAAGACAACGTCCTTATCACTGTGAATGAGCTTACGGCATGGCCGATTCGGGTGACAATTCCAAGCGTCCCGCCAAAACACCACGCCGTGTGGTTCGCGGCGGCGATGATGCTCCACGACCTGCGTGGTCGGGTACCGGTGCACTCCTCTTTATTGCGATGGTAATGCTGTTGCTGTGGGCCTGGCGATCCTCGCCAACGTCTCACGGATCGCAGGTGACCTACACCTTTCTGAAGAATCAGGCGGATGCCCGCAACGTGGAATGGGCGAAGTACCGCGGCGAATACGTCGTCGGTCAGTTTAAGAAAGCCCCCCTCGGACCGAATAACGGCGAGCTGTCGCAGAAGTTCAACGTGGGATTGCCTCCCGAAGATCAAGGGGCGCTGCGAACGTATCTGGAAGATCACGGCGCCGAAGTCTCCTCCGAACCAACCAATGATGTCAGCAGCTACATCACCGGCCTGGTGGTGGTCACGGCCATCACACTATTGATTCTGTGGTTCATGATCCGTCGGCAGTCAGATCCCTTCTCTTCGGGGATGGCGGGAAGTTTCATACGCAGTCCGGCGCGCCGGTTTCGTCCTTCCGATCATCAAACGACATTCGATGACGTCGCCGCGATGGAACAGGCGAAGCGTGAGTTGCAGGAAATCGTCGAGTTCCTGAAGACGCCGGCCAAGTTTCAGCGGCTTGGTGCCCAGATTCCCAAAGGTGTCCTGTTGATGGGGCCTCCCGGGACTGGCAAGACGTTGCTGGTACGTGCGGTTGCCGGAGAAGCCGGTGTGCCGTTCTTCAGCATCAACGGCTCCGAGTTCATTCAGATGTTCGTCGGTGTCGGGGCCAGCCGCGTTCGGGATCTGTTCCGTACAGCGAAAGAGAATTCGCCCTGCCTGATTTTCATCGACGAGATTGATGCCGTCGGTCGCATCCGTGGAGCCGGTTTTGGTGGCGGTCACGATGAACGCGAACAGACACTCAATCAGATTCTGAGCGAAATGGACGGCTTCCAGCAAACGGAAGCCGTCATCGTGGTGGCGGCAACCAACCGGCCCGATGTGCTCGATCCCGCGCTGATGCGACCGGGCCGCTTCGATCGCCATGTGACGGTCGATCGCCCGACGCGCACGGGTCGTGAAGGGATTCTCAAGGTGCACGTGCGCAACGTTCCCTTGGATGAGAAGGTCGATCTGAAGGCCGTTGCGAACAGCACCATCGGTTTCTCCGGTGCCGAGTTGAAGAACCTCGTGAATGAAGCGGCGTTGCATGCCGCGCGTGAGAACCGCAATACGGTTACCGCGGATGACTTTGAAGCCGCACGGGACAAAGTGTTGATGGGACCGCAGCGTGAGGAGATCCTCAGTGCCCATGAACGGGAAATGACAGCCTATCACGAAGCTGGCCACGCACTGCTAGCCTGGATGCTGCCGGATGTCGATCCGCTGCATAAGGTGACCATTATCCCCCGCGGCCGGGCATTGGGAGTGACGCAACTATTGCCGAACGAAGATCGTTACAACGTCGGGGAGCGGCGGTTGCATTCGCAACTGGCGTTCATGCTCGGTGGACGTGCGGCTGAGAAGATGATCTTCAACGAATACTCTGCCGGTGCTGAAGATGACCTGAAGCGGGCAACCGGGATTGCCCGCCGGATGGTCTCCCGCTGGGGGATGAGCGATGTCATCGGCCCGGTGGCCCTGGGGACTTCCGAAGAGTCCCCATTCCTCGGAAAAGAATACCGGGAGCAGCGCGATTTCAGCGATGAAACCGCGCGGACCATTGATTCCGAAGTGCAGCGGTTCCTGGTACAAGCCGATCATCGCGCGATGCAGACGCTCAACGAACACCGGGCGCAACTCGATGCGCTTACCCAAGCGCTACTTAAAGACGAATCGCTGGATTACCCCGAAATCGTCGCGGTCCTCGGTGAACCCGCCCCGCGCTCCGACGCGGTACCGAAGCCGACAATCGCTCCGTAGTCAGTAGAGTGGGCTGGCCCCACCATCGGCGGTGGGCACGACATGACTCTTGCGAGCCACGACACAGTCGGCGGCGTCTGCTTCGACGGCAGGCGGGAGCCTGACCTACGAACGACTACGGCGCAATCTTGGCCACGGCGGCGTCGATCATCGGAACGACGGTGTCGTTGATGGAGTCGTAGCCGAAGGTGGCTGTCACTTTCTTCTTGTCGACGATGACTACGGTCACCGAGGCACGATCGTTGACCGCCCAGCCATCGGGGCTGGTTGCACCGTCTTTCCAAACGGTCCATTGGCTGGCATTCAATTGCAGCGAACCCTGGATGGCCGACACACGCGTCGCACCGATGGTGGCATCATCGACCATCCAGACCAGCACGACTTGCAGCGTGGGATGCAGCATCTGCCGTTTCTGCATGGCGGTATCGAGGGTCTTGATAAACCGTCCGGCGGGACGATCAAATCGTGCGGCAGGAAGGAAAACATAGACCGTTGGTTGATCACCCCGTTGCGCGGCAATGTCCATCACTTCGCCAGGTTGCCCATTGGTGACGGTCTGCACCTTGAGGGCCGTCAGGAGTTGATCGACGGGCGGACCTGATTCGACATCCGCCCAGACAATAGAAGTGGCGAGCATCAAACCGAAAAACGCAGCGATAGCTTGGGACAGACGCATGGCGAGACTCCGTAGGTGAAGCGGGAACAACGAGACCGGTGCCGGCAGTATACACTTCTCGCGGCCGTCAACGAGCCAGCCCGCCGACTGCGGTGAAGCAGCCGACGGGCTGGCGATCGCGGGTTCGTCCCCCCCGACGCACTGTTTCAGATGGCGACTTTCAGCACCCGCATCGCCGAGTTATTCCGCAACCGTCGCGTGGCCATGTCAATGACTTTCGGGTCCTGGGCTGCTTTCATGGCTTCCTGCAATGCCGGGTCGCGGTCCGTGGTGCGGTCCACACTCTTCACGGCGATGTCCGGGTTCACGCCCACGCCGGCCATTTCACGGCCATCCGGCGAGTAGAACTTTGCCGTGGTTAACCGCAACGCGGACGGAACCGTTTGCAGCGGGAACAGTGTCTGCACCGTCCCTTTACCGTAGGATGTTTCCCCCACAATCACACCTCGTTCGTTCTCCTGAATCGCGGCGGCAAAAATCTCGCTGGCTGACGCACTATCGTGGTCGATGAGCACCACCAGTGGGACTTTCCAGGTGTTGCCGTACTGGGCAGTTTCCTGGCTGTTATCCGCGGCGGTGCGTCCTTTTGTGCTGACAATCGTGCCGGTTGGAAGGAAGCGGTCCGACAGGGAAATTGCTGTGGTCAACAGGCCGCCCGGGTTGCCACGGAGGTCGAAGACCAGCGATTTCATCCCTTCGTTGTGCAACTTCCACAAGGCGGCGTCCATTTCCCGATCCGACGATTCCGCGAACTGATCGAGCTTGATGTACCCGACACCATTGGCTTCCATACGCACTTCGGACACGCTGTTCAACTTGAACGACCGACGAACGAGAGTCACATCACCAATCAACGCATTTCGCTTCAAATCAATCTTCACCGCGGTCCCCGCCTGTCCGGCGATCAAGTCGGCAGCTTGAGGCAGTTCGAGTCCGGCCACATTGCGGCCATCAACAGCGGTAATGATGTCCCCGCGGCGGAGCGTCACTTCCGCCGCCGGTCCGCCGGGCAACACCTTCAGGATCTTCATCCCGTCCGGATGCGATTCGAGTTCGACACCGATGCCGACCATACTTTCCTTCAGTCCGAGCGCCGAGTTGCCCGATTTTTCCGGGGCGATGAACATCGAGTATTGATCGAGGGTATCGAGGGCACCGTAGACGAACTCCATGCAGACGACAGCGGGATTCACGCCGGCGTCGGCGACCATCTGCTCCACCGTCCGCATCACATCAACCGATTGCGCCCGGCTGGCGACGCGGAGTTGATTGGCATAGTCCCGCAGGTCCTGTTGCAGCGACCGTGTCGCCGCAGCCGTGGTCCGCATTCGTGTTGCTTGCTGGAACGACGGGGTTTGCAGGGCGATGGTGAGGTGCTCCATTCCCGACTGCACACGTTGGTCGTACGTCGTGGGCTTCACGTGACGGCTATCGATCATCTGTGAGACTTCGAGGTACAACGCTTCTCCGGCTTGCGGCGTGAGTTGCTGGACGATCCGCACCACCCGCGGGTCGGCGTAGCGCTTGGCAATCTTGTCGGCGACCGACGGTTGCGGCTTGGCGGCTGGCGTGGTCGGCTGGGTGCGGATGGGTTGCCATTCATCCGAACGACTAGCCGGCGTGACCGGGCTGTCGAACGGAATCGGTTCGAGTACCGGGCGGAAGTTCCGCGGCAAGACCGGCGCGGCCTCTTCTGACTCATCTTCACCCAGGAACGGCCGCAACCGTTCCTTCAACGATGACGGATCCCGTGAACCGCTGCTTCCTTTACCGCGATCGAAAGTCCGCGGCGTGCGATCCACCGAGAAAGGGGCGGGGGCATTCAACACCGGTTCGGGAGCGGGTCCGAAATCCACCGCCACAGGACGGAACGGGGACGGCGGTTGCGCGTCCACAGCGGGCGATGCGAACAGCAGCCCCATGGCACCCAGAACACTCATCAACACCAGACGACGAATGGCAGTAGTCACTTTCAACTCGACAAACATGGGGGAGGCTCCTTCCAGGATTGACAGGGGCTGTGTTCTCACAGCCGCAACATTTTCTTCTTGTAGCCACGCTCGCCAGAGCGTGGGGCAATTGATTGACAGGAAAGACCACGCTCTGGCGAGCGTCGCTACGGGCTGATCTCAGTTATGAACGAGGAGTTCGGCGACGTCGTGCAGTTCGACTTCGCATTCCGGCAGCGGGGCGAGTTCGCCTCGAACCACGCGGACATCGTTCGGGGCCGCGACACCAATCTTGACGCTGGTGGGGCCAGTGCGGATCACTCGGATGACAATATCGTTGCCGATGCGGATGATCTCGTCGCGCTTGCGTGTCAGAACCAACATGATCCGGATTCCTTGCCAGAGTTACGTAGAGTTCGGTTTGGCCTTGACGGGTTTCGTTTTTTTGCCCCGTCGTGAAGGGACTGCATTGCACGACCCATGCCAAACCGTTCGGCCATCTTTGCCGGTATTCCTAAAGCTCCTACCGCGTAGGCTTTGCGGCCCAGAAACGATTTCAATCGGAATTGGGGTAGACGTTTTGGCCCAAATCGATTGTAAGTCCTACCGGGAAATGCCCGCCCTGTTTTTCAACGGGAACGGAACATGCCTTCTTCGTTCAGAGTGATGGCGCGTTTGAATCGTTTCGATTTGTGATTCAGGTCACGTTGATCGATGAATCGGCAATAGGCATGAAGAGGTGCGAATGCTCGCCAAGGGAAGTGTTCTCGTTTTGTGAGGGCCTTGGCACGGGTTCTGCGATTCTCTTTTTCCATGCGACCTGCCAATCCCGGTGAGGTTGCTGAGATGCCCCCCGCATCCCGCGGGTACTGGAATAGGAAGGACCTGACCATGACTCTGAAACCGTTCGTCGGCCTGTTGAGTGCCGCTGTGGTGGCCCTGATGGCGACCCCGGCCCCGGCTCAAAACTTTCTCAATCCCGCCACGTGGTTCGCGCCGCAGCAGCCGTGTTATGGACCGATCTGTCCTCCGACCGGCGGCTATCGAGCCGCGCAGCCTCGGCCGGTTTATCCCCACTACGCCGGTCCGGTGAATGGCGGGAACTACTATCGCGGCAATGATCGCGCGAACTGTCCGGACGATATTTGTGGTCCGTCGAATTCCGGATATCGCAGACAGGGACCCCGCGGTCCGCAGTACTCGGCCCCGGTGACACCGATGCCATACAATGGTCACCTGACTCCGGCTCCGACTCCCACGGGCTGGAACAATGGACCGCGGACGCCGCACTACGATCGCCGGGTCGCGCCGGTGAACTCCAATGACGACTGGATGCTCAGCCGTTCGCCACGGAGTGAACGCAACTACGGCCCGAACAACAGTCCGTTTTATCCGTAGTCTCGCATCGCAGTGGAACCACAAGACGGGAGGGCGGCAGTTCGCCCTCCCGGTGGTGTTTCATGACTTGTGCTATTCCGACAGCGACTGAAGATACAACCAGATCGCGTCGAACTGCTGCCGGGCATCGCCGTCGTAGATGTGATTCACCTTCGTGATGCGACCATCGGTGACGAACTTTGGCATCCGCGTGCCGACATCAAACCGCGGCGGATCGAGCACGAAGCGGCGATAGAAGTCGTAGCGGACACGCTTCTTCACCGCGAGGAAATCAATCCCCCGGGCCAACTGTGTTTTCTCGTCACCCGCCGCGAGTTGTCCCCCGATACCGTGACATTGACGGCAATCGAGCCCACCGTTGGTCAGCGTGAGTCGTTTGCCGATGTCGAGAACGTCTTCGGTCACGGCAACCGTGGGTGCATCGTGGACCGTCGCCTGCACCGCGTGCTGTGCCGCCAGACCGTGTGCGATGCTGTCCGCATAAAACGGAAACGCCGGCATCCGCGCTTTCAACCACGTTCGCTGCGGCTCTTTCACCTTGCCGCCAACGATGTCCGCAATCGCCGCCGCATGCAGTTTCTCCCCGGCGAACGTGAGATTCGGCAACGTCTCCGGCGGTAACCCACGGTCCGATTCCTCCGCAATAATTTCGCCCCGCGGGCTGATGATATTGTCGCGGTGATGGCAAGCAGTGCACCGCAAGCGTTGAATGTGCCGCTCGGCGAGTTCGTCATTTGCGAGAAACGTCCGCTCCGGCTCTGCGGTGCTCAGGAATGCCTGCAACGCCTGTCGATCCGTGGCGGGAAAAGAAAAGCGGGGGGAACGTCCATCGATCGAATTCTCGGCCAGACAACCCGCGGTCAACTTCTGAATCGAAATGATGGAAACGGTGGCCGTCTCGGACTTCGGGCCGATGTGACACGCGGTACAGCGCAGTTCCGCAAACTGCCGTTCACCGGCAGCTTGGTCGGCGCGGCTGAGTTCCGGGGCTTCGAGAGGTTCGCCGTTGGAAAGCACCGTCATCGCGCGAATCAGGGAATTGGCTTCATCGTCCGTCAGCCGAAAGGAGGGCATCCGCGACGCCGGGTAGTGCTGTTGCGGTTGCTTCAGAAAAGCTAGCAGACTGTCGTTCGAGAATTTGCGTGTGGTGAAATGCAGCGAAACACGCTGATACGGATCAGCGACATCGGGAGGTGTCCATCGGTGGCACGCGCTACATCCCAGGTCCTCAAAGAACGCGACATTGTGCCGGGTGTCCCCGCGGAGATCATAGATCCACAATCTTTTGTCGCCTGCTAGAAACTTCGTGATGTTCGCAGCCACACGTCTGCCCTCTTGCGTTTCAGGGAGCAATCGGGGCATTTCTCCTGTTCCGCGGAGAGTCCCTGGGTTCAGCACATGATGAAAAACATAATACGGATCAATGCGACCAACGAGACCGCGCAGGTCGGGGGCATCGGCACCGCGCAACTCTTTGGAGGAATCGTGACACCGTCCACAGCGATGGTCTTCAAACAACGCTCTTCCACGTCGCCATTCTGTTGACTGGTTCAACAGCGGTTGTTGCGGATCATGCCACAACACCGTCGGCGGCAGTGGTTCCGCGGCGAAGGTTTCGCTTTGCCACAGCAACCGTCCAGCGGAAGAACCGTCGGGTTGGCTGGTCACGTCCAACACGATGGGAAAGAAGCCGCGGCCGAGGGTGATGGGGGCACTCCAACCCTCGTCAGAGGAAAGCGAGATTGAACTGCCGCTCAGCGTAAACGACCTAACCCCGCTTCCTTCCTCGCGAAACTGAAACGTACCGCGGTCATTGATCTGTAGCCAGCCGGTGAATTGTCCGGTCCACGGGCCGGGGGCGAGCCGCTGTGTCGGTGACTCAGTGCGCGAGACCTGCCATGCTGCCAATCGAGAGACGCGCGCGTCTTGATGCTCCTCGCGTTGGACTGTCCACACCACACCGGTCTTCAACCGTTGCCGCGTTGCTGGATCGAGCGTTCCCGGTGCCGACTTTCGCACCAGCCGGGATTCGTCGATGGACTCCGCATGCGTGCGATGAATCGTGGGATACACCGCCAGCGCGGTGGAATGTCCTTTCGCATCGGCGACCTGGCCGGTGATGGCGTATTGCATGGCCGGGCGGAAATCGTCCATTTCGAGGAAGAGCGTTTTGCCGTCGTCGAGCACGGTGGCGGAAACCACGTCGACATCGTCACGACCAACGACACCCTTTTTCACATCGCGGTATTCTTCGGAACCGTACTCGGCCCCGTAGCGGTAATCCCAGCGCTGCACGCGGTATCGCGCGGCGTCTTCCACGATGTCCTTTGAGAGCGGAGCAGAGAATGTGAGTGCGAGGCCATTATGATACGACTTCATCGTCACCGGGGTGAGCACGGGTTTGCCGGTGTAACGGACGCGCTGTAGACAGCCGTCGTTCACAGCCGACGACACCCAGCCCTTCAGACCGCTGACGTAAAGTTGCCCGTCGCGCGGATGGAAACGGCCGCGCATCACGCCGGAGTCGAAAGACAACGGCCATTCGACGGTGGCTCCTTGGGCGACACCATCAACGACTTCCCGCAGGACCGGCAGCATCGTGCACTGACCGAACGAAAAGTGGAGCAGCATTCCCGACAGCGGTCCCCACGTTTTCGTGTCGGCCCAGCATTGACCGCCGCAGGAGTTGTCCTGCCGACGCGGAATCCAGCACAACGGCGGATCGTATCCGAGCGGCCGCTTGTCGGTGATTTTCGGGCCTTTGTAACCAAAATGATCGCCCGGATGGACTTCAAAAATCGCCGACGCCGGGGTCCATTCCCCTTCCTGCGGGGCGACGGTGATGATGTCGCCGCCACCCACACCGAGGCCGTTGGGATTGCGCAGTCCGGTGGCAATCGATTCCACCTGGCGGCGATCGGGGCTGATCTTCACGACCCCCGCATTCGCATGGGCGAGATACCAGTTGCCGTGCGAATCCCGTTCGAGACAGGTGACGTAATCGTGTCCGCCCGGCGACGATTCGTACTGGTTACAGAAGCATTCATACACATCGGCGGCATCGTCACCGTTCTTGTCGATCAGCCGCGTGATCTGATCGCGTCCCAGCACATAAACATGATCGTCGACAACCTTCAATCCGAGCGGTTGAAACAGCCCGGTGGCATAACGCTTCCAAACGAGCCGTGAGAGGTTGTCATCGACACCGGATACGCGCCACACGTCGCCGTGCGCGGTGCATAGCGCGATGTCGCCGTTCGCGAAGAAATCGTGACCGCCGACGAAAATCAGTGCGCGATACGGGTTCTCCGTGGGCAGCGTGAGCGTGTCGATGACGTACGCGGCATCATCGGCCCCGCGCTGTCCCTGCGTGATGATCTCTTCCGGCCACAACGTCGCCGCGGGTTGATCCCACGTCGCAGGATCTTCAATGGGCAGATCGCTGTTCAGTGCCGTCAACAACGCGGCGCGCTGCGGAGCATGGGCGATACCGAGTCGCACTTCGACATTCCGGACGGTTTTTCCCGCCGGGATGCGGACGGCGATGGCGTTGTCCGCAGCGATTTCCCAATGCAGTTCGTTCGGTCCGAACAGCGCAGCGGCCAGGGTCTGCTTGCCTCGTTCGCAAACGAGCAGGTCCTGGCCGCCGTGTTTTTCCATCCGGGCGCTGGTGCCGAGTGGCCCCCAGTGCAGCATTAAGTCGGTTGGGGCCGATCCGATCGAAAGGTGGCGGCGAAACAGACCGATGCCGCCGGTCCGCGTGTAATCCGCTCGTTCACGGATGGTGATGTCATCGACCGTATATTCCACAGCGAGCTTCGGGCCGTGTTGAAACATCGCGCGGTATTGCAGCCGCGTGGCTTCGGCACTGCCGGGGATCGACCAGCCGGGGCGGTTGCCGACGGCGAACAGCAGATCGCCGTGTAGCCGCGGGGCACTGATGAGACCGTAGCGGGCCGGATCAAACTGCAAAAACCCGCCGGACCATGCGGCCCGCCATTGCAGGTTCTCGGTGTCGAAACAAACGGTCACTTCCTGCTGCTCCCCGACGCGCATCGACAGGGCTTTGCGGACCGGCGGCAGTTGGTGCAGGAACAGATTGCTCGCCAGAAACGGTCCGACGTTGGTCAGATTCCAGCGGCCATCGACGGAATCTTTCTCCGTCCAGTCGAACCCCACGGCGTCCTTGCCCCAATGACTGCCCGGTTCTTTCGCGGGCTTCGACGTCACCTTCGGCAATGTCTTTTCGTCGTCGAATGGCCAGATTTGAATTGTCTGCTCGTCCTGCGTGAGCGGGCCGGTAGGAACCGCGGTGATTTCCCGCACGCCTTTGGAGAGCCGCACATCATCGATCAAACCTTTGCAACCGATCTCCTGAGCCACGAGTGAACCGATGGCGAACCCGCCGGCTTGGGATGGGCGATCGGTGCGGCGTTCGATTTTCTGATCAGCGACTTGTTTGCCATCGACGAACAACCGCACGCGCGTCGGTTCGTAGATCATCGCCAGCGCGTGCCATTGATCGTCGCAGATGTTCGCCGTGCTGTGGACGTGGTCGGGTTGATGACCGGGCAGATAAACCGTGAGGTTGCCTGTCCCGGCCATCGAGAACAGCTCCCAGTGTGTGCCGGAGGATTTGAGTTCGTTCGCGACCAGAATGTTGTACGGTCCGCGGTCCGTCAGCTTGGCCCACAGTTCCAGTGTCAGCGGGGCGTCACGGAATGCGGGTTGACCATCCAGATGCACACCGCCGCCGCTGGCATCGAGCGCCTTGCCGAATTTGCCCGGAGCAAGTCGAGCTTCTCCCGGCGGTTTGGGCGGCGTGTAAGTTCGATATTTCGGCAACGGTCCGGCAGGTTTCCCGGACAGTTGTGGCAACAACCACGCGAGGCCGTCGAGGTTATCGCTCAACCGTTCTTCCGCGTCATCCTGCGTGTGACCGAGGATGCCAATCGGTCCGTGATAGCCGCTGTCCTTCACGACTTTCAACATCTTGAGATCAAGCGGTCCCGTCCCCAGCGGCATGATCTTCTGGCCGATCTGATCGCCCTTGGGAACCATGCCGTTGAGATTGAGCGCGAGCAGGTGCGGCATCATCTGCTTCAACAGGGCGGGGAAACGGTCGACGTGATCGTGGCCATGATGCTGGTTGTAGACGATGCCGACGTTCGGAAGTTTCAACGCTTCGATAATCGCGAGCTGATTCTCGGGTTCGCCGAACCACCCGCCGTGGTTGTAGAGCGCGACCTGACAATTCGCTTCTGCCGCGGCTTCGGCGATGGGGCGAATGCGCTGGACTTCCGCTTCAATCCGCTTCTTTTGCTCGTCGGCATTCGCCGTCGGACCACCGCCACCGGTGACCCAGAGTTGCGTCTTGACATTGTGTTTCTGCAAAGTGGCAAGCAGGGTTCTTGCTTCATCATTCATCGCCGTGGGAAACCACAGGCCGGTCAGTTCGATGCCGTGCTGTTTCAGCAGATCGAGTTCGTCCCCGAACGTCGGCAGATGCTCGGCCCGCCAGTCGTAGGCGTACTTCTTGAAGCCGAGCTTCGCGAGCATCTCGACGCGTTCTTTTGGCCCTCGCTTCTTCGCATCGAACGGGACGATGCACCACGCGACGAGATTATCCGCTTGAAACGGTTTAACGGCGGGTTCCGCGGCAGAAGCCGGCGTTTGAACGCGCGCAAGGATCATGCAGACCGCCAAAGCGATTGGCAGAGAACGCTCCGACATCAGGACGGCTCCTCAAAATGCAACAACAGGGGAACGGGTCCCGATGTTGTAACATGTTGAAGAACTCGCGTCGTGGATGGCGACGTCGGGTCATACGGTCCGGAACGCGAGCGGCGTTGCGTCGAAAAAGGACCTGACGGCCGTCGCTGGCGCTCCGGGCTGCGAATGATAGAGTTACCGCGGACTGCGAATTGACGGCTGTGCCGTGTTAGGATCCGACGAGAAGAAATCGTCGTCTGCCGGAAGGGCTGGGGACCGGGGAGTCGATCTTGTCCGTGGTTGTTCGGGCAGTGGTTCGAACTCGGAAAGATCATCGTCTGTCGGGACCGGCACCGTCTTGGAACGGGGCCTCGACGGACTGGCCGACGGTGTGGTCGGAGTCAGGCCAGGGAACAAGTCGTTTTCCATCGGCATTTCGGCTGGCTCTGGTTGTGTCCGCAAACGCCCACCCGACCCCGATGCGGTCCGTTTCGGGGGGACATCGCGGACATCATTGCGGACCGGAGGAATATAGCCGTCTTCGTCATCAAACCGGGTTGGTCTGGCGAGCCCGGCTTTCCGCGCGATGGTGCGTGTGGTGGCGGCTTGCGGCGTGAGCCGTTGATTCACGAACGGCCAACCTTGATTGCGCTGGTCCGGCGGAAGTTGATCGTTCAGATTTTGCACGTAGGGCTTAATCAAGGCATTGAGCGCATCCGGAAGGATCGGGGAAATGGT
Organism: Planctomycetaceae bacterium; assembly: GCA_041753475.1. GTDB lineage: Bacteria > Planctomycetota > Planctomycetia > Planctomycetales > Planctomycetaceae > DSVQ01. Next base: position 63,916 of record JBGSUN010000211.1, on the reverse strand, counting down.
GTTGACCGTCCGGGCGGCGATGGTGCTGCTTTCCGATTTCAGAATGATGTCCCGAGCCTGGGGTGACACCGAGATCAACCCCACGGTAATCACGATGGCAATCAAGCCCCCTTTCACGAAACCCAGCAGCGCACCGAGGTGCTTGTCGAACTCGGAGAGTTTGAGCCGATCGAACGAATCGCGGAGCGACCGCATGAAGAGATAAACGGCCAGCGACACGGCGGCATAAATGACAATCATCGCCCAGAGTTGATTGAGCGGCGGTTGACCGAAATACGGGGCGGCTGTGATCGACATGGGGTAAGCGACGACATATCCCAGCACGAGGGAGACGACGGGTGCGATCTGCCAGATCATGCCGCGCCAGGCGCCTTGAATCATCGCGCCGATGACCACGATCAGCATGACGACGTCGTAGATGGTGATGGACATGGACAAGAATCCTTCCCGGAAATTCGGGAGCTATTGTTGGTCGGAGTCAAAGCGCCGCAGCCGCGCCTGATAAAGTGGTCGGCGCGTCGTGGGCGTCAATGCGGGCTCATCACCATGGGTGATCGCTTGCGTATCGGGCGAGGGGATCGACAACGGCGGTGGAACCATTCGCCGCCCGCGCAAGTTCATTGAGCGGGTGATCCGGACCGTCATCGGTGCATTCTCGATGGCGGATTCTTGAAACGCGGTGAGGCTCAACAAGATCAGGGTCGCATAGCAGAACGAGTTTGCGCCCCCTTTGGTGCCGAAAAACTTGATCGCAGTGCCGAAGGATGATTTCAGCCGTGGTCCGGTGGCACCGACTTTGACGCTCCAGATTTCATCCAGCAGCAGGTGTGAGAAGAATCCGATCGCCATCCCGGAGGCTTTGAAGATCCGTGCGGTCGTCATCCCTTCATCACAGAGCAGATAGGTGATGAGGTACGAAATGATCAGCGCCGGGATGCTGTGAAACATCCCGCGATGGACGGTGAACTTGCGGAAAATCCAGCCGAAACCGAAGCGGATGATCAAGTACAATGGTGCACCGAACAAGATCATGTGCTCAACATCGATGCCGATGTAAAAGAGTCGCTTGAACAACAGCATCGGGGCAACAGCGGCGGCGAAATTCAGCGTTTCTCGCGCAGGAATGCCGGAATCGCTGTCCAAGTCGGGCATCATCCCGCCCATCGAGCAGAGAGCACCGCCGACGGCACACGTCCCCCAATCGAGCTGGTAATGTTCGTGGCCGATCCAGGCCAGGCCGAAGCCGAGCGCGGTACTGACCGTGATGTGCGTCTGAAACCCGGCCATGATCGACTGCTTGGAAGAGAGAGGGCTCCGTGGCCCCCAAAACGTGCAGTTGGCCCGCGGCGCGCGGCCGGAACCTTATGTTGGGAGAGCGAATCGGTCAAGACAGAGTCGCGGGGCGGCCGGAATCCGGTCTGGTGGAAACGGGGCTGGCGCATAGAATCGGCTCTTTCTGCCACTGAAGGCCGCCGCGTGCGGTCGAGGAGCGAATCAGGATGATGCCACTCCGCGCTTGGGTTACGGCCGTTCTTATCGGTTGCTGCATGGCTTGGGGCACCGCCTTGGCCGTAGCGGATGGTGCGTCGCCGCAACAAGATGACGCCGCATTGAACGACGTCCAGTGGCTCGGCTCGAGGCTGGCATTTGCCGTCGGCGAGCACGGGACGCTCTGGCGCTCGGCCGATGCCGGACAAACTTGGGCGTTTGTCCCCACGCCCACCACGGCATCATTACGGAGTGTGTCCTTCCTGACCGATCAAATTGGATTCATCGCAGGGACGGAGTTTCAACCATTCGTCGGTCTGGAAAAGGGTGTGATCTATGCCACGGAAGACGGCGGCCAGACGTGGGATCGTTGCGGCGACACTCGGCTGTCCGGCGTGAAATCGCTGCGGTTCTTTACCCCGGACGACGGACTCGCGGTCTGCACGCCGTCACCCTCCGCACCGACGGGAATTTATCGCACCCAAGATGGCGGCGAGACGTGGTCACCCATCGCCGGACCATCCAGCTCGAATTGGAGTGCAGCGTTTCTGGGCTCGCCGGAGTTGGGGATTGTGATTGCGGACTCGGGGCAGGTCGCGCTCATCGCCGAGACGCAAGTTCTGCCGTCGCGGTTACCGCCTTTGGGATCGCGCACGGTTCATGGAATTTGTCTGCAGAATGCCGATTCCGGTTGGCTCGTGGGTGATGGTGGTCTCGTGTTGAACACGGCGACCGGCGGGGTCGTCTGGCAGGGGCCTCCGGGGCCGTTGCCGGGAGAACTGCGCAATATTTGCGATTTCCGCGGCGTCGATGCCCGTGGTTCCGGTGTATGGATCGTTGGTGCCCCCGGGAGCGTTGTGTGGCACAGTCCCGACTCCGGAAAAACTTGGATCCCGCAAGCGACGCCCGATCCGTCACCATTACGCAAGGTTCGCTTTACCACACCGCAGCTTGGGCTCGCTGTTGGTGATCTCGGCCGGATCGTGCGCACCGAAGACGGCGGACAAACGTGGAAAACAATCCGTGGCGGTGGGAGGCGATTGGCGCTGCTCTCTGTGACGTCCCGCGTGGATCATGTCCCGACTGAACTTTTCGGCAAGATTGCCGGCGACGAGGGATTTCGGGCTGCGGCGTGGATTCCCACCCGTTCCACTAACGATCGGGTCACCGTCGAGGGCATGACAGCCGCACTGACCGCAGTTGGTTCCGTGAGTGGGGCGATGGATTGGCGGTTGCCGGTGGATTTGCCGGGCCTCGATCACCACGGCGAACGGTTGATGACCCGTTGGCAGGAACGGACGGAAGGTCTAGCGCCGACGGTGTTTCTGTCGTCCGTGGTGAAACAATTACGGATGTGGCGACCCGATGTGGTCGTCATTGATGATGCACCGGAAGGAAACTCGCTCGCGCAGTATGTGCAGCAAGCACTGCTGGCCGGTGTCCGGGAAGCCGGTGACTCGACGCGGCATCTCGATCATGTGGAATTCGCGGCCCTGTCCACGTGGAAAACGCCGCGCGTCTATCTGCAATTGCCCGCCGGCAGTCGCGGTGCGGTGAGCATTGATCCACAAGAATTCCTGCCGCGATCTCGCACCACGATCCAAATGGCCGCGGCACCCGCCCGGTCGCTGCTGGGGCAATCGACACACGGCACCTTGTCGTTCCGGGCGCTCCTTCCGGAAGACGTCGCCGGTTCCGGCAATCGCGATTTCTTCCAGGGATTGAACGTCTCGCCGGGATCTCCGACGCGGCGAATGTTGCCCGTGATCAACGAAGCCGACCTCGCCGCCGATCAGCAACGCGTGCAAAAACAGCGGCATTTCTCGGCATTGGCGGCCTTGGCGCTGAAAGACAATTCACAAACGCTGCAACTCGCGGCTCAATTGCCCGATGTCCTGCGGCAAGCGAAGAAAGAGGAAGCCATCGCCCTGCTCAGCGATCTGGCACAGAGTCATGCAGAGCGTTCGCAATGGGACGCTGCGGAGGCAACGTATCTCGATTTGGTCCGACGTTATCCCGAGGATCCCGCGGCCCTCGCCGCTATGCGGTGGTTGTTGCAATATTGGACGAGTGCCGAAGTCGCCTGGCAACGGCAGAAGAGTCGGGGCATCGAGGTCACCGCCCAGCAGACAGATGTGGGAGCCATACAAAATCGTGTACAGCAGGCCGGCGGCGAGAGTGCGTTCATCGCCGCGCCGCGCAGTCCACAAGACATCATCCCCACCCGCGGAAGCGGCTCCGTCACCCGCGGTTTGGCCAACAAGAAAGGGACCAATCCGCAAGCCCCACCGGATTCTTTAACGGAATGGCGCAAGCGGGCCGCGAATCTGGCCCAACAAGTGGAAGATCAATCGCCCACGTTGTTCGAACGCCCCGAGATTCAGTTTCCGCTCGCGGCCTTGCGTCGGGCGCGCGGTTCAGCAGGGCAAGCGGATGGCGTGTACCGGCGCTTCTCGACCGTTTCACCAGATGAATCCACGAAATTGCTCGCCGAGCGCGAGTTGTGGCTCGGTCAGGGTACCGCGGAAGTCCCGAGGCACATGACCGTGTGCAAGCGGACCAACGTCCGGCCGCATCTCGACGGCGTCTTTTCCGATCCCTGCTGGCATCAAGCGGCTGAGTTGACGATTCGCGATCAATCCCGCGAGGAAGAGGATGCCGGCCCATCGACCTTAGTGATGCTGGCGTACGATCAGGAATTCTTGTACGTCGCTGCGAGTTGCACACGGTTCCCCGGCGCACCGGATGTTCAACCGATACCGAGTGATCGGCAGCACGATGCAAACCTGGAAGCACACGATCGACTGGCGATTTCCTTTGATATCGACCGTGATTATGCCACGTGGTACGACTTCCAGGTGGATCAGCGCGGCGAAACTCATGACCGTTGCTGGAATGACAACGGCTGGGACCCGCAGTGGTATGTCGCTGCGGAAGCCGATGACGAACACTGGCGGGTAGAACTCGCGATTCCGTGGCAAGAGCTGGCCCCCGCGGCACCGATGCCGCGGGAAGCGTGGGCCATCAGCCTGATGCGCGTGATTCCCGCCCAGGCGGTTCACAGTTGGACGCCACAAGCAAACTGGCCACCGCGCTGGGACAGCTTCGGACTAGTGCGATTTGAGTGAAGTTGCCATCAGTGAATGTCGAGTGTGGCACGGCTCTGTGAGCCGTGCGGGGGGAGCAAGTCACTCTGCAACGTCACACGGCCGACACGGCCGTGGCACACAGCGAGAAGACCCGATTGATTTACGGCTGCACTTCACCACGACGAAGGACGCGGCCGGGCATGGCATCGGTATGACGACCGCGGTCCAGCACCAGGGTGCCATTGACGATCACATATTCGATGCCGATGTTGTCCTGGAATGGTTCGGTGTAGGTCGATTTGTCGATCACGCGGTTAAGATCAAAGATCGTCAGGTCGGCATACGCACCGGGTCGAATCACGCCACGGTCGCGGAGGCCCAGCTTGCTGGCGTTCAGTGAAGTCATCTTCCTCACGGCGTCTTCCAGCCGCAGGATTGGTGTTTCGCGGACATAGACACCGAGCACACGGGGAAACGTCCCGAAGTTGCGCGGGTGGGGATTGCCCCGCCGGAGCGGTCCCTCGAAGGCATAGGCCGAGCCATCGGATCCAATGCTGCACCACGGTTGCGACAGGGCGAGAGTCATGTCGGCTTCTGTGTGGTGCGCATAGACTGTGGGCACCGAGCCATTTTCTTCGAGCAGAATGTCGAACAGTGCGTCCAATGGTTCCGGTGGCGATGGGTTACCTTGTGAGCGGATCGCCAGCACGCGGTCCATCGTCAGCCCCTCGTAACGGCCCTTGCCACTGATGAGCATCCGGCTCCAGTCGCCGCCGACGGCGGTGTAATGGTTGTACCAGTCGGGGATTCCGTCACGAATTTCCTGCTTCAGTCGCACGCGGAGTTGCGGGTCTTTCAGGCGAACAAGGAGTTGAGCAGTTCCCCCTTCATGAGCCCAGGGGGGGATGATGGTCACCAGGTTGTTGTTACCACGGGTGTAAGGATAGACGTTGGCCTGCACATCGACGCCGCGACTGCGGGCCGCTTCAATCAGCGCGATGATCTCGCTCATCCGGCCCCAATACTGTTGGTCGGCGATCTTGAGGTGAATGATGTCGACCGGAATACCGACCCGCTCACCCACAGCGATGGCATCCCTCACCGCATCGAAGACCCCCAAACCTTCATTACGAATGTGAGAAGAAAACAGGCCGCCGTGCTTCCCGACGACTTTCGCCAGTTCCACCAGATCATCGTTGGTAGCAAGCGAACCGGGGGGCATCATCAGCATCGTCGACAGTCCCATGGCCCCATCGCGCATGGCTTCATCAAGAATCGCCTTCATCTCCTCGAACTGGACCGGAGTTGGCCGCGCGAAGGACTTTCCCATCACCGACTGCCACACATTGTCGAGACCGACATACGACGCCACATTCACGGACACCTTCGCCTCCTCCACGGCCTGAAAGTATCCGCCCAGCGTTGTCCAGGTCCGTTCTTTCCCTCGGACGGTGTAGTGGGGCGGTTCGAGTTCCCGCTGATAGGGCCCCGTAGAATTACCTTCTCCCAGGACTTCCGTCGTGACGCCCTGCCGAATTTTGCTCTGCGCATGACCGTCTTCGAGCAGCAAGCGGTCGGAGTGCGAATGGATATCGATAAAACCCGGCGCGAGAATCAGGCCACGGGCATCGACCTCACGTGCCGCTGGCCCAGTGATTGCCGGTCCCACGGCCACAATCCGATCACCGCGCAGGGCGACGTCACCGTGAAACCAGGGATTGCCCGTGCCATCGACAATCCGCGCTCGGCGAATGATCAGATCGTAGGTTGCTTCCTGACTACGACTGACAGCGGGGATACTCAGTAACAGCACGGCGAAGAAAACGAACGACGACCGACGCATGGACTGGCCTCCTGGAGTCCCCGCAGGGTAACGCATTCGCTGATGAATCGCGAAACCGCCGACGGGTTGAACGGTGCTCGCAATCGCAATTCCAGCCAGCGTACGGCATGATCGTTGGCGATCACTGAACAACGTTGAACCGTTCCGAAATCGAAGGACTTCATCATGCCATATGACCTCACAATTCGAACGGCAGCGCTCTGGTTCTTCCTCTGTGGGTTGGGGGCCGAGATCGACGCGCAAGAGCGCGTCTGGGACCGCCCGATAATGCCGCAGCCCTTCGACACACAGCCCTTTTATCAGGTCCGAGTTCCCGATTGGGTGCAATCTACGATCGGGTGTGGGTACACACTTTCGGTGATGGACACTGCGGCCCGGACCACAGCGGTGAAGCATGGCGTGACGATCAGCGAAATGGGGTTCGTCAACCCATTCTTCACCTGCTACGACAGCCGGTTCCTGAAGAAACGGAGTCCTGATTTCCCGGATGGCCGCGTCGAAAAAGAGATCGCCGAGTACAAACGCTTGGGCCTCCGCATCCTCGGCGTCTACCCGCCATGTTTGCAAGGGGAAGTTTATGAAACCCATCCCGAATGGCGACGCATTGCGACCAACACAACAGCGATTCCCACGATCGATATGGAGAAATATCCGCACGGAGGGATGCTGTGCCTGCTTGGTCCCTACGGCGATTTCATGATCGATGTCCTTGCCGAGATTCTCACGAAGTTTCCCGAAGTGGACGCGTTCAGTTTTGACGGCTTGCACTACGCCGGTGTCTGTTACTGCGAACATTGTCGTGCCAACTTCCGCAAAGACACAGGGGGAGAGATTCCTGAGGCCGACTTACGAAACCCGGCGTTTCGACGGTATCAGCATTGGGCCGATCGGCGGATGGAAAACATGGTCCAACGGATGCAGACACGATTGAAGAGAATCAAGCCGGAAGTCGCCTTGGTGACATGGACCACCAATGCCGGGCAGTTTGGCCATTTCCTCAGCATCCCCCGTAACATGCCTGCGCGGATGAACCTGCTGTTCGACGCACCCGATCAGGAATTCTGGTGCGATGAATCGAACCGCGGCGCGACGATTGTTCCGGCATTCGCCAATGCCTACATCTGGGCCACCACGAATCACCGCGTGGCTTTCAGCGAACCGTACCTGATGAGCCATGGCAATCCGTACGGAAAAGACAGTTTCCCGCCACACGAAATTTTGCGACGGATGATGCTGGCACTCACCTATGGAGCCGCACCGAGCATCGCCGTGATTCAACCAGCCACGATGCAGAACGAACTTTACGAATGCCTCGCTGAGGTTCAGCGCCGTAAAGAATGGTTGACGCACAAACGCCCGGAACCGTGGGCCGCAATGGTGATGAGCGACAATACACGCAATTTCTACGGGCAGGCAGCGGGACTGGTGGAAGAACGTTACATGGCAGCAGTCTTTGGGACGTTTCGCGCGGCCGTCGAAGAACATTTGCCGCTGACCGTCGTCAACGACTGGAATCTGAATGCGGAAGACCTGTCAAACTACAAGGTGCTGATCCTGCCGAATACCGCATGCCTGGATGACGCGCAGGTGACAGCAATCGAAAGGTTCGTGCACAACGGGGGCGGACTTGTCGCGAGTTTGGACGTGTCACTTTTCAATGAATTCGGCGATCCGCGCGAGAACTTTGCGCTAAGGCAAGTGCTGGGTGTCGATCATCGTGGGATCGTCAACGTGGAAGCCAAGGCCGACACCGAACTCGATGTCAATTTTGCCAGGTCAATTGGTCCCGACTATTGGGAGAAGCGAAAGAACGTCTTCGATTTCCAGGCAGTTCCCGATTCGATTTTGCGCCGTGGTCGGGCACAGACGTATCTGGGAACAGAACCGGTGACGATGAAAGGGCCGGCTGTTCGTGTGGTGTCTACGAGTCCCGCCACGCATACCATCGGGCAGCTCCGAGTGAAGTCGGCTCCGCAATCCCACGAATTTCCGGGCATCGTGACGCATACGTATGGCAAAGGGCGCATCGTCTATTTCGCAGCGGGGATGGATGCGGCCTATTACCAATACTCTTATCCATACCAGCGATTGATGCTCCGCAACGCCATAGAATGGGCAGCCACTGAGCCGCCGCCGATTCGTGTGCAGGCACCGATGTGCGTCCATACAACTTTCATGCGGCAGACAAAGGCAGGGCAGGAACGACTGATCGTGCATCTCTTCAACGACATCAACACCACAGCTCAGCATGCGTTACCGGTGGATGACGTCCCGCTGCGTGAAGAAGTTCTACCGATCCACGACATTTCAGTGACGTTCGACTCGCGGTACCGTTTTCGTTCGGTTCGCCTACAACCGGATGGGCTCGAGCTACCCATGAAACCGATGCCCGATGGGCGATTCACGGTCACCGTCCCGCGTCTGGATGTGCATGCCATGATCGTGGGTGAAGTGATGCCGTAAACGATCGGATCATTGCAGCAGGCGGTCTAAGGCTTTGCTGACCTCTTCCTGAGCAGTTCCATCCCAGGCGATCTGTCCCTGCTGGTCGATCACCCAGACTTGCGGGATAAATGCCGCGTTGAGTTTTGCGAGCGTGGAATCGGCACCGTATCCCTGTGGCCAGGGGATTTTCGTATCCGCGATGAATGCCTCACTGGCTTTCAATGCCTGGCTGTCTTCGGAGGTCAGACCCAGAAAGACGACACCGCGTGGATGGTATTTTTCATGGAGCCTGATCAGCGTGGGCGCGGCACGGCGGCAAGGTCCACACCAATAGGCCCAGGCATCGATGACAATGATTTTGCCGCGGAGTGACTCTTCTGACGGTGCCGGACCATTAAACCAGCCTTGTGCTGTGATGGCGGGGGCTTTGGTCCCGATCAAACCGGGTCCCGGCATGGGGACATGCTGATCCTGATCGGGAGGCGTTCGCAGCAGAGTCGCTAACCCATATCCGAAACCGGCCACCAGCAACAAGATGACGAAGAAATTCCAACCCCCGCCCGATTGCGGCGGAAGCTCCGCGGCGGCATCCCTGTTCACAGGCGACTTTCCCAGACGGTCGTCATTCACGATGCATGCATTCCCTCAAAGGCCGTACAGCGTGCTGAACTTCGTGCGCAAGTGTTGCACAAGCGGGGCGGAAGTCAACGGTTTGCCGGTGACGACCTCCACCAGTCGGGCGGCGGGATAGCGCTTGCCGTGGACGTGAATCTTTTCGTTCAGCCACGTCTTCAGCGGTTTGAATTGCCCCTTGGCGAACATCGCATCCAGGTCGCCGAGTTCTGCGCGGGCGGTTTCATAGAATTGCGCGGCGTACATGTTGCCGAGGGCGTAGGTCGGGAAGTAGCCCACGAGTCCGCCGCTCCAGTGGATGTCCTGCAGACAGCCCTGCGACGCTTTCGGCGGCCGCATGCCGAAGTCGCGTTCAAACGCCGCGTCCCATGCCGCGGGGACATCGGCCGGGGCGAGCGAGCCATCAAGGAGTTTCTGTTCGAGTTCAAACCGCAGCATGATGTGAAGGTTGTACGTCACCTCATCCGCTTCGACACGGATGAACGACGGCCGCACATCGTTGATGGCCGTGTAGAAATCATCGATCGCGACGGTCCCCAGCGCTGTGGGAAATGCTTGCTGTGCCGTGGGGTAAAAATAGGTCCAGAATGACCGGCTGCGGCCGACGAAATTCTCCCACATCCGCGATTGCGATTCATGAATGCCCAGCGAACATGACTGACCGATGCCGAGGCCATACGAATCGGTCGGCAAGCCCTGTTCGTAGATGCCGTGTCCGGCTTCGTGCAGCACGCCGAAGAACGCCGAGTTGAAGTGGTGATCGTTAAACCGCGTGGTGAGCCGGCAATCACCCGGACCGAACCCGCTGCAAAACGGATGCGGCGATTCATCGATCCGGCCACGATCGAAATCGAAGCCGATCTGTCGCGCCGCCGCTTCCGCAAACACGCGCTGCGGCACCTGGGGATAATGCCGTTCGACGATTTCCAGCGGTGCGAGTTTCCCGGACTGTTGAATCGCCGAGACGAGAGCGACTAGTTCCTTGCGCAACGGCTCGAAGACCGCGTTGACCTGGGCCGCGGTCATGCCCGGTTCGTAATCATCGAGCAGCGCATCGTACGGCACGCCGGTGGTCGTCCCGATGGCCGCCGCTTCCTCGCGCTTCAGGCCGATGATCTTTTCGAGCCACGGCTGAAACACCGGGAAATCGGCGTTCTTCTTCGCTTCGACCCAGGCCTGCTGGGCAAGGGAAGTCGTCTTCGACAATTCTTCGACGAGTTTCTTCGGCAACTTCGTCGCGCGATCAAACGTCCGCCGGGCTTCGCGGACGTTGACGGCGACGTCGCCATCCGGATCGCCAACATCCTTGGATGCTTCCAGCGTCGAAAGCAGCGCGCCGATTTTCGGATCGGTCTTCCGGTCGTGGGCCATCCCGGCGATCAAGCCGAGTTGATTGGACCGATGCTCCGCACCGCCGGTCGGGAGATGTGTCTGCTCATCCCAACTGAGGACGCTTGCGCAGGACGCCAGCAGTTCTGCTTCGCGCAGCCGCTGCACCAATTCTTCGTAGACATTCGCCGTGTTCGACATGCGGCCTCCTCAACCGCGCTGGTCCGATGCAGAATCACCGGAAACGCAGAGCGCCGCCGGTTCCGCCATGTTCCGGATGTTGGCGTCGGCGTCAAGTCCGACCGGTCACAGGATTGCCCGTTGCGGTAGAATTGCTGGGATTGTGGTCGTTCGCCGACATTCTGGTCCTGTGTGCCACTGGCTCTGCCAGTGTCTTTCGCTTGCTCGGATCACTGTCGTATGCAAATCGAAGACACTGGCAAAGCCAGTGGCACACAAGCCCGGGTCGATGCCGACATTGTGCGTGAGAGGGAAAGTGATTCATGACGACCGATGACTTACTGCGTTGCCCCGCAATTCCCGATATGGCGTGTGAGCTGGATGCGTTGCTGGAACAAATTCCAGCGGGCAAGGTCACAACCTTCGGCGATCTGGCGGAAGCCCTCGGCGATTTGTCCGCGGCGCGGTGGATCGCGCGGGAACTGGCCACTCGGGTAAACGGACCGTGGTATCGTGTGGTGAAACGGACCGGTGAGATTGTCACGACGAACACCGAACGGGCGGCGATTCAATGCCTGCAATTGCGTCACGAAGGGATTGAAATCCGTGAAGACGGCCGACTGGAATTGGACAGCATCCGCTGGAGTGACTTCGTCAGTGCTGCTCCGTTGAAACATCTCGCGGAGTGGCAGACGGCCTCGGCGCTTCGCGCCACTTGCACGGCGGATGTCGCAGTTCCGGCGGTGATGGGCGGGCTGGATGTCTCGTATGTTTCCGATGATGAAGCGGTCGCGGCGTATGTCGAGATTGACGTCTCCACCGGGGCGACCGTGTTCACCGCCACCCATCGCGCGGTGATCGCCTTTCCGTATCTCACCGGATATCTCACGTTCCGTGAGTTGCCGCTGCATCTCGCGCTTCTCGAACAAGTACGACAAGCCAAGCCGCTGGCGAAAGTGATTCTGGTTGATGGTGCCGGGCAGTTGCATCCGCGTCGGGCCGGGATTGCAGTCGCCGTGGGTGTAGTGGCCGGTTGCGTCACCATCGGTGTGGCAAAGCACCACCTGTGCGGCCGCGCGATGTCCGAAGGTCTCGAACCGTTGCTGGAACTTGATGGCGAGATTCTCGGACAATCGCTCGTCGGCCAGACCAGCCGACGGCCGTTGCAGGTCTCGCCGGGTCACGGATTGTCGCTGACCTCGGCCGTGGCGTGTGTACGCGCCGTGTGGCCTGAAGGCCGATGCCCGCTTCCCATCCGTGAAGCGGACGGATTAAGCCGCCGCGTGGCGAAGACTGTAGGTCAGGCTCATGCCTGACGTCCATCAGCGACCTCGGGACAGCCTTCTCCGACACATCCATCGACCATAGACGGCTGCGCGCGAGGGTCACCAGCATCCAACTCACCAAGACCAGCAGATAAGACCAGTCCCAGAAGATGCTCCAGCCGCGCAGTTGAATTCTGGGACTGATCTTACATGGTCATCACAAGTCGGCCAGCGGCACAGGGGCGTTCGTTAATCTGAGTTTTGTCGCTCAGCACCGTTACCGAGCCATCCGCAAACGAAAGAACGCCCCGTGGAAGCGATGGCTTCCGCGGGGCGTTCATGTAGGAATGCTTGTGAAAAACCTTCTTGCCTAGTTGTTGCCCAGTCCCGATCCCAGCAGGTAGTTGACCGAGAAGATGCTGGTCACCAGCGACAGGATTTCTTCTTCGAAGGTATACCGCAACACCAGCGTGTCTTCCGGTTGAATCAGAATCCGGTGGCCGGGATCAACCAGCGCCCGGTTCAGGTTCACCGAGATCGGGATTTGACCACCGCAGGGGAGCTTTCGAAGCACGATCAAGTGAGACGGCGGGATCAGTCCCCCTCGTCCACTGCCGCCGCCACCACCACCGAATCCACCCTGTTGTCCACCGAGCCCCTGAATCCCGGATCCAGCGCTGCCAATCGATCCACCGGCGAGGGCAATGGCCCCCAGGACGTCGAGATCATAGTCGCGAGGGATCGGATGAGCACCGCCACGCAAGGCGCCGCCGGTGTAGTAGATTTCCCGTTCACGGCTCGGGATATAGATGATGTCGCCGGTATTCAGGATGATGTCTTCTTCCTTGATCTGAGGCAGCTCTTCCGGATAGAACCGCAGTGGGATCCGGGTTACGGACGGATCCGGAGGCTCAGGACAAGGACAGTCACAGGGATTCTGGGCACTTTTCAGCTGGGCGATCAATTCATCACGGCGAGCGGCGTCTTCGCTACCGCCACGAAGGATGTAGATCTCGTTCTTCGCATCGAGGCCCGGGAGACCGCCGGTGAGATTCAAGGCGTGCAGGACATCGTTCTCATAGGCCGGCAAGTCAACCGTGACACCGGTGCCTCGTTTCGTTGAGCCGATACCGAGTCCGCCTGCTCCTCCGCCGCTCCCATTGCCACTTTCCTCACGAATCACCGAGACGCGGTACATGCGTCGCCGGATCAACGTGACCACGATCTTCTCCTGCCCTTCTTTGAGGATCTGATCCTTCACATACTGCTCGCGAATTTTGTCTTGAGCCTGTGCGAGGGTCAGCCCTGCAATCTGCACTGGAGGGATCAAAGGTAAGGCGAGCGATCCGTCCTCGCGGATGGGAATAGGAAAGCCGAGTGCAGGCGGCTGATCCCCTTCCTTCGGAAAGTGAACCGCCGGCGGCTCGTCTTCCTTGCCGAGGACGAACGGGATGTGAATCCCCAAGATGTCATCGGGTCCGAGCTGATAAACGTCAGGAGGATTTTGACGCAGCCGGGTCACGGAGATTTGCTGCATATCTTCTCGTGGTCGTCCCAGCACTTCCGACGGCACACGGTGCGCCGGAATTGCGGGAAGATCACATCCGTATTGCAGGCTGGCACAGCCACTCGCTCCCACGGTCGCAATCATCGCAACCAGGGCGTGCCAAGGTAAAATGCGTGGCATATTCATGGGACGACACCCAATCAAGGTCTTGGAGACGGGACTATTCCTGGTCCGTAACTTCATCCGTGAAGTGATAGTTCACAGGGGAAACCATCTCTTCGTCTGCGTATGCTTCCTCTTCCATTTCCGCTTCGGTCACCGGCTCGGCGAATTCCAACGGTGGTTCGCCAACGGCTTCCTCTAATGCTGGAGTGGGAGGAACTGCTTCGTAGTCCATCGCCGGGGCGGTCCCCATGGGTGGATAGCAGGTGGGGCAACCATGTTGGCCTTGCATTTGTGCACGGCGGTAAGGCGAGAGCGGAATCTTGTTCTCGTCCTGCACACCGTCCTGCATGGCGGTGGCAACACCAGCCTCGTGTCCGGCAAACCAGGCATCAATCCGTTCGCGGCCCGCCGTAGTTTGATACTTGATGTACCAGTATTTTTCCGGCGGAAGTGTGGGCGGACAGGGGAGACCACCGGCAAGGATTTGAGCGTATCCCGCCTTGAATCCATCCCCGAAATCGTAGATGTAGTAAACCTGATCTTTATAGTCGCCGCACACACTCGCCCAGGCCCAGAAGGCTTCCGAGTTGTTTTGCTGCGTCGTCAAAAAATCGTTGTAGTCGCTCTGAAGCTGGTGGCAACCCGCCATCAGAAACGCCACCGCAGCGGTGGCAGCACGAAGGCTGCGAGAGTACATGGCGATTCCCCGCCCAATTCCAACGGCCGACACTCGCAGCTTTCGCTCCGAGTCGACGCCCCCCTGACGCCGCAGTCTTTGTTTCGGCTGCCTACCGCAGTCGAAATAAGCAGAACTCACGTCAGACTCGGAACTGTCGGCATCTTCGCAGTGCATGTTAAGACTGGCGCAAGTTGACTTCCCCACCCAATCGGAACAGACATTCGTAAGTGACGGCCAATCAGCACGTTGCGTCACCACCCCCAATCGACGAATGTGATTGACAGACTGGGTTAAGCACGTCGAGTTTGCCGGTTGCGTCAACTTTATTGCCACTGATCGGTGCGTCATTCGGAAGCAATGCCCTTCAGAGACGACGGGCATTCAGAAACGCAGATTCCGTTACACAATGAAGGCAACGGCAGCAGTCTCGGGCCGTCCGGCTGAACTTCCTGGCCGAAGGGACAATTCTTCACAAATCCACTCGCTTGCGGTGAACGAGTCGGCGAGAATGGCAGCCTTGCAAGGGTAGGTAGCTGTCTGCCCACAACCCTTGCAGGTCGATTCATCCGTCGTCTGGTTCTGGAATTTGCCTCTTCTCGTTCTGTGACCTCATTCCCTGACCGCAAGGCCGCCATGACCGCATCGATTCAGATCCGAGCCATGTATGCTACGGATTTTCAGCGAGGGTTCCGGGAAGTGCTCAGCGCGCTGTCACCCGTCACGCTTTCCGACGAAGACGCGGCTGTCGTCTTTCGCAAGCGGCTTCGATCACGCGTGCTGACCTTCGTCGCCGTTGCCAACGATCGCGTGATAGGCACCGCCTCACTGCTGCTAGAGACCAAGTTCATCCACAACGGCGGTTGCGTCGGCCACATTGAAGACGTGGCCGTCTTACCCGAAGTCCAGGGGCATGGCGTAGGCCAAAGCCTTGTTCGACACTTGATCGACGAATGTCGCCAAGCACGTTGTTATAAGGTCATCCTCGATTGCGATCCGAAACTCGTTCCCTGGTATTCCGCATTGGGCTTCCGGACGTGGTGCCAGGCGATGCGGCTCGATCTCGAAGTTCCGCCTCCTGCCAAATCAGACGCGATATAATTCCGGCCGCGCCAATCCCGCTGCGACTGCTTTACGTGTTGAACTGTGTTTGAAATTCTTTACCGAGTAAATTGGCTCACTGTATGATAAATCCCGCACACCAGCCGTTGTCGTTTTCTCCCCACCTGCGACCACAACCGTGGGGATCGCAGCGTTTTCAGAGTCATCTGCAACGGGCGCTTCCCGCGGACGGCCGCTTCGGTGAGTCCTGGGAAATCAGCAGCCACTCACTCCATGACAGTTGCGTGTCCGCTGGGCCCCTTTCTGGGCAAACACTCTCGCATCTCTGGACTGAGTGCCGGCAAGATTGGTGTGGCGCGCACGCCCCGACGGCATTCCCGTGGCTCATCAAGTTCCTGGATTGTCACGAATTTTTGTCGGTCCAAGTCCACCCCAGCGATCGCATTGCCCAACAGTTTTCAGCGGGAGACGTCGGCAAGACGGAAGCCTGGGTGGTGCTGGATGCCGAACCGACCGCAAAGATTTATGCCGGCTTCAAAGCTGGTATCTCGCGCGGTGAAGTGACCGAGCGGATGGCGGACGGGACGCTGGATGAATGCCTGCATTCATTCGTTCCACGCCGTGGTGATTGCGTTTTCATTCCTGCGGGAACAGTCCATGCCGTCGGCGGCGGGGTGTTGATGGTGGAAGTTCAGCAGACGAGCGATGCGACGTTTCGGTTGTTTGACTGGAACCGTTTAGGGCTTGATGGTCGACCACGTGCTCTGCATCACGAGGAATCGCTCTCGGCCATCGATTGGGCCGCTGGCCCGGTTGATCCGGTCATCCCCCGACCTTGGTATGGAGATGATGGCGATCTCCACGGAGAATTGCTTGTCGACTGCCCGTACTTCCAATGGAAGCGGTTTCATCTCAGTGAGAAGCCGGCAACCGTTGTGGGGCAGTCGTTGTCAGCCTGGATCCTGATCGAAGGGGAAGCGATGCTGACGGGAGACGGCTACGAAAGGCACGTCCGGCTGGGAGACACCGTTCTCATCCCGCCCACCGAGTTTCCGCTGACGTGGACCCCGTTGAAACCAACGACGTTGTTGCGGGTTGACCCGGGCGACGTCTTGGCCCAACCCGTCTCTTCACCGCGACAATACGACACAATTGCGCTGTGATGCGATCCACAAACGGCGTTGCGTGTGGTTCGTCATGATGCCGCGCATCACACGTTGACTACGGTCTGCCATTGCT
Organism: Planctomycetaceae bacterium; assembly: GCA_041753475.1. Lineage (GTDB taxonomy): Bacteria > Planctomycetota > Planctomycetia > Planctomycetales > Planctomycetaceae > DSVQ01. Next base: position 46,995 of record JBGSUN010000211.1, on the reverse strand, counting down.
GTGACACTTGCCACTGGGTATGAATGCCAGTGCAGGAGTGGAGCGGGATGGCATTGGCGGACACGCTGGTTCAGGATGACGAGTCGCGCCGGCGTGCGCGCGATCTCTCGCAACCGGGTGAGGCACCACCCGCGGTTGTCGCCGGGTATCAGATCATCCGCCGCGTCGGTACCGGCAACTACGGTTCGGTGTGGCTCGCCCGTGAACAGAATACCGGCAAGCATGTGGCCATCAAGTTCTATCTTCATCGCCGCGGCGTCGATTGGACCCTGTTGAGCCGAGAGGTAGAAAAGCTTGCCGTCCTGTACACATCGCGGTACATCGTGCGACTCGTCGCCGTCGGGTGGGAACATGACCCGCCTTACTACGTGATGGAGTATCTCGAAAACGGTTCGCTGGCGCAACGGCTGGAACGGGGATCGCTTTCGGTGGCCGAGGCGGTGCGGATCGCCACGCGCGTGGCACAGGCCTTGGTCCATGCTCACGGCAGCGGCATTCTGCACTGCGACTTGAAACCCGCCAACGTCCTCCTGGACCAGGATGCGGAACCGCGACTGTGTGATTTTGGACAGTCACGATTGCTGGAAGAAGACCGGCACGCGCTGGGAACGTTGTTTTACATGGCCCCCGAGCAGGCCGACACGAAAGCCGTGCCCGATGCCCGCTGGGATGTCTATGCGCTCGGTGCGCTGCTGTACCAGATGTTGTGCGGCGAGCCACCATACCGGACGGATGCGGCCGAACAACAGATACAGAACGCCCCGAATCTGGAAGCCCGGCTGAGCCTTTATCGGGAGATGGTTCGCACTCAACCACGACCGATGCGGCATCGACGGCAGTCGGGTGTGGATCCTCTTCTGGCGGACATCGTCGATCGTTGCCTCGCCACGGATCCGCAACGTCGTTTTCCGAATGCTCAAGCCGTGCTCGATCGGTTGACTGCGCGGGAACGGCAACGTGCCCGACGACCGCTGATCATCATGGGGCTTCTGCTGCCGTTGCTTTTGGTCCTCGGTTTGCTCCCCTTCGCGCTCGATGCCTTGCGCGATGCCGTGACGACATCTCGGTCGAACATTGTGCAGCGTGCGCTCGAAAGCGATGTGTTGTCGGCGAATCTGCTCAGCACAGCACTTGATCACGAGCTTGACCGTCGGCTCGACGAACTGATCACGTTGGCCAATGATCAGGACGTGCGTGCGGCAATCGCAGAACACATTGATAAGCCGATGCCCGATCGCAAGCCGATTGCCGAAATCCTCGAAGACCGGCTTGAGCCGATTCGCTCCCGCATCACCGCCGCAGGACGGGCTGAAGATGCAAGCTGGTTCTTACAGGATGAAAAAGGTTACCAACGCTGGCGCTTCCCAGTCAGCGACACCATCGACAAACAGTTTGACTTTCGGGATTATTTTCACGGACAGAGCATCGACTACACGGAAGCGAACCGCCCGGCAGACCTGCCACCCATTCAATCGCAGCATATTTCGATGCCGTATTTGAGCACATCCAGCAACCAGTATGTGGTGGCATTGTCGGTCCCGGTCTTTGCACTGGACGGTGGAAGTGAAAAGTCATCACCGGTGGTGATTGGAGTGCTCGCGCGGACACTCTATCTCAGTCAATTGCTGCACGATTACAAGAACAGCCTCCGCGCCCAGGGAGCTTCCGCGGGCCGTACGATGGCTTTGCTGGACACGCGGACGTGGAGTCTCGTGGCACATGACTGGATCGATGACGATCATCTGAAAATGACGGGGGCTCCCACGCAGTGGCTGACAGTGGAACCGCGGGTCGTCGAGGCTTTGCAGACCTTGTTGCCGGATACGGAAGCCAAGGCCTCAGATCTGCGGGATCGGCTCGATAACTACCATGACCCGGTTGGCGGGATCGACGACGAATACAGTGGCGACTGGCTCGCGGCCTTTAGTCCCGTGGGTCTCACGGGGTGGATCGCCATCGTGCAGGAACCGCGCGATCCGGTGTTGAGACCCGTCGAAAACTTGCGGTCGCGGCTGGTCTGGACCGGTGTCGGGGGCATCTTCCTGGTCTGCGGCATCGTGGCGGGATGTTGGTGGCTGATTGTCGTGCTCATGAACGAACGCGGTCAGAATTGGCTCAGGCGCTGGCGGCGCGGTGAGTCAACAACGACATTGAATGCGCTCACGGGAAAGGCATCCGAGCGTGCTTGAACTCATTGCGCAAGGACCAGACCTCCGCCATCGCCTGCGGATCGTACTGCGCCAAGGCGAACGCCCGCTTCTCGGCCGTGATCCCGCGCTGCCGATTTCTATCCCGTGGGATTCGATGATCTCACGCCGGCATGTGCAGCTTGTCGTGAAGGCTCAATCCGTTGACGTTCAGCGGTTGGCTGGAACGGCAAACCCGCTGTTTTTCCACGGAGAGTCAACCGACCAGTTCGTCATGCAACCGGACTCGCATTTTGTTGTCGGCGCAACAACGTTTCGGCTCGAATTCACGGGGAGCGATTCTGCTGCCACGCCCGTTGCCGAGCGCACCTTCAATCCCAAACAGTTGTCGCAGATCCGGTATCAAGATCCAGAGAACCGGTTGGATGTGCTGACGCATCTCCCGCACGTCATCGCTGGGGCTCAAGGTGACGCGGAACTGTTTGAACGGTTAGGCAGCTTGTTATTGCGAGGCGTAGTCCATGCTGATGCCGTCGCCATCGTTCACCTTGCTGGCGCGGATCGTGTCGGAGTCCGGCATGCCGAGCGGCGTTCGCGATCGACGCAAGATGTCCGCCCCAGTCGGCGGCTGGTTTTCGACGCTTTGGAGCATCAACGACACAGTGTGTTGTATGTCTGGAATGCCTCGGAGGCCACCGGACCGCAACCGACACTCGGGGCGGACTTCGACTGGGCCTATTGCACGCCGGTTGAAGGACTCGGAGAGGAACCCACCGGGCTCTACCTGACGGGACGGATGGGACAGACGACTGTCCCTGGCACCACACTTTCTGAAGGCACCCAGCTTGAAGCCGATGTGAAGTTCACGGAGTTGGTCGCGGAAATCATTGCCGCCGTGGTGAAATCCCGCCGGTTAGAGCGTCAGAAAGCCGGGTTGCGGCAGTTCTTCGCGCCGCCCATTCTCGCCGCTCTGGGCGACAATCTCGACACCACTCTGCTCGAACCGTGCGAATGTGAAGTGGCCGTGCTGTTTTGTGACCTCCGTGGGTTCAGTCAACGAGCGGAGCGGGAAGGCGACAATTTGCTTGGGTTGCTGGAGCGTGTGAGTCGGGCGCTGGGCGTCATGACGCAGCAGATCCTGCAACATGGCGGAGTCACGGGGGATTTCCAGGGGGATGCCGCTCTCGGTTTCTGGGGGTGGCCGTTTCCGTCACCCGATGCGGTTGTTCAGGCCTGCTCAGCAGCACTGGGCATTCGGGCAGCCTTTGCCCGGGCCGCGGCTCAGAAAGATCATCCGTTGTCCGATTTTTCGATGGGCATTGGAATCGCATTCGGCCGCGCCGTCGCCGGGAAGATTGGGACTGAGGAGCAAGTGAAGGTCACCGTTTTCGGCCCTGTGGTCAACCTGGCACATCGCCTGGAGAGCATGACCAAGCTCCTTCGCGCACCGATCCTGCTGGATGAAGCCGCCGCGACTGTGGTCCGTAATCGCATGCCGACTTCCGAAGGCCGGTTGCGAAAACTCGCGCGAGTGTTGCCCTTCGGACTGGAAACGCCGGTCGTCGTCAGCGAATTGCTCCCTTCCCTCCGCGATTCGGAATTGACCGACGCTCATTTGCAGCAATTTGAAGCGGGAGTGGAACACTTCACCGCCGGCCGATGGGAAGAGGCGTTCCGCTGCCTGCATGAAATGCCCGCCACCGATCGTGCGCAGGATTTCTTGCTGCATCACATCATGCAGTCGGGACGAACCGCCCCGGTGGGCTGGGATGGCATTGTGCGGCTGCCAAGCAAATGACGGTGTGTTGCGTTGCGTTCAATCGGGGGCGCTGCAAACCGCGCCGTCGTGATAATCACGTCGACCAGCCAACCAGACGTGAGAAAAAACTGAGAGAAGACGGTGTCGAGAGTGTCCCGACTCGACAAGTGTCGCGTACTGTTTCCCTGTGTATGGAGGTAAATTTCTGACAAACTCTATATTAGCCAGCACTTTGAGCTCGCAGCATCGAACGCAAACTTGGTGCTGATTTGAGGTAGACTACCACGCTGTCTACGAACAACTACCTGTTTAGACATGCTGTTGACAACGATCGTAGCAGATCCAGAGTCACTTGGGAGAGTCTCAAGGAATTGCGAACCAACGCTGCGCACTTCAGGCAAAATTCGGCCTAGACTTCAAATGATGCGTTTGGGAAACCCAGCGAATGTCTGTAACGATCGTGAGATGCTGCTCACCGGGCATGAGGATTTGAGGAACGACTTCCGATGTCTACGCCTGTCTCTTGCGATTCTTCGCCGCTCAGCTCGACTCCGTTGTCATCGGTCTGGCATTCCGTCTTGGGTTCCGCCGCGGAAAGTCTGATCGACTTCCTGCAAACGCTGAATGATGAACTTGACACCACTCAAACGCATGTCAGTGCCGATGTCGACTAAACGTGGATAAGAACATCTGGATATCGGATTACTCCGGTGTGCAGACTGGTCCCGACCGCATCCGAAGAACTGAAACAGCATTGCCGTCCATGACAACCCCGACGCCTACCGTCAGTGGAAATGTTGCCCGAGATCGCGCGCGCGTTCTCGTGATGGATGACGATCCGTCGTTCCGCAACTTACTGATGGCGGTCCTGCGTCGGAATTATATCGTCGCAGTGGCCTGTGACGGGCTCGCCGGCTTCAACAAGGCCATGGAACACCCGCCCGACATCGCCATCATTGATATTCAGATGCCGATTTTAGATGGCTTGCAGACACTCGCGGCCATTCGCAAAGAGCCGACACTGGCCCACGTTGGGACCATCATGCTCACGGCCGATGCCAGCCGCGAGACCGTGCTTGCCGCAGTTCAGGCGGGGGCCAACGACTATGTCATCAAGACCGCATTCTCACGGGATGATCTGGAACGCAAGATCAGCAAGCTCCTGAGTCGAAACGCCACGCTCCGTCAATCGGTTTCCTCTAAGCCATCGTTCGGTCCGTCGAGCGAGCTGAGAGGTTCTCCGCTGACACCATCTGCGAACCTCAGCACCATCCCTGTTCCACATCATTCCGCCATGGCGGAAAAAGCCATCGCGCGGGTGACGGCAAAGGCCAGCGAATTACACTCGGAGCCCGAGCCTGGAGCGGCCACCGTCACTCCATTGCCAACCGCTCCGGAGTCCGCATCCGAGTTGCAGGAAATCCTCGACTCATGGGATTGAGGCCTGCAGGACAACAGGAAAACGAGGTTTTGCAGCGATTGTGTGCCACGGCCGTGTCGGCCGTGCAAAGTGGCAAAACGTCCTGCAAATTCGCACGGCCGACACGGCCGTGGCACATGAGTCGATTCAGTCCACGGGCAGTTAGCGGACGCTGATGACCAGCAACGTCTGGTCATCCAGCGGCTCGCGGTGACCGACGTGCTCATGCATGCGTTGCCAGATCGCGTTCGCGGCGGCATCGGCGTTGTCCCAGGTCTGTCCCTGAAGTGCTCCCAGGACACCGTCCGCGCGAAAGAGTTGACGTTGCGGCGACAGTGCTTCACTGATTCCGTCCGTGAAGAACACCAGCAAGTCACCGGCTTCCAGTGAGACCACACTTTGCTGATAGACCGCTTCCGATAACACCCCACACAGCATCCCGTGTGATTTCAGCGCTGTTCGATTTGATCCACGGATTAACCACGGAGGTGGATGCCCGGCATTCGAGTACAACAGGGTTCCCGCACGGCGATCAATGACGCCCGCCACCACTGACATGAACTGTTCGGCACTGGTCAGCGAGCACAACGTCCGGTTGATCCGCTGAATGAGGGCACTCGGTTGCCAATTGCCGGCTTCACCATCATCGAGCAATGCCCGGAGAGCACCCCGCGCCAGCGCCATCACCATCGCTGCGGGAATGCTGTGTCCGACAGCGTCTCCTAATGCCAGAAATGTCCGCGACCCATCCAAGGGACAGACTTCACACAAGTCGCCACTCAGTTCACTGGCACTCGCTGCCCGCATGGCAACATCGATACCGGAATCGGCATGAACGGGCAACGTCCGGCGGATGTCTTGATGGCGTGATGCCGCTCGCAGTTCGTTGCGCAACCGTTTGCGTGCGGCACTCTCCTTCAAGAGCACCGATCGCTCCAAGGCTCGAGCCAGTTGCGATGCAACCGACCGCAGGGCTGTCACACACCGCGGGGTTACGTCTCGGCGACGACGTTCAAAGCACCACAACATTCCCAACGGACCTTCCGCGGATTTGACCGGGACACCGAGCGCAAAAGCACACCCTTCTGGCATCCACGCGGCCGCGCGCGGGTCTTGCCGATCGAGCAGAATGGCCCCTCGCAACAAGGCCTGTGCATCGGGTGTCGGGCTTTCCAGCAGACGCTGGGGATGCGGAATCCGGGCCGGGTCAATACGCCAGGTCGACCGCAAGCGGAGCGCTTCCATGACTGGATCGATGAGGAAAAAGGCCGAACTCCAGCAGCCGGTGAGATCGACGGCGGCGGTCAGCAATCGCTCCAGCGACCCCGACAATCCTTCGCGCGGTTGATCGGGCCGTCCCATCTCGATCAGCGTCGACACTTCTCGCGACCGGGAATCCAACGACTGAAGTGCTGTCCGTAAGCGTTTCAAGAGGTGAGAGACGGCCTGCGCGGTTGCCACGGCGACAGGCAAGTCGGCACGCGGTCTTGCAGACAGAGCATGATTGAGCCGGAGTCGGCCCAGCGTGGGTTCGCCTTTCGCGAGCGGCTCCGACCAGATCGCCGTGGGGGGCGAGTGTGCGTCGTCCGCGGCCGAGGCATAGTCCACCCGCCAACCGAGCGCCGCGCTCAGTCGGTTGCAGACTTCACCGACTTCAGCGGATAGGGGATCGGTCAGCACCGACGACATCGCCACCGTTCCCGACGCAGGGACCGATCATCACGTCACGGCGACGCCCGCCGTGTTGCTTTCCTCATGACACCACGACTCAAGTTCGGCAGCTTCCTGCTGACGAAATGAATCTGTGTCAATTTGGTACGGTGATGCGGGATGTAACGCCCGAAGCCCAGAGAACGCATTCCCTGGGCTCCCAAGACGTTGCTGATTTGAAGTGTGAATTGCTACCGTCGTGCGGCAGCGTGTTGCAGCGGCAACCATTGGCCGTTGAGCCGGCTGCTGGCGACGCACTGCTGGATGAAATACATCCCTTCGACACCGTCGTAGATGTTCGGGTAGATCGTGTTCTTGCGTTCAAACGGCTGCTTCGTCGCCCGCTTCACCATGTCGTCATAGGCGAACCGGTAGACGTTCGCAAACGCTTCGAAGAACGCTTCCGGGTGACCGCTCGGCAACCGGCACGCGGCTTTGCCGGAGGCGTTCATGAACGGCGCATTCGGGTCGCGGGTGTAGATCGAGTGCGGTGAACCGTTGCGGCGAACCATCATCTGGTTCGGTTCTTCCTGCCGCCACGACAACGCCCCCTTGGTGCCGTCGACTTCGATGAACAGGTCGTTCTCCCGGCCGTGCGAAATTTGGCTGGCGGTGACGGTGAGCAACCCGCCGTTTTCGAGGCGGATCACCGCATGACCGTAATCATCCAGCGCCCGACCGGTTTCGAACACTTTCAAATGACACGAGACATCGGTCGGCAGCAGACCGGTCATGTAACGGGCGAGGTTATAAGCATGGGTACCGATGTCCCCGAAGCAGCCCGCGGCGCCGGACTTCGTCGGGTCGGTCCGCCATGCCGCCTGCTTCTGGTCCGATTCTTCCAGCCGGGTCCGCAGCCAGCCCTGAATATAGTTCGACCGGACGGCCTGAATTTCGCCGAGTTCACCCGAGAGGATCATCTCCCGTGCCTGCCGCACCAGCGGATACCCCGTGTAGTTGTGCGACACGGCAAAGACGCTGTTCGTTTTCTCTGCGAGTTGCAGCAGTTCCTCGGCTTCGGCGAGGTTGAACGTCATCGGCTTATCGCAAATGACATTAAACCCCGCTTCCAATGCCGCCTTGGCAACCGGGAAGTGGACGTGGTTCGGCGTCGTGATGGAAACGAAGTCAATCCGTTGATCGGCAGGCAATGCGGTTTCTTTTTCGCAGAGTTCCTGGAAGGATCCGTACGCACGGCTGGCCGGAATGTCATACGACGGGGCGGACGCCTTTGCCTTTTCCGGGTTGGATGACAACGCCCCGGCCACCAGTGCGGCACGGTTATCGAGCACCGCCGCGGTCACATGCACACGGCCGATGAACGAGCCTTGACCGCCCCCCACCAACGCCATGCGAAGTTTGCGATTCAGGGCCCCGTTGGTCGTCTCCATGTGCATTCCTCACGTCGTTCATCTTGTGGTGACTGGAGTCGCGCGGTGAAGTTCCTCCGCGCGGCAATGATTTGTGCCGACAGCATACCGACGGGAGTTTCCCGCTGCCAATGAATCGTCCCGTTTCGCCGCGACCCGGTAGGGGAGCGCCGATTGGACTACACGGCACGTCGGTCGCGATATTGTCCGTAGACCTCGGGTCTCGGTTCAGCTCGGCGTTACTGCGGGCTGTTATTGCCGGAAAGTTCCGTTGTTTGTGTCGCAGAGACGTTTGCCGGATCGGTATTTGTTGCAGTGGTGGTGCCCTGGTTGGCTCCAAACAGCCAGACGCCAATCATGATCACGACAACCGTTCCCAAAGAGAGCAAGCCGATGGCGAGCGTCTTTTCCCAATCCCAGGGCCGGGCCGGAGTCACGATGGGGACCGGTTGGCTGCTGCGAACAGCAGCCAGTCGTCTGACGGAATCCGTCGATGATTTGGTCGCCACCGTCGCTTTGATGGAATCGCGGGCGGGCTTGGGACTCACCGGTTCGGTGCGCGGCGGCTCGGCTTCCAGCACACGTTCGACCACATTTCGTGGACGCTCGGTGTCAATCACCGTGGCCGAGGTCGTCGGGTTGAGTTGGGGTGACGCGTAGGCAGCGGCGGGTGTGGTCCCCGGCAACACGGGGGGCACGACGGGTGGCATTGATCGCGTGACCGCACTCAACCCGGCATACTTAGCGACAAGGGCAGCATGCGATTCACGCCAATCGGCCCCGCCATGTTCGACGAGCCAGCGCCCCAGGGCATCGGCGACATCAGCCGCGGTCTGATATCGTTCGCCCGGTTTCTTCGCCATCATCTTTTCGACGATCGCGAGCAGATCTGCGGGGATATCGGGCCGATCGTATTTGATCGACGGCGGACGGCGCGTTTGGTGTGCCAGCAACCGTTGCACCAGCGAGCCGTCCGTAAACGGTGGGTGCCCGGTAAGCGCGTAATACAACGTGCAACCAAGACTGTAGACGTCGGCTCGCAAATCGACCTTGTGGCTGTCGATGGCTTGTTCCGGCGCAAGGAAGTCCGCGGTCCCGAGCACTTTTTCATCGTGCTTGATGGTGAGCGATTCTTCATCGGAAGCATTGAAAAACCGCGCCAGACCGAGATCGAGCAGTTTCACAACGCCGGTCTGATCGATGAGCAAGTTTTCCGGCTTGATATCACGATGGACAAGCCCGGCTTCGTGGGCATGGTGCAATCCATCCGCACCTTGGCGAATGTAGTCGACCAGTTCTACATACGGAAGCGGCCCCCTCTCCAATACCATCTTGCCGAGGTTTTTTCCCTGGACGTATTCCATCACCAGGAAGTGAATTTCCGCGCCGCCTTCAGTCTGCTTGTCGACATCGAAGGCCTTCACAATATTCGGATGATTGAGTGAAGCAACCGCGCGCGCTTCCCGATGGAACCGGCCAAGATAGGACGTATCCTGCACCTTGTTCGCCGGGAGCACTTTAATCGCGCAGCGGCGTTCCATCATGATGTGTTCAGCGAGATAAACCGCTGACATTTCGCCCGTACCCAGGAGCGACAGCAGCCGATAACGGCCGAGGATGAACCCTTTGTGCCGGCCTTGCAGCAATTTCTCACACTGCCACTCGGTGAGGACTTTCCGGGCGACAAGCGATTGCGCGATCGCCGCCGAGTCGGACAAATTGACCCCGCTGCGTTGAAGTTCTTCCAGCAACGTGTCGAAGCGTTGGGCTTCGATCAGGCCGCTTTGTTTGACGCCTGCCAGGAAACTTGCGGCGGTCAATTTGAGACTCATGGTATCCACGTCCTTCGCGACGGTCGTCGGTCGATTTCAGGCGTCGGGATCGTTACCCCGATCGATGTGTCAATTGCATTTACCGTAGGATGGCCGTTCCAGGCCGTCCGACATCGTTCATCCGAATACGCTGTCGGCGGGGCCCTGGATGCCGATGCCGACCACCTTCAACTCATACACCAGCGTCTCACCGGCCAACGGATGGTTGGCATCGAGCGTGACTTCGTCTTGTTGCAGTGCACGGAGCCAGACGTGAATCGTCTGGTCACCGACGGTTGCCGCAACTTGATCTCCCTCACCAACACGGTCTGGTAAGCCACTGCGGGGCGCGGTTTGCTGCCAGCGGGCATCGCGGTAGCCAAACGCATGCTCGGGCATCACCGGGACCCGCTTTTGTTCCCCGAGTTTCATGCCAATGACGGCGCGATCGACACCATCCACGACTTCCCCGGCCCCGGCGATGAAGGTCATGGGTTCACGATTCTGCGAGGTTTCGATCACGTTCTGGTCGTGCGAAAACGTCGTGTAATGCACACGAACACGGTCGCCGGGCTTGACCACATTGATCGCCATACTGAGATTCCTATAACAAATCACCGAGGACGTGGGCGTGGCGATTGCGGCGGTTCGAAACTTCTTCCGCCAGATGCAGCGCGTCGTCCATGCGTCCGGCTGATTGCAGCATGCCGACAAATTCATCGAGGGTTTGCGCGGTCCGCGCCGTCGTTTGCGGATCGACTTCGTCATCCATCAGTTTCAAGGCCCGTTGCATCCACGGTCGGAATTCCTGAAAGTTCTGTTGCAGCAACTGCAATCGCGCGAGCCGTTCAACACAAGCAGCAATGTCGTTGGGTGTCGCGCCCGGCATCCGCTCGGTCAGTGTCATCGCCCGACGAAAGAATGGTTCGGCCTCACCCGCGCGATCCAGCGCGATGAGCGCATCTCCTGACCGCAACAATGCACCCCGGAGGCTGGGATGGTCGGGACCGATCAATCCTTCCCGCAGCGCGAGTTCCTGCCGCGAGAAGGATTCGACAGAAATGAAGTCGTGCTGATGAACAGCCGCTTCCGCCAAGATGCCGGCGAGTTCCGCCATGTCCGGTGCCGTCCGTTCGGGCAACCGCTCAGCAGCGGCGAAAGCCTTTCGCGAGTTTCGCGTTGCCAGATCCCAGTCACCACATCCGAGGGCGACCTGAGCCCGCAGCCGATAGGCCGTCACGAGTTCCGGGTGGGGAAAATCACCGAGTGTCTTCAGAAGCGCCGTGGCTCGTTCCAGCGTCGCAGTGGCGAATGGCCACTCTCCAGCGGCACACAACGCTTCCCCTTCCACGAGTTGTGCGAGGGCGACATCGAGTTCATTCGCATCCGCTGCACCGTCCAGTTCGCGAACAGCGAACGCTCCATGCCGCTGAGCGCCCATTAAATCCTTGCGGGCCAGAGCCACCTGAGCCAACAGCCGATGCGTGGCGGCGAGCGTTGTATCCCGGCGCGGTGTGAAGGCTTCCTGCAATGTCAGCGCTTGTTGTGCCAGGCGGTCCGCATTGGCCATTCGTCCGCGCCCGAGACAAACCCGTGCCTGTGAGCACAGCACCATCGCCACTTGCGGATGATGTGGTCCGAAGACTTCTTCGTGAATCCGCAGCGATTCATCGAGCAACGGTTCCGCTTCCGCCCATTTTCCCCGTCGGACAAGGATGTCGGCAAGCATTCGCAACGACCGAGCCAATTGCGGATGCTTCTCGGACAACGTCAATCGGCGCAGGGCAAGTGCGTCACGGAAGTACCGTTCGCTTTGTGACCAGGCACCGATCGCTGCGCGGATTTCACCCAGTTCCGTCAGCGATTGGGCAACCAGCGGGTGATTCTCAGTGAGCCGCGTCTGAGCAATTCGGAGCGCCCGTTGACTGTTGGCTTCTGCTTCCTGAAAACGACGTTGTTGCCGCTGACAGACCGACAGATTGTGCAACGGCGCGATCAACCGGGGATCGTTCCCGCCGAGCATGCGTTCCAGAGAAACCAGGTTCCGCCGGAACAGCCGTTCGGCGAGCATGTGCTCGCGCTGCAAGAGATGCAGCGCGGCCAGATTATTTCGTGTACGGAGCACATCGGCATGATCGTCGGGAAGCTGTCCGATCAGCAACGCCGCGGCGCGGCGCGCCGCTTCCCACGCTTCTTCGTAGCGCTCCTGAGCAAAATAGACTTCCGTGAGTTGATTGTTCGCTTGTGCGAACTCCACCGTGGCATCAGCCTGATCTTCCCGTAGCAGCGCGACGGCTTCCTGCAAGCGAACTTCGCAAGCCGGAAAATCACCGTCGCGCATGCACAATGTTGCGGCTTGCATGCGAACCACGGCCCGGTCAGGGAGCGTCGCCTCCGCCGACTGATCGATGTCCGTAATGACGGCATCCCACACGGTGCGGCTGTCCGCAATGCGATCTTCTTCAAGCAGCGATTCGGCCAGACGCTGAAGGGCCTTGAGCACGCGCGGATCCCCAGCGTCCCCGTGCGCACGGGCCGCGGCGATCTGCTGCTGCAACTGGCTTGCTTCCGTCATTCGGCCTTATTCCTCAAGAAAGACCCATTGTTCGTCGCTCTCCGGGGCAGCAGCGGCCTTCTCAGTGGCTTCCGTCACCGCGGCCGTGAGGGCCGGCAAAATCCCGGAATCATCAGTGGACGTCGTCTCCACGCGATCGGAACGAGGCGTCTCTCCAGAAACCAATCGATTCCACTGGTCTCGATAACGATCCAATCGGGTACGGATTTTTCCGAACGACATGACCTGAGGAATCGCCGCACGGAGACGCTCCAGACGTTGATCGATCTCTCCGCGGGCTTGTTTCAAATCGGAACGGTCGGCGACATCCAGCGCGACTTGCGAAGCAATCTCATCCAGCTCTCGGAGCACGGCCTGCCGCGTGCGGTGGAGTTCTTGTCCCCGCAAGCGGTGGAGTTCACCCAATACACTTGGATCGGGCCAGACGGGCAATTCGAGGACGCGCGACGTCGCCAGGTGATCTTCCTGACTGCATTGCAACGCAAACACCGCCAGCCAATCGGTCCACCCCGAACTGAGGTGTTCGAGAATCGCCTGTTCCTGTTCGGCGGCCTCCGCTGTCGGTTGCCAGCTCTCGTCGAGTTCAACGAGCGGCATCTTCAGGAACTCGCCGTAAAGCACATGCTTGGCGTCGGGTTCATGCAGCGCCAGCGGAGCTTCACCCGCACAGAGTTTGCGAATCTGCTCAATGACACGTCGACAGGCACACACGCCCGTCTGCACGATGTCGGCGGAGCGCGTCCGGGCGATTACATCCAGTTCGGACACCACACGGCTGGTTCGTTCCAGCAATTCGGCGCGGAGCTCTTCCGCCTGATGCGGCGCGAGATGCAACCCCCGTGTGGGTGTCGCAGATTGCAGACGCAACCAGCGGTTGGCCATGTCGATGGCTTCCAGCAGGATGTCGCGCATTCGCTCCGTCAGTGGTATCAAGCCGCGGCCGCTACCGGCTTTCGTCACGGTGCTCTCTGGGCTTTCGGCCTGCACCATAGCCGTGGCGCGTGACAACTCCACACGGACGTCATTGCGGTCCGCAGAACTGTCCCAGATGGGCCGTAACATGCGATGCGCGAGCAACAACACTTCCTGCCATTTGGCCCACTCCATCACCTCATGTGGATGACGTTGGGTGGGACTGGCAAGAACCGTCCAATGTGCATGCAGAAACAGCGGTGCGCAACGTTGATAATGGACGCTGCGTTTGACGAAATGGGCAAGCCAATCTCGCACCTCCGACTGCAACTGCTTGCGTTCGGCTTGCCATTGCGTCTGTTCAGCCGGGGCTTGGAATAACTCGACCGCCTGGCTTTGCAATCGCTCGCCAAAGACCGCCACCCGGCTGCAATAATTGTAAAGATGACTCAGCCCCGGCTCGATGACGAATGAACGGAGAACGGCTGAAGCCGACGGGGATGCCCCCAGCAACGCAGGCAACAACGCTGCGCCGCGCTGCAGCAATCCCATCCCCAGCAGTTCATCATCGCCAGCCGTGGATGATCGGGAGAGGGCCGTGAACGGCTTCAGTTCCAGTTCGACTTCGCGGGCCAACTCTCCACGGGCATACGACAGCGAATGGCTGAGCGCGAGGGCACGCAGTAATCCCGAGGGCGGAACCATTCCCCGTCCCGAGGGGAGTCGTTCACCGCAACGGGCAAGATGAGACGCCAGCGCGATCCGATCATCACGAATGAGTTGTCGGACGAGATCACTCAATCGCACGGCGGTCCGTGGTTGTTCGGCGGCGATCGCGCGGGCCAGCTGTGCAGCGGAATCGTGGTGCCAGGTTGGTTTCGGCAGTTCGAGATCAATGACTAGCGGCGGCGGATTCATCTCCGCCGGAACTTCGCCGACAAAGGTTTGTGAGAGCTCGACAACGGAAGCATCCGCAGGCGGAGCGGTGGTCGCGACACCGGGCAGGATGCTCGACCCCTTCAGAAACCAGCGTGTGGATGTGTCAGGGTCCGTAGCGACCGGATCATGTAACGAAGTCCCGGTTGGTGCTGCCGATACGGATGGCATCAGAGCCACCGCGGAACGGACAGGGGTTCCGGCGAGGTCGTGAATCGACGGCAATCCGTCCGCGACGGCCGGGGGAGCGATAACTTCAGGAGCAGCAGGTTCCGCGGCCACGGAGCGACGTATGCGTCCACGTGCTAGTGCCGTGGCCAATCCGCGCCCGTAAGTCTTGGTGATCACACTCTGCAATCGATTCCAATCGTCGTCGGACAAATCCAAAGAGGGATCCGACAACGCCAGGACCGCTTGCAATGGATGCTCGCGATTGAACAAGCGAGTCTGTTCGTCGTCACCCAGGTGGAGTGCCGACAGCAGACGATGTTGACAGCGCACAGCCTCTTCGCGGCATTGTTCCAACGGCGCGTATTGGGGGTCATCGACATGCGACAGGTCGGCGATGGCATCGAGTTGCCGGACGAGTTCGTGTCGCTGTTGAGACTGCTGAAACTGTTGTTCGAGCAGGTTGAGTGACAGACGGGACTCCGTCGCAGGAGGCCGCCCCGTGATTTGTGTGGCGAGTGACCGCATGCGCTGGCGGTAGTCGGTCAGGTCGGTCAGCAATTCGTCTTCAGGAATGAGGCCCACAGTTTCGAGTTGAGAGGCACCAAACGAAAGTGCCGCCGTCAACCGGCCGCGCCAATCGGCGAGACGGTCAATCTCCTGGCGAATTCGTCCTGTCGTCCAAACACCACTCATGCAACGCCTTTCCGCCAGAAGTTGACCTCATCGGTATCGATCGAGGTTCGTCCTTCGGTCGGGTGACAATCGATGGAACATGCGCGATAACCGGTCCAAATCAAACGATGGCAGGCACGCATCAGCCTTTGGGACTGACGGCATGAATGCTGTCGCCACTGACGAGGTCGTGTTCCAGGTCGTCGTCGCCACCGGCGGCTACCTGGTCAACAAGGCTCTTCAATTCGGCAACGCTGCGGACGTCTCCCTTGCGGGGTAACGGTGGCACGCCTTCCTGCTCCATGCGGATGTTCAACGCCTGCATCAGGTCTTTGAACACAGACTCCTGTACGGCGGGAGTGTCAAACGCGTTGACGACCGTGGCCATCCCCGGCAGGTACGAAAGCAAAGTCTTGTAGCGACACAGGGCCATCGTTATTTCTCCCAGACACCAAGCGCGAATGAACAGAACAAATCACGTCGGGGGCGTTGCCCCGTTGCTTCTTGATTTCAATGAATGGATTGCGTTTCCACGGGTTCCTCGCCGAGGATGAGCCGCCCACGGGCCAGGGCGGTTGCCAGATCTCGGCCGAGAGTCGATGTCACCGTATCAATCGCGGTTCCCCAATCGTCGTCGTTGAGGTCATCGGCCCCTTCGGCCAGACGCACAGCCACGACTAGCGGATGACAGCCGGTCTGCAACAAACTCAAAAGTTCAGACGACGGCGTGGCTGCGGTGAGTGCAGATCTTGTCGCCGAGATTTCCCCATGCAACCGTTCGAATAGTGGTCCAGTGGCTTCCCCGGTGCGGGTCCGCAATGCCGCCGCACGGTTCACTCGCTCCAGTGCCTTTGCCACTTGTTCGCGCCGCGACAATTCCTCTTCGATGTCTTGCAGCGAAACGATTCGCGCGGCCGATCCTGTGCGGCCTTCCTGAAGGCATTCCCGCAACCGACGGAAGTCCGCCCGGAATTGCTGCATCTGCTGCAACAGGCTTTCCGACGGTTCCCAGCCTTGTTCACGCAGTTCCACTGCCGAACGAGACATTGTCTCGCTCAATTGCCGGCTCATGGCGCGCAATTGCTGGAGTTCCTGGTGCCAGGTTTCTAATCCCGCCGTCATGGTGACCCCGCTTCCTGGTCAAGACTGGTGATTCGCAGAGGGTGCTCGGTTACAACGGCATCAAACCTTGGCCGCAACCGGCATCGAGTCTCTTTTCAAGGGATCGTTGACGGGCTGGGACACAGCTTCCCCCTTGCCACCGACCTGGAAGCGACCGTTGAAGGTCGACCCGGATTCGACATTGAGATTCTTCGTGATGACGTCACCGTCAATCACACTGCTGGCCTTGATGATGAGGAGCCCCGAAGCCTGCACGGTGCCACGAACCCGACCGGCCACTTCGGCGTGATCGGCAAGAATGTTGCCTTCCACCATCGAATTGGCACCGACAACGAGCTTGGTTTTCGTGGTGACATCACCGCGCACGGTGCCTTCGACCACAAGGTCACCATCGGCGATGATGTTCCCTTCGATGACGGTCCCTTTGCCGATCACATTCGTTGTGTCCATCCGCAGCGAATTGGCTTCGGCATTGAAGTCCTTCTTCTGCGGTGTGGGTGCGACTGGTGCGGAGACTTCGTTCACCGCCCCTTTCTTCTGGGCTGATCCGAACATCGTGGCCATTGCAGTTGCTCCGAAAGCCATGAACGAACACGCCGACAGAGGAATGACCTCTGCGTGTTGAGGAAACACCTCACACGTCAGGAAATGGCGGCGTCTCTCAGTGTCTCCGCAATTCCCGTTCGCCGGACGGCCAAGATTCACATTCGCAACCACCGCTACGGGGCTTTACGGTGAATCTGCCGGGTGTGTCGGTTGTGACGGTCGGCGGCCCGGACCGAGATGCAAAGTTGGATCCGCCTGCCAGACGAGAACCGACTCTCACAGACAAACCATCGGAGCTGTGTTCCCCAGGGTCTGTGGCGAAATCTCAACGTCCGTTGCCGCACCGCCACGAAAAGGGTGTGCCGGCGACCAGACGATCATCAGGGAGTTTTTGTCAGCGCAGTGGCTTGATTTTGATTAATCGAAATTCTATTTTATGAAATCGGTTTGCACGCACGACAATTATCCGAATCAAGGGGCTGCCAGATGGCAAAAAAACGCGGATTTACGCTGATTGAACTCCTTGTGGTCATTGCTATTATCGCCATTCTGGTGGCCTTGTTGCTGCCAGCCGTACAACAAGCCCGTGAGGCCGCCCGGCGGACGCAGTGCCGTAACAACCTGAAGCAATTGGGGTTAGCACTCCATAATTATCACGATCAGCATCAGGTCTTCCCGCCGGCTTACCTCGGTAGTCCGACGCAAACAGGCACGGCGTTCGGCATCTCCTTTCCGGATCACAATCACAACGGGCCCTCCGGCTTAGCCTGGGGTGCGCTGCTCCTGCCACAACTGGATCAGGCGCCGCTGTATCAGCAGTTTGATCCGACACAGGCGGTCTGGTCGCCCAGTCAGGCCGCAGCTGCCCGGACAAAACTTCCGGCGTTTCTGTGTCCCAGCGCGACCGGCGGAAGCGATGGTTTCGTCGTTCTGCGGTACACCGCCGGGACGAATGAGAATCCCTCGGCACCGATGCCCATCACTCCGAACCTCACCTTTTCCCATGCACACTATGTGACGATGTCGGGAACGCAAGGTCCATGGGGACGGCCCGCGGCTTACTCGGTCGATTTCAATGTCGCCGAACCTTTGCCGACCGGAGCCGTCCGGATTGATGGCGTCTTCTATCGCAATTCCCGCATCGGAGCGCGCGATGTCATCGATGGTATGTCGAACACGGTGTTTCTCGGCGAGCACACCTCACGGTTGAGTGACAAGACGTGGGTCGGCGTGATTCCCTTCAGCGCCACTTGCAAGAAGGTGAACGGGACGATTATTGACGATTGCGACAGCGGCGGTGCGCTGGTTCAGGCCCATTCGGGTCCCGATGCCCATGACCTGCCGAGCGTCATCATCCATCAGCCGAATCATCCGGCCCAGCACCCCGATCAGTTGATGTCCGAACACATTGGCGGGGCGCATTGCCTCCTCGGTGACGGTTCGGTGCGGTTCTTGTCACAGTACATGGATCCGTTTACCTGGGCCGGTCTCTGTACCCGCGCCAGTGGCGAGATTGCCAATGAGTTCTAAACCGCCGGTTGCCGAAGCGCTGTGGTGTGCCGCTGGCCCTGCCAGTGACTTGGACATGACGTCCCGTGTTATTCAAGCCGAACAGAAGTCACTGGCAGAGTCCGTGGCACCCACGGCGATCTCGCTCCGCCGAACAAGCCATACCATGAGACAGCGTCATCGGCATTGGATCGTCCTGCTTGGCATGGTCGTACTTCTGTCTGGCTGCGGCCGGATTGAAATTGAGCACGAAGAAAGCCGCCTGGCAATCGACGCGCTGTATACCGCCGTGACCAGTCGACGCCCTGAACTGGTTGATACCTGTGAGCAAAGGCTGAAGGATCTCGAAGCCTCGGGCAAGCTCCCGGAAGCGACCGGTCGCGACCTGAAACGGATCATCGAGCAGGCCCGTTCTCAACAATGGCAACCGGCCGCGGAACGTCTGGACGCCCTGATCCGGAAGATCAAGCCCTGACCGCCGGTGCCTGTTGAGCGCCTTCACTCTGCCCTCCCTTGCCAATCGTGATCAGACTTCGCGAGACTTTGTTCGGGGCTTCCGCGTTTCTTCACGAAGATGATTTACTTTCCTGCAGTGGCGCGGTAGGAATTAACCCTACCCGTTCTGGGAGTTTTCATCGTTGTCGACAGCGGTTCTCGCTGGGAGGTCAGGTCATGCTGAACGCGCGCTCGCGGATTCGTTCCGGATTTACACTCATTGAATTGTTGGTCGTGATTGCGATTATCGCCATTCTCATTGCCTTGTTGCTGCCCGCCGTGCAACAGGCTCGGGAAGCCGCCCGGCGGACGCAATGCCGCAACAACTTGAAGCAGCTGGGACTCGCACTTCACAACTACGAAAGCACGAACAACACGTTCCCGTTTTCGTGGATGCTGGGCAACAATCTCAATGTCTCCCCTTGGACGATCCAAATTCTGCCCTACATGGATCAGGCCCCGCTCTACAACCAATGGGTGCCGACGACTCCGGCGTTGAACGAAGCGGTCGCAATTTTTCCGGCGGCGGCAGTGCAGGCAAATCTCGCGGTCATTCGCACCAAACTCACGGCACATGTGTGTCCGTCGTCCCCTGCTCCGGCAGAAAGCAACTACACGCTGCCGGCGAATTCCGCAGGCGCCGGGGTTCCGCCGTTTGCGATTTCCTGGACGGCCGCCCGGGGCGACTACAGCGCCAATTCGGGGGTTCGCTCTGGTTTCGCTGCGGTCGCTTATGCGGCTTATCCCGGCGGTGCAGGCGGACAGCGGGAAGGCGTTCTGCGTGGTGCCCCTGGTGGCGTGAGCCGACTGGCTCTGATCACGGATGGCACATCCAACACGATCATCGTCGGCGAGCGCACAGGAAGCAGCCTCGTCTACCGCAAAACTCAGCCCGACAACACCCTGAGCACCCTGTATGGCCCAAGTAACGGTGGGGGCTGGGGTGACTTCCTGAATGGCGAGAACTGGACCAGCGGTTGCCTCTTCGACGGCAACCCTGCTGCCAGTGGTGGCCCGTGTGCGATCAACTGCAACAACATCCGCAGCCAGTCGTACCACTCTTTCCATACGGGCGGCAGCCATTTTCTGATGGGGGACGGCGCGGTCCGGTTTGTCTCGGAGAACGTCAGCGCGTTCATCTTCGCTTCCGCACTGACCGCCGGAAAAGGCGAAACTGCCACGCTGGAATAAAGCGAAGCGGTTGACCGTCCGGTAGTCAGCTCTCCTGCACGAGAGCGTTTCAGTGACTTTACGTCGCCGGGAATTCGTTTCCCAGCGGCGTGGGTCATTGTCGTTTCACTGTGATCGTTATTGCAAAGGAGCGCTATGCGACTGTTCGCCTGGTTGGGGTTGGTTCTGTGTTGTGGGTGGATTCTCGGCTGTGCAAAAGAGGGGCCTCCGCGGAAGAAAACGTCCAAAGTCACCGGGGTATTGACCGTCGATGGCCAGCCTCCAAACGCGCCGCTGCAAATTCAGTGTCACGACCTCGCCGGGATGGATGCTGCGATGCCGACGCTTTCGCAGGCTGTTTCTCAACCCGACGGCAAGTTTGAGATTTCGACTTATCAATCCGGCGACGGTATCCCCGTTGGAGAGTATGTTCTCACCGTTACCTGGCAGGAATTCAACGCGATTTCGATGTCCTACGGTGGGCCGGACAAACTCAATAAACGCTACAGCGACCCCAAGCAATCGACCTTGAAGTTCAGCGTGGTGGACAAGCCCGTCGACTTAGGTGAAATTAAGCTGACAACGAAATAGAGTACGGCTGCGAGGTTGTTTGTCTAATGAATCTTTCTTGGCATTGATTTTTCACCCGACGAGAACAGCATGAAACTGAAAACCTGGCTGCTGATTGCCGCGATGTCCTGCGGATTTGGGAATCTGGCGATCACGCGAGCTGCCGATGCGGTCATTCCGCTATCCGACGACAATATCCCGAACTCCCTCTTCAAGTACGTCGCCCGCCCGGAAGCGGCTTACGGCTGGACGGTCGAAGAGCAAACGACCGTCGCTGGTGTGAAAGCCACGCGGCTCAAACTCACGTCGCAGACCTGGCAAAACATTGTCTGGACGCACCCGCTTTACATCTTCGAACCCACGGAACTCAAACACCCCGAGCACATGCTTCTGTTCGTCACCGGCGGCGGCCTCGGCAAGCTCCCCGGGAATGAAGACCTCGCACTGGGCGCCGGGCTGGCGAAGCTCTGCGGAGCGCGGGTTGCGACGCTGCATCACGTTCCGAATCAACCGCTGTTCGAGAACCGTGTCGAAGATGATCTCATCACGGACACGTGGCTCAAGTATCTCGATTCCGGCGATGAAAACTGGCCGCTGCTGTTCCCCATGACGAAGTCCGCAGTGAAAGCGATGGACGCGCTGCAGGAGTTCTCACGCAAAGAGAACAAGACCGAAGTGCGCGGGTTTGTGGTCACCGGGGCTTCCAAGCGCGGATGGACAAGCTGGCTCACCGGTGCCGCCGATCGGCGCGTGCTCGGCATTGCGCCGATGGTGATCGATACCCTCAACTTCCCCAAGCAGATGACGCATCAGAAGTCGACGTGGGGGTTCTATAGCGAGCAGATCGAGGACTACACCAGCAAGGGACTCGTCAAACCGGACGGTGTTCCCCGCACCGATCGCGAGAACCGGCTGTGGTTGATGATGGACCCGTTGACATATCGGCATCAACTGACGATTCCCAAGTTGCTCATCGTCGGCGCGAATGACCGGTACTGGGTGCATGATGCGATGAATCTCTACTGGGACGATCTTGTTGGTTCGAAACATCTGCTGCGGATTCCCAACGCCGGTCATAACCTGAAAGGGGGACGTGAGCTGGTGGTGTCTACCACCGCGGCCTTCTTCCGACGAACCGTCACCGGCAAAACCATGCCCACGGTTACCTGGGACTACAACAAGGGAGCTGAGTTCCTCGAACTGCGGATCAAAACAACAGGGACTCCCGCTGCGGTGCGGTTGTGGACAGCCACGGCCATGACGCCCGATTTCCGTGAGTCCAAGTGGACTTCGCAACTCCTCAACAGCGACGACGGGAACTACCTTGCCAAGGTGCCGCGTCCGGCCGGGGGGCATGTCGCCCTGTTTGGGGAAGTGAACGACAACGACGAGTATTTACCCTTCTCCGTCAACACGCTGATCTACTGGGAATAGCGCGAAGCGCGGTAAACGTGAGCGCTGAGATTCTGCAAAGCGTGAGCAGTCCCCACGAATCTCGTGGGATGATGGTTGACGCATTCGCTGGGGTTGGTATCGTTTTCTTCGCTGCCATCGTGTGATGACGTTTCACATTGATGGCAGTGGGGAACGATTCCACCAGCAAGGGTGCATGATGCCAACAGTCCAGAGTCTCGTCCGGGTTGGACGAGTGACGTTCGGTAAGGGAGTGTTCGCACAGCGATCGATTTCCGCAGGGATTGTGGTGGGACAAGTCACCGGGAAGGTGATCGATGATCCCAACTACGCCACGTCGTACTGCATCGATCTCGGCGGTTCGCTGTCGCTGGAACCCCGAGCGCCGTTCCGCTATCTGAATCATTGCTGCACGCCGAATTGCCGGCTGGTCCTTTCTGAATGTGAGTACGAAGACGGCACTCCAGCCCCGTCGGAAGTTCATGTTGAAGCCCTCACAGAGATTCCCGATGGAGCGGAGCTGACGATCGACTACGCATGGAGTGCTGAGGGAGCCATTCCCTGCCTGTGCGGCAGTCGCGCCTGTCGCGGATGGGTGGTGGATCAAAGCGAACTATCAAAGGTGCGGCGGTCATCGCGAAAAACTCCCACTCCGGTGCCGAAGTCACCGCCGAGCCGTATGCCGCGCAAGCCGCGGTGAATCTGCCAGGAAATGCCCGTCATGTCTCGTCTTGTTGCCGGTCTGGTCGTGACCCTGTTGCTCGTCGTTGGTTGTGAACCGGGACCATCGAGGTCCCCGAAAGAGCCGCCCGTTCCCACAGCCCCGGCCATGCCAACGACGACCTCCCCCACAGAAAACGACTCCGTGGGAGCGGGCAGTACCGAACCAACCGAGAAGGCGTTTCAAGGGATCAAGCTCACCATTCCCGCCGGTTGGGAAGAACGGGTTCCGGCCAACGACGTGATTCAGGCGGAGTACCGCATCAACGCCCCGTCGGGTGCTGTCCGGGTAACGATGTCCTCCGCTGGTGGCGGGATGGAAGCGAATATCCAGCGGTGGCGCGGTCAGTTCACGCGCGGCCCGAATGATCCCGAACCGCAGCAGGAAACCGTCACGATTGATGGTCAGGAAGCAATACTGATCGAACTTGTCGGCACGTTCCGTGATGGTTTCGGCGGCGGCGGTGAGCAGCGAAATCACTGCATGCTGGGTGCCGTGATCCCCACCGGTCCGGCGAATTTTTTCGTCAAAATGACCGGCCCGCGCGAGGCTGTCGTGGAACAGCGCGAGGCTTTCCGGCAGTTGGTAACAGCGGCCCGCTTGGGGAATTAGCGTCGCTGGACGGTTTCATCGGGTGGCGTCTTGACGAAAGAAGTCGGTCCGCGTTTCGTATGCCGCCGACTCTGCTGGTGCAATCCACACGCCGTGCTTCGATCTAAAAGACACTGGCGGAGCCAGTGGCACACAACACGGTACCGGCATTTCGAGTTTCGCACGTCTTCGCGTTTCAGACTGGGACTGCCACGCAATCACCGCGGCCGTTGTAGCCAGATGGCCGCCTGATGGCCGCCGAAGCCGAGTGAGAGTTTCAGGACCGAATGGATTGACCCTGTCGCCGGAACATGCTGCACGAACGGGAGTGAGCATTCCGGATCAAGCTCATCCAAGTTTGCGCAGGCCGGGACAACTTGATCGCGGAGTGTGAGGCACGCCAGCGCTGTTTCCACACTTCCTGCCGCTCCCAGCATGTGGCCTAGCGCGCCCTTCAGGCTGTTGTGCAGGATTTCCTCCGCAGCAGCACCAAACACTTGACGCACCGCGCGGCACTCTGCGGGATCATTCAGCCGAGTACCGGTTCCATGCAGTTGGATGTGGTCCGGACGCTGACCCGAACACGTTAACTCGATCAGTCGGCCCAGGGCATGCCCCGCGCCATCCAATTGCGTCATCCCTGCGGGATCGGTTGCAAGCCGACCACTGACAATCTCGGCATACCATTTCACGCCTCGTCGTACTGCATGGGAACGCCGTTCAAGAATGAGGCTACCGGCTCCGGCACCGACGACAAACCCACTTCGCAGTCGGTCATAAGGCCGACACGCTGCCGTCGGATCGACATGCCGCGCGAGCACACCCAAGCGTTGAAACGACGAAAGAAGGCCAGCGTGCAGCGAGTCGTCGGCACTCCCCGTCAGCACGACATCACACTCATTCGACAAGATCGCCGCGACGCCCCGCAGAATCGCGACGACTCCCGTGGCACAGGCGGCGACTGGGGCAAGACAGGGGCCCCGGAGATCGAACAAGGCTGCTAACTGCGTTGCGGTGGCAGATGGCCAGCCTGTACTCCAATCGACGCTGGGGATGTTCGACTCCAGCGCGGCATCGAACGTGTGCAGCCCTCCTTTGCTGGTGCCGACAACGCAGCCCATGCGGTCGGGATTCAATGAGGCATCGGTCAATCGCGCATCGTCCCAAGCCTCCAGCGCGGACAGCATGCCGAGGCGAATCACACGATCGGTCATGTCTGTCGGCACTCTGGAATCGTGCCGCACCATCGCCGGGTTGCCCGACCAGGTCCGTTCAGGACAATCCAACGAGGAACCAAGATCCCGCGCGGTCAGCCATTGCCCGGCTCGTTTCCCGGCGAGCAATGCGGACCATGTCGATTCACGATCACCCCCCAACGGGGTGACGAGACCGATGCCCGTAATCACGACCGGATCAGAAATTGCCCTGGAGGACGAGACCGCGGGGTTAGCCAACGACATGGCGAAACCGCCCACCATCTCGGCTGAGAATGACGCTTGTCATACGCGCTGGCTGCTGCGGCAGACGGCGAAGACCGCCCCACCCGCCAGGACGACAAAAATCGCGGCATCAACCATGTAACTGCGTGTGCTGACAAACACGGCCGGTTGCGTTACCTGAGCGGGGGCTGCTCCTTGTGCCCATACCGCTGCCGACATCATTCCACTCAGGAGTGCTGCCCCGATCCAGACTCTCATGATCACGCTTCCTGATCGCGGTCGTACACAATCAACGGACTTGGTCATTGTAGGGTAGGCTCCCGCCTGCCGTCCAACCCCTGGCAACGCCTGCACAATCACGGTCGACGTTTCGACGAGGGAGTGAGCCTGCCGTGCCAGTCCGATGAAGTTTTTGATTCTGTGTGCCACGGACTGCTTATGTCTTACTTCACGACGAGTCGCTGCATCAGATCCACCAGCGTTTTCACATAGGCCCCCGTTCCACCGGCTTCCCGATGGGGTTTGCTGCTGGAGGCGAATGCCGGCCCCGCGATGTCGAGGTGGACCCACGGCTTGCCCCCGACGAACCGCTGCAGAAACTTCGCCGCCGAAATCGCCCCGCCCCAGCGGCCACCGGTGTTCTTGATGTCACCGACATCACCTTTAATGAGATCGTCGTACAAATCAAACATCGGCAATTGCCAGAGGTTTTCGCCCGCCGATTTGGCAGCCGTCAAAACCTGATCGCACCACGGTTGATCGTTCGTCATCGCCCCGGCCACGTCTTCTCCCAATGCGACCACACACGCACCCGTTAATGTGGCGAGATCAATCATCCGATCAACGCCCGAGTCCACGGCGTAACTGAGGACATCGGCAAGGACCAGCCGTCCTTCTGCATCGGTATTAAGGACTTCAATCGTCACGCCGTTGCGGGCAGTCAGAATGTCGCCGAGTTTGAAGGCATTGCCGCCAATCATGTTCTCGACCAGTCCCATTAAGCCAACGACATTCACTGGCAACTTCAGTTGGGCGATGGCAACCATCGTGGCCAGGACAGTTGCTGCGCCCGCCATATCACATTTCATCGTAATCATGGAATCGGTGGGCTTAAGGGACAAACCGCCGCTGTCAAACGTGACCCCCTTGCCCACCAGCGCAATCGTCGGTTGATCGGCGCTTCCCCCTTTGTGCGTGAGTCGCACCATCCGCGGAGGTTGCGGGCTCCCCTGCGACACGGCGAGCATCGCCCGCATCCGCTCTTGCACGAGCCGCGGCTGATCCCAGATTTCGCATTCCAGGCCGTGGGTTTTCGCCAGCTGAGCAGCCCGTGCGGCGAAAGCGACCGGCGTCATTTCGGCAGGGGGGCGATTGACCAAATCACGGGCCAGGTTGATCGCATCTCCCAGAATATTGCCACGAGTCGCCGCGGCTTGAATCTCGGGCGTGACTGTCGAAGTTGTCACCACAGTAAGGGATACCAACGGATACCGGCTCCGTTCGGCTTTGTAGAGGTCTTGTCCCACTGCCGCAAGATGCGCCGCTTGAACAGCGGCGGCAACGCAATCTGCGGCGCTCACAGCACCCAAATCCTGGGCCGGGACCATCACCGCCGCCCGCATGTTCGCTTTGTCGGTGATCGACCGCATGGCGGACATCATGGCGCGATCAATCGTTGCGACACTCAACGATCCGATCGCACCGAGACCCACCAGCAGCACACGTGGTGATGCACCGGTCAACCCGCGCAATGCGAGTGTCGCTCCGAGTTTCGTCGGCAATTCTCCCGCGGCATCCAGCCGGGCCAGGATGCCACCGAGTGCGGTATCCAGTCCTTTCAGCGGGTCAGACCAGACCACAGGATCAGACAACGGCACCACGACCCAGTCAGCCGAAACTTGCGACCACGGACTCTGAACGACCGCGAACTCCATGCGAATCCCTTTCGCGCACCCTCACCCATTCGACACCTGCGCCGACCCACGACAGCGCGGATGGCCATTTCAGCGGGTTCGCGCGGTGTGCTCAAGTCCCCGCCGGGGAATTCCGGTGGGAACCGCTCATTCCGCGTCAGTTTTGTGAAGCGTTGAACGCCGACAGTTGCAGAACGCGTTGCAGACGTTCGAAGCGGCGGCGGGCTTCCGCACTCCAGACGGGTTGGCCACTGTTCTGAAAGTGTCTCTCGGCTTGTTCCAGGCAACGCTGTGCCGCAGAAAGGCGATTCATGGTTTGAAAGGCTTCCGCGGTGTTAAGAAGATCGCGGGCAGCCCCGGCTTCGTCGCCGATTTGCAGATGCGCTCGGTAGGCCGTGAGCAACCCGCGACGGGCCAGCCGTGGCGTGCCTCGACGCAACGCGATCACACCATGGGTCGCAAAGATTTCCGCTTGAAGTCGCGGATCATCCCCCAGCAGATCGCCGGTCGCGTCCAGTAGCGATTCGGCGAGTTCGTAATGTCCAGCGGCGATGGCATCGTTGGCGAGATGAAGCAGGTCTTCCGCTCCGAAATCATCTTGATAGCGGAGGGCCTGCTGCTGAAACCGCCGTGCCAAAGTGGGGTCGCCGAGTTCTCGGTAACTCGCAGCCAAGTTGGAATAGACCGCGGCGAGAAGGTCCAGCCGTCCCTGTTGCCCTGCCGCTTCAATGACGGCAGTCCAGACCGTGATCGCTTCAAAGTAGTGCTGGCGTTCGAAGAACAGGGCTCCCAGTGTCACCTGCAGCTCGAGCCACCCCGTTCGTGCAATCACGGCCCGCAAAGTGGCAACGGCATCACCCCATCGCCCCGCTTCCAGCAGACTGTTCAAATGAGGCCAGAATGTGGCGAGTCGGTCTCGATCGGCGTCATTGGAACGCATCAGTGGGCTCTCGTCTGCGAAGGAAATCGGGCAAACGAGCCGGGGGATGAGCTTCCGAGGGACCGCAACGATTTCGGAGTTCGACGACCTGAGAGGAGTTTAGTGTAGATAAAACGATCACTGAATTTCAAGGCACCCCATTCGACGCAATCAGCCTATCCACCGTGGCCATCCTCGGTGCTGAGACTCAAACCAGTTTCGTTCCCCTTCAGCATGCAGTGCCAGATTGGCAGTCCTGCAACAGTCTGCTGGGGATGGCCGACACAGGGTGGCAGGTGGCCAAGATCGTCGATATCTCGCAACACACTGACCGCAAAGATGTTACGCAATGCATAAAAAAAGGCACGGCGTATGCATAGTGGGTTGTCAACGTTGTTCGACATCGAGACACCCGCGCTGCGCGCTCCCTCTGCGGCAGCCACAGGAGAAAAATGCATGGCGAAGAAGGCGGACAAGGCCTCGGTGGACCTCAAATTGGCTCCGCTTGGTGATCGTGTGGTCGTGAAGCGTGCGGCTGCGGAAAAGAAGACTGTCGGCGGCATCGTGCTGCCGGATTCGGCGACCGACAAGCCCCAGCGCGGCGAAATCCTCGCCGTCGGTGAAGGCCACACCAAGAACAACGGCCTCAAAGTGGCCCTGACGGTTCGCCCCGGCGATCTGGTCGTCTTCAGCAGCTATGCCGGTGACGAATTCAAGGTCAACGAAGAAACCTATCTGCTGATGCGCGAGAGCGACATCCTCGCCGTTTACGCATAAATCAAAATTCCAAGTTCCAAAATCCAAATTCCAAACAAGTTCCAAGGAAAAAAATTCCAAACGAAGATAAGACCTAATGTCACCCTCTTCGTTTGGAACTTGAAATTTGAATCTTGTTTGGAATTTGGTGCTTGGAACTTGGAATTTCTCTGCCCCACGAAACATTCACCGAAACAACGTTCCCTCAACGGAGACTGACTCGCAATGGCCAAAATGATTGCGTTTGACCAGGAAGCCCAGGAAGCCATGCGGCGCGGCGTGATGAAGCTGGCCAAAACGGTCCGCGTCACCCTCGGACCGCGCGGCCGCAACGTCATCATCGAAAAGAGCTTTGGCTCGCCGACCGTGACCAAGGACGGCGTGACCGTGGCCCGTGAAATCGAACTGCCGGACAAGTTTGAAGACATGGGCGCCCGCATGGTCCGTGAAGTCGCCAGCAAGACTTCCGACATCGCCGGTGACGGCACCACCACCGCGACCGTGCTCGCCGAAGCGATCTACGTCGAAGGCCTCAAGGCCGTCGTCGCCGGCGTCAACCCGATCGACATGAAGCGCGGCATGGACAAGGCCGTCGAGTCGATCGTCGAGAAGCTTAAGGCCATGTCGACGGAATGCAAGTCGAAGAAGGCCATTGCCCAGGTCGGGACCGTCGCCGCGAATGGTGACACCGAAATCGGCAGCATTCTCGCCGACGCGATGGAACAAGTCGGTAAGGACGGCGTGATCACCGTCGAAGAAGGCAAGGCCCTCGCGACGACGTTCGAAGTCGTCGAAGGGATGCAGTTCGACCGCGGTTATCTGTCGCCGTACTTCGTGACCGATCCGCAGACGATGGAAGCCGTCCTCGAAGACGCTTACATCCTCATCCACGAAAAGAAGGTCACCAGCGTTAAGGACCTCGTCCCTGTGCTGGAGAAGGTCGTCAACGCCGGCAAGCCGCTGTTGATCGTTGCCGAAGAAGTCGAAGGGGAAGCCCTCGCGACCCTCGTCATCAACAAGCTCCGCGGCACCTTCAAGATCTGTGCCGTCAAGGCCCCGGGCTACGGCGATCGTCGCAAGGCGATGCTGCAAGACCTCGCGATCATGGTCGGCGGCCAGGCGATTTTTGAAGACCTCGGCATCCAGCTCGAAAACGTCCAATTGTCCGATCTCGGTCGGGCCAAGCGGATCGTTGTCGATAAGGACAACTGCACGATCATCGAAGGTCTCGGTAAGTCGGGCGACATCAAGTCCCGCATCGAGCAGATTCGCCGCGAACGCGAAAACAGCACCAGCGATTACGATCGCGAAAAGCTCGATGAACGGATCGCGAAGCTCTCCGGCGGCGTGGCTCAGGTCAACGTCGGCGCGGCGACCGAATCCGAAATGAAGGAAAAGAAGGCCCGCGTCGAGGACGCCCTGCATGCCACTCGCGCTGCCGTTGAAGAAGGCATTCTTCCCGGTGGTGGTGTGGCCTTGCTGCGAGCTTCGGAAGCCGTCAAGCCGACCGGTCTGAACACCGACGAAATCGTCGGATTCAAGATCATCACCCGCGCTTGCCGCGCTCCGCTCACCCAGATCTCCAACAACGCCGGTCTCGACGGTGCGGTGATCTGTGAGAAGGTGCTCGCTCTCGAAGGCAACAAGGGCTACAACGCCGCGACCGGGGAATACGAAGACCTCGTCAAGTCGGGCATCATCGATCCGACCAAGGTGACCCGCAGTGCGTTGCAGAACGCCGCTTCGGTTTCGACCCTGCTGCTGACCAGCGATGCCCTCATCGCCGAGATGCCGAAGGACGAACCCGCTGCCGGTGGCCACGACGACCACATGCACTAACCGTTTGCGGTTAGTCATCAAGTGAAGCAAGAAGCCCGGCATTTTCCGAAATGCCGGGCTTCTGCATTTCTACTTGTGTGTCGCGGAGGCGAAGATTCCAGCTGACTGGTATCCTGCATGAGTTGAAGCTGGCGATGACCGTCTTGGCAAATCGCAGCCGCTTCCATCGATCGCCACAAGGACCACGTTGATGAAGGCATTCACGGTTGAACCACCCGGCGGCTGGGCGGGGGCGGCGCTGCGGGACGTGCCTGCTCCTGCGCGTCGGCCCGGTTGTGCGCTCGTGGCCCTGCATGCGGTCGGGTTGAATCCCGCGGACAACGATCAGATCGCTGGGAGATACCCGGGGGGACCGAAGCCGCCGTTCATTCCCGGCCGTGATGGAGCGGGCATTGTGCTTGAGTCGGATGACGGCGGCCGTTGGAACATTGGCGATGAGGTTCTCGTCCTGCAATCATCCACGACAGACCTCACCCACGGTACGTTGTGTGAACAACAATGGCTCGCCGCGGAAAACCTGGCTCCGCTGCCGACAGGTTGGACGATGGCCGACGGTGCCGCTGCGCCGCTGGTCTATCTCACGGCGTATCAAGCGCTGACTCTCGGCGGGACGTTACGCCCCGGCCAAGTTGTGCTCGTCACCGGGGCATCCGGCGGTGTGGGAGTCGCGGCGGTCCAACTGGGTTTGGCACTGGGAGCCACCGTGATCGCGTTGTCTCGTTCCGACGAAAAACGAGAGCGGCTTCGCAGCCTCGGGGCACAACACGTTTTCTCACCCGACGACCCTGATTTGAAGAGCACAATTCGTCATGCCACGGGACGCCGCGGGGTGGATGTCGTCGTGGAAAACGTCGGCGGTCCGTCTTTAGGGCAAGCCGTTCACTTGCTCGATTTCGGCGGTCGAGTGAGTGTGGTCGGCGTGCGGGCGGGGATCGAAGGAGTGATTCCCATCCCGGCGTTGATGTTCAAGCGGGCCAGTCTGCACGGAGTTCTGCTCACGACGGAACCCCCCGATTCGGCCCGGAAAGCGTGGCGTGAGGTCGTGGAATTGCTTCAGACACATCATGCGGAACCCGTGATTGCATCACGCTTTCCGCTCGCCGAGACCGCATTCGCCTTCCAAAAGCTGGCGACCGATGTCTTCGGCAAGGTGGTTGTCGACATCCGCTAGAGTTGCTGCGTTATGGATCCTGCAAGAGTGGGGGGTTTGCGTGGCCTTTCCGGCGGATTTCATTCGGCGGGCATCACTTTCCGGGCCTGTGCGATTTCCTTGATCTGAAGTGGAATGCCTTTCGTTTCTTGCTTGCAGGAAAGACTTTACGCCGATGGATCTTCCGGAAAATTCTCCGAATCTTAACAATTGTGAAGTCGCAATCTTAACAATTCCACGATACCGTTCTGACATGGCCGGGGCCTGAATGGACCCCTGTGATTCCTAACGCTCAAGACGGCAGCAGTGCAGATGACAACGATGAGACGGATTTCGGCTTTCAAGTGTGTTCTCGCCGCATTGGTGGTGTTGCCCTCGGTCATCTCTATCGGCTGTGTGAAGGGAACGACTGCTCCAGTTCAGGCGATTACAGTCGACGGTTCCAGCACGGTCTATCCGATTTCGCAAGCCGTGGCCGAAGCTTACAAAGTCACCAACCCAGGGATCGAGATTTCCGTCGGCCTGGCGGGGACCGGTGGCGGATTCAAGAAATTTGCACTCGGCGATCTCGATATCTGTGACGCTTCACGTCCGATTCGCGATTCGGAAATCGAGGCCTGTGCCAAAGGGGGAGTCGAGTATCTGGAACTGATCGTCGCCATCGACGCTCTGACTGTCGTGGTGAATCCCGCCAACGACTGGTCACCCTGTATGTCGGTCAGCCAACTCAAGAAGCTGTGGGAACCCGACAGCAAGATCACCAAGTGGAATGAAATTGACCCTTCTTGGCCCGATCACAAGATTGAACTCTTCGGAGCGGACACCGATTCTGGAACCTTCGATTACTTCACGGAAGTGATCGTCGGCAAAGCGAAATCCAGCCGCGCCGACTACACGAACAATTCGAATGACAACGTTCTCGTCCAAGGGGTCACCGACGAGAAGTTCGCCCTGGGATACTTCGGCTACGGCTACTACGCGGAAAACCAGGATCGCCTCAAACCTGTGGCGATCAAGGCCACCGATGATGCGGAGTGCGTGCTGCCGTCGGCTGAGACCGTCGACAATAGCACCTACATTCCGCTGTCCCGTCCGCTGTATATCTACGTCAACAAGAAGTCGTTGCAACGCAAAGACGTCGCCGAGTATCTGCAATTTTATCTCAGCGAAGCTGGCCAGAAACTCGTCACCGAACGGAAGTTTCTGCTGATGAAGGCGGATGTCCTGAAGGACATGCAAGCCCGGCTCGCCGAAGCCTTGAAATAGGATCGGGAATGTCGACACGGCTGGTGATGACACCTCCCCGGACTTGGGCATGAACGCCGCTGCTGCAGAAACATCGACACCGCTTCCGGCCGAAACGCCGCGGGGATCGTCGTTGAAACGCCAGTTCTCGTGGAATGGCACCTACGAGAAAATCATTCGCGTGCTCCTGTTTGGCTGTGCGCTCGTGTCGGTCATCACGACGGCGTCCATTGTTTTCGTGTTGTTGTATGAGTCTGTCTTGTGGTTCCCTGGACACACGCCCTTCTTCGGTAAGGTCTCCGTTGTCGAGTTCTTTACCGCAACGCAGTGGACGCCACAGTTTGAAGGAAACAAGCATTTCGGGATCATGCCGCTGATTTGCGGCACACTCCTCACGACGATGACCGCCGGGGCCATCGGTCTGCCGATGGGATTGGCGAGTGCGGTCTATCTCAGCGAGTATGCTTCGCCGCAAGCCCGATCGATCTTGAAACCCACACTGGAGTTGCTGGCGGGGATTCCGACCGTTGTCTACGGATACTTCGGCCTCTTCTTTCTGACACCGGTGCTGATCAAACCTTTGTTCGTGAATGTGCTCGGATTTTCGGTGGACGGTTTTAACGCACTGAGCGGCGGAATCGTCGTCGGGCTGATGATTATGCCAATGGTGGCCTCGCTCAGTGAAGATGTGCTGCGGGCGGTCCCGTCGAGTCTGCGAGAAGCCGGCTATGCCCTCGGGGCGACCAAGTACGATGTGTCGGCGAAGATTATTGTCCCGTCCGCCCTGTCCGGCATCATCGCCGCTTTCCTGCTGGCATTGTCCCGTGCCATCGGAGAAACCATGGCCGTGGCGATTGCCTGCGGCAACCGTCCCCAATTGACGTTAAACCCACTCCGTCAGATTCAGACGATGACGAGTTTCATCGTGAATATGATGAAGGGGGATACGCCGGTGGGCACGATCGAATATCAAAGCTTGTATGCCGTCGCACTGATGTTGTTTCTGATGACCCTCACGATGAATTACGTCTCGCAGTGGATTCTGCGGCGGTATCGGGAGGCGTACCAATGAGTCAGACGCGGGAAACGTTCAACGCGAATCTGGCGTGGCGACACCGCACAGGGTGGCTATTCGCGGCCGTGTGCCGAATGGCAACCTGGGCCAGTGTAGTGTTTCTCGCGGTGATTCTCGGCGTCATCGTGATGCGCGCCTGGCCGCGTTTGTCACCAGACTTTCTCACGCGATTTGATTCGTACAAGCCGGAATCGGCCGGGATGCTGGCGGGGATTCTCGGAAGTTTCTGGCTGCTGAGTTTCACCGCGGCGATTTGTGTGCCGATTGGTATCGGCGCAGCGATCTATCTCGAAGAATACGCCCGGCCGAACTGGTTCACTCGTTTCATTCAGTTAAACATTTCCAACCTGGCAGGAGTCCCGTCGATCGTCTTCGGAATCCTGGGCTTTACCGCGTTTGTGCGGATGTTTGGAATTCCACGGCAGACGATCGTTCTGGGGCTGGGATTTGCCGATGTGCGCATCCCTTTGCCGTTCGGAAGGTCCGTGATTGCCGGTGCGCTGACTCTGGCGTTGCTGTGCTTGCCGGTGGTGATTATCGCCTCACAGGAAGCGCTACGATCGGTTCCCGCATCATTGCGTCATGCGGCCCTGGCCTTGGGGGCGACGAAATGGCAGACGATTTCCCGGCAGGTCTTACCGGCGGCCATGCCCGGCATTTTGACAGGTGTGATTCTGGCGTTGTCCCGAGCGCTGGGCGAAACAGCCCCGATTGCAGTGCTCGGTGCTGCGTTCTTCATCACGTTTGCCCCGGGGCGGCTTAACTCCTTTTCCGATCTCGGACAACATCCCGATCGCCTGGTGAATGTTCCGTTCGATCAGTTCACCGCGATGCCCCTGCAGATTTACAATTGGGTCAACGAGCAGTCTCGTGATTTTCAGCAGCATGTCTCCGCCGCAGGCATTGTCGTCCTGCTGGTGGTCCTGGTGCTGATGAACGGTTCGGCCATCCTGATTCGACAACATTTCCAACGCAAGATTCGTTGGTGACTCCTGTGACTATCACTATGTCGTCTGCGCGTCCCGCATCACCATCGCCCACCTCCGTTCCAACGCCCGTGTTGGGCGCGGCCGCCACCGCTGCGCCGGATGGGAAGCGGAAAACCAAGATTCAAACCACGGACTTGGGGTTCTTTTACGGAACTCACCAAGCTCTGCAGAAGATCACGCTCGATATTCCGGAACGTTCCGTGACCGCACTCATCGGCCCGTCCGGGTGCGGGAAGAGTACATACCTGCGGTCGCTCAATCGGATGAACGACATCATCGAAGGGACGCGGGTGACGGGAAAGGTCCTGCTCGATGGCGAAGACATCTATGCCCGCGATGTGGACGTCGTGGAGCTCCGTAAGCGCGTCGGCATGGTCTTTCAGAAATCGACGCCGTTTCCCAAATCGATCTTTGACAATATCGCCTTCGGGCCAAGGATTGCCGGCATTCGCAGCCTGGCGGTTCTGACTCCACTGGTCGAACAATGCTTAAAACAGGCCGCATTGTGGAACGAAGTCAAAGACCGCCTGAAAGATTCGGCGTTGGCACTCTCCGGCGGGCAGCAACAGCGATTGTGTATTGCCCGCGCGCTCGCCACCAATCCCGATGTCCTGCTGATGGACGAACCGGCCTCCGCACTCGATCCCGGTTCCACGGCCCGCATCGAGGACCTGATTGACGAACTGCGCAAGAACTACACGATTGTCATCGTCACCCACAACATGCAGCAGGCGGCGCGCGTCAGCGAACTGACAGCGTTCTTCTGCATGGGGCGGCTGGTCGAAGTCGGACGGACCAAGCAGCTCTTTACGAATCCGAAGGAAAAAGAGACCGAAGACTACATCACGGGGCGCTTCGGCTGAGCCAGCGCCCGGACCGTTTTTTCGCACGATTCCCGGCCTTTTTTGCCTGCCAGGGAAGGAACACCGAATGTCGATCCACCTGATTCGCGATCTCGACTCCTTGCACCGCTTGCTGCTGACCATGTGCAGCCGTGTGGAAGATATGATCCATTCCGCCGTCGATGCTTTGCACCACCCGGATTACAGCCGGGCACGCGAAATCATTGCGCAGGATGACGATATCGATGCTCTCGATGTCGAAATCGAAGAAGAGTGTTTGAAACTTCTTGCGCTGCATCAACCGGTCGCCATCGATCTGCGGCGGATCACCACCGTCATGAAGATCAGCGCGGAACTCGAACGGGTGGCCGACCTCGGTGCCAGTATTGCCGAACGAGCCTTGGGCATTATCAGTAATCCGGAAATCGCGGTCCCCGAAAATCTCAAGGAAATGTCGCGGCAGGCGCTCGACATGCTGCATCACAGCATTGATGCGTATGTCCAACTGGATGTCCGTCTCGCGCGGCGGGTCTGCCTGCTTGATGAATCCGTCGATCAACTCAACCGCGAAATCATTGCCGAGTTGACAGCGCTGATGCAGAACCGGCCGGACCTGATTGACCCGGCGCTCCATTTGTTTTCGGCATCGCGTCAGATTGAACGCATCGCCGATCATGCTACGAACATCGCCGAGGACGTGGTGTACCTCGTCCAGGGCGAGATCATTCGTCATCGCAATCGTGTCGAGGCCCGGACACCTCCATCGGGTTCCGCAACTGACGTTGCCTGAATCTCAACGGCCGAGCTATCGCCGCGCTGAGCATCATCCATTACGGCGGTTCACTCCGGGAACGGTTCCCGGCGGGGGCCCCGTTGTCATGGTTAATGAGCAAAGATGTCGAAATCACGTCTGTTGATTGTCGAAGATGAGCGATCCCTGGCTGAGGTTCTTCAGTACAACCTGGAGAAAGAGGGATTCGAGGTGATGACCGCGGCGGATGGCCAGGACGGCGTCCGCAAAGCACAGGCGCACACCCCCGATCTGGTCGTGCTGGACCTGATGCTGCCGATCATTGAAGGGTTTGAAGTCTGCCGGATCCTGCGCAGCGATCCCAAGACGCAGAACATACGCATCCTCATGCTGACCGCGCGAAGCGAGGAAGTCGATGAGATTGTCGGCTTCAACATGGGTGCGGATGACTACGTTACCAAACCGTTCAAGATCAAGCCGCTGATTCATCGGATCAAGGCGCTGTTGCGTCGTGATGCGTCCGCAGAACAAGCGCGCGATGTCATCAGTGCCGGCGGAATCGAGATTGATCGCATCAATCATCTCGCAAAAATCGAAGGGCAGGACCTGCATCTCACCCCCACAGAGTTTCGCTTGTTGTGGACCTTGGCCCGACAACCGGGACGTCCCTTTGGCCGGAACGAATTGATGGACCGTTGCCGGGGCGAAGATGCGAACGCCTTGGAACGGACGATTGATGTGCATGTCCGTTCGCTGCGGCAGAAACTGGGATCGCGGGCGGATTTAATCGAAACCGTCCGGGGTGTGGGTTACCGATTCCGCAATGATGCCGTGCCAGTGGCCGGTGAAGGGGAACTCGAAACTCAAGCACAGCCGTCATAGCCCTGGC
Organism: Planctomycetaceae bacterium; assembly: GCA_041753475.1. Lineage (GTDB taxonomy): Bacteria > Planctomycetota > Planctomycetia > Planctomycetales > Planctomycetaceae > DSVQ01. The sequence goes on along the minus strand of JBGSUN010000211.1, from coordinate 9,568 downwards.
CTTGGCCGTCCGGTAAACTTCCTGCAGGAGATCCGTTCCGGCACCAATATCGAAAACCCGCCGCGAATCGTCTTCTGAGGATGGCAGCGCCGTATGGGAGTTCGGCAGAGAATCTGTGGTGGAGTGGTCGGCGTAGGGTATTTGGCCTTGGCCGTCTCCGCAGTTGCAGCCGAAGCCCCCGCAACGACTGATCCGGCAAATTGGACGGAGCGCCGCATTGATCCGGCTCTGCGCGAAGTATGGGCGTTTCGACCGCTGTCATCGATCACGGTACCCGCTGGTGCCGATGCCCATCCGATCGACCGTTTTCTGGCTGCGGAGCAACACCGCGCAGGCGTGACGGCGAATCCAATCGCAGATCGCCGCCCGTTGATACGCCGGTTGTCGTTCACATTGCTGGGATTGCCACCGTCAGCGGAAGAGGTCGCTGCGTTTGTAGCCGACTCGTCGCCTGATGCGATCGACCGGATCGTGGATCGTCTGCTGGCGAGTCCTCATTATGGCGTACGGTGGGGACGGCACTGGCTCGACATCGCCAGGTTCGCGGAGAGTCACGGGTATGAACACGACTATGACCGCCCGACGGCGTACCACTACCGCGACTTCATGGTGCAGGCGTGGAATGCTGATCAGCCGTTCGATGAGTTCGTGCGCTGGCAGATCGCCGGGGACAAACTCGCACCTGCGAACCGTCAGGCGTGGATGGCGACCGGTTTCCTCGCCGCCGGTCCGCACAGCACGCAGATCACGAAGCGCGAGGTGGAACGCCAGCGCTACGATGAACTCGACGACATCGTGTCGACCATGGGCACGGCGTTTCTCGGCTTGAACATCGGCTGTGCCCGCTGTCACGATCACCCGTACGATCCGATACCGCAGGCCGATTTTTACCGTCTGGCCGCGCACTTCACCAAGACGGTTCGCAGCGACGTCGAACTCGATTTCGATCCCGCGGGCTATCGCGCCGCCCAAGCCGCGTTCGCAAAACGACAGGTCCCCTTTGAAGACGCTGTGGCAAAGTACGAAGCGAACGGACTGCGGACCGCGTATCAAACATGGCGTCGTTCGGCACCACCGCAAGCTCTGCGCTCAACGTGGTTATTGCCGTCAACGATGACCATCGCTTCGACGGACGAACCCCAGTGGAAGGAACAAGCCGACGGTTCATGGCTCGTGACCGGGGCGGCTCAGAAAGAAGAAAAGTATTGGCTCCGCTTGCGCACCACCGGCCGCCGGGTGACAGCGATTCGCATTGAAGCGTTGACGGACTCCACGATGACGAATGGCGGTCCCGGTCGCGATGCGGACGGCAACTTCGCCCTCAGCCGCGTGGAGGTTGTCCCGCTGGTCACCGACGACCTTAGTCCCCCGGCCATTCCGCTGGCCGGCGCCGTCGCCACATTTGAACAAGTTGGCGGCGCGATTGTGGGGACGCTGGATGATCGCGATGCCACGGCGTGGGGAGTGGATCCGCAGTTGGGACGTCCGCACGCCGCGGTGTTTCATCTCGCGCGACCGGTGGACTTGCGACCGGAAGACGCGCTGCAGATTCGTCTCGAATTCAAGTCGCGTCCACGGGCTTCGATCGGCCGACTGCGGGTCTCATTCAGCACGAAACCCAATCCCGGTCTCGAAGCCGCGCTATCCCCGATGCCGGACCGTGTAGCGGCCGCTCTTTTGCATGAACCGTCACAGTTGACGAACGAAGATTGGTCCGCTCTCGCGCGCTGGTTCGCCCCGCAGGATGCGGAATGGCAGCGACTCGACAGATTTCGGCGCGAACACGCGGCCATGGCACCAAAGCCCGTTATGAAAACGGTGCTCGTCGCAACGGAAGGCCGCCCCGCTATCCGACTGCACACACAAGCCGCGGATGAGTTTCTACCGACTACGCAGTTTTTCGTTCGGGGTGACCCGACCCGCCCGGCCGGAATCGCAGCTCCCGGCGTCTTGCAGGTCCTGAGCCGTGAGGACGATTTCCACTCGCTCACCTCACGCACTTTCGTGGCCCGCTGGTTGACCGATGTCGAAAGCGGCGCGGGAACACTCCTCGCGCGGGTCATCGTGAATCGACTCTGGCAGCATCATTTCGGCACGGGACTGGTCGCCATGCCGGATGATTTCGGCACGCGCGGCAGCGGCCCGTCGCATCCCGAACTGCTGGAATGGCTCGCCGCCGAGTTGATCCGACACGACTGGCAACTCAAACCGATTCAACGCCTGATGGTGACCAGCGCGGCGTATCGTCGCACAACGTTTCCCACACCCGACACGATGAGAATCGATCCCGACAATCGGTTCCTGGCTCGTTGGACGCCGCGTCGTCTGGACGCCGAAGCGCTGCGAGACGCGATGCTTGTCGCCGCGGGAACGCTGGATGATCGCCTCGATGGTCCGTCCGAACGTGACCCGCAACATGATCGCCGCAGTCTCTACACATTCATTAAACGGAGCGATCCCGATGCCTGGCTCGCCGCGTTCGATGCTCCGGACGGTTGCCGTGTGGAAGGCCGCCGTCCCCAGACGATGTCGCCGGCACAAGCGCTGGCTCTCATGAACGGCGAACAGACCCGCACCCTCGCGGTCCGTATCGCAGAACGTTATCGGTCCGATGCTGACGATCCCTTGCGGCCACTGTTTCAAACCGCATTGCAACGTGATCCGTCTCCGACCGAACGCGACGCGATGCAGCGTCTGCTCGGACCGAATCCCGGCGTGGACGAGTGGACCGATTTGTGCCAGATGGTGTTGAGTTTGGATGAGTTCGTCTTTCTCGATTGAAGCCCGCTGATGATCTCCGAAAGTCGCCCTGTCGCTCCACCTCCGGTCCTCTCTCCCCCGTCCGCGGGGGAGAGGGTTAGGGTGAGGGGGCGATTTGATGCGCGCGGCCCCCTCATCCGGCCTTCGGCCACCTTCTCCCCCGCGGACGGGGGAGAAGGAACCACATCGACGCTGGTTTCGGCGAAGACGGTACATCAAAAATCAAACGCTGCATCGGCGATCTTGTCGCGTCGCGACTGGCTGCACCGTGCGGGGAACGGCTTTGGTGCGCTCGCGCTGGCGCACCTGCTCATCGACGATGCGGCGGCATCGGAATCAGCCCGTTCGGCACATCACCCTGCCAAGGCGCAATCCGTCATCTGGCTCTTCATGAACGGTGGCCCGAGTCAGATCGACACTTGGGATTACAAGCCGGAACTCGCGCGGCGACATGGCCAGGAGTTGTCGGGACTCGATCCCACGACGGGGTTCTTTCCCACGGCCATCGGACCAGTCATGCAGTCGCCGTTTGCGTTTCGACAACACGGCGAATGCGGGCACTGGGCGTCGGAGTTGTTTCCGCAACTGGCACAGCACGTCGATGACATGACGTTCCTGCATGCGTGCTGGGCGGAGTCGAACAATCATTCGCCCGCCCTGTTTCAGATGAACAGCGGCTTCACGCGGCAGGGGATGCCGTGCTTTGGGGCGTGGGCGACGTACGGTCTCGGCAGCCTCAGCCGCAACCTGCCGGGGTTCGTGGTGATGACCGATCCTTGGCAGCGCGGCTTGCCAAAAGGGCATGGTCAGAACTGGACATCAGGCTTCCTGCCGCAGCCGTTTCAAGGAACCGTGCTTGATTCGGAAGCGAACGCATTACCATTCACGCAGCGGCCTGCCGGGATGACGTTGGACCGACAGCGGCGGCAAATTGATGGACTCGCGGCGCTCAATCGAGAGTACGCCGCGCAGTCGGGATTGGAAGACCGGATGGCGGATCGTCTCGCCACGTTCGAGTTGGCCATGCGGATGCAATCGGCCGCACCGGAGGTGGTCAGTCTTGCTGAAGAAACCGCGGACACGCAATCGCTCTATGGGCTGAATGACCCGCACTGTGCCCCGTTTGGTCGGCAATGCTTGATCGCGCGACGACTCATCGAACGCGGTGTCCGTTGCGTGCAAATCTACAGCGGTGGGACCGAGAACGAGCAGAGTTGGGACGGGCACCAGAACATCGTGGCGAATCATCGCCGGTTCGCGATGGAGACCGATCAACCGATTGCAGGATTACTCGCCGATTTGAAACAACGCGGGCTGCTCGACTCCACCCTCGTGATCTGCAATGGCGAGTTCGGCCGCCTCCCCATCGTCCAGCGCGGCGGCAGCGGCCGCGATCACAACCCGCACGCCTTCACCACGTGGCTGGCCGGCGGCGGCATCCGCGGGGGTGTTTCTCATGGTGAAACGGATGAACTTGGTTTTCAGGGAATCCAAAACCGCGTCAGCATTCCCGATCTGCACGCGACGCTGTTATGGCAACTCGGCCTGAATCACGAACGGCTGACATACCGTCATCACGGCCGTGATTTTCGACTGACCGATGTCAGCGGTCGCGTGATCCGCGAGATTCTCTGATCCGAGCCGCGACCGTCAGGGAGCGAGTTCTTCATGATCAGCACCCACGAATCCGGAACACACTCCCTCATGGTCGCGGCTCGGATAAGACAGACTACGTCACCGGGCCCCAGGTCCAGGGGCAGAATTCTTCGTCGCCGATGCCCTGGGCTTCGCTCTTGGTCTGCTTGCCACTGGCGACGGCGATGACGTCTTCAAAAATCTCGCGGCCGACTTCTTCAATCGTCGCCCCGTCGAGAATCCGTCCGGCGTTGATGTCCATGTCGTCCACCATCCGCTGATACATCGGCGTATTGGTGGCGATTTTCAGCGTCGGCACCGGCTTGCAGCCGAAGCAACTGCCGCGGCCTGTGGTGAAGCAGACGACATTGCATCCTCCCGCCACCATCCCAGTGACCGACGCGGGATCGTACCCCGGCGTGTCCATCACCACGAAGCCCTTTTCCCGGATCGTTTCCGCGTATTCATACACGGCCCGCAGCGCGGTGGTCCCCCCCTTGGCGATCGCACCGAGCGACTTTTCGTAGATGGTGGTGAGACCGCCCTTCTTGTTGCCGACGGACGGGTTGATGTCGATTCGCTCGCCGAACTTGGCGGTGTAATCGATCCACCATTGAATTCGTTCGAGGAGTTTGTCGGCGACCGCGCGGTTGATCGAGCGCCGTGTCAGCAGATGCTCGCCGCCGTAGATTTCTGGAACTTCGGAGAGGCAGGACGTACCGCCATGCGCCACGAGCAAGTCGCTGCAATAGCCGAGCGCGGGGTTGGCCGTGGTGCCGCTGTTGCCGTCGCTGCCACCGCATTCGACACCGAGGATGATCTCGGAAACGGGGATCGGGACGCGCCGGGCCTTGTTGGTCTCGGGGAGCATCTCGCGGATCATGTCGGTCGCGCGGGCCACGGTTTTCGCAACGCCGCCCTGCTCTTGAATGTTCATCACGAGCGGGCCGTTGCCGAAGATGTCCTTCTTCTCATTGAGCTGTACCAGACCGCCGTTGTCCATCAGGAACGAGGCCTGGGCCGTTTCGCAGCCGAGGCCGATGACGATGTACGCCCCGATGTTGGGATGCTTCGCGAACCCGGCGAGCGTCCGCGTGAGTTGCTGATGATCCTTGCCGCCGTACTGCATCGCACAGCCCCCCTTGTGAGTGAGCGGGACGACGCCGTCGACATTCGGGAACGCTTCCAGCAGTTCTTTGTTGAACTTCTGCGCCACGAGTTTCGAGGTGTGAGCCGAACAGTTGACGGTGCTCACGATGCCGACGTAGTTGCGTGTCGCGGCGCGGCCATCGTGGCGGCGGTAACCATCAAACGTGCGGCCGGTGATCGGCGTCGGCGGCGCGGGAATCTCGCTGCAAAACGCATAGTCGAGACTCAACATCCCGGCTTCAACATTGTGCGTGTGAATCCAGCCGCCCGTGGGGATGTCCTTCGTCGCATAACCGATGGCCTGGCCGAACTTGCGGATCGGCTGTCCGACGGCGATGGGCTTCAGGGCGACCTTGTGACCCATTTCGATCGTTTCGACCGTCTTCACATCGGAGGACGAATCGAGGCCGATCGCCACACCAACGGGCACACTCCGCGCCGCGACCGCGAGATTATCATCGGCATGCAAACGAATGAACGGACGAACGGACATGGGGTGCTTTCGATGCGGATGATGAAGTTTGTCCCAGCCCGGAGCGCGAGCGACGGAGTATCCTTTGGGGACAACCCTCCGTCGCTCGCGCTCCGGGCTGGGAAAATCAATATGCTAAATTATCGCCGTTCGACCGCATCGGGGTCGAGCGTGCCGAGTTGGGACAGCGACGAATTTCGAACGCGGCGGCCGATGACGACGGTCTCTTTCGGCACCGGACGTTTGTTGCGATCAATCGACACGACGGCAACTTCCTCCCAGGCAAACGGCAACTCCGGGCGTTCGTGGCCTTCGCCGTTGATGAGGAAGTAATCGACATCCGCGGTGAGATCGGTCTCACTCTTCGGCACCGGCAGCAACTCCACCGGGCGTCCGAAGTAGTACAGAAACACGTGGTGAATGTGGCCGAAGCTCTGTAGATGGGCATCGCTCGGGAGACGGTCTCGTAGCGCCGCGGTGGCTTCGGGCAGGTTACCGGTGCGTTGCTGCTGGCTGGTCATCACCGGGCCGACGTAGCAGACCCCGAGAAACGCCGCAACGGTGAGACTCACGCGGCGGACGTTGGTTGTGGAGATCACATCGCCCCAGGTCCACAACAACACGGCGGTGATTGCGGCGATAAGGGCAAACGCGGTCGCTTCCATCAGGGGTGGCAGGAAATCGGTGTGGGATAGCGCGATCGACAACACAGGCACGATGGCCGCAGCACTGATCATCAGGATCGTGCAGCCGCGGACGAAGTGCGTCCACAACGGCATCCGTTGTTGGTCGAACCGCTGCAGCAGTGATTCCATGACGATGCCGATCAGCACCGCGAAACAGGGAAAGAGCGGCATGAAGTACCGCGGACGGGCCGCCGGGGGAATCCACACCGACGGAAAGCAGACGAGAATGCTGATCGTCGCAAAGGCCACGACGTCACGTTTGTTGCCGAGCGACTGTCGCACGCCGCGGTCGAGGTAACCGAGCAGCATCCACGACCACGGGGCCAGGCATGCGACGATGACGATGATCGGAAAGGTGGCGAGGTGTTCGACAATCGTGATGATCCGCGGATCATGGAAGCGGTTCTGCACGTTCCAGAAGTAAATCATCCAGCCATCGGCGAGGCCCATCTCAGCGACAAAGGCCGCTTGCCAGAGACCAACGACACCGGCGAAGGCGGAGATGCCCAGCGCATGCGCGGGCTGCAAAAGCGCTCGCCATTGGCGCGTGAGAATCAGATAACACCAGATCGAACCGAAGAAGTACAGTGGAGCCTGCAACCCTTTGGCGAGCATTGCCAGCCCACCAAACGCACCGCCGAGCAACCACGCCGTGCGGTGACGGGATTCCAGCCAGCATCCATGCCAGAGTAACAATGACGCAGCGACCAGGAACGTAAAGATCGGCTCCGTTTCTCCCGTGCGGCCTTGTTCGAGCACCTGTAACACGCTGGCATAGGCCACCGCGGCGACGAGGGATGCCGTGCGATCCAACCGGCGGCGGCTGTACCAGTAGATCAGGCCGACGGTCAGCACGGTCGAGATCAAACCGGGCAGGCGGATCGCCAGAGCGTTCATCTCGCCGAACGTGACGGCGAAGGCCGCGATCCACCAGTTCTGCAACGGTGGTCGACTGAGCCGCACTTCGCCCTGGGTGCGGGGGACGATCCAGTCGCCGCGGTCAATCATCTCGCGCGCGATGATGGCCCGGCGGGATTCTTCCCCACGGACGGTCAGCGTCGTCAACCGCGGAGCATAGAGTGCGACGGCGAGCAGCAGCACGATCCAGAGTTCGCGCTCGCGCCAGAGGGAAGTTTTGGGTGCGTCGGTCATGCCAGCAGGCCTATTGTTCTCGGCGTTCGGTTGTTTCCGCAGCGAGTGTTTCGCGGCGGGTCACTCGAAACAGCGTGTAACGATCCAACGGGGACTTTTCACGGCGGGTCGTCCGGCTTTGCATCACACTCGTGACATCACCTGTCTCGCGGAGTTTGTCCTCGGCATGCCCGCGGGCAATCACGAATAGCTCGCGGGAATCGTGAACCATCCCGGCAAGGCTCTCGACGTTACTGACGCCGATCAACGGACGATGCACATAGAAGACGTGCCGCGCGACTTCCTGACCGCCAAACGCCGCCAACGGGGAATCCGCCGGGACTTGCTGCTCCAGATCGGTCAGAAATTGCTTATCCGCGGCAGAAGGGTCACGGCGGGGAAGGACGACGGTTTGCACCGTGAGATGCCCGGCGACGATCACGGTCAACAAACAGGGTGCAGCGTATTTCACAACCGTTGCCGATCTGAGTGCTGCAAACTTCCGGGTGAGAGTCTCGCCCTTCTGGAACAATCCCTGCACGATGATGGGCGTTAGTGCTGGCAGGGCGTAGATGAGATAATGATGATGCTTGCCGGAGGACAACGTCAGCAACGCGGGATGACTGAGGGCCCACCACCAGAGCAGACGGTCCGCACTGGCGGGTTGGGTCCGTGCCCGCTTCCATGAAGCGGCCGCACCGACGAACAGGAACGGCGTCCACGGGAGTAACTGCACGGGCCAGTGGAGCAGGTAGTACCACACGGGCTGATGGTAGCCGAGCGAACCGGTCGCGCGGCCCAGAATCTGATCACGCCAGATGTTGAGCCCCGCCGGTTCGTAGACGGCGACCGCGGTGGGCCAAGCGAGACCGATCAACACGGCCAGGACCACGCCGGGCCAGGACCACCATTTTTGTAAGCCACGAGCATCACCACGGAGGACCAGCCATCCCGCACAGGTGAGTACGGTGAGAATTGCCCCGAAACCGACCCCCTTCAGCAAGTTCATCAACCCGAGCAACGTCCAGAAGCCGAGTTGGACCGCGAAGTGCTGTCTTGCTGTCCAAACGTGCTCGCCCCATTCACGCCAGACGAACAACGTGATGGCCCCCAGCACAAGGGCTTGCAGAATGATGTCCGATTCCGCGAGCCGTGCGTGGGCCATCTGGTAGACACACGTGGATTGAATCAGCCCGCACCATAAGCCAGTGCGTGCATCAAACAGACGCGTCATCAACGCGGTTTCGAGCAGAATGACGATTACGCCAAACGTCGCGAACGGCATGCGTACGGTCAATTCGTTGAAGTCGCCAAGAAGACTCGCCCACGCACCGACGATCCATTGCGGCAGAGGCGGTTTTTCGAGCCGCGGGATGTCGCCGATGTGCAACACCAGCCAGCTCCGCTCAGCGACCATCTGTTTCGCCGAGCCCGCGAGCAGGGCTTCGTGGTCGGTGAGAGTCCGGCAGGAACCGAGGGCAAAGAAGAACAGCAATGTCGCAACGCTACCGACCACGACATACGGTCGGTACGCACGCAATCCGTCAATCGGCGCCTCGCGCGGCGTCATCACAAGCCCCCTCGTAAACACGGCTTGTAGGCGGGATGGGCAATTGAGTCAATGCGAGTTGAACCCACCGCGCCGCGCTCCCCCGGCGGGTCGCGGCTAGTGATGGTCAGGCGGACTGCGCATGTCTGGTCCCCTCTCCCCCGTCCGCGGGGGAGAGGGTCAGGG